>NZ_JBTNDT010000004.1:0-468315 GCF_054510855.1 Arthrobacter rhamnosi | reverse complement strand
CGGGGGGGTTCCCCCCCCCCCCCCCCCCCCCCCCCCCCCCCCCCCCCCCCCCCCCCAGCCCTTCTCCCCCCCCCCACCCACCCCCCCCCCCCCCCCCCCCCCCCCCCCCCCCCCCCCCCCCCCCGGGCCAGGGTTTCCTCCGGTCAGGACGCAGCCGGCATCCCGGCCGGGCACTCCGCGTTCACCAGGAGGGACTCCCAGAGGACACCCCGGTGGACGCCTAGGAGGCGTAGGGGTCCGCGATGCCCACGTACTGGGTGTAGAGGTACTCCTCGATCCCCTCGGCACCGCCCTCGCGTCCGAGGCCGGACTGCTTCACGCCTCCGAAGGGGGCGGCGGCGTTGGAGACGACGCCCGCGTTGAGGCCCATCATGCCCGTCTCGAGGCGCTCGCCCATCCGGAGCCCGCGGTTGAAGTCGCGCGTGAAGACGTAGGCCACCAGCCCGTACTCCGTGTCGTTGGCGAGCTCCACCGCCTCGTCCTCCGTGCGGAAGGTGACGATCGGCGCGACCGGGCCGAAGATCTCCTCCTGCAGGATGCGCGAGGTGCGGGGCACGTTCTTGAGCACGGTGGCCTGGTAGAAGTAGCCGTCGCCCGTCACGGGCGATCCGCCGGTCACGGTCTCGGCGCCGGCACCGACGGCCGCGGTGACCAGTTCGTGCACCTTGTCGCGGCTCTTCTGGTCGATCAGCGGGCCGAGCTTCGACTCGTCCTCCGTGCCCCGGGCGGTGGTCATGCCCTTCATGCGCTCGGCGAGCGACTCGGCGAAGCGGTCCGCGATGGACTCGTGGACGATGAATCGGTTGGCGGCAGTGCAGGCCTCGCCCATGTTCCGGAGCTTCGCGAGCATGGCACCATTGACCGCCGCGTCGAGGTCGGCGTCCTCGAACACCAGGAACGGCGCGTTGCCACCGAGTTCCATGGAGGTCCGCAGCACGTTCTTCGAAGCCGCTGCGAGGAGGTTGCGCCCCACCGGCGTGGAACCCGTGAAGGAGAGCTTCCGCAGGCGCGGGTCCTCGATGAGCGGCCCGGTGACGGCACCCGCGGTGGTGGTGTTGACGATGTTGAGCACGCCGGCGGGAAGGCCGGCCTCCTGCAGGACCGTCGCGAACAGGGAGGACGTCAGCGGCGTGAGGTTCGCCGGCTTGAGCACCATAGTGCAGCCCGCCGCGACGGCGGGGGCGATCTTCCGGGTGGCCATGGCCAGCGGGAAGTTCCAGGGCGTGATGAGCAGGCACGGGCCCACCGGCTTCTTGTTCACGAGCAGCCGGGACTTGCCGTCGGGCGACATGGAGTACCGGCCGGAGGTGCGCACGGCCTCCTCGGAGAACCAGCGCAGGAACTCGGCGCCGTAGGCTACCTCGCCGCGGGCTTCGGCCAGCGGCTTGCCCATCTCGAGGGTCATCAGGAGGGCGAACTCGTCGGCACGCGCGGTGACCATGTCGAAAGCCCTGCGCAGGATCTCGCCGCGCTCGCGTGGAGCGGTGCGGGCCCAGTCGGCCTGTGCCGCGGCGGCGGCGTCGAGCGCGGCCATACCGTCCTCGGGTGTCGCATCCGCGAGCGTGAGGAGGGTCTGTCCGGTCGCCGGGTCCTCGACGTTGAACGTCGCGCCCGAGGACGATGCCCGCCACTCCCCGTTGATGAAGAGCCCCGTGGGCACCTTGTCGAGTACTGCCTTCTCCTGGTCGGCCGTGACAGCCATACTGAGCTCCTTCGCGAAGTTTCCGGGGCATTCCCCGAGGGGGACATTCCCGCTCACGCTAGACCCGGCGGCGAAGGGGTGTCCAGTAAAGGGTGCACCGCGAAGTGGCGCTTTCTTTGGTCGAGTGCACAGCGCGGCTCAGCGCGCCGCGATCACCGCCGCGTACAGTTCCCGCTTGCTGACGCGGGTCTCGGCGGACACGGCAGCGACGGCGTCCTTGAGCCTCATGCCGCCGTCGATCAGCGCATTGACGTCCGCGACGTGGTCCTCCGGGCGGGACGCGGCTGCCTCCGGCGCACCCGCGACGACGACGGCGATCTCGCCTCGCACCTCGGTGGCCTGGGCCCACTGGAGGAGCTCGAGGAGTGATCCCCGGATGACCTGCTCATGCACCTTGGTCAGCTCCCGCGCCACCGCCGCCGGCCGGTCGGACCCGAAGGCCTGCTGCAGCGAGCGCAGCATCGGCTCGAGGCGATGCGGTGCCTCGAAGAAGACCATGGTGCGGCGCTCGGCCGCCAGGTCCGCCAGGCGTCCGGCCCGCACGCCCGGCTTCCGCGGGAGGAAACCCTCGAAGCAGAACCGGTCCGTGGGCAGGCCGGACAGTGCCAGCGCCGCGAGGACGGCGGAGGCGCCCGGCACCGCCGTCAGGTCGAGGCCCTCGGCGACCGCTGCCTCCACGAGGCGGTAGCCCGGGTCGGAGACCGAGGGCATGCCGGCGTCCGTGACCATCAGGAGGGTGGCGCCGTCGCGGACCAGGTCGAGGAGTTCCGGCGTCCGCTCCGCCTCGTTGTGTTCGTGGTAGCTGATGACCCGGCCCGCCACCGTCACGCCGAGTGCCTGCACCAGACGGTGGAGGCGGCGCGTGTCCTCCGCCGCGACGACGTCGGCGGACTGGAGCAGGCCGATCAGCCGTTCCGTCGCGTCGCCCATGTTCCCGATCGGGGTGGCTGCGAGGACGACGCGCCCGCGGCCGCTGCCATCCCCGACTGTGCCCCGGTACGCCGTCAGGGGGGCGCGGGCCTCCGCCTGGACGCCCGGAGCCTCGTCCGGGTCCTCGTCGAGGTGCTCGTCCGGGTGCTCGTCCGGGTGCTCGTCCGGGTGCTCGTCCGGGTGCTCGTCGGGGTGCTCGTCCGGGCGCCCGGACGGGTCCTCGTGGCTGAGGTCGGGGGCGGCGTCGTCGTATGGCTGGTTCACCGGTCCAGCCTAGCCGCCATCGGAGGCGGGACCCATGGAAGTGCCCGGCGTCCTGCGGAGCCTGAACGGGCACCGCCGGTAGCATGGCAGGGTGAGCTACACCGCCGTCCGTCCCCGGGGGGACAGCCCGAAGAACGGCGGGTCCTGGGTCCTTGCTCCCGGGTATGCCTACACACGCGACGCGCTGACCGCCCGCCTCCTCGGGGCCACTTCCGCGGGAGGGTCCCTCCGCTGGATTCTCCCCCTCGCCCTGGCCCTGCTCGGCGGCGTGCTGCGCTTCGTCCGGCTCGGCGAACCCGGTTCGCTCGTCTTCGATGAGACGTACTACGTCAAGGACGCCTACTCGATGCTGCAGTCGGGCTTCGAACGGGAATGGCCCGACGACGCGAACGACTCCTTCAACGCCGGCAACCCCGATGTGCTGCTCGACGCCCCCAACTACGTGGTGCACCCGCCCGTCGGCAAGTGGATGATCGCCTTCGGCATGCTGCTGTTCGGCTCCGACAACGCCTTCGGCTGGCGGTTCTCCGCGGCGGCGATCGGGACCCTGTCCGTCCTCCTGCTCGCCGTCGTCGCCCGGCGCCTGTTCGGTTCGGCACTCCTCGGAGCGGCCGCGGGACTCCTCCTGGCCGTCGACGGCCACCACCTGGTGGAGTCGCGCACGTCGCTGCTCGACATCTTCTTGAGCTTCTGGCTCCTCGCCGCATTCGCGGCCCTCCTCCGGGACCGCGACGACGGGCGGCGGTGCCTGGCCCGTCGCCTCGCCGCCCTCGCCGGGCGGAACGGCGACGGCCTGCC
This sequence comes from Arthrobacter rhamnosi, assembly GCF_054510855.1. Lineage (NCBI taxonomy): Bacteria > Bacillati > Actinomycetota > Actinomycetes > Micrococcales > Micrococcaceae > Arthrobacter > Arthrobacter rhamnosi. Next base: position 464,621 of record NZ_JBTNDT010000004.1, on the reverse strand, counting down.
GACCCGTGCCGAGCTGTCGTGGGGTCCCTTCCTCGGGTTCCGTCCGTGGCGCCTCGTCGCCGGTGTTTGCCTCGGGCTGGCTCTGGGCACCAAGTGGTCCGCCCTCCCGTTCATCGCCGCGTTCGGCCTGATGACCGTTGCGTGGGACATGAGCGCCCGGCGCATCGCCGGTGTGCATCACTGGTTCCTCGGCGGCGCGGTCCGGGACGGCCTGCTCGCCTTCGCATGCATCATTTCCGTGGCACTGCTGACCTACCTCGGCACGTGGACGGGCTGGTTCCTCTCGGAGGACGCCTACGACCGGAGGTGGGCCGAGCGGAACCCGTCGGAGCAGTGGGGCTGGGTACCGGACAGCCTGCGGTCCCTGGCCGAGTACCACCGCAGCGCCTACACGTTCCACCAGGGGCTCAGCTCGGACCACCCCTACGAGGCGAGTGCGTGGTCCTGGCTGGTCATGGGCCGGCCGACGTCGTTCTACTACCAGAAGCCGACCGGCTGCGGGGCCGACGCGTGCTCGCAGGCCGTCACCGTGCTCGGCAATCCGCTCATCTGGTGGAGCGCCGCGCTGTCCCTGCTCGTGCTGCTGTTCTTCTGGCTCGGCCGGCGCGACTGGCGTGCTGCGGCCATCCTCACCGGCATCGCCGCCGGGTACCTCCCCTGGTTCCTCTACCCGGAACGGACCACGTTCTACTTCTACGCGGTGGCCTTCGAGCCGTTCCTCGTCCTGTCGCTGGTCTACAGCCTCGGGCTCGTGCTGGGCGGTCCGGGCTCGGACCGGGCCCGACGCCGACGGGGTATCGTGCTGGTGGGGGTCTTCCTGGCCGCTTCCGTGGCGCTGTCGGCCTACTTCCTCCCGATCTGGACGGCCGAGATCATCCCTTATGACCAGTGGCGCATCCGCATGTGGCTGCCGAGCTGGATCTAGGGCAGGGTCCACGAGGTCCCCCGGAACGAAAGCGAGCACTGGTGCGCGAAGCCATCACGGAACTCCTGGTCGACCTCCCGCCGGCCGGCAACATCACCGATCTCCTCCTCAGGACCCATGACGCCGACCCCGGGCGGGCGCTGTACGCGCTGCAGTCGGGCGGGCAGTGGCGGGACCTGTCGGCCGCGGAGTTCCTCCAGCAGGTGTCGGCGCTCGCCAAGGGGCTGCTGGCCTCCGGCGTCCAGCCGGGCGACGCCGTCGCCGTGATGTCCCGCACGCGGTACGAGTGGACCCTCGCCGACGTCGCCATCTGGTTCGCCGGCGCCGTGACCGTCCCGATCTACGAGACCTCCTCCGCCCACCAGGTGGCCTGGATCCTCGAGGACGCGCGTCCCGCCGTCGTCTTCGTCGAGGACTGGCAGAAGGCCGGGATCGTCCTCGACGCCGCCGGGCGGGCGGGCCGGACGGACACGACCACGGTGGTGCGCCTGACACCCGGGGACCCCGGCGACGGGGCCACCCTCGTATCGCTCACCGAAGCCGGCACGGCCGTGTCCGATGCTGCGCTGGAAGCAGCGCGCTCGTCCCGCAGCTTGGCCGACGCGGCGTCCATCGTCTACACCTCCGGCACCACGGGCAGGCCGAAGGGCTGTGTCATCACCCACGGCAACTTCGCGCTGTTCGCCGTGAACACGCTGGAGTTCCTGCCCGAGTTCCTGAAGCAGGAGGACGCCAGGACGCTCATGTTCCTGCCGCTCGCCCACGTGCTGGCGCGTGCCGTGCAGGTGGTGTGCTTCACCGGCGGCATCAAGCTCGCGCACTCGGGTTCCGCGGCGCAGCTGCTCGAGGACCTGACGACCTTTCGACCCACGTTCCTCCTCGCCGTCCCCCGGATCTTCGAGAAGATCCACGCCACCGCCGGCCAGCGTGCCGCGGAGACCGGCAGGGGCCGGCTCTTCGCGGCGGCGGAGCGCACCGCCGTCGCCTATTCGCGCGCCGTGGACGCGCGTGGGCGGGGAGGCCGCGGCCCCTCGCCCGTCCTGCGGGCGGCGCACGCGCTCTTCGACCGCATCCTGTATCCGCGGCTGCGTGCCGTGTTCGGCGGCGAGGTCAGGTACACGGTGTCCGGGGCCAGCCCGCTCAGCGAACACCTCACGCACTTCTTCCGCGGCGCCGGCATCCTGGTCCAGGAGGGCTACGGCCTGACCGAGAGCACGGCCCCCTGCACCGTGAACACCGTGCACCTGACGCGGGTCGGGTCGGTCGGCATCCCCATGCCCGGCATGAGCGTCCGGATCGACGACGACGGCGAGGTCCAGGTGAAGGGCGCCGCCATCTTCGCCGGGTACTACCGCAACGACGAGGCGACGGCGGAGGCCTTCACCGCCGACGGGTACTTCCGCACCGGTGACCTCGGCGTCCTCGACGAGGACGGGTTCCTGACCATCACCGGCCGCAAGAAGGACCTGCTCGTGACGGCCGGCGGCAAGAACGTGGCCCCGGGTCCCCTCGAGGAGAGACTCCGCGAGAGCGTGCTCGTGGCACAGGCCGTGGTGGTGGGCGAGGGCAAGCCCTTCATCGGCGCGCTCATCACCCTGGACCGCGAGGCGCTCGGACCCTGGGCGGCCGCGCACGGCAAGCCCGGCCTGACCGCGGAGCAGGCCGCCACCGACGCCGAGGTCCTCGCCGAACTGCAGTCCGCCGTCGACGCCGCGAACGCCACCGTCTCCCAGGCGGAGCAGATCCGGCGCTTCACCGTCCTCGACGTCGAGTTCACCGTGGAGTCCGGGCACCTCACTCCGACGCTCAAGCTGAAGCGCGCCGCCGTCGTCGCCGACTACGCGGATGCCCTCCACGAGCTGTACGGCAAGGGGAAGCGCTAGCCCTGGGAGGTTGCGGGACCAGCCCCCGGGGTGCGTGCACCCCGGCGCGGCGGCCCCGATTCGCCGAACATTGCCACCGGGTCTGAGCACCCGGCGCGGCGGCTCGCCCGTCAGGAAGCCTCGAGGGCCTCCCGGTATCGGGCCTGCGCCGCTTCCTGCGCCAGCATCGAGCGTTCCCGCCGTGCCCGGGTCGGCCAGGTGAGGACGAGCGTGAGGACGGTCGCCGCCAGGACGAGCACCGCGATCGTGACGGCGGAGTCCGTCCAGAACTGCTCCGGGAACAGCCTGATCAGCGTGTCGTCGATGCGGAAGGTCCAGGTGCCGTTGGCGAAGAACAGTGCGTGCACCTGCGTGAAGAAGGTCTCCCAGGCAAGGACGGCGAGGACGGTCAGGACGGCGATGCCGACGAGCGTGAGGACGGCACCCGAGAACAGCGCGCGCCGGACCCCGCCCTTGTACTTCCGCGCGAGGTAGACACAGGCGAGTACTGCGAGCACGAACAGCACGAGGGCGATGAGGAAGGACAGACCCAGCACGCCCTTCACGTCGGCCATGTGGCCGACCTCCGACTCGAGGAACAGCGGATCGCCCTCCGGAGTCACTAGACCCCCGAGGTATCGCGGCGGCGCGAGGTTCACCACGTAGTCCAGCGCGTAGGAGCCGTAGGTCATGCGGTCATCCAGCGAGAACCCGAACTGGTCGGCAGGGAAACCCGGCCGGTGGTATTCGAGCCACAGGAACGACGACGTCGCGACGGCACGGACTGCCGCTGCCACCACGATGACGGGGAAGAAGAGCGCGACGACGACCTGCAGGAAACGCGGGAGGGCGGGCTTCGCGGCCACGGCCTGGTCGCGTACCGCCGCCCGGCGTGCCGCGTCCCTGTCCGGCGGGCGCACGGAGAGCGCACCGGTGTCCGTCGAGGGCTCCCCGTGGACAGCCGACGCGTGGCTCCCGCCGCTCTGCGCACCGGCCGAGGGCTGCGCCACCGGGGAAGGAACTGCAGCCTCGGCACCCGTGGAGGCACCAGCCTCCGCGCCGTCCACCCGATCTGCAGGTCCTGCGCCCGGGGTCGGGTACGGGTTCACCGTTGGGTTCGATCCATCGTCGGCGACGTGCGCTCCTCGGTGCGGCGCATCAGCGGAACGGGTGCCGGTGTCGTCGAGGCGAGGTCCGTCCTGCACTACAGGCAGCATCCGGGTCTCCGGATCGCCCCCGTCGGCGCGGGCGCCCTCCTCGGAGCCGGGGCGCTCTTCCGGGTCCTCCCCCGGCCGGGCCTCGGGCAGCGTGCCCGCTTCCCGCAGGTCGCGCTGGGCGACGCCCGCCACCGGGACGTCGCCCGGCACCGCTGCGCGAGCACCCGACCGGCCTGCCGCCGCTTCGTCGTCGTCCGGGCGGTGCCCGCCGGAAGCGGTTGAACGTGTGCTGTCGGTCTCTGACACTGCGCTGTCTCCTCGTTTGTCGCCACCGGCGCTGGCCCCGGCATCTCCGACAGTACCGGCCGCGCGGGCGACCGGCCGGGAGACTCCCCGGCACCCACCCGGCCACCTCATACCGTGATGACGGCGGCGCCCGGGCACCTCATGCCGTGATGACGGCTTCGCCCCGGTCGACGGTCCCGAGGTCCCCCCGGTACCCCGCGGCGACGGCCCGCCGGCCGAGGACCAGCGTGTAGGCCCAGTACGCGGCGAGGACGAGGAGGCCGATCGTGAGGCGGAGCCAGTGCGGCAGTCCGCTCGGTGTCACGAAGCCCTCGACCAGGCCGGAGACGAGCAGCACCAGGACCAAGCCGAGCGCCACGGTGATCAGTGCACGCCCTTCCTCCGCCAGGGCCACGGAGCGGAGCCTGCGCCCCGGCGCCACCCACGCCCAGAAGATGCGCAGGCCGGCCGCCGTGGCGATGAAGATCGCGGTGAGCTCCATGAAGCCGTGCGGCAGGATGTAGAAGAAGAAGACGTCGAGCCTGTCATGGGCGGCCATCATGCCGGCGGCCACGCCGAGGCCCTGCGCGTTCTGGTACAGGATGAAGGCCGGCCAGATGCCCGTCACCCCGAAGGCGACCGCCTGCAGCGCGATCCAGGCGTTGTTGGTCCACACCATGCCCGAGAAGGATGCGGCGGGGTTCTCCGAGTAGTAGTTGACGAAGTCCTCCTCCACATAGCGCCGGAGGTCCTCCTCCGTCCCGAGCGCCTGGATCACGCCGGGCGTCCCGACCACCCACTGGGCATAGAGCCACGTGACGGCGAGGAAGATTCCGCCCACCACGACGGTGAGCCACCGGATGCGGTAGAAGGCGGCCGGCAGGGAGAACACGAAGAAGGAGGCGGCATCCTCCATGACGTGAGACCTCGCTCCGGTGAAGCGCGTCCGGGCACGCGAGAGGCGCGTGGACAGTGACCCCGACAGCGCGCTCTCGGGGTCGACCGAGCGGATGATGGACAGGTGCGTCGACACCCGCTGGTAGAGGACCAGCAGTTCGTCCGATTCCGCACCGTCCAGCCTGCGCCGCCGTACGAGCTCGTCCAGGCGTTGCCAGTCGTTGCGGTGTACGGCGATGAATGCGTCCACGTCCATGCGCCTAACCCTATAGTCCGCTCCCGCCGGCGATAGGCTGGGCACGGCGTCGCGGAGCGGCTTTCCGCCCCGGCACCGGAATCGCACAGCAGCAGCTGCCCAGGGGGAACATATGAGTTCGGTCGTCACCGGTGAAGCAGTCGTCCTGGAGCTTCGACCCGCCGGCTTCGCCGCCCGTGGGCTGAGCGTCCTGATCGACGTCGTCGCCCAGGTCATCCTCGCGGTCCTCCTCCTGCTGTTGATCGGGAACGTCTTCGACGGCGTCCTCGACGCCGCGCTCACGAGGGCGCTCGTGCTCGTCGTCGTCGTCCTGCTCCTGGTCGTCCTTCCGGTGACCGTGGAGACCCTCACCCGCGGGAAGTCGCTGGGACGCCTGGTGATGGGCCTGCGGATCGTGCGCGACGACGGCGGTGCGATCCGCTTCCGCCACGCCTTCATCCGCGGCATGCTCGCCATCCTGGAGATCTACATGCTCGGCGGATCGCTCGCGTTCATCGTGTCCCTGTTCAACGAGAAGTCCAAGCGCCTCGGCGATCTCCTCGCCGGGACCTATGCGATGCGGGAGCGCGTCGTCGTCCGGCCACGCGCACTCGCCGTCATGCCGCCGGGGCTGCAGCAGTGGTCGGAGACCGCCGACATCGGCCGCCTCCCCGATGCCCTCGCCCGCAGGATGTCGCAGTTCCTGGCCTCCGCGCCGAAGCTCACGCCCCAGGCGCGGCACACGCTGTCCGTCGACCTCGCCGCCGAGGCGAGCCACCACGTCTGGCCCCCGCCGCCCGGGGCCACGCCGCCCGAGGACTTCCTGCACGCGGTCGTCGCCGCGCGCCGGGACCGCGACTACGCGGCGATGATGCGGCAGCGGGAACGGACGGAAGCGACGGCGGCGAGGCTCCACACCCTGCCGTTCAGCTAGCGCTCGCAGCCCGCGTCGGCGGTCCGCCTACGGCTGGTTGACCCACTCGTCCCAGGGGACGTTCCAGTCACCGAAGCCGTCCCAGACGTACATGGGTCCGTACCCCGTGTTCAGGATCCTCACCACGTCGCCCGGGCCGAAGGTGTTGTAGAAGTACTCCGCGCCCTCGGGTGACATCCCGATGCAGCCGTGGGAGACGTTGAAGCTGCCGAGGGCCACCTGTGCCCCGGGCAGTGCCTCGTGGACGAAGGCACCACCGTTGCTCAGCCGGCTCGCGTGGTTCACCACGGTGGGCGGGTAGTACGCCGGGTCTCCGGGCTTGAGCCCGATCGATTCCGCCCTGAACTGCGTGGATTCGTAGTGCTCCATCACCACCATGTACCCCTCGGTGGAGGGCCACTCCTCGGTGCCCAGCGTGATGGGGAAAGTCCGGTCCAGCTTCCCGTCGAGGTACACGTTCATGGTCTTGGTCGCGTTGTCGACGACGGCGATGCGCGCGTTGTGGGTCTTCACGGTCATCGTCGTGTCGGCATTGCCGATCATGCCGTTGCCGAGATCGACCCCGAAGAGGTTGAGCTTCACCGTGATGGTGCTGTTCGGCGCCCAGAACGTCTCGGGACGGTAGCGCACCTTGGTGTCGGACAACCAGTAGAAGGCACCGGGCTGGCCGCTCGTGCTGGTCACCGTGATGGCCTTCTCCACCGCATCGCGGTTCGTCACGGGCTCGCTGAAGGTGAACTCCAAGGGCTGGCCGGTGCCGACCGTGCTTCCGTCGAGCGGGAACAGCGAGGCATCGGCGGCATGGGCGGGATCGACCGTCACGAACGTCGATATCGTGTTCTGCGCCTGACCCGCGGAGTCGAGCACGGTGTAGGAGAACGTGTACTGGGTGTTGAAGGCGAGCCGCTCGGTGGCGGTCCAGCTCGCGCCGTCAGCGGAGATGGTCCCGGCCACCGGCGTGCCGCCCCCGCTGGGTATCAGTTCGACGGCGTCGAGCGTGGCACCCTCGACCGTCACGGCCGCGACCGTGGCCGGGTTGACCCCATAGGCCTGATCGGTGGGGGTGACGCCCAGGGTGTATTCGCCGGCGGGACCCTGGGACGCAGGAGGCTGCGGAGCTGCCGGAGCAGTCCGGGCCGGGACCGACGGCGGGGACGAGGGGGACGACTGCGGGGCCGAGGACGGCGGGCCGCCGGCCGACGCGTCGTTCCAGGGTGATGCCGTGGCGATCCCGACGCCGCCCCCGATGACGACGACCGCCGCGGCTCCGATGGCGGCGATCTTCCAGCCCTTACGGCGTGGCACGGCCTCGTTCGATTCCTGTTTCATGCATCCGCCCCTCAGTAGCTGCCCGGAAGCGACATTACGCGACGGGGCGGGCCCCGCCGGGCAGGCGGGACGCAGTTTTGACAACGATTCGGCCGCTACCGGGACCTCGTACGGGTCCGGTAGCGGCCGAAGGAAAAGCGCTCGAAGGAACGGCGCCGGTGGGTTCTAGTAGCGGTACTGCTCGGGCTTGTACGGCCCGGCCACATCGATATCGAGGTACTCGGCCTGGCCCTTGGTCAGCTCCGTGAGCTCGACGCCGAGGGCGTCGAGGTGCAGGCGGGCCACCTTCTCGTCGAGGATCTTGGGCAGGACGTAGACCTCGTTCTCGTACTCGCGGTTGCCCTCGGCGTCCTCCTTCTCGAACTTGGTGAAGAGTTCGATCTGGGCGATCGTCTGGTTCGCGAAGGAGTTGCTCATGACGAAGGACGGGTGTCCGGTCGCGTTGCCGAGGTTCAGCAGGCGGCCCTCGGACAGCATGATGATCGAGTGCTTCTCCACGCCCTCGGCCTCGGTCGCCGGGATGACCCACTCGTGGACCTGGGGCTTGATCTCGATCTTCTCGACACCGGGGATGCGGGCGAGTCCGGCGATGTCGATCTCGTTGTCGAAGTGGCCGATGTTGCCCACGATCGCCTGGTGCTTCATGCCTGCCATGTGGCGGGCCATGATGACGTCCTTGTTACCCGTGGTGGTGATGAAGATGTCGCCCTGGCCGAGGACGGTCTCGAGCTTCGCGACCTGGTAGCCGTCCATGGCGGCCTGCAGGGCGCAGATCGGGTCGATCTCCGTCACGATGACGCGGGCACCCTGGCCGCGGAGGGCTTCGGCAGCGCCCTTGCCGACGTCGCCGTAGCCGCAGACGACGGCGACCTTGCCACCGATGAGGACGTCCGTGGCGCGGTTCAGCCCGTCGGGGAGGGAGTGGCGGATCCCGTACTTGTTGTCGAACTTGGACTTCGTGACGGAGTCGTTCACGTTGATGGCCGGGAAGAGGAGCTTGCCCTGTGCGGCGAGCTGGTACAGGCGGTGCACGCCCGTCGTCGTCTCCTCGGTGACGCCCCGGATACCGGCGGCGATGGCCGTCCATTTCTGCGGCTCGGACTCGATCGTGGCACGCAGGGTGTCGAGGAACACGGTGTACTCGTGGGAGTAGTCGGCGTCGCCCTCCTGGGGGTTCGCCGGCATGGCGCCCAGGGCCTCGAACTCGGCGCCCTTGTGCACGAGCATGGTCGCGTCGCCGCCGTCGTCCAGGATCATGTTGGGGCCGAGGCCCTCGGCCTGTCCCGGCCAGGTGAGGATCTGGGTGGCGGTCCACCAGTAGTCCTCGAGCGACTCGTTCTTCCAGGCGAAGACAGGGACACCGGCGGGCTCCTCGACGGTGCCCTTCCCGACGACGACGGCCGCTGCGGCCTCGTCCTGCGTGGAGAAGATGTTGCAGGATGCCCAGCGGACCTCGGCCCCGAGGGCGGTCAGAGTCTCGATGAGCACGGCCGTCTGCACGGTCATGTGGAGGGAGCCTGCGATGCGGGCACCCGCGAGGGGCTGCGTGTCGGCGAATTCGCGGCGCAGCGCCATGAGTCCGGGCATCTCGTGCTCCGCGAGGCGGATCTGGTGGCGCCCCGCCTCGGCGAGCGAAAGGTCGGCAACTTTGTAGTCGAACGTCATGGTGTGCTGTTCCTAGCTGGAGTTCGGAGGATGCGGGGGCAGTGCGTGCGCTGCTGCCCTAGGAGGCGCGGACGGCGCGCAGTCCGGCGCGGAGGAGCACGGGAATGCCTTCGTCGAGCTCGTAGGTCAACGCCCCGCCGTCGGGCCCCTCGGCGGTGGACCGGAGGACGGCGCCTTCCTGGACCAGGCGAGACCCGGTGACGGGGCACCGCAGGACGTCGAGCAACTGCTGTGGGAGGTTCGCCATGGGAAAGCTTTCGCTCGGGGAGGTGGGGATTCTGCGTCCCATTCTACCGCGAGGGGGTTCGGCAGCCTCAATCGGTGCCGGAGGATGCGATGTTGGACGGCGCGGTGTCAGGGGTCCCGCAGGATCCTCAGGTGGCCGCGCCGGGGACCGGTGACGCCGGCCGGGGGCTCCATGGGCGCCCTGCTCCCACGCTGGGGAGTCGCGGGCTGCTCCGTCGAAGGCTCCGCCGCGGCTTCCCGAACCGCATCGGCGAGGGCCAGGAGGTCGTCCGAATTGTGCTCCGGTACGACGTCGGGAAGCGTCAGGCGGACCACCTCCCATCCCCTGGGCACGGTGAGGCGCTCGGCGTGGACCGCGCAGAGGTCGTAGGTGTGGGGTTCCGCGTACGTCGCGAGGGGACCGAGCACCGCCGTCGAGTCCGCGTAGACATAGGTGAGGGTGGCGACCGCCGACCGCTGGCAGGCTGATCTCGAGCATTGACGGAGTGATCCCACGATCGGCAAGCCTACCGGGGATTGCGGCCCGCGCGCCCCGTGACGCGCTCCGGGGGCTGTGCAGCCCGCGATGACAACGCCTTTCGGGGAGTGCAGGCGGGAGGTTCAAGGCTTACAGTTCTTTACATGCACGATGCTTCCACTTTTTCGGTCAACCTGACCGATCCGACGGCCCCGGAAGGCCGTTCGGCGAGGTCGTTCTACGAGCGTCGGCGGAACCGCCGTGGGCGCGGCATGCGTGGCGAACTGCTCCCCCCGCACCTGCCCGGCTCGCGCTCGAGGTCGGAGCAGTTCGACGACTGGGTGATGGAATCGGCGCAGCGGCTCGAGCGGCTGTGGGGCGAGCGCATCCAGGACCTGCAGATCGTGGTGCAGGAGATTCCCGACGGCCTCGAGGACATGACGCCCGAGACCCTGCGGGGCCTGCTCGGGTCGTGCTCCCCCGCGGCACCCGGGCAGCCGGCGGTCATCACCATCTACCGCCATCCCGTGCTGATGGCGGCCAAGTCCCTCATGCCGGTCAACGAACTCATCCACGACGTCGTCGTCGAACAGACCGCAGAGCTCATGGGGCTGGCGCCGGAGGCCGTGGACCCCGCCTACGGTCGCTCCCAGGCCTGAGCCCGCGGCGTTCTCCGCCGGCCGGACGGCCCGGCTAGTAGCCGAGTTCCACCGGGATGCTCAGCGGGCCCGTACTGCCCGCCGGCACACCTGCCACCGAGATCCCCGCCCGCGCCCCGGGAAGAGTCATGACCTGCGCACCGTAGACCGGGTCACCCGTCGCCGCGATGAGGACGGCTGCAGGTGCCCGGCCGAGTGACGACGACGGCACCGACACGGAGGTGCCTCCCGCGATCCCGATCACGACTGGCTTCCCGAGTGCGCCACCGGCGGCGACGGGAGTGAGCGTGACCTCGCCCCTGCCGCTCGGCGCGCCGAGCACGAGGGCGGTGTCCACACCCTCGGCGAGGGCCATGGCGGAATCGCTCCCCAGGCGGACGGCGGCGGGAGCCGACGCGAGGTCGACGGGCTCGCCGTCGTCGACGCCACGCGTAACGCGCGCCGATGCCACCACCGAGACGTCGGAAGCGATGGCGATGGTGTAGCTGCCCTCGGGCAGGGACGCCAGGGGCACGGCAGCCACGGAACCGGCGGTCGCCGTCACGACTCCCCCGCCGGGCAGCTCGACTTCCCCGTCGGGGCCGTAGACCTTGATGTCGAGGACGGCGTCGCTCGATCCGGGTACGAGCACCTGCAACTCAGGGGTGGCGGCCGCGTATCCCTTCTGGTCGCGGATACGGCGCGCCGTCGCGGAGTCCTGGACGACGACGCCGGGCACCACCTGGGCAGTGCCGGCAGGGGCGCTGGGCGAGAGCAGTTCCACCCCGCCGGGCGTGAGGCGGCGGAGGACACTCTGCTGGATGACGCCTGCGATGCGTCCGCCGTCGCTGCGGACGCGGACGGCCACGCGGTCCTGGTCGCCGGCCAGCGCTGCGAGGACGATGCTGCGGGTCTCGCCCGGCGCGACCAGCTGCCCGCGCGTGCCGGCTGCCTCGATGAGCCCGTCCTGCCCGTACAGCTCGAGGGTCACAGCGGCCGGCGTCCCGGTCGGGTTCGTCAGCAGGAGGACCGAGGACTGGCCGACGGCGGTGGCGGCACCGACGAGCCAGAAGTCGCTCGAGGGCACCTGGCAGGCCGTCGCGGCGAGCCCGCGGAGGTCTCCGTCACCGGCGGTGTAGGTGGAGGTCGCTGCGGCAACGGGTGTGAGGCCGCCCTGGGGCTGCGCGCGGAAGACCGAGGCGTCCGCAACCCGGACGCCTCGGAAGACACCGGCGACGCGATTGGTCAGGCCGTCCGTGCCGCTGCTTGCAGGACGCTCCGCCAGGGACGCCTCGGACGCGAACTCCTCGATGAGTGACAGCGGCTTGCCCCCGCCGACCGGCAGCAGCCCGCTTCCGGTCAGCGTTGCACTCAGGTCACTGAGCACCATCCCGGACACGGTCGTCTTCGCGGTGGCGGACGCCGGGCTGAACTCGGGATCCGCGCCCTCGACGGCTGCCTCGAGCAGGCGGGGCGGGGCGGGGCAGACCGCGGTGTAGTCCCCGGCCGGCACTGCGGCCACCGGCACGGGGCGGGCGGTGTCGGACGGCGGGACAAGAGCATCCGTGACGGTGCCCGAAGCGATGGCCGCTGTCGCCGCGAGGAGGAGGACGCCCGTCGCCGCACCGACCGCGGTACCGACCCGGGCCCGACGCACTGCGCCGGCGCAGGTCCCTGCCGCCCTGTCGCGGGCGACCGCCCGGGCAGCGACGGCGCTGTCGACGGACTCCGGGGTCCCGGCACCGGGCTCGCCGCGGTCCTGGAGTCCCGCGCTCGTCGCCGTGCCGCGGTCCTGGAATCCCGCGCTCGCCGTCGTTCTGTCGCGCTTGCGTCCCCGGGTCACGATCGGCCTCTTCCACTGGTCACGGGCTGGGAATCGTCCGCCAGGCCGTCGGCCTCCGCGCCCGACCCGGTGGTCGGATCGGAGGGGTCCGCCGGGGCGGTCGGGTCAGTCAGGTCGGTCCGGTCGGAGGGGACCGTCAGGACGGGCGGGGCGGTCGGGTCAGTCAGGTCGGCCCGGTTGGAGGAGGCTGTCACGACGGCCGGGTCGGAGGGTTCTGCCAGGTCGGCCCGGTCGTCCGGGTACGACGGACGACGCCGGTCGGAGGAGTTCGGGCGGCGGCCGCCCGGCGGCCGGACGACCCGCGGTCGCGACGGGATGGGAATCGCCAGGAGCACGGTGAGCCCGAGGATGATCGCCTGCGCGGTCTCTGCCCAGGGCTGGTAGGGACTCACGTAGGAGACCGCCACCGTTCCGCCGTCGGCGGGCAGTGCGAAGGCCTGGCGCCATCCTGCCGACGTCGTCTGCAGCCTGCGCCCGTCGAGGGTCGCCTGCCAGCCGGGGTCGGCTTCCTCGGCGAGGACGAGGGTCCTGCCCTCGGCCCCCGCCGCGATGGTGCCTCGTGCGTCCAGAGCTCCGGATGCGACCAGCTCCTCCGTGCGGCCGTCCGCGTCGACCACCCGGACGCGTGCCGTGCGGTTGCCTGCGTCCTCCGTGCCGTCGTCGAGCACAGGGGCGACGCGCCAAAGCCGCCCCGCGTCCGTGTCGCCCACGGCCGTGAGGCCCGGGACGGAGTCGATGCGGCCGCTGAGGAAGCCACCCGTGGTGCCGGACTCCCGGAGGACCACGAACCCGACGCCGAGGTCGTGGAGGTCCTCCCGCGGGTCCGCACCGGTAGCGCCGACGATCACGGCGACGGTGGTCCGGAGGAGCCGCGCGGACTCGCTGTTCTCGCGCAGTGCGTTCCCGCTCCCCTGCAGGGTGCGGGCGGCGACCACCGGGTTCAGCGCATCCAGGGTGGTCCCGGATCCGCGCATGAGGGAAGCGCCCACGATGTCGTCGTCGTCGCCGACGGTGATGACCAGCGTTCGCGTGCGGTCGGGTCCCGTGCCCCGGTCCGCGGCGGTGGCGGGCAGGGGGCGCTCGGCTGCTGGTTCGAGGACGAGGCCCGTGCCGAAATCGGTGGTCCCGGCCCCGGTGTCGGGCGCCTCCTCCGCCGGGGCCCCCGGGAGGACCACGGGTTCGGCGGCTCCGGCGGGGGGACCGGCGATCCCGGGTGCCAGCCACAGGCCGAGGCTGAGCAGCGGTCCTGCGGCGAGGACGATGCCGCCCGCGATCTGCACCGGTCGACGGCGGGCGCCGCGACGTGCAGCCGGCACCTCTCCGTCCTGCGGACCGGGCAGCCCCGAGAGGCCGGCCGCCAGGAGGCACAGGGACATCACCGACACGAGCGGACCGGAGAAGGGCGGGATCAGGGAGGTGGCGGCTACCGCGACAGGCAGCGCCGGGGCAACGGCCGCCAGTGCGAGGGCGAGGACCGTGACCAGCCAGAAGAAGCGCACAGCGGTGCGGTGGCCGCCCCGGCTGAACAGCGCGGCGGCCGCCAGCACGAGAACGGGCCCGCCGATGACGACGGCGGCCACAAGTGCCGGCCCCGCCCCGAGGACGCCGGCCGATGCCGGTGGGAGCAGGGGCTGGAAGGACACGGGGAAACCGAGGAGTTGCTGCCAGGGGGCAGCCGGAGCGAAGGGAACCGGGAGGCCGGGATCACCGAGGAGTCCGCGCGGGTCCCGCAGCGCTGACAGGGCATACGGCAGGTGCAGCGCCACGACCGGCAGGAGCGTCCACCACAGAGTACGGGCGCGGCGTCGACCCGCGACCAGGGTGAGGGCGAGCCCGACGAGCACCAGAGGGAGAAGAGACGGCGCGGAGGCGGTGACGACGGCAAGGACCAGCCCGGCGGCCGCCGCGGCGGTCCAGCTCCGGGTGCCATTGATGCCCGGCGTGATGATGCCTTCGGGCAGCGCGCGTTCCGTCTGCGCACCCCCCACCGCCCGGACGATCCCGAGTAGCGCCAGCGGCAGCAGGAGGTGGGCGATCAGGGCGCCGAGGCGCCCGCTGCCCAGAGCCACCTGCAGGGCGGGTGCCGCTCCCCAGAAGAGGGCGGCCCACAGGCGCAGGCCGCGCGAGCGCGTGAAGGCCGCGGAGGCGAACCATGCGGACAGCCCCGCCAGCGGCAGGGCACAGACGATCGTGACGACGACGGCGGTGTTCGCCGAGCCCAGTCCCAGCAGGGAGAGGAGCCAGAGGACGTAGGTGAACGGGGAACCGTGGGCGGCGGAGCCGGTGCCGAGGCCCGTCCACCATGCGGTCGCGCTGTCCCAGACGGCACCGGGTGTCTGTGCCACCGGCAGCAGCGCACCGCCCGCGAGGGCCTGCGCTCCGACCAGCAGGTGAAGGCCCACGAGGGCCGCGGCCAGAAGCACGACGACGGCGACGACGGCGCCCGCCCCGACCCACGGCCGGGCGGGAGCTGTGAGTGCGGCGAAGTCATCGTGGCTGTCGCCCGATGGTACGTACTCCTCCGTGGCCTGCAGTCCCTCCGGGCCGCTGTAGCCCCCGCGTGAGGTGAAGGCGTCGAGGACGGACCTGCGGTGGGACCAGACGTCGCGGCGGGAGGTCACCAGGGACCGGACGATCGACCGGGGCAGTGTCCTGCTACGGGCGGCGGAGCGGCGGGACCGCAGGAGGTGGAGTGGCCGGAAGACCCCGCCGAGGCTCCCGAGCAGTTGTCCGGTGCCGTGCGCGGGGTCCTTCGCCAGGAGCCCCAGGAGGAACCGGACCAGGCCCCCGAGCACGGCTCCGACAGCCAGGAAGGGCACGATCCACGGGGCCGCATGCTTGAGCCGGAGGTACACCTCGGCGGCACGGGCGGCATGGGGGGTGGACGCAGGATGCGGCCGGGAACTCGCGTGGCGCAGGACGGCGTGGGGTACCACCACCACCCGGTTGCCCGCGAGGCGGTTCCGCCAGCACAGGTCGACGTCGTCGCCCACGCCGTGGAAGGCGGGGTCGAATCCGCCGAGGGCGTCCCACACGTCCCGGCGCACGAGCATTCCCGCGGAGTTGACGGCGAAGACGTCGCTCCGGGCGTCGTACTGCCCCTGGTCGTGCTCGTCGACATCGATGAGCGTGAGGCGCTCAGCCCACCTGCTGATGGACAGACCGACGTCCACGAGTTCGCGGGGGTCGTCCCAGGCCACCTGCTTCGCTCCCGCGACAGTCACCGAGGGCGCACGCTCCACGGCGAGGAGGAGTTCGGCGAGCGCGTCGGGCTCGGGTGCGGAATCGTCATGGAGGAGCCAGAGCCAGTGCTGCGTACTCCCGTCCTCCGAGGTCCGGGGTGCAGGGATCTCGGCGACAGCGGTCCGCACCGCGGTGCCGAATCCGGCCCGCACAGGCGCTCCGACCACCGGGCTCCCGGCCGGCAGCTGGAGCTGGAGGATGGAGGCGGAACCGTCCGTCGATCCACTGTCGACGCCGACGCAGAAGTCGGCGGGGCGGGTCTGGCGTTCGAGGGCTTCCAGTGTTCGCGGGAGGTACGAGGCGCCATTGTGGGCTACGACGATGGCGGTGACACGGAGGTGGAGCTGAATCAGACTGCTCGCTTCCGCAATCTGCGCCGCTCGCGCTCGGAGAGGCCACCCCAGATACCGAAGCGCTCGTCGTTCTCCAGCGCGTACTCGAGGCATTCGGACTTCACGATGCAGGCGCCGCAGACCTTCTTGGCGTCACGGGTGGAGCCGCCCTTCTCGGGGAAGAACGCCTCCGGGTCCGTCTGCGCGCACAGCGCGTCGGCCTGCCAGGAGAGTTCGCCGTCGTCGTCCGGGTTGCCCGGCACCAGCGGCAGGCCGACCCAGGCCGGCTGCCCGGCGGGGGCCGAGTGCGGCCGTGCGTCCTCGAGCTCGTCCGGCAGGATGCCGGAGGTCTCCGGATCCAGGCTGGGCAGGACGAACAGGCTGCTCGGACGGTCCTCGACGTCGGGGAGTGAGGTCAGCGCCTCATGCGCGGCGAGGAAGGCCGTTGCCTGGTCCTCGAGCACGGAGCGGGTCTCTTCACGGTACCGCTCCCCTGCCAGGGGGTCTGCGGGGTCCAGGAACCAGTCGGCAGGAACGCCCCGTGAGCCGTAGCGGGCCGAGGCCTGCGCTGCGATGTCTGGTCGTTCCTGAATGCGTTCTGCCTGCCCCATGTCAGCCTTCCCGGTGTTGCCGTTCCAACATCAGCATGGGTCGACCCTCGCGCCCCGCTGCTGGAACAAATCCGATGAGCTAATTACACGTGTGTAAGTCCGACCCGTCAAGCGGGGAGGGGATCTTATAGACTCGGAAGCAGACATTCACGGGCGCCACGCCGATTTGACTACCTGTTCGACTACCTGCTTTTGGTGGCGGACCCGAGTAGTCCGGCCGCCCAGAACGGAAGGGCCATCATGCCACAGACACCTGCAGGGCTCCTGGCCAGGCTGCGGTCCGTCCATCCCTCCTCGCCCCGTCTCGTCTGGCACGGCCGGGACGGCCGGATCGAGCTGTCGGGGCGCGTGTTCGACAACTGGGTGGCCAAGAGTTCGAACCTCCTCGCGGACGAACTCGACGCGGCCGGCGGCACCCTCGTCGAGTTCGACCTCCCCGTCCACTGGAAATCCGTGGCGCTCGCCTTCGCGTGCTGGCAGGTCGGCGCCGTCACCGTCCTGCAGGACGGAGTCCTCCCCGACCCTGCTCCCCCGGTCTCCCCCGGGCACCCGCAGGGGGCCGACATCGTCCTGTCGTCGCACGAGGGCGCCGACGTCGCCCCGCCCCGCCTGCTCGTGTGCGTGGCGCTCGGGTCCCTCGCGCTCCGGTGGGACGGTCCGCTGCCCCGGGGTGCAGTGGACTTCGCGGCGGAGGTCCGCTCCCACGGCGACGTCTACCTCGGAGAGCCCGGCGCCGGCGACGCCCCGCTCGTCTCCACCGGCGGCCGGTCCCTGGCGGCCGCGGACCTCGCGGGCCTCGTGACGCTGCCGCCCGCCGGGGACTCCGGTAGCTCCGGTGACGCTCCCACCGTGCTCCTCGAACCGGGAACGGACCTCCTGCGCGTGCTCGCTGCCGCCCTCGCCGTGTGGCAGCAGGACGGCACGCTCGTCCTCGTGGAAGAGGGCGTCCCCGTGACCGACCGTCTGCTGGCCGGCGAACGGGTCACGGGCCGGCTGGGGACTGCCTGACCGGCTCGGCCGCCTCGACGGGCATGTCGACCGGTCCGTCGGCCGGCTCGCCCGCCGCGACCGGGTGATCGCCCGACTCCGCGCTGTGCGGGTGGAGGATCTCCTGGTCGTGGCTGAACTCGGGCTCGGCGTCGAGCTCGGCGCTGAAGACCCAGAAGCGGTAGGCGACGAAGCGCACCAGGGTGGCGAGCGCGGTGCCGAAGATACCAACCAGGAAGAGGGGGCTCGGCTCCGTGACGTCGAAGACGTACTTGGCGACCCAGACGCAGCCGGCCGCGATGCCCATCCCGATGACGTTGATGAAGATGAACATGACGAGCTCGCGGGCGGCGTTGGGCTGCCGCCGGTGCCGGAAGGTCCAGTAGCGGTTCGCCACCCAGGCGAAGATCGTCGCGACGCCGGCGGAGACGAAGCGGGCCTTCACCTCACTACCGCTCATGGGACCGTGGATCAGGTACCAGTACAGGCCGTTGTCTATGACGAAGGCCACTCCGCCGACGGCACCGAACTTCGCGACTTCGCGCCAGAAAAGGGACGCGAGGCCCCGCATCCGATCCATCAGTCCTGCCACTGCAACCTCCACGGTCTGAATGAGAACGCCGTGAATCCCGGGGGGAGACCCCGGCGATTGCAGGACCAACCGCGACAGGGGCCAGCAGAGCGAGCCACCCCGGCTGACCTTTGCATGGCGTGTTTCGTCCTATTTTACGGTGTGTGTGCTACTGCAGGGTTGCCGGACGGACTCCGGCAGCCTGAGAGTCCGCCGGGAATCCGTGGTAGCGGAGGTGCCCGCGGCTGCCCGGAGGAGGTGCGGCCCGGGAGCGATGCCGGGAGCGGCCCGCTCGGTAGGTACCCTGTGATGGTGACTTTTCCAGTAGTAGGCGTGGTCGGCGGCGGCCAGCTCGCGCGCATGATGGCCGGTCCCGCAGTCGAACTCGGGCTCACGCTCCACGTCCTCGCCGAGGGACCCGACGTGTCCGCGGTGGCCGCCGTGGCCCACTCGAGCGTGGGCGACTACCGCGACCCCGAGACCCTGCGGGCGTTCGCCGCCGGGGTCGATGTCGTGACCTTCGACCATGAGCACGTGCCGGGCGAGCTCCTCGACGAGCTCGCCCGCGAGGGCGTCGCCATCCATCCCTCACCGGCTGCGCTGCGCCACGCCCAGGACAAACTGGTGATGCGACGGGCCGTGGAGGAGCTGGGCCTGCCGAATCCCCGATGGAGGGCCGTCAGCGGCACGTCCGACGTCGAGGCCTTCGCGGCGGAGACGGGATGGCCCGTGGTCCTGAAGACCCCCCGCGGCGGGTACGACGGCAAGGGGGTCCTCGTCCTGCGCGACGCCGACGGGCTCGCGGCCGCGGAGTCCTGGTTCACCGGCGGGGAGCTGCTGGTGGAGCAGTTCGTCCCGTTCAGCCGTGAGCTCTCCGTGCTGGTGGCGCGCCGTCCGTCCGGCCAAGCCGTGACGTGGCCGGTCGTCGAGTCGATCCAGGTGAACAGCGTCTGCGACGAGGTGATCGCACCCGCACCGGACCTGCCCGAGGACGTCGCCGCTGCCGTCACCGCAGCCGCGCTCCGCCTCGCCGAGAGCCTCGATGTCACCGGCGTCATGGCCGTCGAACTGTTCGAGACGCCCGGCCTCGGTGCCGGGTACCTGGTCAACGAGCTCGCCATGCGTCCCCACAACTCGGGCCACTGGACCATGGACGGCGCCGTGACGGGCCAGTTCGAGCAGCACCTACGCGCGGTCCTCGACCTGCCGCTGGGAGCGACGGACCCCGTGGGCCGGCACACCGTGATGAAGAACATCCTCGGCGGACCGAACCTCGACATCTACGCGGCGTACCAGTCGGCGTTGTCCTCAGGACCATCGGCTAAAGTGCACTTCTACGGCAAGGACGTGCGTCCCGGCCGCAAGATCGGACACGTCAATGCGCTGGCGGCCCCGGAGGAACCGCTCGAGGCCGTCCGGGCCCGGGCCACGAGGGTTGCCGCGATACTCCGCGACGGCGCCTGACGACCTCGCCAGGACCGATGGATCGACCGGCCCGGATCAACGGACGGGGATCGCCCGGAATACGCAGGATTACCAAGGATCAACCGGAGGAATGCAGTGACGAACGCTCAGGTGGGCCTTGTGATGGGCTCGGATTCGGACTGGCCCGTCATGGAGGCCGCAGCGGCGGCGCTGGCCGAGTTCTCCATCCCCTATGAGGCCGACGTCGTCTCCGCGCACCGCATGCCCACCGCCATGATCGAGTACGGCCGGACCGCGCACGAGCGGGGCCTGCGTGTGATCATCGCCGGCGCCGGCGGAGCAGCGCACCTCCCCGGCATGCTCGCCTCCGTGACTCCGCTCCCCGTGATCGGCGTGCCGGTCCCCCTGCGCTACCTCGACGGCATGGACTCCCTGCTGTCGATCGTGCAGATGCCGGCAGGCGTTCCCGTCGCGACGGTGTCGATCGGCGGGGCCCGCAACGCCGGCCTCCTCGCCGTCCGGATGCTCGCGGCCGGCACGGACGAGCAGGCGCAGGTCCTGCGCAGGCAGCTCGTCGAGTTCGCGGGCGCGCTCCGGGAGACCGCGGAGAACAAGGGCGCGGCCCTTCGCGACCGCATCGCAGCCTCGACCGCCGAGAAGTCATGATGACCGGCACGCGCGTGCAGGGCACGGATGGCGAGGGCACGACCGGCCTCACCAATCCCGTGAGGTACCCGGAGGCCGCATCACCCGCGGTCCGCACGAAGCGGGCCTTCGTCCTCCTGGCTCTGACCCTCGTCCTGCCAGGGTCCGCGCAGGTCGTCGCCGGCGACCGCCGGCTGGGCCGCCGGGCGCTGAGGACCACCTTCACCTGCTGGGCGCTCGTCCTCCTCGGACTGGTCCTCGCCCTGACCAACCGCAGCCTGGCCGTCGGCGTCGTCACCCACCGCTGGTGGTCCCTCCTGCTGATCGTCGCACTGCTGGGCATGGCCGCGGCCTGGGCCCTGCTGTTCATCAACACCCTGCGTCTGATCAGGATGCCCCTGCTCGACCGCGGCGTACGTCCCCTCGTGGCCGGCACCCTGGTCCTGCTCATGGCGCTCACCAGCGGCTCCCTGGCCTACGGCGCCTACGTGCTCGGGGTCGGCCGGTCGACGGTGGGGTCGATCTTCCAGACCGGTCCGGCGTTCGACCCCGTGGACGGACGGTACAACTTCCTGCTCATGGGAGGGGACGCCGGCGAGGACCGCACGGGCCGGCGGCCCGACAGCATCTCGGTCATCAGCGTCGATGCCGAGACGGGCTCGACGGTGACCTTCAGCATCCCCCGCAACTTCCAGAACGCACAGTTCTCCGACGACTCCCCACTCTGGGAGGCCTACCCCGACGGGTACAACTGCGGCGACCCCTGCATCATCAACAGCCTCTACACCGACGTGACCCAGAACTACGCCGATCTATACCCGGGCGCTGCGGACCCGGGCGCCGAGGCGATGATGGACGCCGCGAGCGGCGTCCTGGGGATCGAGGTCCAGGCCTACCTCCTCGTCGACATGAACGGCTTCGAGAAGCTGGTGGACGCCATGGGCGGCATCAGGATCGATGCAGGCGGCTGGGTCCCGATCACGGCCGGCGAGATCCCCGGCACGGACCCCATCCGCCACTACCCGCCCGACGGGTGGATCAAACCGGGGGTCCAGACGCTCGATGGCTACCATGCCCTCTGGTACGCGAGGTCGCGCGAGTTCGTGACGGACTACGACCGCATCTCGCGCCAGCAGTGCGTCCAGCAGGCCATGATCGCCCAGCTCGATCCCGCCACCGTGCTGACCCGGTTCCAGTCCATCGCGGCTGCCGGCACCCAGATTGTCGAGACGGACATCCCCCAGGACCAGCTGGCGAGCTTCGTGGACCTCGGGCTGAAGGCGAAGGGCCAGCAGACCCGTCGCCTGACCATCGGCCCCCCGGACTTCGGCACGCCTGCGGAGAACTTCGTGACCTACCCCGACTTCGACCGCATCCACAGCCGGGTGCAGCAGACCCTGGCGCAGGGTTCTGCAGAACCGGGCGCGGCGGGCCCGCTGCAGCTCGACCGTGCGGCGCTCGTGGAGGAACTGCCGGCACAGACCACGGGCGACGGCATCACCGAGGAATACCTGCAGGAACTCGCCACCATCGGTGACGACGCCACCCTCGGCGAACTGCTGGCGAACAACGGCGAGTGCTCCCCCGCCTGACCCCGCCCGGCCCGTACGCCCGACCACCCCCAGCCGAAGGATCCGACGATGTACCTCCTGGACAACACCCTTCGCCCCTACGCGTGGGGCTCGGAACGCGCGATCGCCGAGCTGCTCGGACGGGAGCCGTCCGGCGGGCCCGAGGCCGAGCTATGGGTCGGCGCCCACCCCGACTCGCCCTCGCAGGCCGTTCAGCCGGACGGCGCCCGGCGCAGCCTCGCGGACCTGATCGCCGAGGACCCCGAGGGGCTCCTCGGCGAGGCGACGGCAGCGCGCTTCGACGGCCGACTCCCCTTCCTTCTCAAGGTCCTCGCCGCAGGCTCGGCCCTGTCCCTCCAGGTGCATCCGAGCCTGGAACAGGCCGCTGCAGGCTACGACGCCGAGGAAACCGCCGGTATTCCGCGGGACGCCCCGCACCGCAACTACCGGGACCGGAACCACAAGCCCGAGATGATCTACGCGCTCACCCCGTTCGAGGCGCTGTGCGGATTCAGGCCGCTGTCCGAGGCCCTGCGCACCTTCACGGCCCTCGCGTCCGCCGTCGAGCCCGGCTCATGGACCCATGAACTCCTCGACTCCGTCGCAGCCCAGCTTTCGTCCGGCGCGGACTCGGCGTTGCGGTCCGCCTTCACCCTGCTGCTCGAGGCGGCACCGGAGGCCGTTGACGCCGTGGTGGCAGCCGTCGCCGGCGCAACGGGTCCGGCCCAGGCCACCAGCGCCGGAGAGGCGGACGCCGTGGCGGCCGATCTCGCGACCGTCGCCGAGCTGTCCGCGCAGTACCCGGGCGACCCGGGGGTGCTCGTCGCGCTGCTGCTCAACCGCGTCTCGCTCCGGCCCGGGGAGGCCCTCTACCTGCCCGCCGGGAACATCCACGCCTACCTCCAGGGCCTGGGGATCGAGGTGATGGCGTCGTCGGACAACGTGCTGCGCGGCGGACTGACGCCCAAGCATGTCGACACGGCCGAACTGCTCTCCACCGTGGTCTTCGAGCCCATCGCACCACCCGCGCTCGCGCCCGAGTACACGCTCCTCGACCAGGAGCTGTACCGCCCACCGTTCGAGGAGTTCCAGCTCCAGCGGATCGTGCTGGGCGACCCTGCGGCGGGACTGCAGGGCGAACCGGCGGACGGCGCGGACAACGGCCACGAGGACAGCCCGCTGCCGGCCGGCGAGAGCCTCACCCCGGCGCACGTCCCCGTGCTGCAGAACGGTCCCGTGCTGGTGCTGGCGGTCAGCGGGCCGATCCTGCTGGACACCCCCAACTCGACCCTCGAGGTCCCCCGCGGCGGCAGCGCCTTCGTCGCTGCTGGGGAGGCGCCGCTCGTCGTGCGTCCAGCCGCCGACGAGCACGGCGCGACGGACGGCCCCGTGCTGGCCTTCGCCGTCACGACCGGCGGCGGGACACCGACGCTCTAGGAGCGGCTCGCCCCGAGGACCAGGCACCGGCGCTCCAGGAACGGGTCGCCCCGAAGGCCAGGCGCCGGCGATCAGGAGCGGCCCGCCCGCACCTGCCGCACTACGCCGAGGACCCGCCCGGCCTGCCGGCGCGCAACCTGCATGCTGCGCTTGGCAAGCGGCAGCGCCCGGCTGAACAGCGGGTAGAACGGCGAGAGCGGCAGGTCCCAGGTACCCGCGAGCTGGTCCTCGTGCTTCGCCCACCCCATCTTGAACTTGGAAACCCCGTCGTTGAGCAGTCCGTTGAAGTCGTAACGCACCACGCCGCGCACCTTCATCTCGGAGATCGCGAACCACTTGAGGGCGTAGTTCGCGCGCAGGCGCTCACCCTCGTCCGTCATGCCGCCATAGAGCTCGAAGGACGTGGTGTCCGTCGCCGACAGCCACAAAAAGGCGACGACGTCGTCCCCGGAGAACGCCGCATACACCGGCGAGGCGTCACCGAGGTTGTCGAAGATGTCGAGGTAGTAGGAGTCCTCGTGGATGCCGAACCCGGCACGCTCCGCCGTCAGCCGGTAGACGTCGAGGCACGCGCCGATCTCGCTCCGGACGACCCGCCGGATCTCGAGGCCCTCTCGCCCGGACTTCCGGATGTACTGGCGGTGCTTCTTGGTCATGTCGGCCAGCAGCTCGTCCTCCGACCGGCTCAGGTCGAGGATGAGCGTCCGTCCGATCAGGATGGTGTTCGTGCTCGCCCTCCAGCCGGCGGCAGGCAGCGCGCGCACCGCATCGCTTGCGGCGTCCCAGTCCGGTTCGATGGACAGTGCGACCGAGCGGTGCGCAGCGCGGACATAGCCCGCGACGGCCTCGAGGACCTCGACCTCGCGCCCAGGGGCAGTCTGGGGACCACGCGGAATGTAGGCCAGGTTCCGCAGCGGAAGCGGCAGGGACCTGCAGACGATCTGCGCCGCACCGACGACCACGCCGTCCTCGGCGACGATCACGCGGTCGGCGCTCCAGCCGTGCGCCGCCTTCGTCTCGCCCCATCCCCACAGCTGCTGGGGATGGCCTCCCAGCTGGTTGACGGTGGTGTCCCACAGGGCACGGTCGAAGCAGGGCGATACGGAGAGGGTCATCCGACCAGCCTATAGGGGCGCACCGCCCGTCCGTTCCCGAGCGGCGCGCCCCGCCGTGCTCCTACTCCTTGATGCGGGCGTACGTCTCCCACTTGTGGGCCTGGTGCTCGCCGTCGACCACGCGGATGGTGCCGGACTTGGAGCGCATGACCATCGACTGCGTCAGGACCTTGTCCTTGCTGTAGCGGACGCCGCGCAGCAGGTCGCCGTCGGTGATGCCGGTCGCAGCGAAGTAGCAGTTGTCGCTCGTCACGAGGTCGTTGGTCGAGAGCACCCGGTCGAGGTCGTGGCCGGCGTCGAGGGCCTTCTGCTTCTCCTCGTCGCTCGTGGGCCAGAGCCGGCCCTGGATGACGCCGCCCAGGGACTTGATGGCGCACGCCGCGACGATGCCCTCGGGCGTGCCGCCGATGCCCATGAGGGCGTCGACGTCGGTGCCCTCGCGGGCCGCTGCGATCGCTCCGGCGACGTCGCCATCCATGATGAACTTGGTGCGCGCGCCGGCCGCGCGGATCTCCTCCACGAGCGGCTTGTGCCGGTCGCGGTCGAGGATCATGACGTTGAGCTGGCTGACCTTCTTGTTGTTCGCCTTCGCGATGAGGTGCAGGTTCTGCTTCACGGGCAGGCGCAGGTCCACCATGTCGGCGGCCTCCGGGCCCGTCACGAGCTTCTCCATGTAGAACACCGCGGACGGGTCGAACATCGAGCCGCGCTCGGCGACCGCGAGGACGGCCAGGGCGTTGTTGATGCCCAGGGCGGTCAGGCGGGTCCCGTCGATCGGGTCGACGGCGACGTCGCACTCGGGTCCGCTGCCGTCTCCCACGCGCTCACCGTTGAACAGCATGGGCGCCTCGTCCTTTTCACCCTCACCAATCACCACGACGCCGTTGAAGTGGACGGTCTGCAGGAGCGAGCGCATGGCGTCGACCGCGGCACCGTCGGCGAGGT
The DNA here is from genome assembly GCF_054510855.1 of Arthrobacter rhamnosi. Lineage (NCBI taxonomy): Bacteria > Bacillati > Actinomycetota > Actinomycetes > Micrococcales > Micrococcaceae > Arthrobacter > Arthrobacter rhamnosi. Next base: position 439,266 of record NZ_JBTNDT010000004.1, on the reverse strand, counting down.
TCTTGTCGCCGAAGCCGACCCAGTGGCCGCCCGCGATGGCCGCGGCCTCCGTGACGCGGACGAGCTCCAGCGCGAGGTTCCGGTCCGGTTCGTCGTCCCCGACGGCCAGAGCCGGTGACAGTGTCGAGTACTGGGCATTCTTAGCGTTCTGGGACACGTCTATCCTCATCGTCGAAGGTGTTCAGGCACTGCGCGGGCGTACCTGTCCGTGCTGTCATCATAGGCGGGCCGGGCGCCGTCGTCCCTGTGATACTGCATACGTGCCCGCCGATGAAGCCCCTTCCGGTTAGGTGGCGGGGCCCGCATCAGCGAAAATGGAGGGGTGAGCAATTCAGGCGAAGAGCGGCCGACCCCGGGAACCGAGGCAGGCTCCGGCGTGCAGCATGCCGGCGGACACGCCGTCGAACGGCCGGTCGGCAGCCCCCGTCCCGATCCAGCCCGGGACGACGACCTGTACGACGACGCGCCTCCCATCACGCTCACGCCGAGCCAGGCGAAGCGTGCCAGCTCGACCGCCCGCGGCATGCTGATCGCCACCGGGGCGACCATCGCCGTCGTCCTGCCCGTCTACTTCCTGAACCCCACCTACACCGCCGAGACGTACAAGCGCGACATCGACGTCGAGACCGTGGCGCGCCAGGCCGCGGGCGACGCCGGCTACCTTCCGGCCTCACCGGACCTTCCCGAGGGCTGGTCCTCCAACTACGCCCGCTGGGTCACCGGCCGCAGCGACAGCGTGGATTTCTGGGAGGCGGGGTTCCTCACCTCGGACAGCGGTTTCATCCAGCTCACCCAGACCGACGACGCCAACCCCACCTGGGTGGCCCAGCGGGTCGGCGATGCGCAGGTGTCCGGCACACGGACCATCGGCGGCCTGGAGTGGGAACTCCTGGACGCGCCGAACGGTGACACGGTGCTGACGTCCGACGTCGACGGCGCGACCGTCATCCTGAACGGGGAGGCCTCCCTCACCGAGTTCGACACCATGGGCGCAGCCGTCATCGAGGACGTACGGCAGAATGCCGCCGAGGAGGCCGAGCGCCTGTCATCTTCCGACACGGACGGGTGAGAACGGCCGGGCCCAGTACAGTGGTCGGCGTGACACAGCAACTGACCCCAGCCGCGGCATGGCGCCGGCTCCAGGAGGGCAACGCCCGGTTCGTCGCCTCCGACGTCTCGCACCCCAACCAGGATGCCTCCCGCCGGACCGCGCTCGTGAACAACCAGAACCCGTTCGCCGTCATCTTCGGCTGCTCGGACTCGCGCCTGGCGGCGGAGATCATCTTCGATCTCGGCCTCGGCGACGTCTTCGTGGTGCGGACGGCCGGCCAGGTGATCGACGACGCCGTCCTCGGCTCGCTCGAGTACAGCGTCAGCGTCCTGGGCGTGCCGCTGATCGTAATCCTCGGACACGACAGCTGCGGAGCCGTCACCGCGACCGTCAACGCCGTCGAGACCGGGGAGATGCCCGTCGGGTTCATCCGTGACCTCGTGGAGCGCATCACGCCGTCGGTCCTCACGGCGCGCAGGGCCGGCATCACCGACATCAACACGACCGTCATCGAGCACACGAAGCAGACCGCGGGGCGGCTCGTCGACAGCTCGCGGGTGATCGCGGAGGCCGTGGAGAACGGGTCCGTCGCCGTCATCGGCGTCTCCTACCGCCTGGACGAGGGCAAGGCCGTGCTCGTGTCAGGATTTGGCGCACTGTAGCGCCAGCGGTGAGAATTGCCGCATGACTCCAACGCCTGCAGCCAGCCCTGAACCCAGCTCCACGACCGGCGCGACGCCCGGCACGGAGGATGCGGAGTACCGCATCGAACACGACACCATGGGCGAGGTGCGCGTCCCGGTCAACGCCCTGTACCGGGCCCAGACGCAGCGCGCCGTCGAGAACTTCCCGATCTCCGGAACCACCCTCGAGCGCGCGCACATCGAGGCGCTCGCCCGCATCAAGAAGGCCGCCGCGACGGCCAACGCCGAACTCGGCGTGCTCGACGAAGAGCGTGCGCGGGCCATCGAGGCGGCAGCCGAGGATGTCGCCTCGGGCCGGTACGACGGCGACTTCCCCGTGGACATCTACCAGACCGGTTCGGGGACGTCCTCGAACATGAACGCCAACGAGGTCATCGCGACCCTCGCCAGCCGGGCGCTCGAAGCCGCCGGCAGCTCGACCTCGGTCCACCCCAACGACCACGTGAACGCGTCGCAGTCCTCCAACGACGTCTTCCCGACGTCCGTCCACGTGGCGGCGACGTCGGCACTCGTCAAGGACCTCATCCCGGCCCTGGCACACCTCGCGGAGGCGCTGGAGCGCAAGGCCGAGGAATTCAGCACCGTGGTGAAGTCCGGCCGCACGCACCTCATGGACGCCACACCGGTCACCCTCGGCCAGGAGTTCGGCGGCTACGCGGCGCAGGTCCGCTACGGCATCGAGCGCATCGAGGCGTCGCTGCCCCGCGTCGCGGAGGTCCCCCTGGGCGGCACGGCCGTCGGCACCGGCATCAACACCCCGGCCGGCTTCTCGGCACGCGTCATCGAACTCCTCGCCGAGGACACCGGGCTCCCCCTCACCGAGGCACGCGACCACTTCGAGGCCCAGGCCAACCGCGACGCCCTCGTCGAGGTCTCGGGCATGCTGCGCACCATCGCCGTCTCCCTCACCAAGATCCACAACGACCTCCGTTGGCTCGGGTCCGGCCCCAACACCGGTCTGGGCGAGATCGCACTCCCCGACCTGCAGCCCGGCTCGTCGATCATGCCCGGCAAGGTCAACCCGGTCATCGCCGAAGCCGTCCTCATGGTCTGCGCCCAGGTGGTCGGCAATGACGCCACAGTGGCCTGGTCGGGGACGAACGGTGCCTTCGAGCTGAACGTCGGCATCCCCGTGATCGCCCGCAACGTGCTCGAGTCCATCCGCCTGCTCAGCAACTCGACGCGGGTCTCGGCCGACCGCATGATCGACGGGATCACCGCCAACGTCGAGCGTGCGCGCTTCCTGGCGGAGGCCTCCCCCTCGATCGTGACGCCGCTGAACAAGTACATCGGCTACGAGAACGCGGCCAAGATCGCGAAGAAGGCCGTGGCCGAGGGCCTCACCGTCCGCGAAGCCGTCGTCGCGCTCGGCTTCGTGGAGCGCGGTGAACTCACCGAGGAGCAGCTGGACTCCGCCCTCGACGTCCTGTCGATGACGCGTCCGCCGCAGGCCTGACCGCAGCCGGCACCCGTCCGGGGAGGGCGCACCATCCGGTGCGCCCTCCTTTTCTCTGCCTGCCGAAGCTAAATTTGCACCATAGGCCCCCTAGTGCAAATATGTACTCTGTGATGATAAGTGCAACAAATAGCGAGCCCGGGCTGCGGGAGCGCAAGCGCCGACAGACGAGGGCCTCCCTCGTCTCCGCTGCCCGGCGGCTGACGCTCGACCACGGTCTCAGCGGATTCACGGTCGAGCGGCTGTGCGACGAAGTAGGCATCTCCCGCCGGACGTTCTTCAACTACTTCCCCTCGAAGGAGGACGCCGTGCTCGGCTCCTCCGACGAGGGACTCCCGGAGGAGCTGCTCTCCGACTTCGTCGCATCGGGCCGGGGGAATCCGCCCCGCCCCCTCCTCGACGCGCTCACCACCCTGTTCGTCGCGTTCGGCAGCAGGATCGGGATCTCGCGTGAGGAGTACGAGACGATGTCCGCCGTCCTCCACCGGGAGCCGCAGCTCCTGGCCCGGATGTTCGCGAAGGCCGAGTCGAAATCCCAGCTCCTGATCGAACTGATCACCACGCGGGAAGGCCTGCCCGCGGGCCACCCCACCGCGCGCGTCGCCGTCCTCGTCTTCGGAGAGCTCTTCCGCCGGTCACTGGACGAGTTCTTCGCCGAGGGCAACGACCTGAGCTACGCGGAGGTCTTCCGCCGCAACATGGACGCCCTGCACTCCCTTTTCACCTCCTCCAGCCCCCAGGTCCTCCCCGACCGACCCTCCCAGAACCAGGAACCAGCATGAGCACCACGACGGCGCCGGACGGCCCGCTCCTCCTGACCCAGAGGCGCATCTGGATCATCTTCTCGGCGCTCATCGCCGGGATGCTGCTCTCCAGCCTCGACCAGACGATCGTCTCCACGGCGATGCCCACCATCGTGGGCCAGCTCGGCGGCGTCGAGCACCAGACCTGGATCACGACGGCGTACCTCCTCGCCACCACGATCGTCATGCCGATCTACGGCAAGTTCGGCGACGTCCTCGGACGCCGGAACCTGTTCCTCTTCGCGATCGCGCTCTTCACTGTCGCCTCCATCGGGTGCGCCTTCGCCACCGACTTCTGGGCCTTCGTGGTCTTCCGCGCCATCCAGGGCCTGGGCGGCGGCGGCCTGATGATCCTGTCCCAGGCGATCATCGCCGACATCGTGCCTGCCAACGAGCGCGGCAAGTACATGGGCCCCCTCGGCGGCATCTTCGGCCTCAGCGCCGTCGCCGGTCCCCTTCTCGGCGGCTACTTCGTGGACCACCTGACCTGGAACTGGGCCTTCTACATCAACATCCCCGTCGGCATCGCGGCCTTCACGATCGCCTGGTTCACGCTGCGCCTCCCCTCCAAGAAGGCCACCCGGCGCATCGACATCCCCGGCGTCGTGCTGCTGTCCATCGCCACGACCTGCCTGATCTTCTTCACGGACTTCGGTGGCGACGCGGCCGAGGGCTGGACCTCCCCGCTCACCTGGACCTTCGGCGCGGGCATGGTCCTTGCCGGCATCGCCTTCGTGCTGGTGGAGCGCCGCGCGGAGGACCCCATCATTCCGCTCGGACTGCTCCGCAACCGGACCTTCGTCACCAGCACCGGTATCGGCCTGACGCTGGGCCTCGGCATGTTCGCCGCGTTGGCCTTCATGCCCACCTTCCTGCAGATGGCGTCGGGCACCTCGGCCGCGGTGTCCGGCCTGCTCCTCGTCCCGATGATCGTGGGCCTCATGGGCACCTCGATCTTCTCCGGTATCGCCATCTCGCGCTCCGGCCGGTACCGCAAGTACCCGATCATCGGCGTCTCGCTGACGCTCGTGACGCTGCTCTGGATGTCCACCCTGGCCGCGACCACGCCCATCTGGGTCATCTGCACCATGCTCTTCTTCTTCGGCGCGGGTCTCGGCCTCATCATGCAGGTCATCGTGCTCGTGGTGCAGAACTCGGTGGCCCCCACCATGGTCGGCGTCGCGACCAGCACCAACAACTACTTCCGCGAGGTGGGCGCGTCCCTCGGCGTCGCCGTCTTCGGCGCCATCTTCACGAGCCGCCTCTCGGAGCGGCTGAACGCGACGTTCGCCTCCTTCGGTGCCAGCCCGGAAGCAGCAGGGCAGGCGACGTCCAGGCTCGATCCCGCCGCCCTGAACGCCCTGCCGGACCAGGTGCGCGACGCCGTCGTGAGCGACTACGCCGAGTCGCTCGCTCCGGTCTTCCTGTACCTGGTGCCGTTCCTCGTCCTCGCCCTGATCCTCGCGCTCCTGCTGCGGGAGATCCCGCTGTCCGACACTGCGGGGGTGGTCGCGCGCGGCGAGGCGATCGGCGGCGAGGAAGCGGTCCGGCTGGAGCGCGAGCGCGCCGCGGCGTCGGCCGGAGGACAGGGCGACCAGTCTGATGCCCCGTCCCTGCAGGGAGGACCGGCGGGCTCCCGGACCACGTCCGGAAGCGGGACCGGGACTCCGGGGCAGTCCGACGCCTGAGCCGCAGCGCGCGGTTCCCTGAATTGCAGCGGAGGAGCTCCGGCCCGGCAGTCCTCCGACTGCCGGGCCGGCCGTGTTCCGAGGGCGTTCAGGAAGAGGGCGCGGTGGTCAGCTGACGAAGCGGGTGACGCCGTCGAACCCGCCCGCGCCCTGCACCAGCCGGAGGTGCCGCGCGTTGAGCTCCGGGAGGTCGTCCAGCGGGAACCAGCGAACGTCGAGGGATTCGTCGTCATTCACGCGAGCAGTCCCGCTGATCCAGCGGCACCGGAAGTCGAGGGTGAGGAAGGTGCACACGTCACCGTTGGGATAGGTGATCGGGCCCACGACCGACGTGTCGAGCAGGTACTCGACCTCGACGACGACGCCGGTCTCCTCCAGGACCTCCCGCTGCAACGCCACGGCAGGTTCCTCACCGGGATCGACCATCCCGGTGATGATGGTCCATCGGCCGTTGTCCGAGCGCTGCCCGAGGAGCACGTGCCCCTCGTCGTTGAAGACGACGCCCCCGACCCCGGGGAGCCAGAGCGGGTCGTGGCCGATCTTGCGGCGCAGGGCGACGACGAACTCCGGGGTAGGCATGGTTTTCACCCTAGTACAGCAAGGGCCAGCGCGGTTCCGGCGATGAGGAAGGGCCCGAACGCCACCGGGGAGCGGAGTGTGGCCCGGCGTGCGGTGACGAGCGCCAGACTCCAGAGACCGCCCAGCACGACGGCGAGGAAAGGCCCCCACCACACCTCCGGCCAGCCGGCGAAGCCGAGATAGAGGCCCAGCAGCCCGGCGAGCTTGACGTCGCCGAAGCCCAGCCCACGCCGATGCAGCAGGTGCAGTGCCCCGAAGCCCGCCCCCAGGGATGCACCCCCGGCGAGCATCCCTCCGATGCGGTACCACTCCCCTGCGGCACCGGCCGCGGCGCCGAGCAGGAGGACGGCGGCGGGGTAGGACGGAAGGGTGATGCTGTCGGGCAGCCGGTGCGTCCGCCAGTCGACCAGGCCCAGCCGCACCCCGACCACGACGAAGGCGGCGAGCGCGACGGCGAGGAGGACGAAGGCGACGGGCTCTTCGCCCCGGTACCCGGCGAGGACGGGGATCACGCGGCCTACGGTACGCCACGGCCCTGATGCCGCGACAGGGGTCCGGTTACACTGTGGAAATGGCGGCCCAGAGCAGTTCCGGTACCAGTTCCGAGGAGACCTTCCGCTCGCTCTGCCGCTCCTCCCCCTGGCGCTGGGAGACCCTGCGGTTCACCATCACCTGGCGTGCGCCGTCGGACTCCGGCATCGATACGCCGCCACCCCTCAAGGCGTGGCTGCGCAGGCCCGCGGCGTTGCGCGTGGAGGCGGCCGACGGCTCGCTGCTCCACTCGACGACGGGCACCGAGACCTCCCGCGACGCACTGTACGTGAGCGCGACGCGGAAGTCGTGGCTCCTTCCTCCGCGGCTCGTGACCCCCGTGTACGACCACGCCGGCCTCGTACGGCGGCGGCCCGAAGCGGCCTACGGCGAGGCGGCCTTCGGCGACCCGCGCTGGTCCTCGATGCTCGACCCTGTGGAACTCGCCGGCAATGCGCCGGTTTCCATGGTGTTCCCCGGCGCGAACCGCGTCGACGTGGAGGACCTCGCCGAGGAGACGTTCGCCGGCAGGCCCGTCCTCGCCGCCACCGTCCGGCCCAATGCGTCCTTTGTACCCACGGCGCCGGGCCGGCCGCTCGTGGGCGAGGGCCGGACCCGTGTGGTCATCGATGCCGGCACGGCGGTGTGCGTGTCGACGACGGCCCTCGACGGCCCGTCGCGGGGCGCCGGGCACGACCTCTTCGTTCTCGGCGTGGACGAGTACCTCACCGATGACTACTTCCGGGCTGCTCCTCCCGAGCTGAGCGACGTCAGCAGGCACGTGCCCTGGGTCGTCGGCTGACCCTTCCCGCGCTTCCCTGCACCAGCCAAGGCGGCTGGCACAACCGAGACAGCCGGAGGCCCCGCCGGAGCGGGGCCTCCGACGCCTCCTAGATCTCCGTCCCCTCCAGCAACTCGGTGACGAGGGCCGCTATGGGCGAGCGCTCCGAGCGGGTCAGTGTGACGTGGCCGAAGAGGGGATGCCCCTTGAGGATCTCGACCACGGCCGCGATCCCGTCGTGGCGCCCCACGCGCAGGTTGTCCCGCTGGGCGACGTCGTGCGTGAGGACGATCTTGGAGTTCTGCCCGATGCGGCTCATGACCGTGAGGAGCACGTTCTTCTCGAGGGACTGCGCTTCGTCGACGATCACGAAGGAGTCGTGCAGGCTGCGCCCGCGGATGTGGGTGAGCGGCAGCACCTCCAGCATGCCGCGGTCCATGACCTCCTCCATGACCTCCTGCGAGACGAGGGCTCCGAGCGTGTCGAAGACCGCCTGGGCCCACGGGTTCATCTTCTCGTTCTCGCTGCCGGGCAGGTAGCCGAGTTCCTGGCCGCCCACGGCGTAGAGGGGGCGGAAGACGACGACCTTGCGGTGCTCGCGCCGCTCGAGGACGGCCTCGAGGCCGGCGCACAGTGCCAGGGCCGACTTGCCGGTTCCCGCGCGTCCGCCGAGGGACACGATTCCCACGTCGGGGTCCATGAGCAGGTCGATCGCCAGCCGCTGCTCCGCCGAGCGTCCGTGCAGTCCGAAGACGTCGCGGTCGCCGCGCACCAGCCGGATCTGCTTGTCCGCGCCGACGCGGCCCAGAGCCGACCCCCGCGGGGAGAGCATGATGACGCCCGTGTTGACGGGCTGCTCCGCCCCGGCCGGGGAGAAGACCGCCTGGTGGTCGTACAGCGCGTTGACCTCCTCGGCCGTGGCATCGAGCTCCGCCACGCCCGTCCAGCCCGAGTCCTTGACGAACTCGTTGCGGTACTCGTCGGCCTGCAGGCCCATCGCCGAGGCCTTCACTCGCATCGGCAGGTCCTTCGAGACGACCGTGACATCGCGCCCCTCGACGGCGAGGTTCTTGGCGACCGCGAGGATCCGGGAGTCGTTGTCACCGCTCCGGAACCCCACGGGGAGCACCTCGGGCGACACGTGGTTCAGCTCGACGCGCAGCGTCCCGCCCTCCTCACCGAGGGGAACGGCCCTGTCGAGTCCACCGTTCTCGACCCTGAGGTCGTCCAGCAGCCGGAGTGCCTTCCGTGCGAAGTAGCCGAGTTCCGGGTCGTGGCGCTTGCCCTCGAGTTCGGAGATGACGACGACGGGAAGGACCACTTCGTGTTCCGCGAACCGCAGGATGGCGCGGGGATCGGACAACAGCACCGAGGTGTCGATGACGTAGCTGCGGCGGGCCGCCGCTGCGTCGTGGTCCTCAGCCGACACGGCACCAGCTGCGTCGGGGGTACCGGTGGTGGCGTCCTGCCGGGAGGTGTTGGGTATAGCCACGTGGACTCCGCTCCGGGGTGAGCACACCCCGAATTCGTAGGGTTGGGGTGGATCGCTCCGGCCTGGAGGCCGGGCGCGGCCTCCCCGACTCGTACGAGATGCCTGTCAGCACCGTCGGCGTCATCAGCGGCCTTCCATCGACGGATTCGGACTCCCGTCGATGGACTGACCCTACGCCGTCGTGGAGCCCGACGCAGTCCTTTTTCGCATGGTTATTGTTACGAACTGGTGAACACTCAGGAGCCGAACCGCCGCTGCCTGCGGCCGAAGTCGCGGAGGGCCCGCAGGAAGTCGACGCGCCTGAAATCCGGCCATAGGGCCTCGCAGAAATAGAACTCGCTGTACGCGCTCTGCCACATGAGGAAACCGGACAGCCGCTGCTCGCCGGAGGTCCGGATGACCAGGTCCGGGTCCTGCTGGCCGCGGGTGTAGAGGAAGGACGAGATGTGCTGGTCCGTCAGTTCCTCGGCCAGGGTCTCGAGCGACATGCCCTTCTCCGCGGCGTCGCGCATCAGTTCCTTAACGGCGTCGACGATCTCCCGCCGCCCTCCGTAGCCCACCGCCACATTGACGTGGAGCCCGTCGATCTTCTCCGTGGACGCCGCGAGGCTGGTGAGCTTCTCGCTCAGGTCCCGCGGCAGCAGGTCGAGGGCGCCCACGGGCTGGACTCGTACCCGGTTGCTCTCGCCCAGCCTGTCCAGGGTGTTGGCGATGATGTCGAGGAGCTGGTCGATCTCCTCCTGGGGCCGGCCCATGTTGTCGGTGGACAGCATGTAGAGCGTCACGACGTCGACGCCGAGTTCCTCGCACCAGCCGAGGAATTCGTGGATCTTGTCGGCGCCCGCCTGGTGCCCGTGACTCGTGGGCGCGCCCGCGAGCTTCGCCCAGCGACGGTTGCCGTCCACCATGACGCCGATGTGGTGCGGGATGCGCTCGGGCGCGAGATTGCGCTGCAACCTGCGCTCGTAGAAGCTGTAGCCGACTTCGGGGAACTTCCACGTCACGCCCGGCTGCCCTCCCCTGGTCCAGCTCCGGCCCGGCCGGAGGAATTCTCGATGCGGAACGCCTGCGCCCCGGATGCCTTTTCCTACCGTACCGGCAGTTGCCTGACAACAGGCTGTATTGACGGCATCGGCCATAATTATCGGCCCCGTCGACAACCCCGTCTCCTGCCCTGTGAGCTCCCTCATTCTCCGCGGGAATCCGGCGGTGACCCTCGGGCGCCTGGGCTAGAATCCGGACATGACCTCGCGCCATCCGACCTCCGGACCGGGCCCCTCGGAACCCGCCGGCGGCCGCGACAGGACACTCGGGGACGCCGTCGAATCGGTGGCAGGACCCCTGGCGGATGCGATGGCGACCAAGCCGCTCTGGCGCGGCTGGATCCACGCCGTCGCCACTCCACTCGCGGTCGCTGCGGGGATCGTCCTGGTGGTCCTGGCACCGACTCCGGGACTCAGGATCGCGTCCGCCATCTATGCCCTGACCGGCGTCCTGCTCTTCGGCGTGAGCGCGGTCTACCACCGGGGCAACTGGAGCCCGCGCGTGAAGGTGGTCCTGAAGCGCCTGGACCACACGAACATCATGCTCGTGATCGCAGGTTCCTACACTCCGCTGGCATGGGCCCTGCTGGAGCGTGGACGGGCGGAGATCCTCCTCTGGATCATCTGGGGCGGCGCGATCGCCGGCGTGCTGTTCCGGAACCTGTGGGTCGACGCCCCGCGCTGGCTCTACGTACCGATCTACGTGGCACTGGGGCTCGGCTCCGTGTTCTACATGCCCGACTTCTTCGCGGCGAACGCCCCCGCCGCGACACTGATCTGCGTCGGCGGGGCCTTCTACATCGCCGGAGCGGTGTTCTATGGGATCAAGCGCCCCAACTTTTCGCTACGCGTGTTCGGCTTCCACGAGCTCTTCCACGCCTTCACGGTGGCCGCGTTCGCCGCGCACTTCGTCGCGATCATGCTCGCCGTCCTCCATCCGGTCCACACCTAGCGTCAGCAGGCGCCTCCCCGCCCGGCCGACGGCGCCTCGCCGGACTACGACCGGCCGCGATCCCTCCGTCGGCGGAACCGACGACCGCCACCTGAGGCCGTCACGCTCCCCCGTGTCCGCGGGGACGGCGTCCGTTCAGCGGTTGTCCGGTCCGTGCTCCCCGCCGGGCCTGCGCAGGTCGTTCCCGTCCGGGCCCTGCAGTCGACGCTGCCCGGCGTCGCCCGCTTCCGCCGGCGGAACGGACCCGCCGTCCGCGGCCCCGCGCTGCACCCGGGCCTGCTGCACCTCGGCGGTGTACCGGACCCTGCGGATGCGCTTGGTCATGTCCCGGATCAGGAAGATCACCACGACGACGACGAACAGTGTCGCCAGGAAGCCCAGGGTCCCGGGCGTCACGGACGACGGATCGAGGTCCGGCCGCAGCGTCGGATCTCCCGACGGCGTCGTCATTGCAGCCAGGTTGAGGGTAAGCACCACGCATGCACCACTTTCGAAGCTCACGGCGGATTCCGATGGCCCGCCGCCTGCAATTCTACGCGGGATAGAAATTCCGCGTGGACTTCGGATCAGGGCGCGATGCCCGTGAAGAAGTCGTCCTCGGGCAGCGGCGACTCGACCCGCGACGTGATGAGGGAGTAGTCCTCCCACGGCCACACCTTCTGCTGCAGCTCGACCGACACGGCGAAGAAGAAGCCGTCGGGGTCGACCTGCGTCCGGTGCGCGAGGAGGGCCCGCTCACGGTGCCCGAAGTAGTCGCCGCAGTCGATCTGCGTGGTGGTGGGGTGGGCCGGGGGCGGGGGCTGATGGCCTTCGGCGTCCGCCTCGAGCCACTGTGCGAGCCGCTCGGCGTACGGAGACTGCAGGCCGGCCTCCTCGAGGGCGAAGTGCAGCGCGCGGAAGCGCTCCGGGTTGAACGCACGGTCGTAGTAGAGCTTCGACGCGCTCCACGCCTCGCCGGTTCCCGGATACCGCTCCGGGTCCGCTGCGGCGTCGAACGCCTCGACGGCGATGCGGTGCGCCATGATGTGATCCGGGTGCGGGTACCCGCCGTTCTCGTCGTAGCTGATGATCACGTGCGGGCGGAACTCCCGGACGAGTTTCACGAGGGGGGCGGCCGCCCGCTCGAGGGGCTGAAGGGCGAAGCAGCCGAAGGGGAGATCCGGGAGCGGGTCACCCTCGGGCAGACCGGAGTCGGTGAAGCCGAGCCACCTCTGCTGCACCCCGAGTTCGGCGACCGCGCGCGCCATCTCGATCCTTCGCAGGCCCGGGAGGTCGCGCTTCGCATGGGGGTCGTCGTCCATGGCCGCATTGAGGATGTCGCCGCGCTCACCCCCGGTGCAGGTCGCGACCATCACCTCTGCTCCCGCCGCGACATAGCTGGCCATGGTGGCAGCACCCTTGCTCGACTCGTCGTCGGGGTGGGCGTGGACCGCAAGAAGGCGGAAGCCCTCACGGGACACACGGGGATGATCCTGGTTCGGCAACACGTGCTCCTGGCTCTGCGGGGGAAGGACGGCGGCCGGAGGAGGCCGGGCCGGGCGGACGGTAAAATAACAGCGTGAGCTCCGCCTATACGCCAACACCAAGAGTAGCCAATCGCTACGGCGCCCCAAAGCCGAAGAAGCCGATCGGTCGGGTGCGGATGCTGCTGGTTGCGGTGCTCCTCGCTGCCGTGGCGGCGATAGCCGCCGTCGCCCTGACCTCCGGAAGCCCGGGCGTCTCCTCCAAGGACGTCGGGTTCTCGCTCACCTCGGACAGCCGGGCGAGTGTCGACTTCGAGGTGACGAAGGACCGCACGGCCACTGCCCAGTGCGCCGTGCAGGCGCTGAGCGAGAACTACGCGGTGGTCGGCTGGAAGGTCGTGACCATCGGCCCGAACAGTGCCGGTGAAGGCGCGAACAACGGCGGCACCACGGCGCACCGTGCCGACGTGCGCACCGACTCGCCCGCCGTGTCGGGCGGCGTGAACGCCTGCTGGATCGTCGAGGACTGAGCGGGGCCCGCGGCTCCTTCTTGGGTTATGGCCCTCCCCCCTCTAGACTTGAGGGATACGTATCGCCCCGCTTCACCGGCGTACCGGCCTTCCGGTCCCACGAGGCGGGGTGTTTGCTTGCCGGTGACAATGGCCCCGCCATTGCCCGGTCGAGTGACCATGAGCCCCGCCGATGCCGGCGGCGGCCGTACCTAAGGAGTTATCCCGTGTCCACTAACAGTGCACCTGTCGCCTGGCTCACGCAGGAGTCCTACAACCGGCTCAAGAGCGAGCTGGAGCACCTGTCGGGTCCCGGCCGCACCGAGATCGTCGCCCGTATCGAGCAGGCCCGCTCCGAGGGCGATCTCAAGGAGAACGGCGGGTACCACGCCGCCAAGGAGGAGCAGGGCAAGGCCGAGGCCCGTATCCGCCAGCTCACCCACCTGCTGAACAACGCGCACGTCGGTGAGGCTCCCGCGGACAACGGCGTCGTCGAGCCCGGCATGATGGTCTCCGCGAAGATCGCGGGCGACGTGGAGAACTTCCTGCTCGGCAGCCGCGAGGTGGCCGGCGACACGGACATCGACGTGTACAGCGAGAAGTCCCCGCTGGGCGCGGCCATCCAGGGCAAGAAGGCCGGCGACACCGTCACCTACGCCGCACCCAACGGCAAGCAGATCACCGTCGAGATCCTCTCGGCCACGCCGTACGCCGGCTGAGCGCTAGGCACCGAACCGGAAGCGGTCCGTCCCTCCTGGGACGGGCCGCTTCCGTTTGAGCAGGAAAGCGGCGAGGATCCCGCCGAGCGCCCCGAAGAGGTGTGCCTGCCAGGAGATGGAGGAACCGACGATCGGCAGGATGCCCCACAGGATGGACCCGTAGCCGGCGAACAGGACGACGGCGAGCAGGATCTGCTTCCAGTCCCGGTTGTAGAAGCCGCGCGTGATCAGGTAGGTGAAGAGGCCGAAGACCACGCCCGAGGCGCCGATGGTCAGGCCACCACCGAACAGCCAGGTCCCCAACCCCGAGGTGACCCAGCTCGTGCCGATGGCCACGAGGAAGCGCCGCGCTCCCTCCAGAAAGGCGAGGAACCCGAGGACGAGCAAGGGCAGCGTGTTACTGGCCAGGTGGCCGATCCCCCCGTGCAGCAGCGGGGCGAACACGACGCCGTCGAGCCCGTCCACGCGCCGCGGTGCGATCCCGAACGTCCGGACGAGGACGTTTCCGAGGACGAGGTTCAGCAGGAACACCGCCCACATCAGGGCGACGAGGCCGACGACGGTCACGAGGCCCGCCTGCGCCCGGCGTGCGAGGGGCGTCACTGCCGCTCCTCAGCCCTGGATGACCACCGGCTGGAAGCCCTCGGCGCGCAGGTTGCTGAGGACCTGCTCGCAGTGCTCGTGGCCCTTGGTCTCCATGTTGATGGTGATCGCGACATCGCCCATGCTGATCGACCCGCCCACTCTCGTGTGGTCCACGCCGGTGACGTTCGCATCCGATTCGGCGATGATCCGCGAGATCGTGGCGAGTGAACCGGGCCGGTCGTCGAGCAGCATGCGCACCACGAGGTACCGGCCGGCTGCCGCGAGGCCGCGCTGGATGACCTTGAGCATCAGCATCGGATCGATGTTGCCGCCGGAGAGCACCACCACGGTGTTGCCCGGGTCTGCTCCGTTCTCCGTCAGCTTCCCGTCGAGGAGGGCCGCCACGCCCACGGCCCCGGCAGGCTCCACGACCATCTTCGAACGCTCCAGCAGGAAGATGAGCGCCCGAGCGAGCGAATCCTCGCTGACGGTCACGACGTCGTCCACGAGTTCGCGGATGATCGAGAACGGTAGCTGGCCGGGCCGCCCGACGGCGATGCCGTCCGCGATGGTCGAGACCTTGGTCAGCGGCACGAGGGCGTCGGCGGCAAGGGACGGCGGGTACGCGGCGGCGTTCTCCGCCTGCACCCCGATGATGCGGATCTCCCGGCCCAGCTCCTTGGCCCGGGCCTTGACGGCCACGGCCACGCCCGCGAGCAGCCCGCCGCCACCCACTCCCATGAGGATGGTGTCGACGTCCGGGACCTGCTCGAGGATCTCGAGGCCGATGGTCCCCTGGCCCGCCACCACGTCCACGTTGTCGAACGGGTGGACGAACACCGCCCCGGTCTCGTCGGCGTACCTCTTCGCCTCGGCGAGTGCCTCGTCGACGTTGTGCCCGTGCAGCACCACTTCCGCCCCATGCCCGCGCGTCGCAGCCAGCTTGGGCAGTGCGACGCCCAGGGGCATGTAGATGCGCGCGGCGATGCCGAGCCGGGACGCGGCCACGGCCACGCCCTGCGCGTGGTTGCCCGCCGATGCCGCGACGACCCCGCGGGCACGCTCGGCCTCGCTGAGCTTCGCCATCCGGTTGTAGGCACCGCGGACCTTGAAGGAACCGGCGCGCTGCAGGTTCTCGCACTTGAAGGAGACCGTCGATCCGGTGAGTCGTCCAAGGGCGCGCGACTGCTCGATGGGGGTACGGGCGATGACGCCCTCGAGCGTCCGGTGCGCGGCCTCGACGTCGGCGAGGGTCACAGGAAGATCGGTCGCGGGGGGAAAAGCGGGGGGAAAGTCCGGCACGGTGGCGGTCGCGGGATCGCTCGCCGCGCTTGCGGAGACGGTCCCGGACTCGGTTCCGGGGTCGGTCCCGGACTCGGTTCCGGGGTCGGTCGTGGGGGTTGCTACGGATTGCTCGGTCACGGGGTGGTCTCTTCCTGAAGGGCTGGCGCCGGCTGCGCGGGGTAGGGGTCCGGGGTGCTGGCCGGCGACGCGGGATGTCCCGCGGTCGCCGGCCCGCTAATGCCGTACCCTCCCTGATCGGGCCGGTGCTCCCGCGCGACGACCGGGTCGTATTCCCAGGCCCGTTGCGCGATGTAGCGTACGGAGGTGTTGAGGACCGCCAGGAGCGGGACGGAGAAGAGCGCGCCGGGGATGCCTGCCAGCAGTGTTCCGCCGGCGACCGCGAGGACGACGGCGAGCGGGTGCAGGGCGACGGCCGGTCCCATGATGAGCGGCTGGAGGACGTGGCCCTCGAGCTGCTGGACCAGCAGAACGATCACGAGCATCACGAGGGCGTTGACCCACCCGTTGGCGACCAGCGCGAGCAGGACCGCGACGGACCCCGTGGCGAGCGCGCCGACGATCGGGATGAAGGACCCGATGAAGACGAGGACGCCGAGGGGCAGCGCGAGCGGGACGCCGATGACGGCGGCCCCGACCCCGATGCCGACGGCGTCGACGGCCGCGACGAGCATCTGGACGCGGACGTAGCTGGCCATCGACATCCAGCCCCTGCGGCCGGCGCCGTCCAGCGCCGCGCGGGCCGGCAGCGGCGCGAGCCCGACGACGAAGCGCCAGATGCGCCCGCCGTCGAGCATAAAGAAGATCAGCGCGAACACGGTGAGCAGCGTCCCGGCGCCCACGTGGCCCGCCGTCGTCCCGAAGGACAGCGCTCCGTTGAGGATCGAGGCACTGTTGTTCTGGAGCGCGTCCCCGATGTCCTGGAGGTACTGGTCGATCTGGGTCGCGGTGAGCTGCAGCGGCCCCTGGGCCAGCCAGTCGAGCATCTGCTGGCTCCCGGCGCGGGCCTCTCCCCAGAGGCTGGACAGCCCGAGCGCGAGCTGGCTGCCGACGAGGAGGAGGGCGGCGGTGATGAGGCCGAAGAACCCGAGGAGCGTAGCGGCCACCGCCAGCCCGTTCGGCACCCGCCGGCGTCGGAGCGCGTTCTTGAGCGGCAGGAGCAGGGCGGCGAGCAGCCCGGCGATCATGAGCGGGATGACGAGGAGGGAGACCTGGCTGAGCAGGTAGATCAGCACGCCCCCGACGACGACGACGAGCCCCAGCCGCCAGGACCAGGACGCAGCGACGCGCAGCGCGAAGGGGACGTCGGAACGGTCATCGGATCGCGGCGGCCGCCGGGGGGCGGCAGGCTGCTGTGGCAACGGCTCCGGCAGCGCGGCAGCTCCGCGGCTCACGGCACGCTGGAGGGCGCGCTGGGGTTTCGCTCCGCGGAGACGCTGCATGACCCAATCTTTCCATAGAAGACTGGAGGGCCCCTATCCGAGAGCTGGCAGTATGCCCCACCTCGCCGAGAAGGAAGCCCCCGGTTCGAGCCAGCGGAGGCCCTCCCCCGAATTGAAGGCGTCCGCGGGCGCGGTCATCGGTTCGATGGCCACCGCCCTGCTCACGCCGGGATAGCTCGTGCTCACGTAGACATGCGCGTACGCGAAGGATTCCTCGGCCCAGAGGGTGACGCGCCGGCCGTCCGGCGCCGACAGGACGTGCTCGTGCCGGCCCTCGACGATCCCGAGTCCGGTGAACGCCGCATCCAGCCGGAGGTCGCCGATCCGCCGGCCGTTCCGGAGATCGTCCTGCCCGGACACGGGACGCTTGCCCTTGGGAATGGACCGGTCGTCCGACTCGAATACCTCGTCCGCGAGGATCGTCAGTGTGAGCTCCTCGGTGGGGACGTCGGAGATCTTGAGGTAGGGATGCGCACCCAGCGCGAAGGGAGCGGCTTCCGCCGAGAAGTTCGTGAGCTCCTGGGTGACGGTGAGCTGCTGCTCGGTGAGGCTGTAGGTGGCCCGATGCAGCAGGTGGAAGGGGTACCCGTGCTGCGGGAACACCTCGGCCTCGAGGACCACGCCGGCCGGACCGGTGTCGACGGCCCGGTAGCCGGTGTTGCGGAGGAGCCCGTGGCTGGCGTTGCCCTTCGACGGCTCGGTGATGTCGAGCTGCTGCTCCTTGCCGTGCAGGGTCCAGCGACCGCCCGCCACGCGGTTGGGCCAGGGCGCCAGGAGGATGCCGCCACCACCCGCAGGGATGTCGCCGTCCCCCCAGGTCTCGGTGAGGGCGACACCGCCGCACTCGTAGGACCTCAGGGCCGCGGCGAGGCTGGCGACGACGGCGGTCGAGGAACCGGCCCTCAGGGTGAAGTTGGTGCCGCTTGCCGGACGGGGAGTCGACGGAGTCATGGAGCGATGCTACCGCTGCCGATGCGCGGTCCTGACCGTTCCATTCCTGTCGACCTGCTTCTGTGATAGGTTTTGTTCGCTTTAGTTCGGACTCGTTCATTTCGCGCATCGTCCCGTTCCGTCCCGCCCCGTTCCGTCCCGCCAGGAGGATCATGCTCGCCGCAGAGCGCCATGCAGCCATCCTCGAGCGCCTCGCCCACCACTCCGCGATCCGGGTCAGCGACGTCGCACTCGCGCTGGGGGTCTCGGAGATGACCGTGCGCCGGGACATCGACGTCCTCGAGTCCCGGGGCGCCCTGGTGCGCGTGCACGGCGGAGCCGTACGCCCCGGCAGCCTGAGTTCCGTGGAGCCCGGTTTCGACGCCAACCGGAGCCGGGGCGGCCGGGCCAAGCAGGGCATCGCAGCCACGGCCGTCTCCCTCCTGGTTCCCGGCATGACGGTCTCCATCACGGGCGGCACCACGACCTACGCCCTGGCTCCCCTCCTGACACGCGTGCGGGGACTGACCGTCATCACCAACTCCCTCCCCCTGGCGGACGAACTCCACCGCCTGAACGCCGCATCGGCACAGGACGGTGCACCCCGGGTGCTGCTGTCGGGCGGAGAACTCACGCCGTCGAAGGCGCTCGTCGGGCCCCTCGCCACGAGCACCATCGCCTCCCTCCGGGCTGACCTGTGCTTCATGGGAGCACACGGCGTGGACGCGGCCGCGGGGATCACCACTCCCAACCTGGCGGAAGCCGACACGAACCAGGCCTTCGCCCGTACCTGCGGCAAGCTCGTCATCCTCGCGGACGCGACGAAGATCGGCGTCGTGAGCCTCGCCCGGGTCGCCCCGCTCGACGCCGCTGCCGCCCTCGTCACCGACTCCCAGCCCGGCGCCGAGTACGCCGCGCTCACCCGGATCCTCCGCGACCCCGTCCCCGACCCCCACCTGGAAGAGCGCCCATGACCTTCATCACCCCGACCCGCCTCTCCGACGGGCGCGAGCTGATCTACTTCGACGCGAGGGAAGACGGCGCGGCGCGGCACCGGGACGCGACGGCGACAGCCGACGCCCGAGGCCTGCCGCCCCGCGGCCCGGCCGGCACGGCGCGGTACGACGCGCTGACCGGCGAGTGGATCGCCGTCGCGGCGCACCGCCAGTCGCGCACGCACCTGCCCCCCGCGGACCAGTGCCCGCTGTGCCCCACCACGCCCGCCAACCTCTCCGAGATCCCTGCAGCGGACTACGAGGTCGTGGTGTTCGAGAACCGCTTCTCCTCGTTCGGCCCGGATCTGGGCAGCCTCCCGGGCGATCCCTCCTGGGGTACGACGGCGACGGCGTACGGGCGGTGCGAGGTGGTCGCGTTCGACTCCGCCCACGAGGGCTCCTTCGGCTCCCTGAGCCCCGAGCGGGCCCGGACCGTCGTCGACGCATGGGCCCAGCGCACCGAGGCCCTGTCCGCGATGCCCGGCATCAAACAGGTCTTCTGCTTCGAGAACCGCGGCGCCGACATCGGCGTCACCCTGCTGCACCCGCACGGGCAGATCTACGCGTATCCGTTCATCCCGCCCCGCGCTGCGGTGCTCGCAGCGAGGGCGGCCGCATTCTTCGAGGCCTCCGGGGGGAAGCAGACACTGATGGGCCACGCCCTCTCCTCGGAGCGGAGTTCCGGCGAGCGCATGGTGATCGAGGGCGAGCACTTCAGCGCCTTCGTCCCCTTCGCGGCCCGCTGGCCCCTCGAGGTGCACCTGGTCCCCCACCGCCAGGTGGCCGACCTCGCCGGCCTGACGGACGCGGAGCGCGACGAGCTCACCACCGTCTACCTGGACCTCCTCGGCAGGCTCGATGCCCTCTACCCGACTCCCACGCCGTACATCGCGGCCTGGCAGCAGGCTCCGGTCGACGACGTCCTCCGGCCGGCAAGCTACCTGCACCTCCAGCTGACCTCCCCGCGCAGGGCCGCCGACAAGCTGAAGTTCCTGGCGGGCTCGGAGGCCGCCATGGGGGCCTTCATCAACGACACCACTCCGGAGACGGTCGCGGAGGCACTCCGCACCGCGACTCCCGCAGCCCGGAAGGACTCCGTATGACCACCCCCCTCGACCTCGCAGCCGCCTTCACCGACCGCTTCGGCAGCGAACCGGACGGCCTGTGGTCCGCCCCGGGACGCGTCAATGTCATCGGTGAGCACACCGACTACAACGGCGGCTTCGTACTGCCGTTCGCCATCCGCCACTCGACGACGGTCGCCGCGGCCGTCCGTCCCGACCGGACCGTCCGGGTCGCGTCCACCTTCGCGCCCGACGACGATCCCGTGACCGCCGACCTCGACGCCCTCGAGGAGGGCAGCGTGAAGGGCTGGGCGGCCTATCCCCTCGGCGTCCTGTGGGCCATGGAGCAGTCGGGGTACCGCTGCCCCGGGATGGACATCCTCGTCGATTCGTCCGTACCCGTCGGTGCGGGCCTCTCCTCGTCCGCGGCGCTCGAATGCTCCGTCGCCGTCGCCGTCAACGAACTCTCGGAGGCGGGCGTGTCCCGGCGTGAACTCGCGGTGATCGGGCAGCTCGCGGAGAACCGCATGGTCGGGGCACCCACCGGCATCATGGACCAGTCGGCATCCCTGCTCGGTGAGCCCGGGCACGCCGTCTTCCTCGACTGCCGATCCGGCGATTCCCGGCTCGTCCCCCTCGACCTGGAGGGTGCCGGACTGGAGCTGATGGTCATCGACACCCGCGTCAGCCACTCCCATGCGACCGGCGGATATGCGGCGCGCCGCCGCTCCTGCGAACTCGGCGCCGAGCTGATGGGCGTGCCCTCGCTGCGCGACCTGTCCGTCGAGGATCTCGCCGCAGCGGCCGGCGTGCTCGACGAGGAGACGTTCCGGCGTGTGCGGCACGTCGTGACGGAGAACGCGCGCGTCGAGGACACCGTGCAGGTCCTGACGTCCAAGGGGCCGGCGGACCTCGGATCCCTCCTTGTCGCCAGCCACGCGTCGATGCGCGACGACTTCGAGATCTCCTGCGCCGAACTGGACACGGCGGTGGAGGCGGCGCTCGGCGCCGGAGCGCTGGGCGCCCGCATGACCGGCGGCGGTTTCGGCGGATCCGCCATCGCCCTGACGCGGGTCGACGACGTACCTGCTATCCGTGAGGCGGTGCAGGATGCGTTCGATGCCGCCGGATTCAGGGCACCGGTCATCTTCAGCGTCCTGCCCGGTGCGGGTGCAGCCCGGATCGCCTGAGGACCACCCGCCTGACGGCCGGCGTCACACACACGAAGGGGCCCGCAACCGGACGGTTGCGGGCCCCTTCGTTCTGCTTTCGATCGGACACCGTTCGGAACGGGTCCGGTCAGATCAGTCGACCTGGATCAGTCGTCCTGGATCAGTCGTCGCCGCGAAGGATCGCGAGGACACGCAGGATCTCGACGTAGAGCCAGACGAGCGTCACGGTGAGCCCGAACGCCGCCGTCCACGAGTACTTCTGCGGAGCGCCGTGGCGGACTCCCTCGCTGATCGACGTGAAGTCGATGATGAGCGAGAAGGCCGCCAGCCCGATGGCGACGATGCCGATCAGGACGCCGACGGGGATGCCGAAGATCTCGAAGTCACGCATGCCGAACATGCTGTCCGTCGCGCCGAAGACCATCATGCCGAGGTTGACCAGCGAGAACAGCGCGTAGCTGACCATCGCGATCAGGAAGAACTTCATGGCCTTCGGAGTGGCCCGTACCTTGCCGCTCTTGAACAGGGCCAGTGTGACACCGAAGACGATGAGCGTTCCGAGCAGTGCCTGCAGGGCGATGCCCGGGAACATGGCCTCGAAGAACATGGTGAGTCCGCCGAGGAACAGGCCCTCGAGCCCGGCGTAGGTCAGGATCAGCGCGGGCGACGGCTCACGCTTGAAGGAGTTCACGAGGCCGAGCACGAACCCGCCGAGCGCACCGACCACCATCAGCGGAACGGCGAGGCCCGGAACGAGGAACGCCGGAACCGCGGCACCCAGCAGCACGATGCCCAAGCACAGCAGTGTCTTGACGATGACGTCGTCGAACGTCATGCGTCCCGTCTGCGCAGGCCCTGCGGAGGGCTGGTTGTACATGTGCTCCAGCTGCTGCTGGTTGGCGATCGTCTGGCCCGCGTACGTCGCAGTGCCGTATCCCGCCATTTGGTTGCCTCGGGTAGCGGAACGGAAGGTCTTCCCGTTGAGTACCGGATTACCGCCAAGTGCCATTTCTGTTCGTCCTCCATTAGGGGGCTGAGTGTCCTGCAACCCTACCAATTCCAACGGATCGGGCGGATTTTTGTTCCCGTACAGGCGGCGGCCGCAGGCCACCCGGGAGCGGAATTACAACACCGAGGCGGCTGGGTAAAACTTTCGTTACCGAATTGCTACCTCTGTCGGATGCTTTTGCGAAATGCCGAAACATGCCGCTAGTAACATGAGCCCCACGCCCGTGACACTCGTCACAACTGTTGATCCCGGCGCCCGCCGCCGGGCCTGCCCCCACCGTGGAGGTTCCCATCTTGTTTCCCCTATTGACGCCTGCGCGGATCAGGAGACCCCTGCTGCTGGTGCTCGGCCTCCTGGCCACCGTGCTGCTCGGTGCCCCCGCCGCGCACGCGTCCCCCCAGCCGCCCGTCCCTGGAATACACCAGATCCAGGCCGCCTCGAGCGTCCAGGCCTCCGAGTTCGACTACTCGATCGGCGGCGTACTCCGCGGTGTCGACGGTCCCATCGCCGACGTGACGGTCACGGCGACAGGCAACGGCTTCGAGGGTGAGACCACCTCGGGCCCCAACGGCGCCTGGAGCATCGACGTACCCGAGCAGGGCACCTATGAAGTGGCGATCGACGAGGAGACGCTCCCCGAGGGCGTCGCCCTCGCGGAAGGCCAGCAGAACCCGCGCGAGGTGACGTTCGCCAACACGTCGAGCGCGACCACGCTCTTCCTCTTCGGCGAAGGCATCGTCTCCCAGCAGGCGTCCTTCCTGGACACGCTCGCGGAGCGCGCGCTGGCAGGATTCAGCTTCGGCCTGCTCCTGGCGCTGAGCGCCGTCGGCCTCTCCCTCATCTTCGGCACCACGGGCCTCACCAACTTCGCACACGGCGAGATGGTGACCATCGGCGCCGTCCTGGCCTTCGCCTTCGCGGGCGCCGGACTCCCGATCGCGGTCTCGATCGTGCTCGCCGTCCTCGGTGGCGGACTCCTCGGCTACGTGCAGGACGCCGGGCTGTGGAAGCCCCTGCGGCGCCGCGGCACGGGCCTTGTGCCGATGATGATCGTGAGCATCGGCTTCGCCCTCGCGCTGCGCTACATCATCCAGTTCTTCTTCGGCGGCGCGACGCAGCAGCTGCCCGGTTCGCAGAGCGCGATCATCGAGATGGGATCCGTGGCGATCTCCCGCAACAACCTGACGTCCCTGATCGTGAGCCTCGTGATCATCCTGGCGGTCGCGTTCCTGCTGCTCCGTACCCGGATCGGCAAGGCCACCCGCGCCGTCGCCGACAACCCCGCTCTCGCCGCCGCCTCCGGCATCGACGTGGACCGGGTCATCCGCATCGTCTGGGTCATCGGCGGCATGCTCGCCGCCCTGGGCGGCGTCCTGTGGGCCTACTACCGCCCCGGGGTGTCCTACAACATGGGCCAGCAGATCCTGCTGCTCATCTTCGCCGGCGTCACGCTCGGCGGCCTGGGCACCGTGTTCGGCGCACTCGTCGGATCCATCATCGTAGGGCTCTTCGTGGAGATCTCCACGATCTGGCTCGAGGCAGACCTCAAATACGTGGGAGCGCTGCTGATCATGATTCTCGTGCTCCTGTTCCGGCCGCAGGGTATCCTCGGCCGCCGTGAGCGCATAGGTTAGGGGCTCTTCATGGACTTCGGAAACATTCTCATCAACGCGTTCGGTGAACTGATCAGCCCGACGACGGCGGCCTACGCCCTCGCCGCGCTCGGGCTCGCCGTCCACTTCGGCTACTCGGGCCTCCTGAACTTCGGGCAGGCCGGATTCATGGCCGTCGGGGCGTACGGCTACGCCATCTCGACGCTCAGCTTCAACGCCCCGCTGCCCGTCGCCGTCCTCGTGGCGCTGCTGTCCTCGGTGGTGTTCGCGATCGTGCTGGGCATCCCCACACTGCGCCTCCGGGCGGACTACCTGGCCATCGTGACGATCGCGGCGGCGGAGATCATCCGCTACATCGTGACGACCAACGGCCTCACGGACGTCACGGGTTCCGCGAACGGCCTGGCGGCCTTCGAAGGCGGTTTCTACGGGCTCAACCCGTTCCCACCGGGCAGGTACAACATCGGCCCCCTGGGCATGAACGAGCGGGACTTCTGGATCCGCATCGTCGGCTGGACGGTCGTCATCATCGCATGCCTCGTCGTCTGGCTCCTGATGCGCAGCCCCTGGGGCCGCGTGCTCAAGGGCATCCGCGAGGACGAGAACGCCGTGCGCTCGCTCGGCAAGAACGTCTACGCCTACAAGATGCAGGCCCTCGTGATCGGCGGTGTGCTCGGCTCCCTCGCCGGCATCATCTTCACGCTGCCCCGCGGCGCCGTGCAGCCTGCCAACTACGCGACCGAGCTGACGTTCTTCCTCTACACCTGCCTCCTCCTCGGCGGCCTCGCCACTGTCCTCGGACCGGTCATCGGGGCGATGATCTTCTGGGTGGTGCTCTCATTGACGCAGGGACTCCTGTACGGCGCGATCGAGGTCGGCGCCATCACGTTCCTGTCCAACGCGCAGGCGGGACAGCTGCGCTACATCCTCGTGGGTGTGGCACTGATGCTGCTCATGGTCTTCAGGCCGCAGGGCGTCCTGGGTAACAAGAAGGAGTTGGCGTTCGCATGACCTCCAGCCACAGTGAGAACACACCCGGCACCGACGGCACGCCGGGTACAGGCGGTGCCCACGCGGCACACGCCCCGGTCGACGCCGCGGGAGGAGCCGTCCCTCGGGACACGGCTTCGAGCGACACCGTCTCCCCCGAACGCGACCACATGACGGACTCCGAGCCGATCACGACCGGCACGGCGGGACCGGGGTGCCGCAAGCGCGACCCCATCGTCGTCGCCCGCAACGTCACGCGAAGCTTCGGCGGCATCAATGCCGTCGACGTCGAGCACCTCGAGATCCCCCGGCACAAGATCACCGCGCTGATCGGCCCCAACGGAGCCGGCAAGACCACGCTGTTCAACCTGCTGACCGGCTTCGACGTGCCCAACAGCGGGGACTGGGAATTCGACGGCAAGCCCCTCGCCAAGGTCGCCTCGCACAAGGTGGCCCGCATGGGCATGGTCCGCACGTTCCAGCTCACCAAGGTCATGGGCAAGCTCACCGTCATGGAGAACATGCGGCTGGGCGCCACGGACCAGCCCGGTGAGAGCCTGGCCCGTGCCCTCTTCAAGGGCCTCTGGGGCGGGCGTGAGCGGCAGATCACCCAGCAGGCAGAGGTGCTGCTGGCCAAGTTCAAGCTCGACACCAAGCGCGACGACTACGCTGCCTCGCTCTCGGGCGGGCAGCGCAAGCTCCTCGAGATGGCACGGGCACTCATGGTCCGGCCTCGCCTCGTGATGCTCGACGAGCCCATGGCGGGGGTCAACCCCGCGCTGACGCAATCGCTCCTCGACCACATCAAGAACCTCAAGGCCGAGGGCATGACCGTCCTCTTCGTCGAGCACGACATGCACATGGTCCGCCACATCGCCGACTGGGTGGTGGTCATGGCGGAGGGCAAGGTCGTCGCGGAGGGACCGCCGGACATCGTCATGAAGGACCAGGCCGTCATCGATGCCTACCTCGGCGCCCACCACGACGTCGATCTCGGTGACGACACCGGCATCGAGCGCCTCGAGGAGGAGCTCGCCCACGACGACGCATCGGTCGTCGGCACCGAGAACGAGGGCATCCTCGGCCACGGCGTCACCGAGGTCGGGGGCGCCCATGCCGCCGGCCTCCACCACAAGGATGAGGAGACGAAGTGAGAGAGGAATTCGAGGGGAACTCGGTGGTCAAGGTCACCGACCTCGTCGCGGGCTACATCCCCGGCGTGAACATCCTGAACGGCTGCAGCATCGAGGCCCGCCGTGGTGAGCTGATCGGCATCATCGGTCCGAACGGAGCCGGCAAGTCGACGCTCCTGAAGGCGATGTTCGGCCTCGTCAAGGTCCACTCGGGGACCGTCGTGGTGCGCGGCCAGGACCTCACCGGCCTGAAGGCGAACCGGCTCGTGAGCCGCGGCGTCGGCTTCGTGCCGCAGAACAACAACGTCTTCGGAACGCTGACCATCGAGGAGAACCTCCAGATGGGCATGTACCAGCGGCCGAAGGACTTCAAGGAGCGCTTCGACTTCGTGACCGGCCTCTTCCCCGAACTGGGGAAGAGGAAGGCGCAGCGGGCCGGCTCGCTGTCCGGCGGCGAGCGCCAGATGGTCGCCATGGGCCGTGCGCTCATGATGGACCCCGCGGTGCTGCTGCTGGACGAGCCGTCCGCTGGGCTCTCCCCCGTCAAGCAGGACGAGACGTTCCTCCGCGTCCACGAGATCAACAGGGCCGGTGTCTCCGTGATCATGGTGGAGCAGAACGCCCGCCGCTGCCTGCAGATCTGCGACCGCGCCTACGTGCTGGACCAGGGCAAGGACGCGTACACGGGCACCGGGCGTGAGCTCATGAAGGACCCGAAGGTCATCCAGCTCTACCTCGGTACCCTCGCCGACACCGCCTGAGGCATCCGGACGGACCGTAGGCGCAGAACGCAAGGAGTGGGCGGAACCGGCAACGGTTCCGCCCACTCCCTTTTGATGACCGCTACGTTGGGGGAAACGGAGCGAGTACCACGGGAGGGCCGGCACATGGCAGGAGCGAGTGATGCGATCGGCAAGGGATTCGAGGTGGTGTTCCGCGGCATCAAGCACCTGCGGCGGCACCGCCCCATCCACTCCCGGGGGCTGAGGCTCGACGGCACGGCCGTGGTGCACGACCATGGGCTGAGGAGCGGGATCGCCTGGATCGACCGGCCGGGCGAGACCCCCGCCACCGCCCGGATCTCACGCTCCGTGGGCACCCCGGACGGACTGCCCGACATCGTCGGGCTCGCGGTGCGGATCCACCACCCCGGCTCCGGGCCCCTGACGCCGTTCTCGGACATCCTGCTGTCCTCCACGGGCTGGTCCTTCCCGGGTCGCTTCGCGCTGATTCCCCGACTGCGAGCCTCGCGGGCTCCCCTGACCACGATGATGCCGTACCGCGGCGAGGACGGCCCCGTGCTGCTCGGGGCGCGGACGCTCTCCCCTTCCCGCCTGCCGTCGTCCCTGCGGGGCTTCCGGCGGGTCCTGGGGACCTCGCCGTGGCAGCTCGGCCTGTACTTCGCCACTCCTCGGGGGGCCTGGCAGCACTTCGGCACCCTCACGCTGCGCCTGGACCCCGAGGGAGAGGAGAAGGACCTGCGCTTCGACGCCGTCCTGCACCCCCTGGCCGGCGCCCAGACCTACGACTGGACGCGCAGGGTCCGCGAGCCCTCCTACGCCGTCTCCAGGCGCCGGCCGGGCGACGCCTGAGCGCCGTTCAGGCCGCCCGGCCCTCGAGGGACAGCACGTAGCTCCGTTACCCACCCCCCAGACAGCGGAAGGCCCCGGCCGCGCCTTCCGTCGGAAGGGCGGCCGGGGCCTTGAACCACTGCGTGAAGTACTACCGGAGCCGGGCTCCGGACGGGTCCCTAGAGCTGTCCGACCTCGGAACGGCTCGGCTGGGGCTTGTTGTCGGCGTCGTACTTGTAGATACCGATGGCGGCTTCGGTGGGGTCACCGTTCTCGTCGAAGGTCACGGGACCGGACACGCCGTCGTAGTCGATGTCCTCGCCGTCGCGCAGCAGCGTGACGCAGCCTGCGAAGTCGAAGCACTTGGTGCCGTCCTTCGAGACCCCCTCGAGCTGCTTCGCGATCTCCGTACCCTCGACGCTTCCCGCTGCCTCGGAGGCGAGCGCGATGAGGTTCACGGCGTCGTAGCTCTCGCCCGAGTAGGCATAGCTGGTCAGCTTGGGGTCCACGGTCGCGAGCGCTTCCTGGAATCCGGGGCCGGTGAAGGGGCCGGGGATGGTGCCCTGCGCTCCCTCGAGGGTGCCGGGATCGAGGTCTGCACTGTAGTCGGAGGTGTTGCCGTCGACCATGAACAGCGTGCTCGCGTCGATGCCCTTCGCGACCAGCAGCGGGACGATGCTCTTGGCCTCGTCGAAGCTGATGAGGACGATCGCATCGGGCTTGGCTGCGGCGATGGCGTCCACCTGGCTCGAGAACTGCGAGTCACCGGTGTTGAACATCTCGTTGGCGACGACCTGGCCGCCCGCGGCCTCGACGGTCTCCTGGATGGTGCCCTGCAGACCGGTGCCATAGGCGTCGTTCAGGGTGATCATGCCGACGGTTTGGGCGCCGCAGGTCATGATGTAGTTGCCGAGCGTGCGGCCCTGGAGCACGTCCGAGGGGGCGGTACGCCAGTAGAGGCCCTTGTCGTCCCAGGTGCTGAATTCGGCGGCCGTGTTGGCGGGAGAGAACTGCACGACGCCCGCGCCGGTGATCTGGTTGATGACGGTCTTCGAGACACCCGACGATGCGGCGCCCACGATGGCGCTGACGTCCTGGGACAGCAGGTCCGTGACCGACTGTGTCGCGATGTCGGTGGTGGTGTCACCGGAGTCGCGCTGCGTGATGGAGACGTCCTGGCCGAGCACGCCACCGGCCTCGTTGATCTGGTTGACGGCGAGAGTGGAGCCGGCGATCTCGGGCGGGCCGAGGAACGCGAGGGTTCCGGTGGTCGGCAGGAGGGAACCGAGTTTCAGCGGTGTGGGACTCGTGGTCTTGCTGGCGGGCACGGCCGAGGGGTCACCCTTCTCGCCCTGCTCCTCGCCGGCGCCACCCTCGCTCTCGGGGCATGCCAGAGCCGACGAGGCAGCGGCAGCAGTGGTCTCGGTGTCGCCGGCGCCCTCGGAACTCGTGGTTCCGCCGCCACCGCAGCCGGAGGCAAAGAGCGCGATCCCCAGGCTCAGGGCAGCGACCTTTCCCGCGCGCGTGGCATTGTCCCCGATGCCGAGCAGCGCGGAGTTGCGTGTTGCAGTCATGAATTAGTCTCCTCGACCGAAAGGCTCTTGCTGCCTTTGATGCGATCACCAGGTGTTCCTGGCTTATGGAAAAGCTAATCGATAAATGTGTCTCAGATAAGGGAATCGGGTTACATCCTTGTAACACTCGTCACAGCGGCGATGGCGCACTCTTGACAGCGGGCACCACTCAGGGGGCCGTCCATGGTCATGACCGCGCGGTAGCGGCACCACGTCGGGGAGGGAAGTGCCCCAGCAGGGACTCGAACCCTGACTGAACAGATTTTAAGTCTGCTGCCTCTGCCATTGGGCTACTGGGGCCGGCCAGCCCGTCCAGCGTACCGCGGACGCACCGGACCCGTTCACGGGGGACAGACGAAGAACGACGGCGACCCCGGGAAGGAGGTCGCCGTCGTCCGTCGGCTCGAGCCGTGTTCGTCCGGTGTCAGCCGGGTGTCAGCCGGGTGTCAGGCCGTCGTTTTCGCTGCTGCTGCCTGCCCTGCCGGCGTGGGCGGCTGGCTCGGCAGCGCGGTGTCCTTCTTCGGCGGCGGGGTCGCCGCTTCGCGGAACTGGCGCTGTGGGTTCTGCAGGTCCGAGAGCGGAGCGAGGTCGCGGCCGAAGAGGAAGCTCATGCTCCAGTTGACGATCACGCGGGCCTTGCGCTCGTACATCGGCATCGCGAAGCCGTGGTAGCCACGGTGGGCGAGCCAGGCCGGGAAGCCCTTCATGCCGAAGCCCATGATGTTAGCGACACCCTTGAACTGGCCGAAGCCTGCCACGGCGCCGAGGTTGGTGTGGCGGTATTCCTTGACCTCACCCACGCCGTAGCCGGCGGCGAGGATGTTGGCTGCGAGGAGCTTCGCCTGGCGCACGGCGTGCTGGGCGTTGGGGACGCAGAAGCCTCCGACTCCCCCACCGGTCAGGTCGGGGACGGCGGCGACGTCGCCCGCGGTCCAGGCGTTCTGGAGGGGTCCGTCGTCGCCCGTGATCCTGAGCTCGGCGTTGGCGCGCAGGCGGCCGCGCTCGTCGACCGGGAAGTCCGTCGAACGGACCACGGGGTTGGCCTGGACGCCTGCGGTCCAGATCAGGGTGTCGGTCTCGAACTCGTCGGCCGGCGTCTTGTCCGGCATGTTGATGAGTTTCAGCGTGCCGTCGACGGCGCTGGACAGCGACGTGTTGAGCAGGACCTCGATCTGGCGCGAACGGAGGTGTCCGACGACCCACTCGGCCTGCTGCGCCGTGACCTCGGGCATGATGCGTCCCATGGCCTCGACGAGGACGAAGCGCAGGTCGGAGCGGCTGAGGCGGGGGTTCGCCTTGACGGAGTCGCGGGCAGCGTCCTCCATCTCGGTGATGGTCTCGATACCGGCGAACCCGCCGCCGACGACGACGAAGGTCAGGGCGCGGTCGCGCTCGGGACCCTCGGGCATGACGGAGGCCGTCTCGATGCGCTCGAGCATCTTGTTGCGCAGGGCCACCGCTTCCTCGATGGTCTTCAGGCCGATGCCCTGGTCCTTGAGGCCCTCGATGGGGAAGGTGCGCGTGATGGAACCGGCGGCGACGACGACGTCGCTGTAGCCGAGCTCGAAGGACTCGCCACCGCCCGTGGGCTCGATGGTGGCGGTCCGGCCGGCGTGGTTGATCGACGTGACCTTGCCGGAGATCAGCTCGGTCTTCCGCAGGTGCTTGCGGTGGGACACGATCGCGTGGCGCGCCTCGATGCTCCCGGCGGCGACCTCGGGGAGGAAGGGCTGGTAGGTCATGTAGGGCAGGGGATCCACCAGCGTGACGATGCCGCCGTGGTCCTTGACCTTTTTCTGCAGCCTGTGCGCGACGTACAGGCCTACGTAACCGCCGCCGACGACAAGGATGCGCGGGCGGTCAGAGAAGTGTGGGTTCGATGCCATTCCTCGATGCTACCGGAGTTTGTGAAAATCTTCACTAGCTCCGCGGAGGAGCCGGAGGACCGGTCACCACCGGTTGTTCCCGCCTCCCGCGACGTGCTCGATCCGTCCCGGGTTCTCCTCGGAGGGCACCGGTGTGCGCCTCCTGAGGCGGGTCACGTGCAGGGCCCCGCCGAGGAGCACTGCGAGCATCAGCCCACCGAATCCGAGCACCACGAGCGCGGGCACGGGGTGCACGGAGGTGAGCGGATCCTCTGCCTGCGGCGCCGGCGGAACCGGGATCACCTCGGCCGGCGGATGGCTCGGCAGGGCCGGCGCGGAGACCGGGGGCTGCCCGCCGCGCCGGTAGAGCTGGATCCACTGGGCCATGCTGCCCAGCCGGTTCTCCTTGGGTACCGCGAGGTCGGCATTGACGGCCGCGGCGACGTCGAGCACGCCGTAGCCGTAGAGGGTGTCGAAACCGGGCTGTCCGGCGTCACGTGCCGTGTCCACGATGCGGTTGACGACCTGCGCGGCCGACAGCTCGGGATAGCGGGCGCGGATCAGGGCTGCGACGCCGGAGACGAGCGGTGCCGCACCGGACGTGCCCGACCAGTTCGCGTAGAAGCCGCCGGGCAGTCCGCCCACGAGGTTCTCGGACGGGGCGGCGACCGCGATGCTGATGCCCTCGGAGGACGCTTCGGCGCTCGCGAGGCCCGAACGGTCGAGCCCTGCGACGGCGAGGACGCCGGGTATCGTGGCGGGCGCCCCGACCTGGGTCAGCCCTCCGGCCCGGTTGCCGGCCGCGGCGACGATGACGACGTCGTGCTGCTCCGCGTAGAGGAAGGCGTCGTCCCAGCTCTCGGGCCAGGCGGTGCTCGTGCTGCCCAGCGACATGTTGATGACGTCCGCGCCGTTGTCGACGGCCCAGCGGACCGCCCAGGGGACCTGCTCGTCGACCGACACGCCGGCCGGGTTGGGACCGCTGCTCTGGCCCTCGATCCAGAGGGAGACGGCGAGCAGATTCGCCTTCGGTGCGACGCCGACGATGCCGTCCGGACCGTCCCCGTACTGGCTGAAGGGCTCCGGGGGCGACGAAGGAGCCCTGCCGGAGGGCCTCGGCGTGGCCGGGTCGGTGTGGCCTCGCCCGGCCAGGAGGGTGCTGACCAGGGTTCCGTGGGCCGGCACCTCCCCGATGCCGCGCTGCCCGCCGGGATCGCCCGCACCCGAGGCATCCGTGCCGCCGATCACGGCTCCTGCAAGGTCGGGGTGGGTCGCGTCGATCCCGCTGTCGATCACCGCCACCGTGACACCCTCGCCCTGCGTGCTCTGCCAGGCTTCCTCGATGCCGTAGTCCTCGAGCCAGTACTCCTTGCCCCGGATGTCGTCCGCCACGGCCGGGGTGGCCGGCACGAGGAGGGCGAGGCACACGACGACGGCAGCCCCCGCACGGACGGCGAGGCGCGCTCGGGAGAGCATCAGCTCACCGTTCCCGCTCCGCAACGCTCAGGGCTATCCCGTCGAGGATGTCGTGCTCGCTCGTGATCGCCGTCGTGACGCGGCCGTCGGTGACCGCAGCGACGCGCTCAATAATCGATTTCCAGATCAGGGCACCCGCCCCGATGACGTCGACGCGACCGGGATGCATGTAGGGCAGGGCGGCCCGTGCGGCCCGCGGCAGGTGCAGGAGGTCCGACGCCGCCGCCGAGAGGACGGGAATAGGCAGCTCGGCGCCGTGGATGCGGTCGGCCTGGTAGCGCGGGAGTCCGAGGGCGTGGGCGGTGACGGTGGTGATGCTTCCCGCGACCCCGACGATCTTCGTGATCCGGTCCAGGGGCACCTCGGCCGCGGCCTCATCCATCATCCGGCCGACCTCGGCCTCCATCGCCTCGATCTGCCCGGCGCTGGGTGGATCGTCCGTGAGGAACCGCTCGGTGTAGCGCACGCAGCCCATGTCCGTGCTCTGTGCGGCGATGAGGCCGTCCGCGGTGCCTGCGACGAACTCCGTGCTGCCGCCGCCGAGGTCGATGACCAGGACGGTCTCGTCGCGGTCCGTTTCCAGCACGCTCACGGCGCCGTCGAAGGACAGTCGCGCCTCCTCGTCGCCGGAGACGACCTCGGGCTCCACACCCAGCCGGGCGCGGATGCCGTCGACGAAGTCCTGGCGGTTCTCGGCATCGCGCGACGCCGAGGTCGCCACGAACCGCACGGGCGGGTTGCCGTGCTTCTCGATGAGCGCTGCGTACTCTTCCGTGGCGGCGAACGTCCGGGCGAGCGCTGCCTCCGACAGGCGTCCGGTCGCGTCCACTCCCTCGCCGAGCCGCACCACGCGCATGAGCCGTTCGACGTCGGTCAGGACGCCGTCCTCGGCGTCGGCGATCAGGAGCCGGATGGAATTGGTACCGCAGTCGATGGCAGCTGTGCGCATTACTTCTCCTCGTCGGAAGGCGTGGATTCGGCGGTGGATTCGGCGGTGGATGCGGCGGTGGATGAGGCGGTGGAGTCGGACGCGTCGGGTCCCGGCGAGGTTACCTGCGCCCCGCCGGTTCCGGCATCCCGGCGTCGCGCCGCCCGCTTGGCCTCGAGCTCCTCGGGGCTCAAACCCTGCGTCCTGGTGTGCCTGCTCAGGTCGGCGTGCGGCGCCTGGCCCGTCGTGTCCCAGGCGCCCTCGCAGTAGCAGCGCCCGGGCGTCCACCACTGCGCTATGCGGCCGATGGCCTCGTCGCCCAGCGGGTTCACGCCCGGCCCCGCCGCGAGGGCGTGCCCGACCAGGACGTGCAGGCACTTCACGCGGGTCGGCATGCCTCCCGCCGAGACGCCGGCGATCTCCGGCACGGCCCCCGTGCCGGCGCGTTCGCCCACCGCGTCCCGCGCGGCGAGGTAGGCCTCGTGGGCGGCGCGGTACGCCTCGGCGAGTGCCGCGTCGGTGCTCAGGCGATCGCTCATCTCGGTCATGACGCCCTCGGCCTCGAGCCGCGACACCGCGGCGGTGATCACCGGGTGGCTGAGGTAGTAGGTCGTGGGGAACGGGATGCCGTTCGAGAGGCGCGGTGCGGTGGTGGCGACGAGCGGGTTTCCGCAGACGCACCGGGCGCCGATCTCGACGACGTCCCGGACGGGCCGGCCGAGCTGGCGGCTGAGGACGTCGAGGTCGCGTACGGTCGGGATCCGCGGGCCCTGGCCGTCCTGGCCGAGTTCATCGTGCTCGTCGTGCTGGTCGTGCTGGGTCACGCTGTTCCTTCCTGGGACGCCGCTGCGGGCGTCGGGTTCGCGGCGGGCGGCCGCACTCGCGGCAGCGCCCCGCCGCTCAATCTGTCGCTGCGCGGGCGACCGAGCTCCAGAGCGAGTCGACCCAGGGCAGGTCGGCGGGTTCGGTGGCCGATCCCTCGCCGGTGCTCTCCTCGATCCCGTCGCCACCCTTGACGAGGTAGCGGGTCTCCCCCGGCATCACGAGGAAGATGCGCTCGCGCGCCTGCTGCCGGACGAACGCCGGATCATCCCAGCGGGCGAGCTCCGACTGGTAGTCCGCCTGCTCCTGCTGCTGCCGGGCGATATCCGCGCGCAGGGCATCGAGTTCCGCCTGCTGCTGCAGGTAGCGGCTCACCGACGGCGCCAGCAGCACGATCACGGCGATGAGCACGACGGCGAGGGCGAGCAGGCGGCCCGAGAAGGACTTCGCCGGGATGGGCGTGGCCTCCTCGGCCGGCTCGATCGCCGACTCGGCACGCCGGGACCCGAGCCGTCCTCGGCGGATGCTTCCCGCGAGCTGCGACCGCTCGGCGGCACGCGCCTCCGAGGGGGATGCCGGCGTGGACCGTCCGGCCGCCGGACGCGCGGTCCGCGGCGTCGTTCCGGCCGCCCCTGACGCTGCGCGGGGGTCCCTCGTCCCGGAAGAACCCAGGGAGCGCGGGTCCTTCGTCGCGGAAGGGCCGGCCGCACGGGGTGGGGACGGCTTGCGCTGGCCGGACCCGGCAGGGCGGGGCTGCACGGGACGGGAAGGGGCGGGGACGTGGCCCGCTCCGCGGGTGCCCGCGGCGGAACCGGTGTCGGTGGGGGAACTGCCGGCCCGGGAGCCGGCAGGGGTCTGGCCCTTGGTCGCTCCGGGGGCCGGCCGGTCCTCCGCCGCAGGCGAAGGACGGCCGGCTCGCGGCACGTTAGGGCGGCGGGCAGTCATGAAGCTCCTCGTCAATGCTGTCGCATCTGGTCGCGTCGGATTTCTTCCGAAACCCGTCTAACGAGGGTAACCGCCCGCCCGATCAACTGCTGACGTACTACGCCGTGAAACGCGGGAAGGCGCTGCGGCCGGCGTAGCGTGCGGCGTCGTCGAGCTCCTCCTCGATGCGCAGCAGCTGGTTGTACTTGGCGACGCGCTCGCTGCGGGCAGGAGCACCGGTCTTGATCTGGCCGGCGTTCGTGGCCACGCAGATGTCGGCGATGGTGGTGTCCTCGGTCTCGCCGGAGCGGTGCGAGGTGATCGTCGTGTACCCGGCACGCTGCGCCATCGAGATGGCGTCGAGCGTCTCGGTCAGGGTGCCGATCTGGTTGACCTTCACCAGCAGCGAGTTCGCCGTCTGGCTGGAGATGCCCCTGGCCAGGCGCGTGGGGTTCGTGACGAAGAGGTCGTCGCCGACGAGCTGGACCTTGGTCCCGATCGCGTCCGTGAGGTGCTTCCAGCCCTCCCAGTCGTCCTCGTCGAGGGGGTCCTCGATGGAGACCAGCGGGTAGTCGCGGACGAGCTCCTCGAAGTAGGCACTCATCTCCTGGGTGCTGAGCGTGCGTCCCTCGAAGTGGTACGAGCCGTCCTTGTAGAACTCGGACGCGGCGACGTCGAGGGCGAACGCGATGTCCGTGCCGGGCGTGTAGCCGGCGCGCTCCACGGCGGTGGTGATCAGGTCGAGTGCGTCGCGGTTGGAGGGCAGGTTCGGGGCGAAGCCGCCCTCGTCGCCCAGGCCGGTGGCCAGGCCCTTCTCCTTCAGGACGGACTTGAGCTCGTGGTAGACCTCGACGCCCCAGCGGAGGCCCTCGGAGTAGGACTGCGCGCCGAGCGGCACGATCATGAATTCCTGGATGTCGACGTCGGAGTCCGCGTGCGAACCACCGTTGAGGATGTTCATGAGCGGCACCGGCAGGACGTGGGCGTTCGGGCCGCCGAGGTAGCGGTAGAGCGGCAGCGCGGCGGATTCGGCGGCGGCGCGGGCGATCGCGAGGGAGACGCCGAGCATCGCGTTGGCGCCCAGGTTCGACTTGTTCTCGGTGCCGTCCAGGTCGATCATCGCCTGGTCGATGGCACGCTGGTCCGCGGCGTCGAAGCCGAGGAGGGCCGGCTGGATCTGCTCGATGACGGCTTCGACGGCCTGGAGGACGCCCTTGCCGAGGTACCGGTCCTTCTCACCGTCGCGGCGCTCGTTGGCCTCGAACGCCCCGGTGGAGGCACCGGAGGGGACGGCCGCGCGGCCGAAGGTGTCGTCGTCGAGCAGGACCTCGACCTCGACCGTGGGATTGCCGCGGGAATCGAGGATTTCCCTCGCGTGGATGGCATCGATGATGGCCATGGATTTGCTCCTCTTCGTTGGAGTGTAGGGGTTCACATCTTGTTGGGACGTCTTTGTCAGAGCAACGGAGGTGTTGCTCCCAGCCTAGTTCACGCGCGTCCGGACGTGCGCTGGATCACCCGGTTGTGACGTCGGCGTCCGGATCCCGCCGCCCTCGGTCACCGGCGACGTCCTGCTGGTAGTCCAGCACCGCACGGCGGAGGGCACGCTCGGGGTCCACCCCGGACGCCAGCGCACACCGGGTCAGCTCCAGCAGTTCCCTGCCGAACCGCGCCTCGGCGTCCGGATCCCCCTCGGTACCGCCCGCGGCCGCGGAGTCGGGGGCCCGGGGGGCGTCGGCGCCGTCGGGGGCGTCCATCGCGGGCCGGGCGACCGCGGCCGGGCCAGGGCCCTCCCCCGCGCGCTTGAGGGTCTTGGCGGCCAGGGCGAGCGCGGGCAGGTGGTGCGGTATCCCCTCGAAGGGCGAGGTGCGCCCGGGCCGCTCCTGCGCCTTCACCGCATGCCAGGTGGCGACGATCTCCTCCACGGAGGCGGGGAAGCTCCCGCGGAGGGCGCCGTCGGGCGAGAAGACGTGCGGATTCCGGCGGACCAGCTTGGCGGTCAGCCCGTCCGCCACCTCGGCGAGTCCGAAGGACCCGCGCTCCGTCTGCAGCTGCGCGTGGAGCACCACCTGGAACAGCACGTCCCCGAGCTCGCCCCGCAGCGCGTGGACGAGGCCGGCGCCGGGGTGGTCGGTCCTCGCGACGTCGTCGACGGCCTCGTAGAGCTCGTAGGTCTCCTCGACGAGGTATTCGAGCAGGGTCGCGTGGTCCAGCGCGGCGGTCCAGGGACAGTGCCGGCGGAGGAGGCGGACGACCTCGACGAGGCGCTCGACCGCCGCACCCGGAGGCCGGCCGGGTGCGGAGGGCCGCGGGGCGGGAGCGTCCACTAGGACGCCTGGCGGGCGACCCTGTCGAAGGTGGACGTGATGTGCTCGGCCAGGGCCTCGCGGTCCTCGAGCGGCAGGAAGGCGGCATCGACCGCATTGAGGGTGAGCTCGAGCAGGTCGCCCAGGTCGTAGCCGAACGTGTCGACGAGCAGCTCGAACTCGTCCGTCAGGGTCACACCGCTCATGAGCCGGTTGTCGGTGTTGACGGTGACCTTGAACCCCAGCTGGTACAGCAGGTCGAAGGGGTGGGCATCGATGGTGTTCCCGAAGGACTCGATCGCCCCGGTCTGGAGGTTCGACGACGGGCACAGCTCGAGCGGGATGCCGCGGTCACGGACCCACGAGGCGATGCGGCCGAGGTTCGCGATGCCGACCTCCTCGCCCTCGGGAGATTCCTCGTCGGCGGACTCCTCGATCTCGATGTCCTCGGCGATGCGGACCCCGTGGCCGAGGCGGAGGGCCCGTCCGGCGACGAGCGCGTCCTTGATACTGTCCAGACCGGCGGCCTCGCCGGCGTGGATCGTCACGGGGAACTGCTCGGAGGCGAGGTAGGTGAACGCCTCCGTGAAGCGTGAGGGCGGGAAGCCGTTCTCCGCTCCGGCGATGTCGAACCCGACCGCGCCCCGGTCACGGTGGCGGACGGCGAGCTCGGCGATCTCCTGGCCGCGATCGGCATGGCGCATGGCGGTGATGAGCTGGCCCACCTGGACCACGCGGCCGGCGGCGATGGCCGCGGCGGCGCCCGCGTCGAGCCCCTCCTGCACGGCCTCGACGGCTTCGTCGAGCGTCAGGCCCTTCTGCGTGTGCTGCTCGGGGGCCCACCGGACCTCCCCGTACACGACGCCGTCGAGCGCGAGGTCCTCGACGAATTCCCGGGCGACCCGGATCAGGCCCTCGCGCGTCTGCATGACGGCGATGGTGTGGTCGAAGGTCTCGAGGTACCGCTCGAGCGAGCCGGAGTCCGCGGACTCGCGGAACCACGCCCCGAGCGACTCGGGGTCGGACGCCGGCAGCTCGTGCCCGATCGCGGCCGCGAGGTCGATGATGGTGGCCGGTCGCAGGCCGCCGTCGAGGTGGTCGTGGAGGGAGACCTTCGGCAGGGTCTGGATGTCGATGGCAGCGTCTGACACGAGGTCGTTCGGGATCTGGGTCACGCTGCCCAGCCTACGCGATACGCCTCAGGACGGGTTCGTCCCGTGGGCCGGTTGGAGCTCGTCCCGGGGCTGCAGGGCAGGAGCCTCCAGCGGGGTGGAGCCCCGGACGAAGGCGGTTCCGCGGTCCACGAGAACACCGATGACGACCGCGATCCCGACGGCCACCGCGACGCCGAGCAGGTGGTTGTGCTGGAACCAGGTACCGGCGATCGCGCCGATACCCACCGAGTAGCCGGCCCACACCGTTCCGGAGAGCGCCGTCAGGGCGACGAAGCGGCGCCGGGGGTAGCCGGTGGCCCCGGCGGTGAGGTTGACGGCCACGCGGCCGATCGGGATGAAGCGGGCCACGAGGATGAGCGACGCCGCCCGTTTCGCGAGCTCGCTCCCGGCCCAGCCGAAGGACCGCTGCATCCGGGGACGCCGCATCCACCGGAAGCGCGTGGTGCCGATACCCCTGCCGATGCCGTACGCGATGTTGTCGCCGAGGAAGGCGCCGAGTGCCGCGACCAGGATCAGCAGCCAGGGGTTCAGCACACCCTGGGTGAGGACGAGGGACGCGAGGCCGACGACGACGGACTCGCTGGGGAACGGCGGGAAGAAGCCGTCCACCACGCAGCACACGAGGACGAGGAGGTAGACCCAGGGCTGCCCGGCGGCAGCGAGCACGAGGCCGCTGATGCCGTCGAGTGCACTGGTGATCGCGTCCATCCTGAGGCTCCTCCGCCGTCGCTCCATGCGGACGATGCCACCGGGGTGACGAAGCAGGCATGGCGCCGGACGCCGGATGCCGCCGTTCGGATCGAACCGCGATGCTCTGCCGTGCGTCTGCCTCCAACGCTACGGGCCGGCCGCACGGGAGTCGTCGCCCCTGCGGGCGATCTGCGCCGCGGCCGGCATCACCCCCAGGGATGAGGCCGGCCGCGGATCCCCTAGGGGCGACCCTGAAATGAGCGGACGAGCCCCTAGGCGATGCGGTCGATGATGAGCTGCTGCGCCGGGCGTGAGCCCTCGGGAGCGATGACGACGGCGTCGGCCAGGGCCTCCCGCGCGCGCTCGAACCGGTCCGGGGTATCGGTCAGCAGCGTCATCAGCGGCTCGCCCGCCCGCACCAGGGCACCGGGCTTCGCATGCATCCGCACACCGGCTCCCGCCTGCACCTGGTCCTCCTTGCGGGCGCGGCCCGCGCCGAGACGCCAGGCGGCGACACCGACCGAGAGGGCGTCGAGTCCCACGAGCACGCCGTCGGCCGGTGCGAGGAGGACCTCCGACTCCCGGGCGACGGGCAGCGTGGCGCGGGGATCCCCGCCCTGCGCCTCGATCATCCGGTTCCACACGTCCATGGCGCGGCCGTCCTTCAGGGCGGCGGCAGGGTCGGCGTCGTGCACGCCCGCACAGGCGAGCATCTCCTCCGCGAGGCGGACGGTGAGCTCGACGACGTCGGCCGGCCCTCCGCCCGCTAGGACCTCCACGGATTCCTCGACCTCGATCGCATTGCCCGCCGTGAGGCCGAGCGGAGTGCTCATGTCGGTGAGCAGGGCCACGGTGTTCACCCCGGCGTCCTTGCCGAGCGCGACCATGGTCTCCGCGAGCTCCCGCGCCTGGTCGACGTCCTTCATGAAGGCGCCGCTGCCCACCTTCACGTCCAGGACGAGCGACCCGGTTCCCTCGGCGATCTTCTTGCTCATGATCGAGGACGCGATGAGCGGGATGGCCTCCACCGTGCCGGTGACGTCGCGCAGCGCGTAGAGCTTCTTGTCGGCGGGAGCGAGTCCCGTGCCGGCGGCGCAGATGACGGCGCCGACCTCGGCGAGCTGGCGCAGCATATCCTCGTTGCTGAGGTGCGCCTGCCAGCCGGGGATGGATTCCAGCTTGTCCAGGGTTCCCCCGGTGTGCCCGAGGCCGCGCCCGGAGAGCTGCGGCACGGCGACACCGAACACGGCGACGAGCGGGGCCAGCGGCAGGGTGATCTTGTCCCCCACGCCGCCGGTGGAATGCTTGTCGCTGGTCGGCCGCCCGAGGGACGAGAAGTTCATGCGCTCGCCGGAGGCGATCATCGCGGCCGTCCAGCGGGAGATCTCCGCGCGGTCCATGCCGTTGAGCAGGATCGCCATGTTGAGGGCGGCCATCTGCTCGTCGGCGATGACGCCGCGCGTGTAGGCGTCGATGGTCCAGTCAATCTGCTCGGGCGAGAGGGTTCCCCTGTCGCGCTTGGTCCGGATGATGTCGACGGCGTCGAAGGCTTCGGTCATGGAGGATCCTCGGGTTGTTCGGATGGGCCGGGTCCTCGGAGGAGCCGGCAGGGAGGGCGCGGCGGGATGGGCCGCGCCGGGTCAGGCGAGGTGCTGCGGACCGAAGGCGTCCGGCAGGACCTCGTCCATGGTGCGGATGCCGCTGACGGTCAGGAGCACCATGTCCGGTGCCCGGAACTCGTACAGCAGCTGGCGGCACCGGCCGCACGGCATGAGGGTGTTGCCCTCACCGTCGACGCAGGCGAAGGCACGGATGCGCCCGCCTCCGCTCATCGCCAGGGCGCTGACGAGGGCGCACTCGGCGCACAGCGTCAGGCCGTAGGAGGCGTTCTCGACGTTGCAGCCGGAGATGATCCGGCCGTCGTCGATCAGTGCCGCCACCCCGACGGGGAACTTCGAATAGGGCACGTAGGCCCGGGTCATGGCCTCCCTCGCCGTGGCGGTGAGGTCGTCCCAGGGGATGTCGTTCTCGCTCATGGTGGTCCTAACCCTTGATGTACGGGATGCCGCTGGCGCCCGGTGCCCTCGACCGGCCCACGAGGCCGGCGACCGCGAAGACCGTGACCACGTAGGGCAGCATGCGCAGGAACTGGTCCGGCACCGGCGTGCCGAGGAGGCTCAGCACGTTCGAGAGGTTCGTCGCGAAGCCGAACAGCAGTGCCGCGAAGAACGCCCCGATGGGATTCCAGCGGCCGAAGATGAGTGCCGCCAGTGCGATGTAGCCCTGGCCCGCCGTCATGTCCCGGCCGAAGCCGGAGACGGCCACGAGCGTGAAGAAGGACCCTCCGACGCCTGCCACGACTCCGGCGAGGAGCACGTTCAGGAAGCGCATCCGGTTGACGTTCACGCCGAGGGTGTCGGCGGCCTTCGGGTGCTCGCCGACCGCGCGGGTCCGCAGGCCCCAGCGTGAGTGGTACAGGGCCACGTAAATGACGGCGACCGCGATGTACATGAGGTAGCCCACGATGGTCTGCTGGAAGAGGATCGGGCCGATCACGGGGATGTCCGCGAGGAGCGGGATCTCGATCACGGGCAGGCGCGGCGGCGAGTTCCAGCGCTCGGAGTCCTCGCTGAGGACGGCGGAGAACAGGAAGCCCGTGAGGCCCGAGACCAGCACGTTGAGCACGACGCCGACGATCACCTGGTTCACGACGTAGCGGATGCTGAAGACCGCGAGGACGAGCGACACCAGGACGCCCGCG
This sequence comes from Arthrobacter rhamnosi, assembly GCF_054510855.1. Lineage (NCBI taxonomy): Bacteria > Bacillati > Actinomycetota > Actinomycetes > Micrococcales > Micrococcaceae > Arthrobacter > Arthrobacter rhamnosi. The sequence continues at coordinate 397,168 of NZ_JBTNDT010000004.1, read as the reverse complement.
ACGGCGGCGGCGAGCAGGCCGACGAAGGCGCTGCCGGACAGCGACGCCGCGACGGCCGCCGCGAAGGCGCCGAAGAGCAGCTGGCCCTCGATGGCGATGTTGACGACGCCGGACCGCTCGCAGAGGACGCCCGAGAGCGAGCCGAAGATCAGTGGCACCGCCAGCGTGACGGAGCCCGCGAGCAGCCCATAGAGGGCGACGTTCGGAGTGCGGGCGCTGCCCACCACCCAGGTCAGGAACGCGATGAGGAACAGGACCGCGAAGACGGCCGGCACCCAGGCGGGAACCTTCCGCCGGGCGCGGGTACGCAGGATCGCGAGGACGGCGAGGGCGATCATGGCGATCGCCGCGAGCCACCCGATCAGCGGTGCGGACACCACGATCGACGGCAGGACGATCGGATCGTTCTCCTCGGACAGCCGGAAGGTGACGTCGTTGCCCGGCGCCCCGAGCGCGAACACGAGGAGCGCGAAGAGGGCGACGACGGAGAGGATGATCGGGTTCTTCCAGCTCCGCACGGTGGCGTCGCCGGTGCCGCGGGCGGGCGCGGTGGTTGCTGTGCTCATGCTGCTGCTCCGGTCGAGGCTGGCGTGCGGGTCGTGGTGCCGCCCTTGCCGGCGCGCGGGACTCCGGGCGCCGGGAGGCGGAACAGCGCGCGGACGAGCGGCGGCGCTGCGATGAAGAGGACGATGAGCGACTGGACCACGAGGACGATGTCGATGCTCGTACCCGTGGAGGCCTGCATCGCGACGCCCCCGGCGCGGAACGCGCCAAAGAGGATGCCTGCCGCGAACGTGCCCCAGGGCGAGGAACGCCCGAGGAGCGCGACCGTGATGGCGTCGAAGCCGAAGCTCGCGGCCACACCCGAGGTGAGGACCTTCTCGGTGCCGGACACCTGGGCAACCCCGGCGAGTCCGGCGAGCGCACCGGCGATGGCCATGGCGAGGATGTAGCCCTTGCTGACGTTCACGCCCGCGGTGCGGGCCGCGCTGGCGTTGGCGCCGACGGCCCGGAGTTCGAAGCCCACCGTCGAGCGGTTGAGCAGCCACCACACGAGGACGGTGGCGAGGACGGCGACGACGAAGCCCCAGTGCAGGCGGAAGCCGGACCCCAGCAGCGGCGGGTACAGGGCCGACGCGTCGAGCTGGGGGCTGATCGGGTTCGTGGACCCCGGGCGCTGAAACGCCGGGGTGCTCAGGAAGTACAGGACCAGGTTCGTCGCGATGTAGTTGAACATGATCGTGAGGATGACCTCGTGGGCGCCGGTGCGGGCCTTGAGGAGTCCTACGAGTCCGGCCCACACGGCGCCGCCCACCATGCCCGCGAGGATCACGAGCAGCAGGTGGATGCCGGCCGGGAGGTGCAGCGTGAAGCCGACCCAACCGGCGAAGGTGGCGCCGATCAGGATCTGGCCCTGCGCGCCGATGTTGAACAGCCCTGCCCGGAAGGCCAGCGCCACGCCGAGGCCGGCGCAGATGAGCGGGGTCGCGACAGTCAAGGTCTGCGTCAGCGGGTAGATCATCTGGGAGAAGGACTCCCCGCGGACGTTGAAGACGGAGCCCTGGAAGAGCGCGATGTACGCACCCGACGCCGCTGTCCAGGCCGCGCCGAGTGTGTCCTGGGGGCGGCCGAAGAAGTACGACGACGCCCGTGCGACGTTCGGGTCGGTCAGGGCGATGAGGAGTCCGCCGAGGATCAGGGACAGCACCACGGACAGGAAGGCGACGAGCGCGTTCCCCGTCATGACGCGCTGCAGGAGCGTCGATTCCGGCGCGGGGCCGGCGCCGGCGGGGGTCGGCACGGCGGGCGGCGGGAGCTCCCCTCCGGCCGTCTCCACCGCGTTCTCGAGGCGTACCTCGTCCTGGCGCGCAGTGTCCTTCGCCTGCCGACGGGTCAGCGGAGCTCCGCCGTCGGGAGCCGGGGGTACCGGCCGGTCGTCCTGCGGGGTCACAGGGTTCCTCCTTGAACGTCGTGGGTCTGCGCGAGCGCTTCGTCGGCGGGCATGCCGGCCATCATGAGGCCGAGGACATCGCGCGACACCGTGCCGGGCACGATGCCCATGAGGCGCCCGCGGTAGAGCACTGCGATGCGGTCGGCCAGTTCCAGGACCTCGTCGAGTTCCGTGGAGACGATGATGACCGGCGTCCCGCCGTCGCGCTCGGCGACGATGCGCCGGTGCAGGAATTCGATGGATCCGACGTCGACGCCGCGCGTGGGCTGCGATGCGATGAACAGCTTGAGCGGTCGCGAGAACTCGCGGGCCATGACGACCTTCTGCTGGTTGCCGCCCGAGAGCGTGCCGGCGGCGGCGGAGGCCGACTGCGTGCGCACGTCGTACTCGGCGATCTTCTCGTCGGCGTTCTTCCCGATGGCCGCCGGGGACATCGACAGGCCCCGGGCGAAGGGGGCGTCGTCGTAGCGGTTCAGGATGAGGTTCTCGGCCACGGAGAAGGTACCGACGAGGCCCTCCACGCTGCGGTCCTCGGGGACGAACCCGACACCGGCGCGGATGACGTCCTTGACCTTGCGGCCGACGAGCTCGTTCCCGTCCAGAGTGATCGACCCGGTCACGTGGTCCTGGAGTCCCATGATGGCTTCGGTGAGTTCGGTCTGGCCGTTGCCCTGCACGCCGGCGATGGCGAGGATCTCGCCCTGTGCGACGTCGAAACTCAGGCCGTCCACCACGCGCTGGCCGTTGTCCGCCTGCACGGTGAGGTCGCGGACCCGGAAGGTGACCTCACCGGGCGTCGCCGGCTTCTTGTCGAGCGTCAGGCTGACGGAGCGCCCCACCATGAGGGATGCGAGTTCGGTGGTGGAGGCGCCGGGATCGGCGGTCCCCACGACCTTGCCGCGGCGGATCACGGTGATGACGTCGGACACGGCCTTGACCTCGCGGAGCTTGTGCGAGATGAAGACGATGGACTTGCCGTCCGCCGTGAGCTGCGCCATGATCCCGAGCAGTTCGTCGGTCTCCTTGGGCGTCAGGACGGCCGTCGGCTCGTCGAGGATCAGCACCTCGGCGTCGCGCACGAGGGCCTTGATGATCTCGACGCGCTGCTGCACACCGACCGGGAGGTCCTCGACCACGGCGTCGGGGTCGACGTCGAACCCGTACTGGTCCGAGATGCGGCGGATGCGGGTGCGGGTCTCCTGCAGGTTCAGCATGCCGCCGCCCCTGACGGCTTCATTGCCGAGGGCGACGTTCTCCGCGACGGTGAAGACCGGCACGAGCATGAAGTGCTGGTGCACCATGCCGATCCCGGCGGCCATCGCGTCCCCGGGGCCCCGGAAGGTCACGGGCTTGTCGTTGACGCGGATCTCACCCTCGGTGGGGTCGTACAGTCCGTACAGCACGTTCATGAGGGTGGACTTGCCCGCCCCGTTCTCGCCGAGCAGGCTGTGGACCTGTCCCGGTTCCACGACGAGGTCGATGGAGTCATTGGCAACGAGCGATCCGAAGCGCTTCGTGATGCCGATCAGTTCGAGTTTCACAACCCAGCCTGTTCTGTTCTGTTGTCTCCGGTGGAAGTCACCGGCAAGGATACCGGCTGCGGCTTCGGGGCACGCAGGCGGGACGAACGCGAACCGCCTTCCTCCCGCGGGGATCCGCGGGAGGAAGGCGGTTCGGTGGTGCTGTCGTGCCTACTTCGGGCTGGCCGCGGATTCGACCGTGATCTCACCGGAGATGATCTGGTCCTCCAGCTCGTCGAGCTTCGTCTGCAGGTCGGCGGGGACGTTGGCTTCCTGGTCGTGGAACGGAGCCAGGGCGACACCGCCGTTCTCCAGGGTGCCGACGTACGGGGTGCTGTCGAAGGTGCCCTCGACGTCGGTGCTGATGACGTCCTCGACGGCACCGCCCATGAGCTTCATGACGGAGGTGAGGATGAACTCCTCGGCCTTGCCGGCGGTCTCGTAGCCGTCGGAGTCGACCCAGACGGCCTTGACGTCCTTGCCGGCGGCGTTGGCCTCGATGACGGCGTCGAGCGTTCCGGACCCGACCGGACCGGCCACCGGCATGATGATGTCGGCGCCCTCGTTGATGAAGTTCTGGGTGTTGGTCTTGCCAGCGGCCGCGTCCTCGAAGTTGCCGACGAAGGTGCCGTTCTGGCTCTCCTTGTCCCAGCCGAGGAGCTGCACGTCGCCGCCGGTCTCCTCGTTGAAGTAGTCGACACCCTCGGCGAAGCCGTCCATGAAGATGGTGACCGTCGGGATGTTGATGCCGCCGTAGGTGGCCACCTTGCCGGTCTCGCTCGTCGCTGCGGCTGCGTACCCCGCGAGGAAGGCTGCCTGCGCCGTGTCGTAGATGATCGGCTTGACGTTGGGCAGGTCGATCGAGTTGTCGTCGATGATCGCGAAGTTGGACTCCGGGTTCGCCTCCGCGGCGGCCTTCGTGGTGTCGGCGAGCAGGAAGCCGACGGTGACCGTCAGGTTGCAGCCGCCCTTGACCATCGTGTCGACGTTCGGGCCGAAGTCGGTCTCGGCCTGCGACTCGGCCTGGTTGATCTTGATGCCGAGGTCCGCCTCGGCCTTCTTCAGTCCCTCGTAGCTGGACTGGTTGAACGAGCGGTCGTCGAATCCGCCGGAGTCGGAGACGATGCAGCCCAGGTAGTCGCTGTTCGCCTCGGCGCTCGCGCCACCGCCGGCCGAGTCCTCGGCCGGCGGCGCACCGCAACCGGAGAGGACGAGAGCCGATACGCCGAGAACGGCGGCGGACAGGCCTGTTCCGCGCGAAAATTTGCGCAGTGAGTTCTTCAAAATGCCTCCAGGAGAGAAATGCGCCACGGGGACGAATGCCAGTGAGTGTCCAACACGGGTCAGATGGACCCGAGGCTCTGTTTTCACCGGAAGACCGTGGCGCCGCGACACCGTCGGTGCAGCACGTATGCGAACATCCTAGAGGCTGGGTGACGGGGAGCACTACACGGAGATCCGGCCCGGCCCGATCGTTCGGATTTCGTTATCCTCCGCCCCCTCCCCGGGCGCCGTCCACCGGTGGCGGACGGGCCGGCTCAGGAGTGGCGCCCGAGCACGGCCTGCAGTGCGGCGGCTGCCATCACGCGGATCCCGCTCTCGATGGCGCGCTCGTCCGGCGCGTAGTCACCGCGGTGGAGGTCGTACGTCTCCCCGCCGGGCGTGCGTGTCCCGAGCCGCATCATGGCGCCGGGCACCTCCTGCGTCATCCAGGCGAAGTCCTCGCCGCCCATCGACTGCGGGGTCAGGACCACGGCCTCCGACCCGAGTTCCGCGCGTGCGGCGGCCTCGAGGAGTCCCGTCTCGGCCTCCTGGTTCACGACCGGCGGTACCCCGCGGATGTGCTCCAGCTTCACGTCGACACCGAAGGGGGCCGCGACCTCGCGCACGGCGCGGTCGAGCATCTCGCCCGCCGACTCCCAGGCCTCACCGTCCAGGCAGCGGAGCGTCCCCGACATGAAGCCGTGGGCGGGAATGGCGTTGGGCGCGGAGCCGGAATGGATCTGCCCCCACACCACGGACACCGCGCTGCGGACGTCGATACGGCGTGAGAGGACGGCCGGGACGTTCACGGCGATGGAGGCGAGCGCGAACACGAGGTCCTCGGTCAGGTGCGGGCGCGAGGTGTGGCCGCCGCGTCCGCTGAGCTCGACCCGGATGGTGTCGGATGCGGAGGTGATGGCTCCGATGCGCGTGCCGACGAGCCCGACGTCGATCCTCGGGTCGCAGTGCAGCGCCAGGATCCTCGGGATGCCGGTGAGGACCCCCTGGGCGATGACGTCGATGGCGCCGCCCGGCATCATCTCCTCGGCGGGCTGGAAGATGATCCGCACGGTCCCGGGAAGCGGCAGGTCGGCGTCCAGGTCCGCGAGCACGAGCGCGACGCCGAGCATGACGGTCGTGTGGATGTCGTGTCCGCACGCGTGGGTGATGCCCGTCGACTCCGACGCGTAGGGAAGCCCTGTCTCCTCGATGATGGGCAGGGCGTCGATGTCGGCGCGCAGGCCGATCCGGAGGGGCCCCTGGCCGATGTCCACGAACGCACCGGTACCCTCGAGGCGCTTGGGGGCGAGGCCTGCACGCTCGAGCCGGTCGACGATCAGATCCGTGGTGCGGTGTTCCTTGTAGGACAGTTCTGGGAGCCGGTGGATCTCGCGCCGGATCCCGATCAGCTCACCGAGCAGCGGCGCGAGGGCTGCCCCGATACGGGAGACCGGCGGACTCTGGTTGCTGGACGTTTGCACTCCCTCAGGGTACCGACCGCGGGCCCGTCGCCCTTCCACCGCTACGCCGACACGTCGTTGAGCTACGGACGCGCGCTAGAGGACGTCGGTGTCGCCGCTGGCGCGCAGCCGTTCCACGGCCTTCTTCACTTCCTGGGCGTGCTCCTTGGTGGTGACGAGCAGTGCGTCCGGGGTGTCGACGATGACGACGTCGTCGATGCCGATCAGTGCGATGACCCGCTTGGTGTCGGAGACGACGATGCCGGAGGCGTTCTCGGAGAACACGCGGGCGCCCTCCCCCATCACCCTGAGCTCGCTGTTCTCCTCCGCCGGGTTCAGGCGGCCGATGGCGGCGAAGTCCCCGACGTCGTCCCAGTTGAAGTCGCCGGGGATCATCGCGACGTCGCCGGACGCGGCAGCGGGCTCAGCGACGGCGTAGTCGATGGCGATCTTGGGCAGGGTGGGCCAGACACGGCGGGCTACCTCGACGCGGCGGGGGGTGTCCCAGGCCTCCGCGATCTCCATGAGCCCGCTGTAGAGCTCGGGCTCGTTGATGGACAGGTGCTTCAGCATCAGGTCGACCGGGGCCACGAACATCCCGGCGTTCCATGAGTAGTTGCCGCCCTGGAGGTAGCTGTCGGCGACCTCCTGCGAGGGCTTCTCCACGAACTCGACGACGGCGTGGGCGCTGGGAGCCCCCTCGACCGCGAGGGACTCACCCGCCCGGATGTACCCGAATCCCGTCGAGGCATGGGTCGGCTTGATCCCGATGGTCACGATGTAGCCCTGCGCAGCCGTGTGGATGGCCTCACGGACCACCTCCTGGAACACCTCGACCGGCGCGATCACATGGTCGGCGGCGAAGGACCCCATGATGATGCTCGGGTCCCGCTGGTGCAGGATCGCGGCGGCGAGTCCGATCGCAGCCCCGGAATCCTTCGGCTCGGCCTCGAGCACGAGGTTCAGGTCCTCGATCTCGGGAAGCTGCGCGAGGACGGCGCGCCGGTGCACGATGCCGGTGACGACCATGATGCGGCCGTCGCACAGCGGACGGAGGCGTTCGTAGGTCGCGCGGATCAGGGTGCTGCCCGAACCGGTGAGGTCGTGCAGGAACTTCGGCGCCGCCGCACGGGAGAGCGGCCAGAGGCGCGTGCCGGTGCCTCCCGCGGGGATGACGGCATGGAAGCGGTCCAGCACACTGTCAGGGGTCCGGGCAGCCGCCCTCTCTGTACTCATCGCACCACGGTAACCGACGACCGGAGGGAGACGGCATACCCTGCAGCCCCGGATTCGTCCAGACCCGCGTCCTGCCCCCCGCACTCCCCTGCCGCCGCAGGTAGTGCGACTCCCGGATTCTCCCTTACCGACGGCCTGTGGAGACCCGGAATCACCGACATCGGCGGGTATCAGGACGAGTAGCCGCGGGCATCGACGCGGGTATCGACAGGAGGAATCGACACTGCGGACGACGGGTGTCGGAGGTCACATGTGAGGGGCCCCTAAATTGAACCGGAACTGTCACCGGCCTAGATTATTCTTATCGGAAGAGTGCTGTCGCACCGGCGTAATCCCTGCGTATAACGCGCTAACGCCCATGCGATGCAGGGAGGTAATTTCAATGCCGAAGACACTGACACCAGCAGGCACCCTCTACCGTGGCCGGGAAGGCCAATGGTCCTGGGTGGCCCACCGCATCACCGGGGTAGTGATTTTCTTCTTCCTCCTCGTGCACGTCCTGGACACATCCCTCGTCCGCGTTTCGCCCGAAGCCTACGACGCCGTCATCGCGTCGTACAAGAACCCGCTCATGGGTCTCGGGGAACTCGGTCTCGTCGCCGCCATCATGTTCCACGCCTTCAACGGGATCCGCCTGATCCTCGTGGACTTCTGGAAGGACGGCCCCAAGTACCACCGCCAGATGCTCTGGGGCGTCGTGGGCCTCTGGGCGGTCGTCATGATCGCCTTCTCGATCCGCCATCTCTCGCACGTCTTCGGAGGTTAACACCATGGCTACCCCAACCATCGACAGCCCCCGTTCCGGTCGCGTCACCCCGGGCTACTCGCGCACGCCGGGATCGCGCGGCAACTTCGAGATGGTCGCCTGGCTGTTCATGCGCCTCTCCGGCGCCATCCTCCTCGTGATGATCACCGTCCACCTGTACGTGAACCTCGTCGCCGGGGACGGCATCACCGGTGTGGACTTCGGCTTCGTCGCCGGCAAGTGGGCCAACCCGATCTGGCAGGTCTGGGACCTGGTGCTCCTGTGGCTGTCCATGCTCCACGGCACCAACGGCGTCCGCGTGATCATCAACGACTACGCCGACAAGAACAGCACGCGCATGTGGCTCAAGGGAGTCCTCTACGCGGCGACCGTCGTCATCGTGGTCCTCGGCACCCTCGTGATCTTCACCTTCGATCCGTGCCCCGTCATCGACGGAGTCGCGCACGTGGCGGACTACTGCCCCGCATCGTAAGCCCTGCCGGACCTCGGCAGTTCCCGCATGACCGGCCCTGCGGGGCCCCGTCATGCACGACCGGTTTCAACAGAAAGAGCGACCAGCATGCAGGTCCACAAGTACGACGTCGTCATCGTCGGCGCCGGTGGCGCAGGGATGCGCGCAGCCATCGAGTCGGGGCAGCGTGCCCATACCGCCGTCCTGACGAAGCTCTACCCCACCCGTTCGCACACGGGTGCGGCTCAGGGCGGCATGTGCGCTGCACTCGCCAACGTCGAAGAGGACAACTGGGAGTGGCACACCTTCGACACCGTCAAGGGTGGTGACTACCTCGTCGACCAGGACGCGGCCGAGGTCATGGCCAAGGAGGCCATCGAGGCGGTCCTCGACCTCGAGCGGATGGGCCTGCCGTTCAACCGCACGCCCGAGGGGCGCATCGACCAGCGGCGCTTCGGCGGCCACACCCGCGACCACGGCAAGGCCCCTGTCCGCCGGTCCTGCTACGCAGCGGACCGCACCGGCCACATGATCCTGCAGACGCTGTACCAAAACTGCGTCAAGCACAACGTGGAGTTCTACAACGAGTACTACGTGCTCGACCTGCTGATGGTGGACCAGGAAGTCACCGTCGACGGCGTCACCCGCATCCAGAAGCGCGTGGCCGGGGTCGTCTCCTACGACCTCGCCTCGGGTGAGCTGCACATCTTCCAGGCGAAGTCCGTCGTGTTCGCCTCGGGCGGCGTCGGCAAGGTCTACAAGACGACGTCGAACGCCCACACCCTGACGGGCGACGGCATGGGCATCGCGTTCCGCCGCGGCATCCCCCTCGAGGACATGGAGTTCTTCCAGTTCCACCCGACCGGCCTCGCCGGCCTGGGCATTCTGCTGTCCGAGGCGGCGCGCGGCGAAGGCGCGATCCTCCGGAACTCGGAGGGAGAGCGCTTTATGGAGCGCTACGCCCCCACCATCAAGGACCTCGCACCGCGTGACATCGTGGCGCGTTCCATGGCGAACGAGGTCCGCGAGGGCCGTGGCGCCGGGCCGAACAAGGACTACGTCCTCCTCGACCTGACGCACCTCGAGCCCGCGCACATCGATGCGAAGCTCCCCGACATCACCGAGTTCGCCCGCACCTACCTCGGCGTCGAGCCCTACACGGAGCCCGTCCCCGTCTTCCCGACGGCGCACTACGCCATGGGCGGCATCCCGACCAACATCCAGGCCGAGGTCCTGGCGGACAACGACACCGTCGTTCCCGGGCTGTACGCCGCAGGCGAGGTCGCGTGCGTCTCCGTGCACGGGTCGAACCGCCTGGGCACCAACTCGCTCCTCGACATCAACGTCTTCGGCAAGCGCGCCGGCATCGCCGCCGCGCAGTACGCCCTGACGGCCGACTTCGTCGAGATCCCCGAGAATCCCGCGGCCGAGACCGAGCTGCTCCTCGACCGGGCACGCAGCTCGGAAGGCGGAGAGCGCGTCGCGCAGATCCGCAAGGAGCTCCAGGACGTCATGGACGCCAATGTCCAGGTGTTCCGCACCGAGCAGACGCTGCTCGAGGCGCTGCGCGTGATCGATACGCTGGAGGAGCGGTACACCCGTATCACCGTCCAGGACAAGGGCAAGCGATTCAACCTCGACCTGCTGGAGGCCGTGGAACTCGGGTTCCTCCTCGACATGGCGAAGGTCATGACCGCGGCGGCCCTGCACCGCAAGGAATCCCGCGGGGGTCACTTCCGCGAGGACTACCCAGAGCGTGACGACGAGAATTTCATGACCCATTCCATGGCCTACAAGGACCCGAGCGCCACCGAGACAAGCGGCGTCCGCCTTGAGACCAAACCGGTTATCTTCACCCGATACCAGCCCATGGAGCGCAAGTACTGATGAGCACCGAAACGATGGAAAAAGAGCCGGCCTCGAAGATCGAGCTCAGCAAGGACGTCGCCGGCGGAGAGATCCCCACGTTCGACGTCACCCTCAAGGTCCGGCGCTACAACCCGGAGGTCTCCGACGAGGCCCACTGGGACGAGTGGAAGCTGACCATGTACGGCACGGACCGCGTGCTGGACGCCCTGCACAAGGTCAAGTGGGAGCACGACGGCTCGGTGTCCTTCCGTCGGTCCTGCGCCCACGGCGTGTGCGGCTCCGATGCCATGCGCATCAACGGCCGCAACCGCCTGGCCTGCAAGACGCTGCTGAAGGACCTCGACACGTCCAAGCCCATCCTCGTGGAGCCCATCAAGGGCCTGCCGGTGGAGAAGGACCTGATCGTGGACATGGAGCCGTTCTTCCAGTCCTACCGCGAGATCATGCCGTTCCTGATCAGCAAGGGCCACGAGCCTGCGAAGGAGCGCCTGCAGTCCTCGGAGGAGCGCGACCGCTACGACGACACCACCAAGTGCATCCTGTGCGCCGCGTGCACGTCCTCCTGCCCCGTGTTCTGGACCGACGGCCAGTACTTCGGTCCCGCCGCGATCGTGAACGCGCACCGCTTCATCTTCGACTCGCGCGACGATGCCGGGGACATGCGCCTCGAGATCCTCAACGACAAGGAGGGCGTCTGGCGCTGCCGGACCACCTTCAACTGCTCGGAGGCCTGCCCGCGTGGTATCCAGGTCACCAAGGCCATCTCCGAGGTCAAGCAGGCCATCCTGACCCGCAAGGTCTGATCTCGCCACGAGCGAGGACGCACTCCAGCTGCCGAGAAGGGCGGCCCGCACCAGCGGGTCGCCCTTCCTCGTTCCCGGGGCCCCCTGGGCGCGTCGTTGCTGCGAGCAGGACGGGCGGGTCAGGTGGGAGGATTCCCGGTGCCGGGCTTCCGGCGGCTCCGCTGCCGTAGCGTGCCGCCCTTCGCGTGGTGCTCGCGCTCCGCCCTGGTGAGGGCGTCCGCCGACCCTACGGCACACCAGGCGGTCGCCAGCAGGTACACCTGGCTGAGGAGGAAGAACCAGATGAACAACGCCAGGATCACCGCGAAGGACAGCAGCAGCGGGTTGTTGCCGAAAGTGCCGAGGATCTGTGTCGAGAAAGTCCGCAACAGTGTCGTCCCGAGCCCCGCGATGATCGACCCCTGCAACAGGATCCCGCGCGGCATCTGGATGGCCGATGCCGAGTGGAACAGCACCACGGCCACGAGGATGTCCAGCAGGATCATCACGGCGAAGCCCGCCGCCTGCGTCAGCACCTGGCTCACTGCGGTGAGGTGGAGGATCGCCAGGAGAGCGCCCAACGAGTTGGTGGCGACGATACCCAGTCCCGTGGTCACGAGCATGATGACGCCGAGCACTGCGAGCGTGCCCAGATCCTTCAGCCAGACCACGACAGGCGGCGCCGCGACGGGCTGGAGGGCGAAGATCCCGCGCATCGCCTGGCGCATTCCTCCGATCCAACCGAGTGCCGTCACGAGCATCACGGCCGACGACACGACGATCGTCCAGCCCAGCCCACTGGTCGCATCGAAGAGACGGGCGGGGGTCACCAGTCCTCGCCCGTCCTCGCCCATGTCGATCAGTCCCGGCACCGCCCGGTCGAGGGCGTCCACGGAGAGGTCCCGGAGGTCCGCATCCGCCGTAACGACGATGCCGAGCGCGGCGAACCCCACGACCAGGAGTGCCGCGATGGCGAAGAACAGTCGGTATGCCAGCCCGGCCGCCATCAGCGGGCCCCGGCGCTCGTTGTACAGCAGCACCACCCGGACGGGTCGCAGGGTGTAGAAACGGCAGACGGCGAGGTCGAGCCGCGCCAGCAGGAGCTCGGAACCCCCGCTGCCCGAACGGTTCAGGCGGCCAAGCCGAACCTGCGCGTCGATGACCTTGCGCTGGAGGTCCGGGAGATTCGCCGGGGACGGCTGCTCAACCGGAGGTGGCTTCGGAGCCATCAGTGACTTCGCCAAAGTGCAGCTCCTCCCTCAGTTTCCAGAGTCCCGACGGCACGTGCTCGTACAGGCCCATGGACCGCACCTCGAACGAGGCCTCGAAGGCATGGAGCTCCTCGACCGCCGCATCCATCCCGGCCTCGGACACATCGTGCGCCACTGTGACGTGCGGATGGAAGGGGAAATCCAGGTCGCGTTCGAGGGGGCCCCTCTGGAGCTTCGAATGCAGGTCGACGCACTCGTCGAAGCCCTCGGCGAGGTTCAGGAACACCACCGGCGACACCGGGCGGAAGGATCCCGTGCTGTGCAGGCGCACCTCGAAGGGCCGCTGCTGCCGGGCGACGGCCCGCACGTGGTCGATGGTGGCGTCCCAGTCCGACGCCGGCGTCGTCGTGATGAGGGTGATGTGGGGCGGGACGACCGCCGCCAGGGGGTCGCCGAAGGACGCCCTCCACGCCTCCAGGTCGCCGGCGAGGGGTTCCGGGATCGGTATGGTGATCCCCACGCAGCTACCGCTCAGGCCGGAACGGGACGTGGCTGATGCCGCTCCGCTGGTCTGACCGGTGGGTGCACACATGGGTCAGCGGGCTCCGGCGGCAGGGAGGAAACCCACACGGGCATAGACGTCGGCGAGGGTGGGAGCCGCCAGCTCGCGTGCCTTCGCGGCGCCCTTCGCCAGCAGGCGGTCGAGCTCGGCGGGGTCGGACAGCAGTTCCTCCGCGCGGACCCGGACCGGCGTGAGCGCGTCCACGACGACGTCGGCGAGATCCACCTTGAGGTGCCCGTACATGCGGCCCGCGTAGTCCGCCTCGAGTTCGGCGATGCCCTTGCCGGACAGGGCCGAGTAGATCGCCAGCAGGTTCGAGATCCCCGGCTTCTCCGCGGAGTCGAAGCGGATCTCCGTGCCGGTGTCGGTGACCGCGGACTTGATGCGCTTGGCCGTGACCTTGGGGTCATCCAGCAGGTTGATCAGCCCGGCGGCCGACGAGGCCGATTTGGACATCTTCGCCGTCGGGTTCTGCAGGTCGTAGATCTTGGCGGACTCCTTCTGGATGAAGGGTTTCGGCACCACGAAGGTCTCACCGAAGCGCGAGTTGAAGCGCTGGGCCAGGTCGCGGCTCAGTTCGACGTGCTGCCGCTGGTCCTCGCCGACGGGGACGCCGTCGGGCTGGTAGAGGAGGATATCGGCGGCCTGGAGGACCGGGTACGTGAAGAGGCCCACGCTGGCGGCGTCCGTGCCCTGCTTCGACGCCTTGTCCTTGAACTGGGTCATCCGCGATGCTTCGCCGAACCCGGTGAAACAGTTCAGCACCCACGCGAGCTGGGCGTGCTCCGGGACGTGGGACTGCACGAAGAGGGTCGCCCTGTCGGGATCGACGCCGCCCGCGATGTACTGGGCGGCCGTGATCCGCGTGCGGTGGGCCAGTTCCTGCGGGTCCTGGGGCACGGTGATCGCGTGCAGGTCGGGGATGAAGAAGACGGCGTCGTACGTGTCCTGCAGGCGTACCCAGTGCACCAGGGCACCGAGGTAGTTGCCGAGGTGCAGGGAACCCGCGGACGGCTGCATCCCGGAGAGGATGCGCTGGCGCCGGTTCGAGCCCGGAGTCGGGGGGATTGTCATGAAGCTGTCCTGCACTCTAGATCTGGTAGTCGACGACGAGCGGCGCGTGGTCCGAGAACCGCGTGTCCCAGCTCGGCGCCCTGTCGACGTCGGCGGTCACCGCGCTCTTCGCGAGGGCCTGCGTGGCCATCTGGTAGTCGATGCGCCAGCCGGTGTCGTTGTCGAACGCCTTGCCCCGCCAGGACCACCAGGTGTAGGGGCCGTCGACGTCGCCGGCGAGGAGGCGGGCCACGTCCAGGAAGCCGCACTCGTCCGAGAAGAACCGGTCGAAGTACGCCCGCTCCTCGGGCAGGAAGCCGGCGTTCTTGACGTTGCCCTTCCAGTTCCGGATGTCGAACGGGGTGTGGCCGACGTTCAGGTCGCCGACCACGACGGCGTGGTCCGCGCCGTCCCGGAGCTGCGGCAGGCGGGTGGTCATGGCGTCGAGGAAGCGGTACTTGTCGTCCTGCTTCGGGGTGCCGACGTCGCCCGAATGGACGTACGCGCTCACGACCGTCAGGGTCGAGCCCTCCACGGTGAAGTCGGCCTCCACCCAGCGGCCGGCCGTGTCGAAGTAGCTGTCACCGATGGTGGTGCGCGTCGCCGTGGGCTCCTGGCGGGAGGCGATCGCCACACCCGCGCGGCCCTTCGCCTCCGCCTCGGTGTGCAGGATGTGCCAGCCGTCGCCCAGCAGGCTGCGGACCACGGCGTCGGGCGCCCGGACCTCCTGCAGGCAGAGGATGTCGACGTCCCGTCCGTCCAACCATTCCTGCATGCCGCGCTTGTAGGCGGCGCGGATTCCGTTGACGTTGACGGACGCGATGCGCAGCGGTTTCTGCGGAGGATTCGATGCCGGACTCACTCGATCCACCTTACCCCGGAGGGTTTTCCGATTCATCCCACGCGCGGGCGCGTCAGTCGACGACGGTGCCCTCGACGGGGCCTTCCGTCGAGCCCTTCATCATCGAGCGGGCGTTGTGCGAGGTGATCTCGATGGTCTCGAGCGCGCGCTCCACCATGCCCTCGTCCTTGCCGAGGTACTCCCGGACCACGCCGACCTGCACCTGGACGATCTTGAAGCTGTGGTCGAGCTTCATGTCCCGGGCCCGGTCCGCGGCGATGGGCGCGGTCGACCCCTGCCCCGACCCGCCGAACTCGCTGCCCTGGAGGCGAGCGGCGGCCTTCCGCGCCGCCGAGCGGAGGCTGAAGACCACGAAGCTGAAGATCAGGAGCCAGCCGAGGGAGATGATCACCACCAGCCAGCCGACGACGTCGTTCTGGTTCGCTGCGAAGACGACGGCGACCAGGAACACGACCAGCATGACGGCCATCCCGGCGCTGCCCATGCGCATGCTCAGACCCCGGCCCGCCGGCCGCCCAGTACTTCCTAATGACTGCATCCGACCATTCTCCCGTATGGCCCGGACTGCCCCTGTTCCTTCCACCGCGGGCGAACTTCCAGGCTTCTCGAAGATTCCTCCCATCTCCTCCCATCCGTGACCACGCTCACCCCGAAGTACTTCCACGCGCCCCACACGGCGCCTCATTCGCACAACGGAGGAATTTCCAATGAACAAGAAGATGCGTCTCCTCGCAGTACCTGCCCTCGCCATCAGCGCCGTCGCCCTCGCCGGCTCCCCCGCCATGGCAGCGGACGGCTCCTACTCGTCCACCTTGGGCCAGCTCAACGGCACCACGGGCACCGGCACGATCACCCTCGACGTCACGGGCGACAAGGCCATGGTCAACCTTCAGGTTTCCGGCCTCGCACAGACCTTCATGGACGCTCCGTACCCGCACGTCCAGCACATCCACGGTGGAGCGCAGGGCAAGTGCCCCACGCCTGCCGATGACGCCAACGGCGACGGCATCATCAACGTGGCCGAGGGCGTACCGGGCTACGGCGACATCCAGACCACGCTCACCACCTCCGGCGCGACCACCCCTGCCGAGGGCCTGAACCTTCAGCTCGGCGGTCAGGGCGGAACCTACTCCATCCAGCGTGAGATCACCCTGGATGCTGCCACCAAGGCCTCCCTCGAGGCCGGCACCGCCGTCGTCGTCGTGCACGGCCTGGATCCCGCCACCGCCGGTGTCTCCGAGGAAGTCTTCGCCGGCCCGTCGGAGATCGCCCCCGACCTGCCCCTCGGCGCGACCTCGCCCGCACTGTGCGGCACGCTCGTCGCGACCCAGATGGGTGCCATGCCCAATGGTGGGGCCGACACGGGTGTCGCCCAGGAGACCGGCTCCAACACCGGCATGATCGCCCTCGGCGGTGGCCTCGTCCTGGCAGCTGCAGCCGGTGGAACCTACGCAGTGCGCCGCCGCGCAACCAACGCATAATCCTGATCCCATGATCAGTGAAGTAACCGGCCACCGCTGGGGCCTCACGGCTCCGGCGGTGGCCGCTCTTTTCCTCCTTGCCGGCTGCGGTGCATCCCCGGCGGCGACGCCGGAGCCGTCGGCCGTTGCCAGCACCTCGGCCGCTGCGGCCCCCACCTCGTCTGCCGCCCCCACCTCGTCTGCCGCCGCTGCCCCGACTGCGACGTCGACGCCCGCCGCAACCCCCTCCACTCCTGCCGCGGCCCCGGCACAGCCGGCAGTGCTTCCCGCATCGGCACCGGTCACCCTGGAGATCCCGTCCATCGGTGTGCGCACCGACCTGGTTCGCCTGGGCCTGCGCGAGAACCGGAGCCTCGAGGTCCCGCCGGACGGCCCCGGTGCACCCGCCGGCTGGTACGACCGGTCCCCCACCCCGGGTGACCGTGGGCCGGCCGTGATGCTCGGCCACGTCAACGCGACCGACGGCGGCAAGGGCGTTTTCGCCGACCTCCGCGCCCTCAAGGCCGGCGACCGCATGAACGTGACCCGCGAGGACGGCACGACGGCGGTGTTCGAGTTCAAGCGCGGCGAGGCCTACCGCAAGGACGGGTTCCCCACCCTGACGGTGTACGGGAACACGCCCGGATCGGAACTGCGCCTCATCACCTGTGACGGCTACAACCCGGACACGGGCCTGTTCGACGACAACTATGTGGTCTACGCGACCCTGGTGCCCTGAGGCCTGGACCCTGGTGCCGAGGGCTACCTGAGGAAGAGCTTCCGCAGGCGTAGGGTGGTCAGCAGCATCCCCACGGCGATCATGACGAGGAAGTAGCTGAGGTGGAGGACGGCGGCCGGTGTGAACGAGGCGACGCTGATCTGGCGCAGCAGCTCCACGCCGTGCCACAGGGGCAGCGCCTGGATGAACCACTGGATGCCCTGCGGATAGACGCTGAGGGGGTAGAAGGTGGCGGAGAACAGGAACATCGGCAGCAGCACGAAGTTGACCCACTCCATCTGCTGGAACGTCTTCATGAAGCTGGTGATCCCCATGCCGAAGGACGCGAAGCCGAACGCGATCACCACCGACGCCGGGATCACGAGCAGGGCCACCGGGGTGGTGATGAGTCCCATCAGCGCCATCACCGCGGTGAAGCCCGTGGCGTACAGGGCGCCGCGCAGGAGGGCCAGGAAGATTTCCCCGATGGCGACGTCCAGGGGGCCGAGCGAGGTGTAGAGCATGCCCTGGTACAGCTTCGCGAAGTTCATCTTGAAGAACACGTTCCACGTGCTGTCGTACACGGCGCCGTTCATGGCGGATACGGCGAGCAGTGCGGGCGCGATGTAGGCCGCATAGCTGATCTCCTCGCCGTTCGGTCCCGTGACCGTGCCGACCAGCGCACCGAGTCCCACTCCCATGGAGAGGAGATAGAGGACCGGTTCGAAGAAGCCGGACACCATGATCAGCCAGTTGCTGCTGCGGGTGGCCAGGAGTCCCCGCGCGATCACGGCCTTCGCGTTGCGCGAATAGAGCGCGGCCATCGGCCGCTTCGACCCGCTGAGTGCGTAGTCCTTCGCGGTCAGTTGGGCGCTCATCGGCCCAGCCTCCTCGCGTAGACGGTGCGGGCCCTGCGCAGGCCGACGACGGCCAGGACCACCAGGAACAGCACGTGGACGACGGCGAGCTCCGGCGGCACGTCATACCCGTAGGTCAGCGCGCGGCCGAGCTCGGTCCCGTGCCACAACGGTGAGATCCAGCCGATCCAGCGCAGGAACAGCGGAAGGGTGTCGAGCGGGAAGAAGGTCCCCGAGAAGAGGAACAGGGGCGTCACGATGAAGCGCATCACGAGCGCGAACTGTCCCCTGTCCTCCTCGATGCCGGCCGAATAGGCCATCAGCGGGAGGCCGAAGGCGAGTCCGCTGAGCACGGCCACCGGAACGGCGACCACGCCGGTGGGCGACGGGGATGCGCCGAACGCCGCGACGATGAGGAAGTAGATCAGGGTGGTGGCCGTCAGCCGGGCAGTGATGGCGATGATGTGCCCGCGGACGATCTGGTCGGTGCTGAGGGGCGAGGCGTGCGGACCGTAGTAGACCCGCCGCCACTTGAAGCCGTCCATCACGGGGTAGGTGAACTCGGTCGCCGCGGTCATGATGGTCGCCGATGCCAGCAGGGCCGGGGCGATAAACGCCAGGTAGCTGACGCCGCCGAAAGCGCCGGCGGAGTTCTGGTCGACGAGCGTGGCGAGGCCCACCCCCATCGCGAACAGGTACATGACCGGCGTACCGACGCTGGAGGCGAGCAGGGTCCAGCGGTAGCTGTTCATGGCGCGCAGGACGTGCTCGGCGTAGTACCAGGAGCCGAACCTCCGGGCGCGCCGCGCGGACACCTCGGGCCGGTGCGCGGAGAGGCGGTACGGCGGGCTGGACTCCTGCACGGACGTGCCGGGATCGTCAGTCAACGAGGCTCCGTCCGGTCAGGCGCAGGAAGATGTCCTCGAGGGAGGACCGCCGTACGAGGGACGTGATTGGCCGGAGCCCGCGGGAGTTGACCTCTTCCAGCGCCGCCTCGCCGTCGTGCGCGTAGATCAGGACGCGGTCGGGCAAGGGTTCGAGGCGCTCCCCGATGCCCTGCAGCTCGGCCGCGACGGTGGTGTTGCGTTCGGATCCGAAGCGCAGCTCGAGCACCTCGCGCGTCGAGTGTTCGCGGATGAGCTGGGCCGGCGAACCCTCGGCCATGATCCGGCCCTTGTCGACGACCACGAGGCGGTCGCAGAGCTGCTCCGCCTCGTCCATGTAGTGCGTGGTGAGGATGAGCGTCACGCCAGATTCCTTGAGGCGGAACAGGCGGTCCCACAGGATGTGGCGGGCCTGCGGGTCGAGGCCCGTGGTGGGCTCGTCCAGCAGGAGGATCTTCGGCTCGTTGATGAGGGAGCGCGCGATGGTCAGGCGTCGCTTCATGCCGCCCGAGAGCGCATCCACCTTCGCCGCCGCCTTGTCCGTGAGCTGCGCGAACTCGAGCAGCTCGTCGGCCTTGGGTTTCAGGTAGCTCATCGGCAGGCCGAAGTAGCGGCCGTAGACGAGGAGGTTGTCCCGCACCCGGAGTTCCTCGTCGAGGTTGTCCTGCTGCGGGACGACACCGAGGTGCGCGCGCACCTCGGGGCCGTGCTGCTCCGGGTCGAGGCCCATGATGGTGAGCTCTCCGGAGGTGCGCTGCGACACGCCACCGATCATGCGCATGGTCGTCGACTTGCCGGCGCCGTTCGGGCCCAGGAGCCCGAAGGACTCGCCCGCCGGCACGTCGAAGGAGATCCCGTCGACCGCCCGGAAATCACCGTAGTGCTTGCTCAGCTTCCGGGCGGAGATCACCGGTGGTCCGGCGGGTATTGTCGACACCCGCCCAGCCTAGGCGAGAACTCCCGGCGGGAGAATCCACCGGGAGCCCTCGGACGGGTACGGCTAGGCGCGCGCCGCCTGGCGCTCGGCCGCCTCGACGACGTTGGCCAGGAGCATGGCGCGGGTCATGGGGCCCACTCCCCCGGGGTTGGGCGAGAGCCAGCTGGCCACCGACGCTGCCCCCGGGTCGACGTCGCCCGTGAGCTTCGCCTTGCCGGTGGCCGGGTCCTCGACCCGGCTGACGCCCACGTCGAGCACGATCGCGCCGGGCTTGAGCTGCTCGGCCCTGATCATGTGGGCGATGCCGGCAGCGGCGACAACGACGTCCGCCCGGCCGAGGTGGTCGGCGAGGTCGACCGTCCCGGTGTGCGCGAGGGTCACGGTCGCGTTGATCTGCTTGCGGGTCAGCAGCAGGCCCAGCGGACGCCCGACCGTCACGCCGCGTCCCACGACGAGCACGTTCCGGCCCTTGAGGTCGACGTCGTGGCGGAGCAGGAGCTCCACGATGCCGTGCGGGGTGCAGGGCAGCGGCGAATCCATCGGCGCGTTGACGTTCAGGACCAGCTTGCCCAGGTTGGTGGGATGCAGGCCGTCGGCGTCCTTCGCCGGGTCGATGCGGCCCAGGATGGCGTTCGTGTCGATGTGCGCCGGAAGCGGGAGCTGCACGATGTAGCCCGTGGTGGTGGCGTCGTCGTTCAGCTCGTCGAGGACCGCCTCGAGCTCCTCCTGCGTGATCGTGTCCGGCAGGTCCCGGCGCACGGACGTGATGCCGACCTCCGCGCAGTCGCGGTGCTTGCCGGCCACGTAGGAATGGCTGCCGGGATCGTCCCCCACGAGGACCGTCCCCAGGCCCGGTGTCACGCCTCGCTCGCGCAGTGCCGTCACGCGTTCGGCGAGCTCGGCCTTGATCTGCGCGGCGGTTGCCTTCCCGTCAAGAATGCGGGCTGTCGTCGTACTCATGCGATTCGTCCTTCTCGGAGTGCTTGTCCAGTTGCTCGAGCAGGAATGCCTTGCCGCGGTCGCAGCAGCCGGTGAAGCAGCACTCCTCGGTGGGGATGTCGAAGCCGGTCGACGCCGCGGCCTTCGATCGAAGGGCGCCTGGCGGCAACGGCCCTACCACTCCTCCTGGCCCGGGTACAGCGGGAAGTTCGCGGCGAGCGCGGACACGCGGGTGCGCAGTGCGTCCACGTCGGGCGACGGCTTGAGCGCTGCGGCGATGATCTCCCCGACCTCCGTGAATTCGGCGGCGCCGAACCCGCGGGTGGCGAGCGCCGGGGTGCCGATACGGAGACCGGAGGTGACCATCGGCGGACGGGGGTCGAACGGCACGGCATTGCGGTTGACCGTGATGCCCACGGAGTGCAGGACATCCTCGGCCTGCTGGCCATCCAGCGACGAGTGGCGCAGGTCCACCAGGACGAGGTGCACGTCGGTACCCCCGGTGAGGACGGAGACGCCGTGCTCGGCGACGTCGGACGCTCTCAGTCGCTCGGCGATGATGCGGGCACCCTCGAGGACGCGCTCCTGGCGTTCCTTGAACTCGGGCGATCCGGCGATCTTGAACGCCGTGGCCTTGCCCGCGATGACATGCATCAGCGGTCCGCCCTGCTGCCCGGGGAAGACACTCGAGTTGAGCTTCTTGGCCCACTCCTGCTTGGCGAGGATGACGCCGGAGCGGGGTCCGGCGAGGGTCTTGTGCACGGTGGACGTGACGACGTCGGAGTGCGGGACGGGGCTGGGGTGGACGCCGGCTGCGACGAGGCCCGCGAAGTGGGCCATGTCCGTCCACAGGAGGGCGCCGACCTCGTCGGCGATGGACCGGAAGGCAGCGAAATCGAGCTGGCGCGGGTAGGCGGACCAACCGGCGATGATCACCTGCGGCTTCTCGGCCCGGGCCTGCTCGCGGACGCGCTCCATGTCCAGGCGGTGCGTGTCCTCCTCGACGCCGTAGGCGGCGACCTCGTACAGCTTGCCGGAGAAGTTGAGCTTCATGCCGTGCGTCAGGTGTCCGCCGTGCGCGAGGGACAGACCCATGATCTTGTCGCCCGGCTTGATCATGGCGGCGAGCGCCGCGGCGTTGGCCTGGGCGCCGGAGTGGGGCTGGACGTTCGCGAACTCGGCGCCGAACAGTGCCTTGACGCGCTCGATCGCGAGGTTCTCCGCGACGTCGACGTGTTCACACCCGCCGTAGTATCGGCGCCCGGGATAGCCCTCGGCGTACTTGTTGGTCAGCACGCTGCCCTGCGCCTCGAGGACGGCGCGGGGTGCGAAGTTCTCCGAGGCGATCATCTCGAGGGTGTCGCGCTGCCGTGCGAGTTCGTCCCGGAGGACGGCGGCGATCTCCGGGTCCACCTCGGACAGCGGGGCATTGGTGACGGAATCTGCGGCAGCGTGGGATGGAGCCATGGGCGACGTTGTCATCGGTTGATCCTTCTCTGGGTCTCGCGTCGAGGTCAGCTTGAGTCGCGGGCAGGATGCGGATCGACTGTCCGCGCCCGGCCGCTCGTGAAACGTGACCCGCGGCCCAGGCGTGCGATCCGTGGTCTGCACCGGAAGCACAGGACGTCCCGAAGGAGAGCCCTGGCCCCACGCCGCTTCCTGGTGGTTGCCCACCCTACGCCAGTCGCGACGCTCCCATGCTAGCCGTACCGCTGGCCGGGCCGCCACCGATGTCCCGGCCGGCGGACTCTGTATGACGTCCGACGGCGGACGCCTTCCTGCCGTTCAGTAGGGACCGGCAGGGCGGGGCGGAGGGCCCGGTAGGGGGTGGAATACGGGCTTGCACGGGGCTGTTGGGCAGGGTGGGTTCGGAGCTCCGAGAGTCGGAAGCAAGTCTGGGAGAGGGCGGGAGATGCGCGGGTCGTCAGCAGGGCAGACCGGACAGGTGCTGGACGGACCGGTCCGCCGTGTTCGCGTCGTGGTGATCGGCGCCGGCCAGGCGGGGCTGAGCAGCGCGTACCACCTGGGGCGCCGGGGGCTCGAGCCGCACCGCGACTTCGTGGTCCTCGATGCGAATCCCGCTCCGGGGGGTGCCTGGCTGCACCGCTGGCCCGCCCTCACCTTCGACGCCGCCCATGCACTGCACGACCTCCCGGGTTTTCCGCTCGGTACGCCGGACCCCAAGGAGCCCGCGTCCGCCGTGGTGAACCGCTACTACGGGGCCTTCGAGCGGGAGTTCGACCTGCCGGTGGTCCGCCCGGTCTCCGTGGTCCGCGTCGACTCCGGATCCGACGGAGCCCCGGACGACGATGACATAGACGGGGACGACCTGCACGGCGGTGACCGCGGCCCCCTGCACGTGACCACCACCGGTGGCACCTGGGTGGCGGACGTCGTCATCAACGCGACCGGGACGTGGGACCGCCCGTACTGGCCCTATTACCGCGGCCGCGACGTCTTCGCGGGCCGCCAGCTGCACACACGGAACTACCGCTCGGCCGACGAGTTCTCGGGCCAGAGCGTCCTCGTCGTCGGCGGCGGGACGTCCGCGGTGCAGTTCCTGCTCCAGCTCCACGCAGCGGGCGCCAGGCCCCTCTGGTCGACCCGGCGCCCTCCGGAATTCACCCGCAGGCCGTTCGACCCCGAGTGGGGCCGGGAGGTCGAGGCGGAGGTGAATGCCCGGACGAGTGCGGGACTCCCGCCGGCCAGCGTCGTGTCTGTCACCGGCCTGTCCCTGACCGCGCAGTACCAGGCGGGCATCGACGCCGGCATCCTCGTGTCGCGGGGCCCCCTGGCCGAGCTCCGGGAACAGTCCGCGGTCTTCGCCGACGGCTCCGAGGAGCCTGTCGACGCGGTCCTGTGGGCCACCGGTTTCCGGGCCGCCCTGGACCACCTGGCTCCGCTGCACCTCCGCGAGCCGGGCGGCGGCATCCGGATGGACGGCGTGCACGTGCTGAAGGAACCGCGCCTCCTGCTCGTCGGCTACGGCGCATCCGCGTCGACGCTCGGCGCGTCCCGCGCCGGACGGGCCGCCGCAACCGCCGCCGTCGCCAGACTCCGGAGCACCGCCGACAGCGGGGCTACCGGTAACCTTGCCGGGTGACTTCCCCCGATACGCCCCGCTCCTATTCCCTGACCCTGTCCTGCCCCGACCGGCCCGGCATCGTGCACGGCGTGAGCGGTGCCCTGGTCGCGGTGGGAGCCAACATCACCGAATCGCAGCAGTACGGCAGCCCGGACACGGGCACCTTCTTCATGCGGGTTGCGCTCACCACGGACTCCACCGAGGAGGCCCTGCATGCGGCCCTCGAGCCCGTCGCCGCGGAGTACGGGATGGAGTGGTCCCTGGCGGAGTCGGAGCGCCGCACCAGGACCCTCATCATGGTGTCCAAGGCCGCACACTGCCTCAACGACCTCCTGTTCCAGCACCGCTCGGGTACCCTCGCCATCGACATCCCTGTCATCGTCTCCAATCACCGCGACCTCGAGGACCTCGCCGCCTTCTACGGCGTCGAGTTCCACCACATCCCCGTGACCCCGGACACGAAGGCCGAGGCCGAGGACGCGCTGCGCGCCCTCATGGACGAGCACGACATCGAACTGGTGGTGCTCGCCCGGTACATGCAGGTCCTCAGCGACACGCTCTGCGAGGACCTGCGGGGCCGGGCCATCAACATCCACCACTCGTTCCTGCCGTCCTTCAAGGGCGCCCGGCCGTACCACCAGGCCCACGCGCGCGGGGTCAAGCTGATCGGCGCGACCGCCCACTACGTCACGGCGGCCCTCGACGAGGGGCCGATCATCGAGCAGGAGGTCATCCGCGTGGACCACGCCCGCACCGCCGAGCAGCTGGCATCGATCGGACGCGAGCTCGAGGGACGCGCACTGGTCCAGGCCGTGCAGTGGTACGCGGAGCGCCGCGTCCTCCTCGACGGGCGCCGCACCATCGTCTTCAACTGACCGGTCCTCGCTGACCGGCCCTCGCTGCCCGGTCCTCGCTGGCCGGTCCTCGCTGGCCGGGACCGATCCGCTCCCCGGCCGGCAGGGCGTCGCCTAGGCTGGCGCCATGGCACACCTGATCCCCTTCCGGGGCAATACCCCCGACGTCAGCGATTCCGCATTCACCGCCCCGACGGCCTCCCTCATCGGTGAGGTGGTGCTGGGGCCCTTCGCCAGCGTCTTCTACGGCGCCACCGTCCGCGCGGACACCGCTCCCATCACCATCGGTGAGGGCACCAACCTGCAGGACAACGTGGTGGTGCATGCGGACCCGGGTCACCCGGCGAGGATCGGCGACCGCGTGAGCGTGGGGCACGGCGCCGTCGTCCACGGGTGCACCATCGAGGACGACTGCCTCATCGGCATGGGCGCGACGGTGCTCAACGGCGCCGTCGTCGGTTCCGGCTCCCTCGTCGCCGCGGGCGCCGTGGTGCTCGAAGGCATGGTCGTCCCTCCCCGCTCGCTCGTCGCAGGAGTGCCCGCGAAAGTGCGCCGGGAACTCGCTGACGACGAGGTCGCCGCCGTGAAGGCCAACGCGGAACGCTATAAAGCACTCGCGCAGGAACATCGTCAAGCGTTAACTTCTTGACTACAAGTGGCCCCTGCGGCACCCTAGAGGTCATGCCCGCAGAATCCACCTCGACGGCGAGGACACGCTTGAGCGCCGCGCTCCCGAAGCCGGGCTCCCAATCCGCACTGCGCGAGCAGAACCAGCAGCGGGTCATCGCGGCGCTCATGAGCGGCGGCCCCCAGACGCAGGCGGAACTGTCACGGCAGACCGGGCTGTCGACCGCCACGGTCTCCAACATCGTGAAGGTCATGGCCGCCACCGGCGTCGTCAGCACCTCACCGACCACCAGCTCGGGACGGCGCGCCCTCTCGGTGATCCTCAATGACAACGGACAGGTCGCGGCCGGCATCGACATCGGCCGGCGGCACCTCCGTGTCGTCCTTGCAAGCCCCAACTACCGGGTCGTCCAGGAAGCCTCCGTCGCACTCCCGCTGGGACACAGCGCCGTGGAGGGACTCACGGCGGCCTCGGACCTCCTCGACAGGCTGCTCGAGAACGGGGGCATCAGCCGGCACGCGCTCCTCGGCGCCGGCATCGGCATTCCGGGGCCCATCGACCGACGGACCGGGACCGTGGTCCAGGGTGCCATTCTGCCCGAGTGGGTGGGCATCAACATCCACGAGACCTTCAGCGAGAGGCTCCAGGTGCCCGTCTTCATCGACAATGACGCGAATCTGGGCGCGCTGGCGCAGGTGACGTGGGGTCCACACAGCTCGGTCGACAACCTGATGTTCATGAAGGTGGGCTCCGGCATCGGATCCGGCCTCGTGCTCAATGGAGCGCTCTACTACGGCAACGTCGGCATCACCGGGGAACTGGGCCACACGACCATCAACGAGCACGGGGTGGTGTGCCGGTGCGGAAACCGGGGCTGCCTCGAGACGGTCGCGTCGACGTCGACGATGATCGAGCTGCTCAGCCGCGCCAGCATCGAGACCATCGACACCCAGCGCATCATCGACTGGGCCCTGGCCGGCGATAAGGCCACCCTGCGCGTGATCGACGACGCCGGCGTCGCCATCGGCCGGGCGCTGGCCCACACTGCCAACCTTATCAACCCGGAGACCATCGTCATCGGGGGGCCACTCACCAGCCTCGGGGAGATCCTCCTCGAGCCCATCCGCCGCGGGCTGGCCCGCCACGCCGTGCCCATCATCGGCGAGACGACGAGCGTCTGCATGTCCTCCCTCGGCGACCGCGCGGAGGCCCTGGGGGCCGCCGCCGTCGTCCTCGCCCAACCTGGTCTGTCCCCGCGGCTGGCAAGTTCCGCATAACGTTCCCGTCTCTATTTCGTGCGCTTTGCGTTCAACAGTTGACGACAAGGCGATATAGCGTGTTCAATTCTTTCGGGCCGTGGTTGGGCCTGCACCAAGACAACGCCGTCACCGCGGGAGGCCCCATGAATAACCACACCATCCTCGAGATGCGTTCCATCACCAAGGAATTCCCGGGAGTCAAAGCCCTCTCCGACGTGTCACTGGAAGTCCAGGCGGGCGAGATCCACGCCATCTGCGGGGAGAACGGCGCCGGCAAGTCCACGCTCATGAAGGTCCTCTCAGGGCTCTACCCCCACGGTGACTACACCGGCCAGATCTTCTTCCAGGGCAAGGAGGTCCAGTTCAAGGACATCCGGTCCAGCGAGGCGGCGGGTATCGTCATCATCCACCAGGAACTCGCGCTCATCCCGGAACTCTCGATCGCCGAGAACATCTTCCTCGGCAACGAGCCCACCCGCTTCGGCGTCATCGACTGGGACTACGTCAACCGCACCACGCTGGAACTCATGGCCCGCGTGGGCCTCAGCGAGGACCCGGTCACCAAGGTCAAGGACATCGGCGTCGGCAAGCAGCAGCTCGTCGAGATCGCCAAGGCGCTCAACAAGTCCGTGAAACTGCTGATCCTCGACGAGCCCACGGCGGCCCTCAACGAATCCGACTCCCAGCACCTGCTGGACCTCATGGCGGGCCTGCGCTCCAAGGGCATCTCGTGCATCATGATCTCGCACAAGCTCAACGAGATCGAGCAGATCGCCGACTCGATCACCATCATCCGCGACGGAAAGTCGATCGAGACGCTGCACGTGAAGAACGACGGCGTCGACGAGGACCGCATCATCCGCGGCATGGTGGGCCGGTCGCTCGAATCCCGCTTCCCCGAGCACACGCCGAAGATCGGTGAGACGTTCTTCGAGGTCCGCAACTGGACGGTCGGCCACCCCACGGTGTCCGACCGCCTCGTCTGCAAGAACTCGAGCTTCCACGTGCGCCGGGGTGAGATCGTCGGTTTCGCCGGTCTCATGGGCGCGGGACGCACGGAGCTCGCGCGCTCCGTCTTCGGCCGGTCCTACGGCACCTTCAAGTCGGGACAGATCTTCATCAACGGCAAGGAGGTCACCCTTCGCTCGGTGCCGCAGGCGATCCACGCGGGCCTCGCGTACGTGACGGAGGACCGCAAGTCGCTCGGGCTCAACCTGCTCGACGACATCAAAACCACCACGGTGTCCGCCGACCTGAAGAAGATCACCCGCGGACTCGTCGTCGACAAGGACGAGGAGTACAGCGTCGCGGAGGAGTACCGGAAGTCGCTGCGCACCAAGACGCCGAGCGTCAACGAGGGCGTCGCGAAGCTCTCCGGCGGCAACCAGCAGAAGGTGGTCCTGTCCAAGTGGATGTTCACCGATCCCGAACTCCTGATCCTCGACGAGCCCACCCGCGGCATCGACGTCGGAGCGAAGTACGAGATCTACGGCATCATCCAGAAGCTCGCAGACCAGGGGAAGGGCGTCATCGTCATCTCCTCGGAACTGCCCGAACTGCTCGGCCTCTCGGATCGGATCTACACGATCTTCGAGGGCGCGATCACGGGTGAACTCACCCGCGACGACGCGAACCAGGAATCCCTGATGAAACTCATGACCGCCAGCAGGAAATCTGCCTGACCGTAGCTCCCTAGGAAAAACACCATGAATTCCCTCAAACAAATCTTCGGCGGAGACACCCGCCAGTTCGGGATGATCTTCGCCCTGGTCGCGCTCGTCGTGTTCTTCCAGTGGCGCACGGGCGGCAAGACGCTCACATCCGTGAACATGATGAACCTCTTCAACGGCAACTCGTACATCCTGATCCTGGCCATCGGCATGGTGCTCGTGATCATCGCCGGCCACATCGACCTCTCCGTCGGTTCCGTCGCAGCGTTTGTCGGCATCGTCGTCGCGATCGCCATGCGCGACTGGGGCATCCCGTGGTACCTCGGTGCGCTGCTCGGCCTCGTCCTCGGTGCGCTCATCGGGGCCTGGCACGGTTTCTGGGTGGCGTACGTCGGCATCCCGGCGTTCATCGTCACCCTGGCCGGCATGCTCCTGTTCCGCGGCGCCAATCAGTCGGTGGGCAACTCCCTCACCGTCCCGGTGCCCGAGGGATTCCGCTACCTCGGCGCAGGTTACCTCCCCGAGGTGGGACCCAACACCGGCTACAACAACCTCACGCTGCTGATGGGACTCGCCCTGGTGGCGTTCGTGATCTACAGCGAGTTCCGCGGCCGCCGCAAGCTGGCCAAGATCCACGCCGACCTGCCCCCCATCTGGGTTCCGGTCACCAAGGTCGTCCTGCTCTCCGCCGTCATCCTGTACGCGACCTACCTCTTCGCGACCGGCCGTCCCGGCACCTCGTTCCCCGTTCCCGGCCTGATCCTCGGCATCCTCGTCATCATCTACGCGTTCATCTCCAACAAGACGATCCTCGGTCGCCACGTCTACGCCGTCGGCGGCAACCGCCACGCAGCCGAGCTGTCCGGCGTGCAGAGCAAGAAGGTGAACTTCATGGTCATGATGAACATGTCCATCCTCGCCGCCCTCGCCGGCATGATCTTCGTCGGCCGCTCGACCGCATCGGGCCCGTCCGACGGCGTCGGCTGGGAACTGGACGCGATCGCAGCCGTCTTCATCGGTGGTGCAGCCGTCACCGGCGGCGTCGGTACAGTGGTCGGCTCGATCATCGGAGGCCTCGTCATGGCCGTCCTCAACAACGGTCTCCAGCTGCTCGGCGCCGGCGCCGACGACACCCAGATCATCAAGGGGTTCGTCCTGCTCGTCGCCGTCGCGTTCGACGTCTACAACAAGAGCCAGGGCAAGCCGTCCATCATAGGCATGCTCACCAGGAACTTCGGCGGAGGCAGCGGTGGGGGCAAGACGCCCGCCCCCACCCCGCAACCCGCTCCCACCGAGCAGGCTGTCGGCACGAAGGAAGTCATCTCCCACGAGGTCTAGGGCCGGGACACCCCGCCTCCAGGCACCAACGCTCCACCCGACCACAAGAGCAAGAGCAACAGAAAGAGAACGAGAATGCGTAAGTTCGCAAAGTCCTTCGCAGCCATTGCTGCGATATCAGCGCTGGCGCTGACCGGCTGCGGTCGCGAAGAAGCGACCCCCGGAGCCGAGGGCAGCGGCGCTGCCGCCGCCGGGTTCGAAGAAGGATCGGCCATCGGCGTCGCCCTCCCGCAGAAGACGTCGGAGAACTGGGTACTCGCCGAGACCCTCTTCAACGACGGCCTGACCGAGGCCGGCTACGAGCCGGACGTCCAGTTCGCCAACGGTGGCGTCTCCGAGCAGCAGAACCAGATCAGCTCCATGATCACCAACGGCGTGAAGGTCCTCGTCGTCGGGGCGATCGACGGATCCCAGCTCGGTACGCAGCTCCAGCAGGCCAAGGACGCGGGCATCACGATCATCGCCTACGACCGCCTCCTGACCAACACGGAGAACGTTGACTACTACGTGGCGTACGACAACTTCCAGGTCGGCGAACTTCAGGGTCAGGCCCTGCTCGACGGCATGAAGGCCGCCAAGCCCGAGGGACCGTACAACATCGAGCTGTTCGCCGGTTCGCCCGACGACGCCAACGCGAAGGTCTTCTTCGACGGCGCCATGAGCGTCCTGCAGCCCGAGATCGACAACGGCAACCTGGTGGTCGTCTCCGGCCAGACGACCTTCGACCAGGCCGTCACGCAGGGCTGGAAGGCAGAGAACGCCCAGAAGCGCATGGACACCCTGCTCTCCGGCAACTACAGCTCCGAAGAGCTCGACGGCGTCCTGTCCCCCAACGACACGCTCGCCCGCGCGATCCTGACCTCGGTCGAGGGTGCAGGAAAGAGCATCCCGGTCGTCACCGGCCAGGACTCCGAGGTCGAGTCCGTGAAGTCCATCATGGCGGGCAAGCAGTACTCCACGATCAACAAGGACACGCGGGCCCTCGTCGAGCACGCCATCGAAATGGTCGGCAACCTCCAGGCCGGCGAGGAGCCCGAGGTCAACGATCCCGACTCCTACGACAACGGCGTGAAGACCGTTCCCGCCTACCTCCTCGAGCCGCAGATCGTGACCAAGGAGAACGCAGCGGAAGCGTACAAGAACGACCCCACGCTGTCCGCTCTCACCAAGTAGCTCCCCGCCGGACCCCTCCGGCAGCATGACCAGAAGCGCCCCGGCTCCGGCCGGGGCGCTTCGTCGTTCGGCTGCAGGGTTCGGTGTAACGCTCGTGTACGCGATGGACGCGGGAGCGCCCAGCGGCAAGGATGGGATCATGAACCCCCAGAACCGCATTGCCGTTCCCCCCTGCGCCGAAGCAGGAGCTCCCAGCCCGATCGTGGCCACAGGCCGTCCACTGAAGTGGGGAGTCATCGCCACGGGCGGCATCGCCGCGAAGGTCACCCAGGACATCGCCCTGCTCGAGGACGCCGTCCTCCACGCGGTCAGTTCCCGTAGCGCGGACAGTGCCGCGGCCTTCGCCGAGCGCTTCGGATTCGTCACGAGCTACGGCAACGACGACGGCGGAACGGGTTACCAGCACCTCGTGGACGACCCCGAGGTGGACGTCGTCTATATCACCACGCCGCACGCCCAGCACTACGACGTCGCCAAGGCGGCGCTGACGGGCGGCAAGCACGTGCTGTGCGAGAAGCCGTTCACCATCAACGCCGCCGAGGCGGAGGAACTGGCAGGACTGGCGGCCGAGCGCGGACTGTTCCTCATGGAAGCCGTATGGACCCGCTTCCTGCCGAGCATCAACCGCGCGTGGGAGATCATCCACTCCGGCGAACTGGGAGACATCCGGTGGGTCCAGGGCGACCTCGGATTTCCTGCGCCGGAGGATCCCGCCAGCCGCCTCTGGGACCCGAAGGCAGGTGGCGGCGCCCTGATGGACCTCACCGTCTACCCGCTCACCTGGGCACTCGGATCCCTCGGCTTCCCGGACTCCGTCGCCGCCGTCGGAACGCTGAACAGCGACGGCGTCGACGTGCAGAACGCCGTGACCCTGAGCTACGGGAACGGCGCATATGCCCAGCTGTCGTCGTCGCTCATCGCCTCATGCCCGGGCCAGGCGACGGTCGCCGGTTCGAATGGCTGGCTGAAGAGCGGGGGTGGGAACCTCCACAACCCGAAGGAACTGACCATCAGGATCGGCCAGGGCGACGCGCGGGTGGAGCAGTTCGAGCAGGTCGGTGCGGGGTACACCTACGAGCTGCGCGAGGTCACCCGCTGCATCCAGCAGGGACTGACCGAGAGCCCCACCATGCCCATCGCGGACACTGTGAGGACCATGCGGCTGCTCGACGGCGTGCGGGGCCAGATCGGCTTGCGCTACGCGAACGACGACGCCTGACGGTTCTCCTCCACCTTCTACGCTCCTCCCCCATTTCGTCCCGTGCTGAAGGACGGGTCCCCCGCGGTTTCTGCCGCGGGAGACCCGTCCTTTCCCGTCTCAGGGAGGCTACAGGGCTAGGCGACTGCCTTCGGCCGGCGGGCGACCAGCAGGCCAAGCGCTCCGCTGAGGACCAGGAGTGCACCGGACAGCAGGACCTGCTGCTGGTCGAAGCCTGTGGAGGCAAGTGCCCTCGGCGTCGACGACCCGGAGGCGGCAGCGACCGCTGCGGGAGCAGTCGTCTTCACCGTCGCGATTGCGAGCGAGACTGTACCGGTAGTGCTGTCAGTACCGGTAGTGATGCCGGTGCTGGCACCGGTGCTGAGGCCGGGGTTGCCAGCCGGAGTGATACCAGCGGATGCGGTGGTACCGGCGGATGCGCCGATGGGCGTGCCTGCCGAGCCGCCATTGTCCGAGCCACCAGCATTCGATCCACCAGCATTCGATCCACCAGCATTCGATCCACCGGCGTTCGATCCATCGGTGCCCGCCCCATCGCTGTCCGTCCCGCCGTGACCGTCCGAGGCAGGCGCCTCAGGACCGGGCGTGGTCGGCGTCGCAGGAACGGTCGGCATCGTGGGATCGGTCGGCGTCGCGGGATCGGTCGGCGTCGCAGGAGTTGTGGTGCCTGCGCCACAGTCGGTACTGCTGCCGCCGATCACTGCGACTCCGTTGCAACCGACGGTCACCGGGACCACGACCTCGGGTGCAACCTCGTTCCCGTTGAGGACCCCGCCGTCCAGCAGGCCGCCGTCGACGGAACCATCGGTCGAACCACCCGTCGAACCACCCGTGTTGTCACCGCTGATTCCGCCGGCCGCATCGGTCGTGCAATCCGACGCGCTGTCACCGATCAGGGCCACGGTGTTGCAGCCGACATTCACCGGAACTACAACCTCGGGCGAGACCACGTTCCCATCGAGGATGCCACCGTCCAGCACGCCGCCGTCCAGCACGCCGCCGTTCAGCAAGCCACCGTCGAGGAGGCCGCCTTCGGGGTCGCCCTCAGTCGTACCACCCGTGCTGCCACCGCTCGTTCCGCCGGTCGCACCCGAATCACCTTTCGAGGACGAATCTCCGATTACCGACACCGAGTTCCCGGAGACGTTCACCGGAGCCACGACCTCGGGCACGACCACGTTCCCGTTGAGGACCCCGCCGTCCAGCAGGCCGCCGTCGACGGCACCATCGGTGGTGCCTGCGGACGAACCGCCCGTGCTGCCACCGCTGGTTCCCCCGGCCGCACCCGTCGCGCAATCCGATGCGCTATTACCGATCAGGGCCACTGTGATGCAGCCGGCATTCACCGGACCCACGACCTCAGGCGACACCACGTTCCCGTTGAGGATCCCGCCGTTCAGCAGGCCGCCGTCGACGGAACCATCGGTGGTGCCTGCGGACGTACCGCCCGTGCTGCCACCGCTGGTTCCCCCGGCCGCACCCGAATCACCCGTCGAGGACGCATCCCCGAGCACCGCCACCGAGTTACCGGACACATTCACCGGAGCCACGACCTCGGGCGAGACCACGTTCCCGTTGAGGATCCTGCTCTCGGTCGATGCCGGCGCGGTGCCGCTCGGATCGGTGGCGGTCATGCCTGTAGCACCCGAATCGCCCGTGGAGGACGCATCCCCGAGCACCGACACTGAGTTCCCGGACACGTTCACCGGTACGGCGATCTGCGGTGCGACCTGATCGGCATTCGCCACTCCGCCGTCGAGCAGGCCGAGGGTGGAACCGCCCAGCAGGCTGTTGCCGGAGTCACGCCCGTCGCCGAGATCGAGCGAAGCGTCGAGGGAGACCACGGTTTCCTGGACGATCGAAGAGCTCGTCGTCCCGGACGGAAGGGGCGCGGTGATGAAGGCGCCGAGACCCGAAGCGGTCTCTGCATCCGATGTCGTGGACAGGTCCGCAGCTGTCGCTGCTCCTGCTCCGAGGACTACGAAGCCCCCGGCGAGAAGGGCGCCGTAGAGCCCTCGCTGCACGTATGTACGCATGATGTTCTCCTGTAGATCGAAGTGGGTTGAAGGTGCCGTGGGGCACCATGAGCCGTCGGCCACGCACGAAGGCGCGACGGGGCAACCACTAATCAGGAAATGAACCGGGTTCCAACGCCGGGCCCGCGGGCAGACCGGCTGTCGCGCCCCGGTGACCCGGACCGACAAGGGCCAGGAAGACCAGGAGGGCCACGCCACCGATGGCGGCGAAGGGGCCCGCCGTCCCGGCACCCGTCATGGAGGACAGGGCGCCGGCCCACGACGCAAGGGGCACCGCGGGCAGTTCGGGAAGATCGTGCGCCATCCGTGCGACGCCCGCCAGAACGGCCGGCACGACGACGTCGACCGCGGCACTGGCGAGGGTCGAGGACGCCTGCACCGCGGACTCTGGACCGGAGCTCCTCGTGGCAACGCCCTCTCCGGCGTCGGTCGCCACCGCGTCGGAGAGCGCCGGGACCTCGGGACCGGCAGTCGTTCCACCGGCAGCAGTCGGGTCGGCGGCGGCAGCAAGAGAAGCGGCCACAGGAACAGCGGCTGCCGGAGCCGGATCAGCCGGCGCGTCGGCGCCCGGCACGGCGGGAAGGACTTCGGTCGCCGGCGTCGGGAGGGGCACGACCGGAACGGCTGGGTCGAATCCGGGAACGGGTGCCACGGCGTCGATCACCGGATCGACGCCGCCCACGACGGGAGCCACCACCTCGAGCACCGGTTCCGTGACGCCGCCGACCGTCCCGTCGACGGTATCGAGGATCGGCGCGGTAACCTCGGTGACCACCCCGGCGGGTACCACCGACTGCACGATGGGCACCTCGGCGACCACCTCGTCGACGAGGGATGTCACAGGGGCGAGGATCGTCCCGGTCGGCTCGGAGGTGAGCTGAGGCACCTGTGCCGCGAGATCGGAGACCAGGAAAGCGGTGCCCGCGAGGCTGCTCGACGGACCCGCCGCAGGAGACGTCTCGGCCGTCACCGCCTGCAGAGGGTCGGCAACGGCGGACAGCGTCGACGACACCGGGGAGCTGCTCTCGACAGCACCTGCCACCGAGCCGAGCAGCCCGGTGTCGGAAGGGAGTTCGGCGGCTGACGCTCCACTGGCGCCCAGAGCCATCCAACCCAGCGCTCCGGCTCCTGCAAGGATCGACAGGCGCACGGAAGTAGCGAGAGACCGACGCTTCTGCATCTTCATCGCACGTACACCCCCAGGCTGAGACCTGAGGCAACCATAAACCGACGTGCGCCTGACTGTAAATGGCATCGCTTAAATTCATCAGCCGGTGGACCAGAACGGTCCACCGGCTGATTAAAAGGCGGGACGCGCCTACTTGGCGAGGATCGCCAGGACCTCGGACAGCTTCGCCGACGGCCGCATCACCTGGGTCACCTTGGTGACGTCGGGGTGGTAGTAGCCGCCGATGTCCACCGGTGAGCCCTGCACGGCCAGCAACTCGGACACGATGGTGTCCTCGTTCCCGGTCAAGGCCTCGGCGACGCGGGAGAAGCTCTGGGCGAGCTCGGCGTCCTGCTCCTGCTTGGCCAGCTCCTCCGCCCAGTACCGGGCGAGGAAGTAGTGGCTGCCGCGGTTGTCGATCTCCCCGACGCGACGGCTGGGCGACTTGTTCTCGAGCAGGAACGTGCCCGTTGCGCGGTCGAGCGTGTCGGCGAGGATCTGCGCACGCGCGTTCCCGGTCGACGTCGCGAGGTGCTCGAAGCTCACGGCGAGGGCGAGGAACTCACCCAGGCTGTCCCAGCGCAGGTGGTTCTCCTTCACGAGCTGCTGCACGTGCTTGGGAGCGGACCCGCCTGCACCGGTCTCGAAGAGTCCGCCACCGTTCATCAGCGGGACCACCGAGAGCATCTTGGCGCTGGTGCCGAGTTCGAGGATGGGGAACAGGTCCGTGAGGTAGTCACGCAGCACGTTGCCGGTCACCGAGATGGTGTCCTCACCCTTGCGGATGCGCTCGAGGGTGAAGGCCGTGGCGTCGACGGGCGTCATGATCTCGAGCGAGACGTCGTCGGTGCCGTGCTGGGCCAGGTACTCCCTGACCTTGGCGATCAGGTTCGCGTCGTGGGCCCGGCCCTCGTCGAGCCAGAAGACGGCCGGCGTGGCCGAGGCGCGGGCGCGGTTGACCGCGAGCTTCACCCAGTCGAGGATGGCGGCGTCCTTGGTCTGACAGGCACGCCAGATGTCGCCGGGTGCGACGTCGTGCTCGATCAGCACGGTGCCATCGGCGTCGACCACCTGCACCTTGCCGGCAGCGGGAATCTCGAAGGTCTTGTCGTGGCTGCCGTACTCCTCGGCCGCCTGCGCCATGAGTCCGACGTTGGGCACGGTGCCCATGGTCGTCGGGTCGAACGCGCCGTTGGCACGGCAGTCGTCGAGGACGACCTGGTAGATACCGGCGTAGCTGCTGTCGGGGATGACGGCGAGCGTGTCGGCTTCCTTGCCGTCCGGTCCCCACATGTGGCCGGACGAACGGATCATCGCAGGCATCGAGGCGTCGACGATGACGTCGCTCGGCACGTGCAGATTGGTGATGCCCTTGTCGGAGTCCACCATGGCGATCGCGGGGCCGTCCTCCATGCCCTTCGTGATGGCCTGCTGCACTCCCTCGCGGACGTCCTCGGGAAGCTTGTCGAGACCGCCGAGGATCGAGGCCAGGCCGTTGTTGGGGCTCAGGCCGGCGGCGGTCAGCTGCTCGCCGTACGTCTCGAAGAGCTCGGGGAGGAAGGCACGGACCACGTGTCCGAAGATGATGGGGTCGGAGACCTTCATCATGGTGGCCTTCAGGTGGGCCGAGAACAGCACGTCCTCCTCCTTGGCCCGGGCGACGGAGGCCTTGAGGAAGTCGTTGAGGGCGTCGGCGCGCATGACGGTCCCGTCGACGACCTCACCGGCGAGGACCGGGAAGGAGTCCTTGAGGACGCTCACGGAACCGTCGGCGGCGACATGCTGAATGGAGATGGTGCCGTCCGCGGGGATGACGACGGACTGCTCGTTGGACCGGAAATCGTCGCTGGTCATGGAGGCGACGTTCGTCTTGGACTCCGGCGTCCAGGCACCCATGCTGTGAGGGTTCTGGCGCGCGTAGTTCTTGACCGACGCGGGAGCGCGGCGGTCCGAGTTGCCCTCGCGGAGGACGGGGTTCACGGCGCTGCCCTTGACCTTGTCATAGCGGGCGCGGATGTCCTTCTCCTCGTCCGTGGACGGGTGGTCGGGATAATCCGGCAGGGCGTAGCCCTGGCCCTGGAGCTCGGCGACGGCCGCCTTGAGCTGCGGGATGGACGCGCTGATGTTGGGCAGCTTGATGATGTTGGCTTCCGGCGTCTTCGCCAGCGCTCCGAGTTCGGCGAGCGCGTCCGCCTGTCGCTGGTCCTCGGTGAGGTGGTCGTTGAAGAGCGCAATGATGCGTCCGGACAGCGAGATGTCCCGGGTCTCCACCTCGACACCCGCCGTTGACGCGAACGCCTCGATGATCGGCAGGAACGAATAGGTAGCCAGCATCGGCGCTTCGTCGGTGTGGGTGTAGATGATCTTGGCCATGGGTAGGCATCTCCCTGGTGCTCTGACGTTGTGCGGTCGGTTGGGCATCGCCCATCGGCTCTAACTTACCGATGTCCCCGGGGCTTCGCCTAACGGCGGGAGCCCCGGGACCACGGCATTGACGGGCCGACACCGGAGGGCGCCTCTCGGCGCCCTCCGGTGTCGCGGGGACCTCAGGGGCGTCAGTGGAAGAAGTGGCGGGCCCCGGTGAAGTACAGCGTCACGCCGGCCGCGTTCGCCGCGTCGATCACTTCCTGGTCGCGCACCGAACCGCCCGGCTGGACGACGGCGCGGACACCGGCGTCGACCAGGATCTGAAGCCCGTCGGCGAAGGGGAAGAAGGCATCCGACGCCGCGACGGAGCCCCGCGCGCGCTCGGTGTCGGCGAGGGTGTTGGCCCGCTCGACGGCGAGGCGGCAGGAGTCGACGCGGTTGACCTGGCCCATGCCGACGCCCACGGACGCACCGTCGCGCGCCAGCAGGATGGCGTTGGACTTCGCAGCGCGGCACGCCTTCCAGGCGAAAGTGAGGTCGGCGAGCGTGGCGTCGTCGGCCGCGTCTCCCGCCGCGAGCGTCCAGCCGGCGGGGTCGTCGCCGTCGGCGTCGAGCCTGTCGGCGACCTGCATGAGCACACCCCCGGACACCTGGCGGAATTCCACGGGGTTCCGCCCGTAGCCCTCGGGCAGGGTCAGCAGGCGGATGTTCTTCTTCTGCGAGAGGATCTCGACCGCCTCGGCCGAGAACGACGGCGCGATCACGACTTCCGTGAAGATGTCCTTCACGGTCTCGGCCATGCCCGCGGTGACCTCCCGGTTCGCGGCAATGACGCCACCGAAGGCGGATACGGAGTCGCAGGCGTGGGCCTTGGCGTGGGCATCCGCAATGGGATCCTCCGCATCGGCGGAACCGACGGCGACGCCGCACGGATTGGCGTGCTTGATGATCGCGACGGCGGGCTCGTCGAAGTCGAAGGCCGCGCGGAGGGCTGCGTCGGCGTCGACGAAGTTGTTGTAGCTCATCATTTTGCCGTGGAGCTGGTCCGCCTGGGCGATGCCCGGCGTCGCGCCCTTCTCCACGTACAGCGCCGCCTGCTGGTGGGGGTTCTCGCCGTACCGGAGCACCTCGGAGCGCTCGAGTGCGAGGCCCGCGTAGCCGGGCCAGGCGAAGGCGTCGTCGTCCGTCTCGAACTGCTCGGCAGTCCAGGACGCCACCGCGGTGTCGTAGGCGGCGGTGTGCGCGAAGGCGAGCGCAGCCAGCCGGCGTCGTGCTTTCAGGTCGAACCCGCCTTCCGCGGCAGCCGTGACCACGTCGGGGTATGCGGCGGGATCGACGACGACGGCGACCGACGGGTGGTTCTTGGCCGCGGACCGGACCATCGCGGGCCCGCCGATGTCGATCTGCTCGACGACGGCGTCGGGCTCCGCGCCCGACCGCACGGTCTCGACGAAGGGGTAGAGGTTCACGACCACGAGGTCGAAGGCCTCGATCTCGAGTTCGGCGAGCTGGTCGATGTGCTCCTGGCGCCGGCGGTCGGCGAGGATGCCTGCGTGGACCTTGGGGTGAAGGGTCTTCACGCGGCCGTCGAGGGTTTCGGAGAACCCTGTGACCTCGGAGACCTCGGTCACCGGCACGCCTGCGGCGGCGATCCGCTGCGCGGTGGAGCCCGTCGAGACGATGGAGACGCCTGCGCGGTGCAGGCCCTGCGCCAGCTCCTCCAGGCCGGTCTTGTCGAACACCGAGATGAGTGCTCGACGGATGGGGACACGGTCAAGGTGGGTGAGGCTCACGCAGATCTCCGTCAGGTCGCTTCGCTGGGGGTCACAGCAAGTCTATAGGCGTGGTGTTCGTCGTCGAAGAGATGACGAACGCGCGAACTCGGGACAGCAGCACGCTGGCGGTACAGTTCTCGCAGTACCCAGCCCCTCTCCGAAGGCATCATGAGCATCAATACCCAGCTCCCCACCGGCGACCAGGTGGTGCAGGACCTCCCCTGGCGATGGAAGGTCCAGGGAAGGATCTTCCTCATCGGCGGCCTCGGCTTCATGTTCGACGCCTGGGACGTCACCCTCAACGCCTACCTGATCCCGCTGCTGATCGGCGACTGGGGGCTGTCCGCCGGACAGGCGGGATGGATCGCGACGTCGAACCTGATCGGCATGGCCGTCGGCGCTTTTGCCTGGGGGTCCGTCGCGGACATCATCGGGCGCAAGAGGGCGTTCACACTGACCCTGCTCGTCTTCTCGCTCTTCACGGTGCTCGGAGCCTTCTCGCCCGGCATCGTCTGGTTCTGCATCTTCCGGTTCCTCGCCGGATTCGGCCTCGGCGGGTGCATCCCCGTGGACTACGCGCTCGTGGGCGAGTTCACGCCGCGCCGCCAGCGCGGCCGGGTCCTCACGGCGATGGACGCCTGGTGGCCGGTGGGCGCCTTCCTGTGCGGGGCGGTCACGACGGCGGTCGTCGCGCAGTTCGGCGACTGGCGCTACGCGATGCTCGTGATGGTGCTTCCCGCACTCCTCGTGTTCTGGGTGCGGCGCGGGGTCCCCGAGTCGCCGCTCTACCTCGTCCAGCGTGGCCGGCGGGAGGAGGCCCGGGCCGTCATCGACGACCTCGTGGCCAGGACGGACGGCGAGCAGCGCGCCTGGCGGCTGCCGGACCCGGAGGAGACGCCACGGCTGTCCCTCGGCAGCATCTCGGGACAGCTCACCGGGCTGTGGCGCTACAACTGGCGCATCACCCTGACCGCCTGGACCCTGTTCCTGACCATCCTCCTCGTGTACTACGGGGCGCTCACGTGGATGCCGCGCATCCTGATCGCCTCCGGCTATGCGCAGTCGGTCGCGTTCATCACGACGACGTTCATGACCGGCGTCGGGTTCCTCGGCGTGATCGCCGCGGCGCTCCTCGTGGAGCGCGTGGGCCGCAAGTGGCTCCTGGCCATCACGGGTCCGGGGTCCGCAGCGATCCTCGTGGTCTTCGCGCTCACGCTCGACCTGCCGGCCGTCGCCACGGCCTGGCTGTTGGGCTTCGGCTTCGTGGTGCAGGTGGCCATCCCCGTCCTGTACACCTACGTCTCGGAGCTGTACCCGACAGAACTGCGGGGCAGCGGCTTCGGCTGGGCGTCGACCATCTCGCGGATCGGTGCGGGCCTCGTGCCGCTGATCTTCGGCACCCTGCTGTGGCCCACCCTGGGACTCCCGCTCACCTTCGCCCTGACCGGCGCTCTCGTGGTCCTCGCGGTCGTCTTCATGGCCTTCAATGCACCGGAGACGCGGAGCGCCAAGCTGCACTGACCGGTACGACGACGAAGGAGGTGCCACCGCGGTGGCACCTCCTTCGTCATTCCGGGATCGTGCCGGGCATCAGGCCTCGGGCAGTTCCGCGTCCGGGGTCTCCTCGAGCGCAATGAGCTTCCAGGCCCCGTCGGCGTAACGGATCGTGGCGCTGTAGATGGTCCCCTCCGGGGAGAAGGGACGCTGCTCGCTGATCGAACCGTCCTCGGAGAACTCGGTGTACGCGTCGGGGTTGACGGGGATCAGGGCGGTGACGTTGGTGCCCTCCGCCACCTCCTCCGTGGTGAGGTAGACGTTCTCCACCTTCGGCTGGCCGCCGAGCACCCAGCCGCCGCCGTCGTACACGGCGGAGAGCCGTTCCGCCTCGGCCTGCTCGCCCGCAGCCCCGTCGAGGAGCTCGAGCATCGCGGGTGCATCACCGGTCTGGAGGACGTAGGCCTTCAGGTCGAAGTAGTAGTAGAGGAACGCGCGGGCTCCTTCGGGGCTGACCTCGCCGACGAGCTCGTTGCTCGGGGGCCGCTGGATGTTGACGGCGGCCGACGACGAACTCGCGGGCGAGGGCGCAGCGGGCGAGGGTGCGGCTGCAGGGGATTCGGAGGTGCCGGCACAGGCGGTGAGTGCCAGCAGGGCGAGAGCGGCGGTGGCCGCGACGCGGAGAGAGTTCATGGGGGTCCCAACGGTGTTCGAGAACAGAGGTGGCCGAAGCCTCCCCTACCTTACCGGTGCCCGAGGCAACGGGAGTGTCCTAGAGCCAGTCGTTGCGCTTGAAGATCCCGTAGAGGCCCAGGCCCATACCCACCATGAGGAGGAGGGCGAAGGGATACCCGAGAGTCCAGTGCAGCTCGGGCATCACGTCGAAGTTCATGCCGTAGATCGAGGCGATCAGCGTCGGTGCGAAGAGGATCGCCGCCCACGAGGAGATGCGCTTCACTTCCTCCCCCTGCGTCAGGGATGTCTCCGTCAGGCGCGTCATCTCCTCGTTCTGGCGCTGCGCCACGAGCGTGGTGTGGACGGTCAGGGCGTTCTGCAGCAGCGCGCGGAACGTGTTGATGCGTTCGACGATGCGGATCACGTGGTCCTGGACGTCGCGGAGGCTGCGGGCCAGTTCGGGGTCCATCCGGTACTTCTCCGACCCGAGCAGGAGCGCCTCCATCATGGCCTGCAGGGGCTGGGCGGCGCGCTGGAACTCCATGACCTCGCGGTGCAGCTCGTAGATCCTGCGCGACACGTCTGGCGCTCCCCCGAACAGTTCGTCCTCGATCTCGTCGATGTCGTTCTCGAGCCCCTGGACCACGGGCCCGT
Organism: Arthrobacter rhamnosi; assembly: GCF_054510855.1. Classification (NCBI taxonomy): domain Bacteria; kingdom Bacillati; phylum Actinomycetota; class Actinomycetes; order Micrococcales; family Micrococcaceae; genus Arthrobacter; species Arthrobacter rhamnosi. The sequence goes on along the minus strand of NZ_JBTNDT010000004.1, from coordinate 354,992 downwards.
ACTCGTCGACCACCTGGTCGAGCAGCGCGTACAGGACGGCCTGCGGCCCGGTGTGGAGCAGCGCAGGATCGGCCTCGAGCCTCCTCCGCACGATGCCGAGGTCCGGCGACTCGGCATGCCGGATCGTCACGACGAAGTCGCTTCCGATGAAGATGTGCAGTTCGCCGAACTCCACCTTCTCCTCGGCATCGAGGTAGCGCGCGGGGCGCAGCACCACGAAGAGCGTGTCACCGTAGCGTTCGAGCTTGGCGCGCTGGTGTCCGTTGGTGGCGTCCTCCACGGCGAGGGGGTGCAGCCCGAACTCCTCCTCGACGGCGGAGATCTCCTCGCGCTCGGGACGGTACAGGCCGATCCAGCCCATGCCACCGCTCTCGCGCATGATCTCGAAGGTCTGGTCGAGCGTCTCGGGGACACGCTTCTCCCCGCTGACATAGACGGCGTTCGCGACGAGGGGCATGTCAGGCAGCGCCGGTTCCGGCAGCGGCGAGCGAGCCGAGCGTCGCGATCAGGAGCCTGCGCTCCTCGACCTTGATGCGCTCGTGCAGGGTCTCCTCCGTGTCGTCCGGCAGGACGGCGACGGGGGCCTGGGCGAGGATGGGGCCGGTGTCCACGCCGGCGTCCGCGATCATGACGGTGCAGCCGGTCACCTTGACGCCGTAGGCCAGTGCGTCACGGACGCCGTGCGCGCCGGGGAAGCTGGGCAGCAGCGCGGGGTGCGTGTTCAGGTAGCGGTTCGGGAACCGGTCCAGGAAGTGCTGGTCGACGATCCGCATGAACCCGGAGGACACCACGAAGTCCGGCTCGTGCGCGGCGACAGCCCCGGTGAGGGCCCGGTTCCAGTCCGCCCGGTCGTCGTACTGCCGGAAGTCGACCTCGAAGGTCGCGATTCCCGCGTCCCGGGCCCTCTCCACCCCACCGGTTCCGGGCCGGTCGGCGCCGACGGCGGCGACGGTCACCGGGAGGCTGCCGTCGGCGACGGCGTCGATCACGGCCTGGAGGTTCGATCCGCTTCCGGAGACGAGGACTACGATGCGCATGGCTCAACCTTAGGGTCTCGCCTCGCCTAGGGTTGAACCATGCCGAGGGAGGACCGATGAAGAAGCAGGGCACCGTGCCGGACGGGTCGCGCAGTCCGGAGACCGGACGCAAGGGGCCCGATGACGTTGCGGGCGCGCGGACCGCGTCCGCAGGATTGTGGCTACGCCTGTTCCTGCTGTCGTTCTTCTGCGGAGCGCTGGCGAGCAGCCTGATGCTGCCCTGGAAGGTCCTCGGGCTCGTGCTGGCGCTGTTCGCCCTGGCCGCCGGCGTCATCGCGCTCGTCAAGGCGATCGGCGCGAAGCTGTCCCCGCTGGTGGTGCTCTCGACATCCCTGGGCCTCGCTGCCGCCCTGTTCCTCACGGCCGGCACGGGCGTCTCGGTGCTCCTGTGGCCCGTCACGCAGAACTACGAGGACTGCATGTCCCGGGCCCTGACGCTGCAGGCGCGGGACGACTGCCAGGAGGGCCTGCAGCGGCTCGAGGGATTCGGACCGGGCAGCGTCGGCCGGTAACAGCGGTAACACCCCGGCCGGTACCTCCCGCGCGGCAGTCGCCAGTGGGCGGGATCAGCGGCGGGTGGGATCAGCGGCGCCGGGGCTCCCGCTCGAGCAGCGGCCCGACGGCGTGGCCCAGGACAGCGCCCACGGCCACCTCCAGTGCGAGCCACAGACCGACCGTCAGCGGATCCGGCCCGAGGTCGGTGAAGCGCCCGAGGCCGAGCGAGGCACGCGAGATGAGGGCGACGACGACGCCGCCGAGTCCTGCGGCGATGCCGATGAGCCCCGCGAGGGCCAGGGTGGAGGCCGTCGCGGTCAGCCACCGGTGGCTGCTGCGGAGGACGAGCCACTCGTCGAAGTGGTTCTCCCCGTCCCGGAAGAACCACCACCCTGCGAGGAGGCCGGCGACGACGGGGATGGCCAGCGCGGCGTAGCCGTAGTCGAGAGTCCCGGCCGGCAGGGCTCCCAGGATGGGCAGCGCCGGCAGCGGACCCACGGTGCTGGTGAGCGGCGTCAGCGAACTGCCCGTGCCGAGGGCGAATCCCGCCCCGGTGGACCAGGCCATCGTCCAGACCGCGAGGTTGGGCAGGAGCCCGAGCTGGAACAGGGTCACCATGGAGGCACCCGCGATCCCGCCGTCGATCCGCTCGTAGATCGCCGCGATCCCCGCCCAGTTCAGCCCGATCGCGACGGCGAGCAGCACGGCCGACAGGCAGACGGCGACCATCACCGCGAGGAAGCCGGAGCGGAGGACCGACCAGGCGTAGGACCCGGCCCACCGCGAGTGCTGGCTCGTGCGGCCGACCCAGGCGGCGAAGTCGACGCCGACGAGCCTGCTCCAGGCCCCCGCCTCTCGGTAGGCGCCGGTGATCAGGCCGATGGCCGCGGAGACCGGCGGGATCAGGGCCCCGGCGGCGAGCGGAGCGGCGGCATCGGCAGTGGTCGACACGTGGGCCACGGCCGCACCGATCGCGGCATAGGCCACCATCGCGCCGAGGAACGCCTGCCACAGCTGGTCGGTGTAGGAGGCCCGGGCGAGCCGCCGTCCTGCCCGCCAGGCGAGCAGCAGCGGTACCAGGATCAGTCCGAGCGGAAGGACGTGGAGCAGGCCCGACACGGCGTCCGCCCCCGCCACGCCTGCCGGGAACCGGAGGACGAGCGGCACTCCATGCATGACGAGCCACGCCTGACCGGCCAGGCGCGCGGCGGACTCCGGCACGCGGTCCGCGAACCCGCCGGTCAGCCATACCGCGGCTACCGGGACGGCTACGAGCAGTGCCGAGATCACGGCGGACTGGCCGAGCTCGAGCACCCCCTGCAGCCACAGGGGCATGGGAAGGGCACGGGGTTTGGTGGGGAGTTTCATCCCTTCCATGGTGCCATCGGCAGCCACCGTCGGAGCCGAGCGACGCGGGCCCGGCGCCCGTCCTTGCCCCGTGGTGCCCGTCACCCGAGGATGTCGGCGAGGCCCTTGACGACGGCGAGGCCGGCCCCGATGAACGCGATCACGACGACGAAGAGCCGCGCCTGGTCGTCCCGGACGAACCGCGCGATCTTCTCACCCGTGAAGATGCCGGTCACGATGGCCCCGCCGATCGCGAGCCACATCCACGGCGCCAGGACCGGAGCCTGGGACGGGTCGAGGAGCAGCTTCGCGACCAGCGTGACCGTGCCGATGCAGACGAAGAAGGGCTGGAGCGTGGCCGCGAACGGCCGCTGCGGCCACCGCGCCAGCAGGGCGTAGGCGCTCACGGCGGGACCGCCCACGCCTGCCATCGAATTCGTGACCCCGGCTGTGAATCCCGCCACGGCCTTCGGGACGTTGCCGCGCACTACGACGTCGGACCGCTGGAGCACCAGGGAGATGGTGAGCGCCACGAGCACGACGGCACCGACGGTGACCGACAGGGGCGCCGACGGGACGGACACGGCGAGGATCGAGCCGGGAATCGACCCGAACAGGGACGGGACCACGAGCCAGCGGAACATGCTCCAGTCGATGTCCTTCCAGACGCGGCCCACGATGATGCTGGAGGAGACGACACCGCAGATGTTCACGAGGAGGACCCCTGCGTGCGGGCCGAGGATGATCACGAGGAACGGGGCGATCAGCAGGGCGAAGCCGAGGCCGGCGATGCGCTGCGCGACGGCCCCCACGAGGATGGAGGCCAGCACGATGCAGAAGATGCCCAGAGTCACCCCAGCTACAGTACGCAACCCCGCCTCCCTCCCGGCCCTGCCGCGGACGGCGGAACCGGCGGTAGCCTGAAGCCATGACGGCCCTCACCACCGCCCTCGCTACGGCAGACTGGCGCCAGCGCGTCTTCGGCCTCTACGGCGCCGTCCGCGAGCGTGCCGTGTCGGAGTCGCCCGAAGCCGCCCACGCCCTGTGGCGGACGGGCCGCGACGAGCTGTTCCGCGACCATCCGGCGTCCGCCCTCCGGATAGACGCCAGGGAATCCTTCGCGGGACTGGCGATCGCACCCTACGATCCGGCGTTCCGCTTCGAAGCGGTCCTGGACGACGGCGGAGCCGGCGAGGTGATGGACGTGGAGACCGGTACGGACGGCGTCGTGCCGTTCCGCCGCCTCGGCACCCTTCTGCTGCCCGGGCTCGGACAGCTCGCGCTGTGGAAGCTCGCCTCCTACGGGGGCGGCCTCTTCCTGCCGCTGCGGGACGGAATGGCAGGACGAGCCGGCGGCACCTACGGCGGCGGGCGCTACGTCCTGGACACCATCAAGGGCGCGCACCTCGGGGAGGGCCGCGCTGCCGGCAGCCTCGTCATCGACCTCAACTTCGCCTACAACCCGTCGTGCGCCTACGACGAGGAGTGGGCCTGCCCCCTGCCGGGCCCGGACAACCGGCTCGTGGACGACGTCCCGGTCGGTGAGCTCTACCGTGAGTACTGACCGCACAGGCACCCGGGAATGGGCACGGAACGATGAGCAGGGTCCCATGAAGCAGCACCAGTGGCAGCGCCGCACCGAGATACCACTGATCGTCGCGGCCGTCGTCTATCTCGTCGCCTACTCGGTGCAGGTGACGATGCAGCCCGAGCCCGCCCTGGGCCGCGCCCTCGAGGGCATCATCTGGGGTGTCTGGGCCCTCTTCCTCGTCGACTACCTCGTGAACCTCCTCTCCGCACCGGCCCGCGGCCGCTGGTTCGTCCGGCACCTGCACGAACTCGTCATCCTGCTGCTGCCCATGCTGCGGCCCCTGCGGCTGCTGCGGCTCCTCCCGCTGCTGCGGATCCTCAACCGCTCCGGCGGCAACGCCCTGCGGGGGCATATCGTCCTGTACGTCATCGGCGCCATGACGGTGCTCGGCTATGCGGGCGCGCTCGCGGTGCTCGACGTCGAGCAGGACGCCCCCGGCGCCACCATCCTCACCCTTCCGGATGCGCTCTGGTGGGCACTCACCACCGTCACCTCGGTCGGCTACGGCGACTACTACCCGGTGACGGGTGCAGGACGGCTCGTCGCGGCAGGACTCATGATCGGCGGCATCGGCGTGCTGAGCGCCGTGACGGCGGCGTTCGCCTCGTGGCTGGTCGAGAACGTCGCCACGGCACGCGCCGCGGAGGCGAAGACCGCGGAATCGGACGCCCGCATGCAGGACCAGCTGAAGAGCGTGAGCCTGCAGATCGACACCCTCACGCGGCAACTGGCGCACGGCTCCCACCCGGGACACCCCGGACAGGAGTAGCAGCCGGGAGGAGGGGCCCCCGTCCGGATTTCACCGGGCGTTCACCGGCCCTCCATCCGGTGGTGGCCTCGACTCCTCCCGAAGGGGCCAGGATCGAGCAGAGTGTGCGCCCGGCGCGCCGCAACCCATACCCTGTCGGTCGGGGGTCTGGACGGCACCGCTCCGAAGGGGTATCGTTCCTCTTCGCATTCCCGGCGTCCCTGCAGGCCCTATCATGGGGAATAAACCCATCCACTTTCCGGAGGCTCCGATTACAGACCTGGTTACCCAACACGACATTTATTTCGGCGCACCAGAGCCGGAAAATGAAGCCGAGATCCTTGAATCGGCCTCTCGCGCCGCGGTAGCCCGTCTCGAAGGCCGTTCCGACATCACGACCGTCAAGGGACGCTTCACGCTCATCAACTCCGACCGCACGCCGCACCAGGCGATGGTGGAGGACCTGCTGTTCATCCGCTCCGTCCTGGACACCGCAGGCATCGGGTTCCTCCTGGTCCGCGGCAACGACCAGCGTCCGGTCATCGCCGTCGACCTCGACGACCGCGAAGCCCTCCGCGCCGCGCTCGTCGAGGCGTGCCGTGACGAGCCCTTCTACTCCCGCACGGTCGACACGAAGCGCCGGACCACGCTGCTGGTCAGCGACGGAGACCTCTCCCACAGCCGCAAAGCCCGCATCTTCCGCCTGTTCCGCCCCCGCATCGAACCCGTGGGCGGCCTCGCCTACGGGCCGTCGGCCGGTGTGCAGATAGAACTCTGGGCGCTCGGCGGGACCACGATCGAACTGCCCGTGGAGAACTCCCTGACAAGGCGTGTGCTGCCGGCGGCCGAAGTGGTGCGCGGCAAGGTGGAGCGCCACGGCCTCACCTGGCCCACGATCGACAACATGTTCGCCGACCACGCCACGGACATCGACTTCGAGATCGACCTCGTCTTCTCGTGGGTGGACGGCAGCAGCCCCGAGTACCGCGCCGCCCGTGCTGCCCGCATGCAGGGCGTGGTGGTGGGCGAGGGTGATGACCACGAGGCCCGCTTCCGCCAGATCAACGAACTCAAGTACGCGCTGCGCTCGGTCTACATGTTCGCGCCGTGGATCCGCCGGATCTTCATCGCCACCGACTCCGAGCGGCCGGCGTGGCTCGCCGACCACCCCACCGTGACGCTCGTACCGTCGGAGGAGCATTTCCGGGACCCCTCCGTCCTGCCCACACACAACTCACAGGCCGTCGAAGCCCAGCTCCAGCACATCCCCGGACTGTCCGAGTACTTCCTCTACTCGAACGACGACATGTTCTTCGGGCGTCCCGTGGCACCGGACATGTTCTTCTCCCCCGGCGGGATCACCAAGTTCATCGAGGCGGACACCCGCATCGGGCTGGGTGAGAACGACGCCGAGCGGAGCGGTTTCGAGAACGCGGCGCGCGTCAACCGGCGCCTGCTGCACGCGCGCTTCGGCCGCATCACCACGCGTCACCTCGAACACACCGCGGCGCCCCTGCGGAAGAGCGTCCTGCTCGAGATGGAGGCGGAGTTCGCCGCCGATTTCGCCGCCACCGCCGCATCGCGTTTCCGCGCCAAGGACAACATCTCGGTCACCAACTCGCTGTACCACTACTACGCCCTGCTGACGGGCCGCGCGGTGACGCAGGAGATGGCGAAGGTGAAGTACGTGGACACGACCATGCGCTCCGGGCTCAAGAGCCTCAACAAGCTGCTCGACAAGCGGAACCACGACTTCTTCTGCCTGAACGACGGCAGCTTCCCCGAGGTACCGGCCGAGGAGCGGGCGCACCGGGTGACCGAATTCCTCGAGAAGTACTTCCCGGTCAAGGCCCCCTGGGAGATCTGAGCCTCCCGGGCCGGATGCGGCGGTGCGTGCAAGACTGGCCGCATGCAGACCTTCCTGCCCTACCCCGATTTCGCGGCGAGCGCCGCGGTCCTGGACCAGGCGAGGCTCGGCAAGCAGCGGGTGGAGACCCTGCAGGCTCTGCGCGCCCTGGTCATCCCCGACTACGGCTGGCGGCAGCACCCGGCGATCCGCATGTGGATGGGCTACGTCCCCGCCCTGACCGTCTACGGGCTGGCCATGGTCGCCGAATGGGTCTCCCGCGGCCATGCCGACTCGACGCACCGGCAGATCCTGGAGTTCGCCCCGCACGTCCTGGACGATCCCGCCGTGCCCATGCCGCCCTGGCTCGGGGATCCGGCATTCCACGTGAGCCACCAGTCCAACCTGATCCAGAAGGCGCCGGAGATCTACCGGAGCAGGTTCCCCGGCGTCCCCGAGGACCTGCCGTACTACTGGCCCTCCCCCGAGCAGGAGCGCATCCCCGCGGAGCCGGAGGGCCCGCGCCTGTGGGTCTGGCGGGCGGCGTCGCATCCACCGGAGGGTGACGCCACGCTGCTCATGCCGCCCGAGCCGCCCAGCGGGCGCGCGGCCCCGAAGTGGGAGCGGCAGCTCCACACGTTCGAGGAGGCCATCGAGGACGGGGACGCCGTGGCGATCGCCGATCCCGACGGCGAGCACTTCCGCACCGGGCGGGTAGGCCCGGTACTCATGCACGAGGACGGACTGCTACGGCAGGCCCGGCTGCACGGCTGGCTGCGGCGCTCCGATTTCGACCCGCCTGCGCTCCTGCAGGACCCGAGGACGCTCTTTCCCGTCGGTCTGCCCGGCTCACTGGTGTCCTGACGCCCGGTTCGCTTACCAGTGGCCTCCGGCGGACGTAAGCCGGCGGCGGGCCCCGCTTCCGTCGTCGATGGTCACGCCGTGGGCCTCGAGCCGGCGCCGGGCTTCCTCGCGTGGGACCACCTCTCCCACGGACCCGTGCCGGCCGGAGGGGACCACCGAGTGGACGATGGTCTCCTCGTACACGTGCACGAGGTTGTAGGACTGGGCGCCGTCCTGTCCGCGGGTGCCGCCCGCCTCGAACAGGAGGTCCTGCGTGTAGCAGGTGGCACTCGCCACCGAGACGGGGACGCCGGCGAACATCGCCGTCGTCGAGTAGTGGAGGTGGCCGGCGAGAATCGTCCTCACGTCGGACCCACGGATCACGTCGGCGAGCGAGCGCTGGTCACGCAGTTCCACCAGCGCGGCGAGCTCCTGAACGCTCGGGACGGGAGGGTGGTGCAGGGCGAGGATGGTCCCGTGGGGCGCCGGGACCGACAGCTCATGGGCGAGCCAGCTGAGCTGGCCGGTCGTGAACTCGCCGTGGTGGTGCCCGGGGACCGTGGAGTCCAGGGCGATGATGCGCAGCCCGTCGACGAAGTGGACGGCGTCCACCGGAGCGTCGGGACGGGCGGAGGAGGGCTGTCCGTCGAGGAGGCCCGCCCGGAAGGCGGCGCGGTCGTCGTGGTTGCCCATGGCCCAGATGACCCGGGCCCCGAGCCGGGCCGCTGCGGGATCCACGATGGCCCGCAGCTTCGCGTACGCCCCCGGCTCCCCCTTGTCCGCGAGGTCCCCGGTGAAGACCATCGCCTGCGGCCGCGCACCCGATGCCTCGAGGTCCTCGAACAGGTCCCGGAGGCGCTGCTCGCTGTCCACCGCCCCGTACAGCGGGCGGTCACCGCCGACGAGGTGCGTGTCGCTCAGGTGCAGGAGGAAGTGCTGTGGCCGGGGGTGTTCTGCTGTCCGGGGGTGCATGGGAACCTACTCCGCTCGCTGGTGGTCAGGCTCCCCCATTCCAGCAGAGGCACCTGCTGATCGCCTGAACCCGCCCCGGCAGGTCGGCGAACATCAGGGAAACTTCTGCCGGTCCGGCCCGGGGAGGGCACTTCTCCTCCGGCGTCATCCCGGCCGGGGCCGGTTGCCAAGGGCCGCCGGGGCGAGCAGGAGCGCTGGCGGGGCGGCAGCACGCGTCGTAGGCTTCCACTCGAAGCACCAACCGCGCAGCGAAAGGAAGCATCATGGCATTCCGGCCCAGTCACATCCCCCTCCGCCTCACCACGGGAGCTTTCATCCTGAACTCCGGACTCGGGAAGACCAACCTGGACGAGGGGTCCGCGGGATACATGCAGGCCATGGCGGCCAAGGCCTTCCCGCAGATCGGTCAGCTCCAGGCGCAGCAGTTCGGCAAGGCGCTGGCGGCCTCCGAGATCGCCATCGGCTCGGCACTGCTCGCCCCGTTCATCCCGAGCAAGCTGGCCGGCCTCGCCCTGCTCGCCTTCTCGACGGGGATGATGACCATGTACCTGAAGACTCCGGAACTCACACAGGAGGACGGCATCCGCCCGACGCAGGACGGCACCTCCGTGGCGAAGGACGTCTGGCTCGTGGGCGTCGCCCTGTCGCTCCTGCTCGACAGCAAGAAGAAGTAGGCCCGTCGTGGCCCTGCCGCCGGCGGCGGGGCCACGCTACTCCCTTCCGCCGGGAGACAGGAGACCTGGGTATGTGCGGACGCTTCGTCATCGCGGGGAACAAGGCCGACCTCATCGACGCGTTCGATGTCGACGAGTCGCTGGAGGACGAGATCGAACCCTCGTGGAACGTCGCACCCACGAACACCGTCCAGCTCGTCGTCGAGCGGCTCGATCCGGACACCGGGGAGCTCACGCGGCGGCTCGAACCCGCGCGCTGGGGCCTGATCCCCTCCTGGGCGAAGTCCGCAGCGGTGGGTGCGCGCATGATCAACGCCCGCAGCGAGACTGTTTTGGAGAAGCCGTCCTTCCGGGCGGCCGCGCTCAAGCGCCGTGGGCTGGTCCCGGCGGACGGGTACTACGAGTGGCGGAAGAACGACGACGGCTCCAAGACCCCCCTCTACCTGCACGACCCCGACGGCGCCGCGCTCGGGTTCGCCGGGCTGTACGAGTTCTGGCGGGATCCCGCGACGGCGTCGGAGGAGCACCCGCAGGGGTCCTGGGTGGTGAGCTGCACCATCATCACCCGCCCGGCGAGCGATGCCCTCGGTGAGATCCACGACCGCACACCGGTGATCGTGCCGCCCGTGCTGCGCGGCGACTGGCTCGACCCGCGCAACGACTCCCGCCCCGCCGTCCAGGAACTGCTCGACGCCATCCCCGATCCGCACCTCGTCCCCCGCCGCGTGGGGCCCCGTGTCGGCTCGGTACGGAACAACGGCCCGGACCTCATCGAGCCCCTCCCGGGCGACGTGACGGCCGACGGCGAGCAGCAGATGCTCCTCTAGCCGCACGTACCGCTCCGTTGCTCGTGTTCACCCATGCCCGTCGTCATCTCCGTGCCTTCCGGGAACGCTCCGGACGCGCGTCCGAAGCGGCACCGCCGTCGTGTCCTGTCCATCCGGCTCTCTAGCTAGCGACGCGCGCGGGATAAGGGAAGTTTACGGGACCGCTCTGGTGCTCCCCTTGTTGCAGCGCGCCACCGCGCCTAGGGTCGGACGCAGGTGACGACGGAAGGAGAGGCATGATCAGGACGGATATCGCCCCGGGGATCCATTACCTCGAGCATGCGCGGACCAACGTCTACCTGGTGGAGGACGACGACGGCGTCCTGCTGGTGGACACCGGCCTGCCCCGCTCGAAGGCCCTGCTGCTGCAGGCACTCTCCCGCATCGGGAGGACCGTCCAGGACATCCGCGCCGTCGTCCTGACCCACGGTCACTTCGACCACGTGGGCACGGCGGAGCACCTCCGGACGAAGTACGGGATCCCGGTGTACTGCCACCCCGACGACGCCTTCCTCGCCGCCCATCCGTACAGCTACGAGCACGAGCGTTCCCCGTTCCTGTATCCGGTGCGGTATCCGCGCGCCATCCCCGGCCTGCTGCGTATGAGCGCCGCGGGAGCCCTTGCCGTCAAAGGAGTTCCGGACACCCTCCCGCTCACTCCCGAGGCCGCCGCAGCCCTGCCCGGTTCGCCACTACTGGTCCCGACCCCCGGTCACACGAAGGGCCACTGCGCCCTGCACTTCCCCGACCGCGAGTCCGTGATCAGCGGTGACGCACTGGTGACGCTCGACCCCTATACCGGCCATCCCGGCCCGCAGGTCGTCGCGCGCGCGGCGACCGCCGACACCGCGACCGCCCTGCGCTCCCTCGAGGGGCTCCGCTCCACCGGGGCCCGGACCGTCCTGCCGGGCCACGGCTTCCCCTGGAGCGCCGGCGTGGACTCGGCTGTGGCGCAGGCTATCGAAGTCGGCGGCCATTAGGCGCCCTCCTCGTGGCGACACCCGGCGCGGCCCGGGGCGATACGCTGGGCGCATGGGCTGGCTGAGGCATTCCACGGTTATGGGCTTCGCACGGGGCACGGTCAAGCGTGCAGCGATCGCGCTCCTCTCGGCGCAGGCGGTGGTCATCGCAGGACTCGTCGGCGTCGATACGTACCAGAAGCGCCAGCGCACCAGGCGGGACGGCTTCCCCCAGCCGGGGACCTTCAGGACGACGATCGCCGACACGGACACCACGGTCTACACCTACGGGGAGGACCTCTACGACGCCATGATCGCGGCCATCGACAGGGCCGAACACCAGGTCCTGCTCGAGACCTACATCTGGAAGGGCGACGACGTCGGCACCCGGTTCCGGGACGCGGTGAACCGTGCCGCGGAGCGTGGCGTGAAGGTCTTCGTCATCTACGACGGGTTCGCCAACCTCGTGGTCAACCCCTTCTTCTACAGATTCCACCCGCTCGTCAACACCTACCGCTTCCCGGTGGTCCGTCCGTCGATCGTCTTCACGAACATCCGCGGTACGGGCTTCGACCACCGCAAGGTGCTCGTGGTGGATGACGAGGTCGGGTTCGTGGGCGGATACAACATCGGCTCGGACTACGCGACGAAATGGCGCGACACCCACCTCGAGATCCGCGGGCCGTCGGTCTGGGAGCTCCGGGAGGCGTTCGTCAGTTTCTGGAACTTCCGCGCCATGCCGCGCCGGCCCGAACTCCCCGACCTCAGCGCCTCCTTCTGGGAGCCGCGCATCCGTGCGGTGAACAACATCCCGGCCAACCTCGTGTTCCCGATCCGCGGCGTCTACCTCGATGCGATCAACCGCGCCGAGCGGCACATCTTCATCACGATGGCGTACTTCATCCCCGACCGGCAGATCCTCGAAGCCCTGCTGCGAGCGAGCCGCCGGGGCGTCGACGTGCGCGTGATCCTGCCCGAGGACTCGAACCACGTGGTCTCGGACTGGCTGTCCCGCGGCTTCTACTCGGCGATGATCGGCGCCGGGGTCCAGATCCTGCTGTACCAGAACTCGATGATCCACGCGAAGACGGCGACGATCGACGGCGAGTGGAGCACCATCGGTACCGCCAATATCGACCGCCTCAGCCTCACCGGGAACTACGAGATCAACCTGGAGATCTTCGACCGCGCACTTGCGGCGACCATGGAGGAGATCTTCGCGGTGGACTCCTCCAACTGCCGGCTGCTGAGCCGCGAGGAATGGGAGAGCCGGCACGTCGTGGCCCGGGTCAGCGAATTCATCCTCGCTCCGCTGCGCCCGTTCCTGTAGTCCCGGACCCCGTCCGGCCCGGCGCGGAGAACCGCTCCAGGTATCCGTGCTGGGAGGATTCCACGTGCCCGGCCATGAGCCGCTCCGCCTCGGCCTCGTTCCCTGCGTCGATCGCCGCGAGAATTCCCCGGTGCTCGCTCCAGGACTGCTTCCCGCGGTTGTCGACGTCGGCTGCGTAGAGCCACTCGATCTTGCCCGAGATCTGCCGGAGGAGCGCGGCAAGCGATGCGCTGCCGCTCAGTTCGGCGACCCCCAGGTGGAAGCGGATGTTCAGTTCGGGCAGGTCCGCGAGGGCGTCGTCGGCCACGGCCCGGTCGCCGTCGTCGAGGATCTCCGCGAGCGCGCGCCTCGCGGGGAACCATCCGGTGCTCGGCGCATCGGCCACGAACTGCGCTGCCGCCCGACGTGCGGCGCGGCGTGCGATGGTCGCTTCGATGACGCGCCGGACGGCGAACAGGTCCTCGGCGTCGTCGAGCGGGATCTCCGCCACCGTGGAACCGGCGTAGGGTCTCGATTCGACGAAGCCCTCCGCCTCCAGCGCCCGCAGTGCCTCCCGCACGGGTACGCGTGACACGCCGTACTTGGCGGCCAGCGCGGCCTCCGTGACCCGGGCGCCCGGGTGCAGGACGCCGAAGATGATGTCGTGGCGGATGGCGTCGAGGACGCGCTGGGGCGCTGCGGCGTCCTGCTCAGGCCGCATCCGCAGCGCCCGTCCGGTGGTCAGCGTCCTGCGGCATAGCCCTGTGCTCCCCTGGGGTTGGCGGCGGCGGACAGCACGCCGGTCTCGGGGTCCCTGGTGACACAGGACAGCCGGCCGAGGGCCCAGTCCCCCGCCCGTGTGATGACGTGGCCCCGGCGCTCCAGGTCGGCGATCACGTCCTCGCCCAGCCGGTCCTCGACGACGGCACCGCCCGGTTCCCAGATGCGCGGCCAGAAGGAGCCGGGGATGGACGTGGTGTGGAGGGACGGTGCGTCGATGGCCTGCTGCGGCGTGTACCGTCCGACGATGGTGCGGAGGATGTAGAGCAACTGCCACTGGTCCTGCTGGTCGCCACCGGGTGATCCGAGGGCGACGACGGGCTTGCCGTCCCGCAGGATGAGCGTCGGGGTGAGCGTGGTACGGGGCCGCTTGCCCGGCTGCAGGGTGGACGGCGCCCCGTCCTCCAGCCAGGTCATCTGCAGCCGGGAGCCGAGGCAGAACCCGAGTTCGGGAATGGCGGGTGAGGACTGCAGCCAGCCTCCGCTCGGCGTCGCGGAGACCATGTTGCCCTGCGAGTCGACGACATCGATGTGGCACGTGTCGCCGCGCGTCTCCCCGCTGCGCGAGACGGTCGGTTCGCCCACTCCGGCGAACCCGCTGCCGCCGGCGAGGGCGGGCGGGGTGTAGTCGACCCGGAGCGGAGGAGTGAAGGGGTCGACGCCAGGGACCCTCCCGGGCCTGAACTCGAGCGACGCCTCATCCCCGATGAGGGCACGCCGCTCGGCGGCGTACTCCTGGGAGAGCAGGTGGTCCAGCGGGACGTCGGCGTCCCCGTAGTAGGTTTCCCGGTCGGCGATGGCCAGCTTCTGCGCCTCGAGGATGGTGTGCGCGCCGATCCCGGTGGATGGGTCGAGGCGCTCGTCGTCGAACCCGTCGAGGATGGCGAGGGTCTGCAGCAGCGCCGGGCCCTGACCCCAGGGCCCGGTCTTGGCGATGGTGTACCCGCGGAACTCGAGGGTCGTCGCCTCCTCGTACCCGGCTTCGAAGCCGGCGAAGTCCTCGACGGTGAGGACGCCCGCGTGGTCCAGCCCGGAGGAGTGCCGGTGGGGCCTCCGGACGAACTCGGCGGCCGCCTGGGCGACGAGCCCTGTGCGCCACTCGAGACGGGCGGCGTCGATGCGCTCGGCTCGCGTGGCGCCGTCGGCCGCCGCGCCGACCAGGGACCCGAGGACGCGGGCGTATGCCTCGTTCCGGACGACCTCGCCCTCGCGTGGCGGCCTGCCCTCGGGCATCCAGAGGGCCGCCGACGTGGGCCAGTGCTCGGTGAAGAGGTCCGCCACGGCGGCGATGGTCGCTCCGACGCGGCCGAGGACGGGGTGGCCGTCGCGGGCATAGCCGATCGCGAAGGCCAGGACATCCCCGAGCTCCCACGTCCCGTGGTCGCGCAGGAGGACCAGCCAGGCGTCGACGGCAGCAGGGACCGCCGCGGCGAGCGCACCTGCGCCCGGGACGAGCTCGAGCCCCTCGGCAAGGTAGTGCTCGCGGGTCGCGGCGGCCGGTGCCGGGCCCTGACCCATGAGTACGACGGGCCTGCCGGGCTCCTCGGCGGTGGCGAAGACACCGGTCATGTCGCCTCCCGGTCCGTTGAGGTGCGGTTCGACCACATGCAGGACGAACGCCCCGGCGACGGCGGCGTCGAACGCGTTGCCGCCGCGTTCCAGCACGGCCTGCGCCGATGCCGTGGCCAGCCAGTGCGTCGATGCGCTCATGCCGAAGGTGCCCTGCAGGGTAGGTCGCGTGGTGAAGGAGGAAGGGGAGGTGTACGTCATCGGCTGCCTTTCGACGGGAGCGCCCGGGGCGATCGTGCGCAGCGGCAGGGGCGTTCTCAGGGGCCGGTGCGGATTGAATACAATCAACGCTACGACGATAGGCGTCGTATACATTCGCGGCAAGACTGCAGACGAGGGACATCATCGTGAAGAAGCGCGTGGCGACGGACCGGCTCCATCTCTGGCTCATGCTCGGCCTGACGTTCTCGACCGGCGTCATCGACGCCGTCGGCTACCTCGGCCTCGACCGCGTGTTCACGGGCAACATGACGGGCAACGTCGTCCTCCTCGGCATGGCCTTCACGGGTGGCACCGGCCTGCCCGTCCTCCGGCCCGCGCTCGCGCTCGCCTTCTTCATGGTCGGCGCGGCGCTCGCCGGCCGCGTCCTGCGGAAGGGGCCGGAGGGGTGGTCGGCCCGCACCTCGAGCACGCTCCTCACGGTGACCCTCGGACTGACCGCCCTCGCGGTGTACGTCGCGCTCGTCGACGTGCAGGCCGAGGAGGTGCTCGGCAGCATCACCACATCGGTGCTCGCAACCATGATGGGCATCCAGGCTGCGACGGCCAAACGACTGAAGGTCGCCGAGATCACCACCGTCGTGGTGACCTCCACCATCACGGGCCTCGCCTCGGACTCCCGGCTCGCCGGCGGGAAGAGTCCCTTCTGGGCGCGCCGTTTCTCCGCCATCGCGCTCATCATGGCCGGGGCCGTCGTCGGCGCCCTCACGCTGAAGGTGGACCTCTGGCTCGGCGTGGCCGTCTCCGCACTGCTCTCCGCCGTCGTCACCCTCCTGGGCCACCTCCGCCACCGTCGGGACCGCGGGGAAGCCGTCGCAGGAAGCGCCAAGGAATCCGCACTACGGTAGAAGCATGGAACAGGTCGACCAGCAGTTCGAATTCCACCGTCTGGCCCGCTCGTGGCCGCAGTACCGGTGGTGGAAGCCGCTCCTCACGGCGCTGCTCGGAATCGCCTTCTACGTGGTCTTCACGGTGATCCTGCTGATCGCGGGAGCGGTCGCCGCACTCAGCACGTCGGCGGACGTCTCGCAGTACCTCGACGCAGCGGCGGCGATCGACCTGAGCGACCCGGCGATCTTCGCCTTCACCCTGGTCTCCCTGATCCTCATGATCCCGGCCCTCGCGCTCGCCGTGCTGGTCACCGGACCGCGGCCCCTCGGCCTGCTCTCGTCCGTCGCCGGCCGCATCCGCTGGCGCTGGCTGGGCCTGTGCGCCGCCGCGGCCCTGGCCGTGTTCCTGGTGAGCCTGGGCATCTCCACCGTTCTCGGCTTCCTCTTCCCGGAGGAGGCCGCCGCAGCGCCCGTGCAGCAGGACACGTCCACCCTGGTCGTCCTGCTGGCCCTCTCCCTCCTGGCCGTCCCGTTCCAGGCCGCGGCCGAGGAGTACGTGTTCCGCGGCTTCCTGATGCAGGCCGTCGGCGGCTGGCTCCGCCACCCCGCCTTCGCGATCCTGCTGCCCGTGCCGCTGTTCGTCCTCGGCCACCTCTACGATCCGCTCGGCCAGGCCGACGTCGCGATCTTCGCCGTCGTCGCCGGCTGGATCACCTGGCGCACCGGCGGCCTGGAAGCGGCCATCGCGGTGCATGCGATCAACAACATGACCATCTTCGTGCTCGGCGCCTTCGGCCTGGTCGACGTCAACTCCACCGAGGGATCCGTGAGCGGGCTCCTCGTGTCCGTGGCGACCCTGGCGGTGACCGCCGGTGTCATCGTCCGCCTCGCGAACCGCCGCGGCATCGACCGGACCCGCACGGTCGTTCCGCAGGCCCCGCTCGAGCACGCCTACCTCTCGTACGCCCTTCCGGCAGCGGGCGGGAGCGCGCCGTACGGGTACCAGGTACCGCCGGTTCGCAACCCCTGGGCACAGGAACTGCACCCGGAACAGCCGGGCGGCTACGATCCGGCGCAGTACGACCGCGCGCAGTACGCGCAGCAGCCTGCCGGCGTCGGGCCCTTTCCGGCCCCGACTGCCCCCATGGCCCGGCCCACTACCCCGCCCGCTGCCGCGCCGCGGATGACCCGCCCGTCGCAGGCGATGCCGGACGCCGTCGCCGGCCCGCCGGTCCCCTCGCCCCATGCGCGGGCCGCACCCGTGTCCTCCGATGGGCGCGTGCCATCGGGAGCCCCCGCGCCCCTCGAATCGCAGCGCCCGGCGGCGGGGTCGCATCCGGCCTTCCGGGACGACGGCGCAGAGCGCCACCCCACGGGCCCTGCACATCCTCCGGGACCAGGGCATCCCTCCGGGACGTCGCACCCCACCGGCCCGGGGTACCCCGCAGCGGGATGACCCGCAGCACCGGCGCACAACAGCACCTTTCCGCCTGTCAGCCCTCGACGCGCAGGCCCATGCTGTCGGCGAGGAAAGGAGCCAGCAGCTGCAGCTGGTACTCGTCGATCGTGGCGCCACGCAGGCCGTCGAGGCCGCTGATACCCCGGAAGCTGCTGGTGCGGAGGTCGGCGTCCTTCAGCTGGGCGCCGTCGAGCGTGAGTGTGCCGATCGTGCAGTCCTGCAGGGCCAGCCGGGTTGCCCGCACGCCCGTGAGGTCCAGCTCTCCGATGATGCACCCGCTCACGAGCACATCCGTCAGCTGCGCGCTGCGGAAATTCACATAGTCGAGCTTGCCTCCGTCGAGATGCACACCGTCGAGCCGGCTGTCGTAGAGCTCCGCCGAACCCCACCGCGTGCTCCGCAGCGACGTCTCACGCCAGCTGCTCCGCGGAGCGCGGAAGACCGGGGCGAAGAGGTCGTCGACGGCGCATTCGATGAACCGCGCGCCGCGCAGCTCGGTGTCGTTGAGTGACACTCCCTGCAGGATGCATTCCTGCAGCGTGATCCCGGCGAGCTCCTCACCGTCGAAGGATGCGCGTTCATACAGCTCCCCTTCCCGGTGGTCGCCGTCGAGCAGGTGGGGCTCCTCGACCCGGGTGACGTCCCGCGGTGCCCGCAGGGAGAGTCGCGGGGCGATCGTGGCGCTCGCCCGTGCATTCCTGGCCATGGTCCCTCCGTCGTGACATCACGTCGTCCATCCGTCATCGGTGCGACTGCACCGGCTCGCCAGTCTAGTTGCGCCGTCCGGTGCGGCCGGCGCCGCGGCGCTGCTGCGCTGGGCGCGAACAGGCGTGGCCCGTGCTTTACTGGCATTCGTTCTTCCAGGGGGAAACAGATGGGCAGCGACCGCATGCAGAACACGCACGACCCGCGCTACGACGGGATCTACCAGCGCGGGAATCCTGCGGAGGCCGCGTCCAAAGCGGTGTCTCCCGCGCCGCACGCGCCGGCACTGCCCCGGCCGACAGAAGACACCGCTGCCCCCTCGGTGATCCGCGAGGTCGGATCCGAGGCACCCGGGCAGCCAAGGCTCATCCCGCCCCGCAATCCCTTCGACGTCTGGGCCTGGGTCGTCGCGGCCGTGCTCGTGGCCCTCGGGGTGTACTTCCTCTCGGCCCCGATGATCCACGAGCAGCAGTACATGGAGCAGCTCACCCTGGGGCAGATGGGCACGCCGTACAGCAACCCCTGGTTCAACTACACCGTCACGGCCGCCCCTCCCCTGATCTTCCTCGGCGTCGCGACCGCCGTCGTCCAGCTCTTCGTGCTCTCCATCCGCCACACGCTGCGTACCCGCTGACGGCCGGTGCCGGGGAGGCAGTGCTGCCGTCCCCGTAGGGTGGACAGCATGGAATCGCCGATCGAAAGTTACCTCAGGACCATCCACCGGGAGATCTCCGATCTGCGGGACGGGAAGCCCTACAGCACCATTCCGGCGATGGCGAACGTCGACCCCGACAACTTCGGCATCTGCCTGACCACCGTCGACGGGTACATGTACGAGATCGGTGACACCCGGGAGGAGTTCACCATCCAGTCGATCTCCAAGCCGTTCACCTATGGGCTGGCACTGTCGGACCTGGGGATGGAGGCGGTCGATGCGAAGGTCGACGTGGAGCCCTCGGGCGACTCCTTCAACGAGATCTCGCTGGCACCGGGCAGCGGACGCCCCTCGAACGCGATGATCAACGCCGGCGCCCTGACGGCGACCTCGCTCGTCCAGTCCCGGGGCGGCAACACGCGCTTCCGGCGCATCGTGAACACCTACTCGCAGTTCGCGGGCCGGCAGCTGGGCGTCAACCAGGAGATCTTCCGCTCCGAACTCGAGCACGGCCACCGCAACCGTGCCCTGGCCTACCTGCTGCGGTCCTTCGACATCATCGAGGACGATCCCACGCCCGTCATCGAGGACTACTTCCGGCAGTGCTCCGTGATGGTGAACTGCATCGACCTCTCCGTCATGGCGGCGACGCTCGCCAACGCCGGGCGGAACCCGCTGACGGGTGTCGAGGCGATGGACCTGTTGGCCGTCGAGAGGGTCCTGTCCGTGATGACCACCTGCGGCATGTACGACGACGCCGGATCGTGGATCAGCACCGTGGGAATGCCGGCCAAGAGCGGAGTGGGCGGCGGCACCATCGCCGTCCTGCCTGGCCAGGTGGGCCTCGCCGTGTACTCGCCACCGCTGGACGAGCACGGCAGCAGCGTGCGGGGCATGGCCACGAGCCAGCGGCTGTCCCGTGACATGGAACTGCACTTCGTGCGTGCGGCGCGGGCCGGGCGGTCCGCCATCCGGGCCACCTACGACATCACGGCCGCACCCTCGGGCATCCGACGGACCGACGAGGCGATGGAGGTCCTCCGCGACCAGGGGCACCGCGCCATGGTGATCGAACTCAACGGGGACCTCCTGTTCGCCGGCACCGAGTCGATGGTCCGCGCACTCAGCAGCCTGGACGACGGCGTCGACTTCGTCATCCTCGACCTGCGCCGGGTGGACGAGGTGGCCGACGTCTCCCTCCGCCTGCTGGGCCAGTGCCGTGAGAACCTGGCGAAGGTGGACCGCGAGCTGGTCCTGATCGACGGCGAGGGCACCCTGGCGGAGACCTTCCGGGACGTCGATCGCCCCGTGCCCACTTTGGATACGCGCACCGCCGCCGTCGAATGGTGCGAGAACGAACTCATCACGCGGTACGGCGGGGACCTCATCCTCCCGTCGGAGGTGGAGGTGGCACAGTGCCCTGCGCTGAGTCCCCTCAGCGACGAGGACGTCGAGGCGCTCACGCACCGGATGGAGGACCGCACCTACGAGAAGGGCCACGTGGTCCGCCGGGTCGGGCAGTCCTTCGGGGGCGTCTTCTTCATCCTCTCGGGCAAGATCGTGACCTCCGTCCCCGGGCCCTCCGGCGAGCGCCTCAAGCTCACCACCCTGAGTGCCGGGATGACCTTCGGTGAACTGGCGCTGGGCAGCGACAACCGGCAGGAGACCACGGTGAAGGCGCTGGAGACCGTGCACGTGAAGGTGCTGACCGCACAGGCCATCCGGACCGTCGAGAAGGAGGACCCGCGGCTCGCCGTCGAACTCTGGAAAGCCCTGACCCGTGATGCCTACACGCGCGTGGACCTGTACCTGCGGGAGACCGCGGTGCGGATCCGCGACTAGAGCGGACGGCTCCGACCCCGTACGCGACTAAGGGGTCGCAGTGCACGGAAGCCGAACCGGACCACGAGCCCTTGCCTCTCCCCCGAGTGTCAACTAGTGTTGACAAATGGAGGTGAAGGGATTGAAGACACTCGTTGGATCGATGGATGGTAAGGGACCCGCTGAATCCCTGCAGATCGTTGCTGAACTACACCGGGAGGTAGGGCGTGCAGAGGCCGGCCTCGTCCGGAGCGCCCGTCAGGCCGGATTGTCATGGGAGGCCATCGCCCAGTGCCTCGGGGTGAGCAAGCAGGCAGTCCACCGGAAGTACGGCAAGCAGTAGCGCGAGGCCCAGGGCTCCTCGGTCCGCAGGAGATTCACCGTCCCGGGACCTCTTGGCGACCTTTGCCTCCTGCCGCCCTCATGCCGTCGTGATCGCCCGCCGCTTCATGCCGAGGAGGGCCGTGAGAGCGGCAAGGACAGCGATGTCGAGCATCCACCACGCACCGGTCCAGTCCCTCGTCGTACCGTTCGGCACTGGGGTGCGGGAGAACGGGGAGATGTGCCGGACGTCCTGGTCCAGGCCCACCATCCCACCGAAGATGCCGAGGACGACGCCGGCTCCCAGGAGTGCCCAGCCCATCGCGATGGTGGCCGAGGGTCGGAGGACGAACACCAGCGCGGGGACGGCGAGGTAGATGAGTGCTGCGGGAAGCTGGGCCGCGGCCGTCTCCCACACGGTCCACCCCTCCACGGAGGTGCCGTGCGAGACGGTCAGGGAGACCCAGGCGCCGAATGCCGTCAGGACCATGACCAGCACCACCGAGGCCGCTCCCAGCACCAAGGCGATCCTCCGGCTGCGCCAGGAGGAGGCGGGCGGCACCGCGGAACTACTGCTTGCCGCCCCCGTCGGCCGGATGCGATGACTGGCGAGCTACCTTCGTTTCGCCGCCGGAGAGATTGGGCCACAGCCGCACGTCACCGGGGACGTAAGCCAGGCGGCGGTGCACCTGCACTGACTGCGCCCATGGGCCGAGACCGAAGATGCGGGCCGTCATTCTGGAGCGCCCATTCCGTCCTGGCCACGCCCAGCAGGATTCGGCGCGTACTCGGCATGGACCATCCAAACCGAGCGAACGCGGGCATGTCCTCATCAGGTCGGGCTCGACCAACCTGTACGCCGAGATAGCGGTGGATGAGGAGCAGGTGAACAACCTCGAGGTGGATTGGGGTGCGCTGACCGACTTCTTGCGGGTCGTCACCAATAACAGCGAGGACAGCGTGGGCGGAAGCCCGTAGCCCCTCGGCTCGTGATGTACAGCAGGGCGGCCACGCGGACGGGGGCCGCCCTTTCGTTTGTCAAAGGCGGACGCAGTATCTGCACAATATTGGCTCTCCTGGCCGTCTGAGTATCTCCTCACTCCAGGACCACGGGTAACACTGGTCACATCTCAATTACCTAGTTCTGAAAGCCCGGCGCTGCGGTCTCATCCACTCGTGGAACAACGCTCCGGGCCCCTTCATGGTGCTGTGTTGTCTGGGGAGGCGTCAGCTCGGTCGCATGGCCTTCTCAGCCACGCCCATCAGAAAGTGAACGTCATCAAAAAATCAACAAGCGCTCTACTTGATCGGTCCTCTCCATGAGGAAGTCATTGACCGCGGTCGCCCTGTCTGCGTTGGTTGCCACAGGGTGCTCAGCACCAACATTTGAAGGGACTCGTGCAGCGGTAAGCGCACCAGTCTCCATCGCTCCGGTAGCGGACACGTACGTTCAGGCTGATTTCCCAACCACGAACTACGGCAACAGCGTCCGTTGGAGCACAGAGGGCCGCAACTCCATGCGGCGCAACGCCCTCCTCAAGTTCCATGTGGTCGTACCGGCAGGAGAGCGGATCGTATCCGCCAAGCTCCGGGCCTACGCAGAGGCGAGCGCAACAGCCACTGAGTTCGTTAACGTTTACAAGACGACCGGCGACTGGACCGAGACGGGTGTCACGTGGAAAAACGCACCCGCCCGTGGGACGTGGCTGGGCAAGACTGGTGGCTTCGCAGGTAGCTCGTGGGTGGAGTGGGACGTGACAGCCGCTACGGTGGCTGGGGCGAACAACTTCACGCTCGAATCGGGTGCCCAGAAGTGGATCGGGTTCAAGTCCGACGAGTCCCCTGACCCCGCTCTCCGCCCGAAGCTCGTCATCACCACAGAGCCGACCGGGACCACCCCGACAACGCCTCCTCCTCCCCTAACGGGTGATGGTACGACAGCTGCTTCCACCCAGAACTGGGGTCCTGTGGTAGCTGGGGACGAGTTCAACTACACAGGAGCGCCTGACGCCGCTAAATGGAGTGTCTACAACTCGGCTGGTCACGCAGGTAAGGGACTCCGCAGCCCAGCGCAGGTCACCGTCGACGGGACGAAGGCAGTCCTGACTGGCACCCCGGATGGTACGACAGCCGGGCTGAGCGCGAAGTTCGCCAACCAGATGTACGGGCGTTGGGAAGTCAGAGCCGCAGGCTCAGGCGACGACGAGTACCACATGGTCAGCATCCTCTGGCCTGACAGTGGGAACTGGCCGTGCGACGGTGAGGTTGATTTCGCTGAGACAACCGGCGACTGGAACGTCATCAAGTTCTTCACCCACTACTCGTGCGACAACCTGCAGACCTCAGGGTCGAAGGCCCTTGATGTCAGCCAGTTCCACAACTACGCGGTCGATTGGTCCCCAGCCGGGATCGTCGGATACGTGGATGGTGTGAAGTGGTTCGAGGACAACACGCCCGGCCATCAGCCTCCCGGCCCGATGCACCAGACTCTGCAGCTTGACTGGTTCCCGAACAGCTCCGCTAACGGTGCAGGTGAAATGCGGGTCGATTGGGTCCGCGTCCACAACCCCGCAACCATCACGCAGCCGACTCCTACGCCTACCCTGACACCGCCTCCTTCGACAGGAGGGTCGTTCGACTTCGCCGCCGTGGGTGACATGAATCCGTCAGGCAACACATCAACGACCTCAGCTTCGGGCAAGAACGCCAGCAGCATCAAGGCGGGACTGGCCGATGGGACGCTCGACAACTTCATCGGTATCGGTGACTTCCAGTACAGCGCCGGCAACTGCACGAACAGCAGCTACACGGGTGACACGTTCGCCAAGTGGGAAGCCGCAGGATGGGGTCCCGTAAAGGCGAAGACCCTGTGGACGGCTGGACCGAACCACGACCACGAGCCCGGACGTAACGCCGAGTTCGACAAGTGGATGGATGGTGCGTGTGGAAGCACCGCCAAGTCGGCCACCAGCACTGACCTGACCCGCACGAACGCTGAAGGCTCAGGCACGGCGGCAGGTTTTCAGGCGGCTCACGAGTGGTACTCCGTAGACAAGGGCAACTGGCACATCCTGTTCGCCCCCACCGGAGCGTGGCGCTACAACGCCATACGTGCTCAGGCGATGACAGCCGAGATTGACGCCAACCTTGCAGCCGCCAAGGCTCGGGGGAAGCACCTGGCAGTCGTCTACCATGACCCGTACTTCACGTCGAACACGTCCTCACACAGCCGCTTCACGGAGGCCAAGCCTTGGATCGACGTGTTCCACAAGAACAGGGTGAAGGTCCTGCTCTCGGGTAGCCAGCACAACTACGAGCGCACGTGCCCGGTCAACAACGCTGACCAGTGCACCACCGATGGGATGCAGCAGTTTCAGGTATCCACGGGCGGTATCGGCCTGAGGGCGTTCACGTCCAGCCCGGCGTACGTCCAGAAGCGTTTCAGCGATACGTGGGGTCACCTGCGTATGAGCCTGAATGATAACGGCTCGTACACATGGCGGTTCGTAGCCGTACACGGTGGCACAGGAACCGATAGCGGTTCCCGCCAGTAGTCCAGCTAACTGTGGGGGCTGCCGTGTGGTGGCCCCCACAATCCCATATCTGAAAGGAGGCGAATCGTGAGCGTCACCATGTTTGCGGCTGGTATCACCGAATCGGCCGCCTCGATGGCGCCGGTCCAGATCCAGTAGCCTTACGGTCGCAGACCCTGTCTTGCCACCCTGTCGCGTAAGCAGAGGCGTCGACTTATGACGAAAGAGTCGGCTTCAAGACACTTCTGGGTGAGGCATCGTGGCGCCATGATCACATTGGGTACCGCTCCGCCGGTCACGCTACCGCGCATGAGACCCTGAAGGCCGGAGGCCAAGCCGATCAAGGCTAAGGGCTCGAGTGCGACCGGCTCGCCGAACGCAGCAGGGCCGGTAGAACCTGCGCGAGAATCTCCTCGCCTACATCAACGCGTTCTCCGACAACGTCCGCGACATCTTCACCAAGTACAAAATCGAGGACCGCATCGAAGAACTGGAGGAAAGGAATCTCCTCCTGCTTGTCCTTCAACGGTTTGCTGAGGTCGATCTCCACCCCGCACGGCAGGACCACGTAAGGCACCTAGACTGGCGTTTGGCCCGGCCACCAGGACGGGCCGGTGGAGTGAGGACGGACATGCGATGACGGTGCTGATAGCGGGCTGCGGGGACCTGGGCACCGAAGTGGGGCTGCGGCTGGCAGCTCGCGGCGAGCGGGTGATCGGATGGCGCCGCTCACCCAAACGCATCCCCGAAGGCATCGAGGGTAGAGCCGCCGACCTGACGCAGCCGCTGCCACCGATCCCGCAGGACACCGACGTCGTCGTCATCGCCACCGCCGCCGGTGACCGGAGCGAGGCCGCCTACCGCAGTGCGTACGTCGACGCCACCCGCAACGTACTGGATGCCCTCGAGCGCGACGGCGTGACGCCCCGACGCATCCTCTTCGTCTCCTCGACGGCGGTCTACGGGGATTTCGACGGCGACTGGGTCACCGAGGAGTCGCCGGCGGAGAGCCCCGCCCCGACCGCCCGCCTCGTCCGCGAGGCCGAGCAGGTGCTCCTCCGCCGCTCGGACCGCGGCACGGTCCTTCGGCTGTCCGGCATCTACGGCCCGGGCCGCACGCGACTGATCGACCAGGTGAAGGGCGGGACGGCGGTCCTGCCCGCCGGAACCCAGTGGACCAACAGGATCCATCGCGACGACGCGGCGGCGGCGATCGTGCACCTGACCATGGACCTCGACGATCCCGCGCCGATCTACGTCGGCAGCGACGAACAGCCCGTGGACCTCGGCGACGTACTGCAGTTCCTCGCCGCCGAACTCGGCCTGCCGGAGCCGCCGACCGGCGAGACGTCATCCACCCGGGGTGGGGCCCGCCGCATGGACAGCAGCCGACTGCGGTCCACCGGTTTCTCCTTCGCCTACCCGACGTACCGGGAGGGCTACCGGGCCGTCCTCGCAGGGCAGGGCGTCAGGCACCCCTAGGCGAGCCGGCGGCCGCAGGGACGTCCGCCTTCGCCGTCAGGCGCCCCAGCCGCACCAGGGACCAGAGGAAGATACTGACCACGAGCAGGTTGCGGAGGGTGAGCAGGACGGCGACGGCGGGGTTGAGTTCGTAGCGCAGGGCGTCGTAGAAGACCGGATACACGAGGGTGGTCAGGCCGGCCGTCACCAGCATCGCGATCGCCGGGTAGCGCCACTCGGCCGCGCGGTCGAGCACGAGTCCGGCGGCGATCACGGCGGCGATCCACAGCATGAACTGCGGCGAGCCGACCTTGTTGAAGACCACGAGCGTACTCACGAGGGCCAGTGACCCGGTGGCGAGCAGGGCGCCGGCCTGGGCGCCGCGGTGCAGCGCGATCGCGAGGAACGCGGCGACCAGGACGATGGTCAGGGCGAGCAACGGCGTCATCAGGTCCCCGACCAGTCCGCTCAGCGCACCCCGCACTTCCATGGTGTTGATGACCTCGTCCTCGAAGAAGTAGGCGCCCGACGTCCCGGTGATCGCCTGCCACACCCCGGGCGTGCTGAGCGGAGCCTCGAGCTGCATGCCGCGCGCGCCCTGGGCGCTGAGGAATCCGGTGAGGTTGCGGATGTCCCCGAAGGCCGCGACGACGCCCGCGATGCCCGCGGTGAGCGCGACGCCGGCACCGAGGATGCGGAGCCGCCCGCGCCGGAGAACGACGAGCGACGCGAGCACGACGGCGGCGGGCCACACCTTCATCCACGTCGCCGCGCTGAGCACGAGCGATGCCACGAACGGGCGTGCGGCGACGATGAGCAGTGCGGCCACCACCAGGGGTGCGGTCAGGCCGTCGATCCTGCCGACCGCCACCGGCCCGAGGAGCGCCGTGGCCGCAAGCCACCAGTACGCGGCGGTGAACGACGACGGCGTGCGCTGCCGGACCAGGGCCGCAGTGCCGACGGCGTTGAGGCCGGCGAAGAGCAGGAACCAGGCGAGCTGGTACAGGGAGGAGCCGAAGACCGTCGCCACGACCATCGGCACGAGGGCCCCCACGGGATAGACCCAGGCGGTGTCGATGCCCTGCCAGACGCCGTCGGCCAGGGCCTGGTACGCCCACTCACGGTAGAACCGGAGGTCGCTGAGCACGTCCCCGCCGAGGAGAAAGGGCAGCAGCCGGGCGAGGAACCCCAGATGGACAAGGGCGAAGAACAGCCAGACCGAGCGCACGCTGTTGCGGGTCTCCGGATGGGGCAGGCGGATGCGCACGGGAGCTCCTGGTCGGCGGGGTGGCGGCAGCGGCAAGTCTCTCATTTCCGGCGTCGGCTCCGCTAATTCCCGGGGCGGACACCTCTCAGGGTGCGTCCGCCCGAAGACCCAGCTGGCCGGCAAGGCGCTGGACGGTGTAGTCGAAGAGCACGTCGGGACGCGCGAAGGTGGAAGGCCCGTACTGCCCGAACACCTCGAACGACACGGCGCCGAACAGCGCCGACCAGGCCTGCACGGTCCCCGCGATGAGTGCGTCCGGAGCGGCCAGGGCCAATTCGTCCCGGATGGCCTGGAAGTCGGCAGCGAGCTCCGGGGGCGCTCCGGCCTGGCCGCCGTCGAGGTCGCCTGCACGCCAGGCGTCGTCCAGGATGCGCGCGAGCAGCGTGACGACGCGGGTCCCCTGGGGCGTGGTCCTCTCCGCCGGAGCCGCGTAGCCGGGGACGGGGCTGCCGTAGAGGAGCGCGTAGCGCGACGGTTCGCGAACGGCCCAGCGGCGGACGGCGCCGGCGAGGGCGGTGAAACGGTCGGCGGCGGTGCCGCCCGCTGCCTCGACGGCGGCATCGACCTCGTCGCCGAGTTCGGTGTAGGCATCGACCACCAGGAGCGTCAGCAGTTCGTCGCGGTTGGCGACGTAGCGGTAGACCGCCGAGGACACGACCCCGAGTTCGCGGGCCACGGCGCGGAGGGAGAGCGCCGCGGCTCCGACCTCGCCGAGCTGCCGGCGTCCGATCCGGGTGATGTCCATCAGGGTCTGCTCGCGTGCCCGTTCGCGTGGTGTTCCAGCCATGGAGCCACTCTGGCAGGCGGAAGAGAGCACTGTCAACAAAAGAGAGCAGCGCTCTTGACAGGTCCGTGAACCGGGCACACGCTTGGACCTGAGAGCACTGCTCTCACCCCTCCTCCCGAAAGGCACATCATGTCCCCCTACATCGTCACCGGAGCAGGACCGGTCGGATGGACCGTCGCCGAGCAACTCGCGGCACGCGGTGATGCGGTGCGGATCCTCACGCGGTCGGGCAGCGGCCCCGATCATCCCCTCATCGAGAGGCGTCGTGTGGACGTGTCAGACGCCTCCCTCCTCGCGTCCGCCGTCGCCGGAGCCACCGCCATCTTCCACTGCGTCCACGGCAGCGCCTACAGCGCCGCGACCTGGAAGCGCGAACTCCCCGCGGCGGAGGCCGTGGTGCTCGAGGCGGCAGGCCGTCAGGGCGCCGTCGTCGTGTTCCCCGAGAGCCTGTACTCGTACAGCCACCCCGAGAGGGTCATGACGGAGGACAGCGAGCGTTCCGCCGCGGGCGGCAAGCGCGGAGTCCGTACCGCCCTCCTGGCCGCGAGGGCGGCGTCCCCGACGGACACCGTCTCCGTGGTCGCGTCCGACTTCTTCGGTCCCCGGGTCCGGATGGCCCACGCCGGTGAGCGCATGGTGCCCGCGGTACTGGGTGGGAAGCGGATCCAGGTCATCGGCAACCCCGACGCCCCGCACTCGTTCACCTACGTCCCGGATCTTGCGGCCGCCATGATCGCGGCCGCGGACCTGCCGCGGAAGCGGAACCGGGTGCTGCATGCCCCGACCCTTCCCGCGCTCACCCAGCGCGCGCTCGCCGAGGCGGTCGCGGCCACCGCCGGGGTCGGCGCGCCCCGGATGACCGGCACGCCGGGCCGGCTGGTGCGTGCACTCGGCCTCGTGGTGCCGTCCATGCGGGAGCTGGGCGAGCTGTCCTACCAGTTCGACCGGCCGTTCGTCCTGGACTCCTCGGCATCGGAGCGGGTGCTGGGCCTGTCGCCCACTCCGCTGGATACCGCCGTCGCCGAGACGGTGCAGTGGTGGCGCGGTGAACCGGCCGCCGCCTAGGAGTTCCGCCCGGGCGGCCGGGACGGCACATACCCCAGGGCCTTGTCGACGACGCCGGGCAGCGGCCGCCCCTCCACCCAGAGCAGGAAGTTCCGCTCGAACTGCACCGCGAGGTCGTCCAGCCAGGAATCGGCGTTGCTCGCCATGTGCGGGGTGACGAGCACCGACGGCAGTGACCACAGCGGATTATCCGGGGGCAGCGGCTCGACGGCGACGGTGTCGAGGACGGCGCCCGCCAGCGTCCCGGTCCGCAGGCTGTCCACGAGGGCCGCCTCGTCCACGAGCCGGCCGCGGCCCACGTTGATGAGGACGGCGGAGGGCTTCATCGCCCCGATCACGGCGGCGCTCACGAGGTTCTCGGTGGCAGGAGTCAGGGGCGCCACGAGGATGATCCAGTCGAAGCCGCCGACCACGCGGGCCAGGTCGGCGGAGGCGTGCACGGAGCCGAAGTCGTCGTCGTGCTCCGCCGCCGTCCGCCCCGCCCCCTCGACCTGCACCCCCACGGCCTTCAGGAGCCGCGCGGTGTGCCGGCCGATGCTGCCCGTCCCCACGACCAGGGCCCGCGAGCCTGCGATGTTGCGACCCTCGCGCCACACCCATCGGGCGTCCCGCTGCTGGTCGTGCAGCGGACCGAAGCCCTTCGCGGCGTACAGCATGGCACCGAGGACGTACTCCGCCATGGGCTGGTCGAAGATGCCGTGCGCGTTGGTCACCACGACGTCGGACGCCACGAGTTCCGGGAAGAGGAGCTTGTCCACTCCGGCTGCGGCCACGTGCAGCCAGCGCAGGGAACCGGCCGCATGCCACGCGGCGGGCAGGGCCCCGGAGAAGTAGTCCCAGAGGTAGAGCACGTCGGCGCCGTCGAGGGCCCTGTGCAGGGTCGGTGCCTGGGCCACCCGCACGTCGGCGAGCTCGGCGACGCGCTCGAGTCCGCGCACCGGTCGTTCGCCCTCGAGCACCGCCACCACGGGCCGCCTAGTCATCGGGCTGGTCCGATCGGTGCCCCACGGCACCACTGGTCGGCAGGGCGGCGTCCGGTATGCGTCCGTCCTCCGCCGGCTTCGCGGGAACCGCATCGGGATTCCCGGAGGCGACGCCGGTCTCCGGCCGGTTCTCGATGGACAGGTCGCGCAGGTACCGGAGCACCACGATGGCCACCGCGGTCGTCGGGACGGCGAGGAACGCCCCGATGATACCGAACAGCGTGCCGCCCGCCGTGACGGACGCCAGGACGACCGCCGGGTGGATCTCGAGCGTCCGGCCCACGAGCAGGGGCTGGATGAAGTTGCTCTCGAGCTGCTGCACGAGCACCACCAGCCCGAGCACGATCAGGGCCGTGAGCCAGCCGTAGGCGAGGAAGGCCACGAGGGTCGCGACGAGGCCGGAGACGATGGCGCCGACCACCGGGATGAACGCGGAGAAGAACACCAGCACGGCCAGCGGGATGGCGAGCGGAATGTGCAGCAGCACGAGGCCCAGCCCGATGAACACGGCGTCCACCAGCGCGACGGTGGCCTGCGCGAAGATGTAGGAGGACAGCGTCTTCCAGGAGCCGCTCGCGATCATGGAGGCATGCGCGTAGGCCGCGGAGTTGGTCCAGCGGGATGCCCACGGCAGGAAGCGGTCCCCGTCCTTGAGGCAGAAGAACGTGAAGACGAGTGCCAGCAGCACGACGACGGTCCCCGAGGTCAGTTCGCTCAGTCCCGTGGTGATGCCGGTGACGACGTTCCCGACATTCGCCTGCAGCTGCCCCAGGGCGGTGTCGACGATGCCGTCGAGGTTCGCCGCATCCAGGTTCAGCGGCGGACGCGCGATGAAATCGATGAGGTCGGCCACGTTGTCCCGGGCCAGGCCCGAGAGATCGGTGATCCCGCTCGCGATGGCCGGGACGGTCAGCGCGCCGATCCCGACGACGATGCCGATGAACCCGAACAGCGTCACGAGCGCGGCGAGGACCTTCGGGAGGCCCCGGCGGAGGAACCGGTTGACCGGCCAGAGGACCGAGGCCAGCAGCAGCGCGAACAGCGTGGGCAGGATGATCGACCACAGCGCCCGGGTGAGGTACCAGAGGATCACCAGGCCCGCGAGGACGACGATGCTGCGCCCCGTCCACACGGCACTGACCCTGAGCCCGTCCGAGAAGGCATGGGGCCGAAAGCGGCGGGCCACCGAGGAGCCGTGCGGGTCCGCGGAGGCGCCCGGCGCGACGCGCGGCCTCCACCGCCGGGGGCGGACTGCGGCTGGAGACGGATCAGGGGAGTTCGCGCGTGTCACGTAGCCATCCTGCCCTAATCCGGGATGCCCCGCGCCTGCAGGGCGGACGTGGATGGCCCTTGCATGCTCCGCCCCGCGGGATGGAATGCTCTCCCGCCCTCCGGCGCGCTCCGATCCGGCACCGGGACCGTCTGTCGCACAATGGGGGCATGAGGCGAACCCCCCTCCCCGTCCGGCCCTCCCCCGCGCGGGGCACCTTCCCGAACCGGTCCCGCACCTGCGCCAATGCGTGCAGTCCCTGGCGTAGGAGCGCGTAGTGGCACCGCAGGAACGTGCCGTGGCCACACGGTCGGCGATCATCCGTGCCGCTGCCGGGGTGTTCGAGGAGCACGGCTACGGCGGCACTTCCATCGCCGCCGTGGCCACGCGCGCGGGCGTCACCAAGGGGGCGCTGTACTTCCACTTCGCGGCGAAGGAGGACCTCGCCGTCGCCGTGATCGCGGAGCAGAACGCCATCGCCTCGGCGGAGGGCGCCCGGGTGCACGCCCTGGGACGCCCCGCCCTGGAGACGATGATCCTGATCGGCCGCGTTTTCGCGGTGCAGCTCGTCGAGCATTCGGTCATGCGCGCAGGGGTCCGGCTGACGTTCGAGGCATCGGCCTTCGGGCACGATGTCCATCAGCCGTACCGCGACTGGACCTCCTGGTTCAGTGAGTTCGCGCGCACGGCCATCCAGGACGGCGACCTGCGTCCCGACCTCGACGCCGAGGCATTCGCCCGCCTGCTCGTCGGTGCCTACACCGGGGTGCAGATGGTCTCGAACATCCTGACCGGCAGGGCGGACGTCCTCGACCGGCTCGGCGACCTGTGGGAGATGTTGCTGCCGGGAGTCGTGGCCCCCGATCTGCAGGACGATGTACCGCGATACGTCGCCCTCTTCCGCAAGGGCCTCGAATAAACCGGCCATACGGTTTTTTTCGGCGACCGTCAGGACTAGGCTTGGAAGTGGCAGCGCAGGGGCTCCGTGGGGGAGGTCCCTGCCGGACCCGAAGGGTCCTGCCTGCGGGCTCCCCGCGGGTGCGAACGGCATCCCCGGGGCGCCCGCCTTTCCCGCTGCAGTTCCCGGAGCGACGGAAACCGCCACGGTCCCCCTCCACGGAGGGTCCCGCACTAGGGTGGAGGAAAACCTCCGACCCCAGCAAAGGGAATCCATGCGCTACGTGAAACTCGGCTCCACTGGCCTCGACATCTCACCGCTCGCCCTCGGCTGCATGAGCTACGGCACCCCCGACCGCGGGAACCACGCATGGACCCTGCCCGAGGAGGAGAGCCGCCCCCTCATCCGGGCCGCCGTCGACGCCGGTATCAACTTCTTCGACACCGCGAACGTCTACTCGGACGGATCCAGCGAGGAGATCGTCGGACGCGCGCTGGCCGAGTTCACGCGGCGCGAGGAGATCGTGATCGCCACGAAGGTCCACGGCCGCATGCACGAGGGGCCGAACGGCGCCGGACTGTCCCGGAAGGCGATCCTGGCGGAGCTGGACAACAGCCTCCGGCGCCTCGGGACGGACTACGTGGACCTGTACCAGATCCACCGCTTCGACCCGCACACTCCCCTGGAGGAGACCCTCGAAGCACTGCACGACGTCGTGAAGGCGGGCAAGGTCCGCCACATCGGGGCGTCGTCGATGTATGCCTGGCAGTTCTCCAAGGCGCTCTACCTCCAGCGCATCAACGGCTGGACCCGCTTCGTCACCATGCAGGACCACTACAACCTCATCAACCGCGAGGAGGAGCGCGAGATGTACGGGCTGTGCGCGGACCAGGGCATCGGCGTGCTGCCATGGAGCCCGCTCGCGCGCGGCAAGCTCGCCCGGCCGTGGGACGAGACGACGTCGCGCTCCGAGTCGGACTCCTTCGGCAAGACCCTCTACGGCACGCTGGATGCCGACCGGCGCGTCTCGGACGCGGTCGGCGCCGTCGCGGAAGCACGCGGTGTGACCCGCGCCCAGGTGGCCCTCGCCTGGGTCTCGCGCAATCCCGTGGTGTCGGCGCCGATCGTCGGCGTCGGCAAGCAGCGCCACCTCGAGGACGCCCTCGCCTCGCTGGAGCTCGAGCTGACCGAGGACGAGGTCCGCGCCCTGGAGGAGCACTACGTCCCCCATGCCCTCGTCGGCTTCTGATCCCCCTGCGGACCCATATGCGGGTTGACCTCGTCTTCTTCAGCGGGCGCGTGGTCTTCGGGCGGTGAGCGCTTCCGCTGCGAGCTCCTGCAGGCCTTATAGCGCGAGGTCCTCCGGACATCAACAGTCTGTGCAGCGTCGAAGCTGTGCTGTAGGTTGTGTGCACCCTGACCCGGAAGGTACACCATGACCATTTCCAGACGGCAGATTCTCGGCGGAGCAGGATTCCTGGCTGCAGCCGCAGCCCTCAACGGCTGTTCCGGGTTCTCGGGCGGAGGAAACAGCGATAACGGGGAGGGCGGGGAGAATACCCTCACCTTCACGACCTGGGGTAGTCCTGCCGAGGAGGAGGGCTTCCGGCGCGGCATCGCGGCCTTCGAAGGCGCCAATTCCGGCGTGAAGGTCGAACTCAACCTCGTGCCCTACGAACAGATCTTCCAGAACATCGACGCGCAATTGCAGGCCGGCACCGCACCCGATCTGTTCCGCGTGGACTACGGCACCATCGGCGCCTACAGCAGCCAGGACCAGCTCCTGGACCTCACCAGTTACTTCGACACCGCGGCCAGCGAGGAGTTCCTGCCCGCGATGTGGCAGGCCGTACAGTTCGACGGCAAGCCCTACGGCGTGCCCCACCAGACGGACACCTCGGCCTTGGTCTACCGCACGGACCTCTTCGAGCAGGCGGGCATCACGAGCGTCCCCGACAGCCTCGATTCCGCCTGGACGTGGGACGAGTTCCGGCAGGTGGCCGAGCAGCTCCGCGGTTCCCTTCCCGACGACCTCTACCCCTTCGTGTACAACTGGCAGCTCGGCGGTTCCACCCGGTGGCTCAGCTGGTTGTTCCAGGCGGGCGGGCGGCTGTTCAATGACGACCTCACAGGGTCGGCCATTGAGTCCGAGGCCGGGACGAAGGCCCTCTCCTTCACTCAGGGGTTCTTCGCCGACGGCCTGGTTCCTCCGAGCAGTTCGGTGAAGTCCTCCACCTACGCTGACGGCGCGTTCTCCGCAGGGACCACCGCCATGGCCTTCGTCGGGAACTTCGTCCTCCCGAGCCTCGATGAGGCCGTCACCGATTTCGAGTGGAGCGCCACCTATCTGCCGCGCGACGAGCGCGGAGCGTGTGATCTTGGCGGCAACGCCCTCGTGGCGACGAAGAACGCCCGTAATCCGGACCTCGCGGCCGACTTCCTGAAATTCATGACCCAACCGAAGCAGATGTCCGACTTCTGTGCGCGTGCCATGGAGCTGCCGACCCTGAACAGCCTGGTGGGGACGGAACTGGACTACCAGACGAGGCCGGACATCGCGGGCATCTTCGTGGAGCAGGCGACCACGCTCGAGCCGGGTGACGTACAGCAGCTCACCGCTCCCGCCATGGCGACGATCAATCCTAAGCTCCGGGACGAGCTGGAGGCCGCGTTCACGCAGGGGCAGCCGGTCGAGAAGACGCTGGCAAACATTGCTGCCGCCGTCGATGAAGCAGTCGGCTGATGTCCGCCGACACCTCGTCCCGCGAGGAGTCGACCGACGATACCGGGCCGCCGTCGTCCCCGGCGGCCACCTACGCAGCGGCGTCAGGGAGGGCATCCCGGCGGCAGCGTGCCGCCCTCGCCTCCTACGGCTTCCTGGGGCCCAACCTCGTCCTTCTCGGGGTCTTCCTGTTCCTGCCGCTGGTCTGGGCCTTCCTCATCAGCTTCCAGGAATCCAACGGGTTCGGCGCCAGTGGCTGGGTAGGGCTCGATAACTACCGGCGCCTCGTCACGGATCCCACGTTCTGGCGGTCGGCGCTCAACACGGCGGCCTTCACGCTGATCACCGTGCCGCTGAGCCTGGCCCTCGGACTCGGACTCGCCGTCCTCATGAACTCCGTGCTTCCCGGGCGGAGACTGTTCCGCACCCTCATCTACCTGCCGATGGTCATCTCCGGAGTCGCCACCGCCCTCATGGGCGTCCTCCTGTTCGACGAGGCGACCGGCATCATCAACAAGCTCCTGCGCGGGGGCGGTCTCGCGGCCATCCCCTGGCAGTCGCAGGGATCCGCGGCCTTCGCCTCGATCATCCTGGTGACGCTGTGGATCCGCGTGGGGTTCAACATGGTCATCTACCTGGCCGGGCTGCAGGGCATCTCGCCCGAGCTGTACGAGGCGGCCCGCCTCGAGGGCGCGAATTCCTGGCAGCAGTTCCGCCACCTCACCGTGCCGCTCGTGGGCCCCTCCACCTTCTTCCTGCTGATCATGGACGTCATCTACTCCTTCCAGGTCTTCGACACCATCTTCGTGATGACCGGCGGAGGGCCGGGGCGCTCGACGTCGGTGCTGGTCACCTACGCCTACGAGAACGGGTTCGTCACCCGGAACCAGAGCTACGCAGCAGCCATCGGCATCGTGATCTTCCTTCTCACCCTCGTCTTCACGGCGATCCAGTGGCGCGGCAACCGCTCGCGCGACACCGCCGGATAACGACACCCCCCATCCCGGATCACCAGGACAGGATTCCCATGGCCCATCCACTCCCCCTGCGGGGCGACGGCGCGTCGACCGGTGCTGCCGGGCATGACGCCGGTCCCGGCGGCTTCGTTCCGCGCGTCAAACGCGTCCCGCGGGCTCAGCTGGCGGCGGCCATCGCTCGCCTGGTGACCGCCGTCGTCGTCGGCCTCGTGATGATGTTCCCGCTGTACTGGATGGTCACGCTCGCCTTCTCCCCGAACGCGGACGTCTTCAGCCGGGAGCTGCGCATCTGGCCGTCCTCGTGGACGCTCGACAATTTCCGCACCGTCTTCGGCAGCTTTCCCACCGCCACGTGGTTCGGCAACTCGGTGGTCATCACTGCGATCGTCACGATCCTCACGGTCACGGGAAACCTGTTGGCAGGCTACGCCTTCGCGAAGCTCGACTTCCGCGGCAAGGGCGCCATCTTCCTGCTGGTGCTGAGCACCATGATGATCCCCGTGCAGGTCCTGATGGTGGCGCAGTTCCGGCTCGTCACCCAACTCGGCATCTACGGCACGTTCTGGGCCGTCATCTTCCCGTCAGCGGCCTCGGCCTTCGGGATCTTCCTTGCGCGGCAGTTCATCATCGCGATCCCGGACGAGCTCATCGAGGCGGCGAAGGTCGACGGCGCTGGGACCGTCCGGATCTTCCTGCAGATCGTCCTGCCGCTGTGCAAGCCGCTCATCGCCGTCCTCGTGCTGCTCACCGTGATGTACCAGTGGAACGACTTCGCGTGGCCGCTGATCGCTCTCAAGGACAGCCAGCTCTTCACGCTTCCCATCGGCCTGCTCTATCTCCGCGGTCAGTACGGGGCGGATTACGGCGCCATCATGGCGCTGGCGCTCATCTCCATCACGCCGATCATCATCATGTTCCTCGCGTTCCAGAAATACTTCGTCCAGGGACTCGCGCGGAGCGGTATCCGCTGAACCGCACCGTGGAGGAGCCGATGGCCCCTGCGTGGGTCCGCACCTTCGCTAGGCTGGGAGGGACGTTCCCCAGCCGAGCCGAGGAGATCCATGCCCCGCCTGCCCCGTTCCCATGCCCGGGCTGCCGGGCTGTGCGCGGCGGTCCTCGCGCTGGCCGGCTGCACCGGCGGCCCGGCGCTCGGTCTCCTCGAGAAGGAACAGACCGAGCAGGACATCCTGACCATCCAGACGGACCTCGACGGCATCGACCTCGCAAGCACCCGCTTCCTGGTCGAACGCGACGGCGTCGAGTACTTCGCAGCCAAGCCGGTGGAGGGGATCGGGACCGGGGACACGGTCTGCCTGCTCGCCGAGGAGGGGCTCGGTGTAGGCCTCGAGTGCGCCCCGCTCGAACGCGGAGCTGCCGGGGCCACGATCCGCGACAGCAGGGTCACGGCCGTGCTGCTCCCGGACGACGTGGACCGCGATGCGCTGACCGATGAGGGCTTCGAACTGCTGCACCCGAACCTCGCAGTCCGCCCGGCAGGCGCCGGCTAGGGCCACCCCGGCGCACCCATCATCGGTCGCCGCCCGAACGGCGCCTGCAGCCACTGCGATCCGGAGAAAGAGTGGACACTGCAGTCCCGGCCGCGCCTAGCATGGGAGGAACAGACCCACGGAGGAGGAACCATGGCAGTAGCAGGGGATGACGGCGGCGAGATGATCGTCGGCGACGTGACGCACACGGGCGGCCGCGCGGTGGCGGTCGGGCTGTCCTCCTCGGCGGACGGCCAGGGCCGGCCACTGATCAGCATCGGGTGGGTCGAGCAGGGCGAGCGCCTCGAGCTCAGCGTGGAGGAGGCCGTGGCACTGAGGGATGAACTGACGCGCATCATCGACGACGCGGACGACCGGGAGGCCTGAACCGGGATCTCCCGACGCTCCGCCCGGTTCTCGCCCGACGCTCCGGCTGGATTCCCGTCGGCCCGGCTAGGCCTGGATCTGGGTCTGCCCCACGGTGATCCTGTGGTTCTGCTCGCAC
This sequence comes from Arthrobacter rhamnosi, assembly GCF_054510855.1. Lineage (NCBI taxonomy): Bacteria > Bacillati > Actinomycetota > Actinomycetes > Micrococcales > Micrococcaceae > Arthrobacter > Arthrobacter rhamnosi. The sequence goes on along the minus strand of NZ_JBTNDT010000004.1, from coordinate 317,030 downwards.
TGGAAGACGGCGAGGGTTCCGGCAGGGACCGGCCCCTCGGCGGGCCATTGGTCCTCGCCCAGTTCGATCAGGGCAGAACCGCAACTCGGGCATCGTGCTTCCATCGCGTGCGTCCTTTCAGATCCCCGGGTCCGTCGACGGACCCGGCCACTGGACCAGTACACACGGCCCGCCGCGCGAACGCCACTGGAGCGGAGCGCCTCCGCGCTCTGGACGGCGTGCCCGCCGGGGGCTAGGTGTACTGGGCCGGGTGCGGTGGGGCGGCAGGCTTCCCCTCCATCTGTACGCCCGTGCGGCCACCGGATACAGGCGGGCCCTCCCCTGTCGCCGCTCCCTGCCGGTGCCTATAATCGGGCGAGCCCAGCGGAAGGACGCAGACGACATGGACCTGGTGGAACAGGCGGCCGCCCTCTATGCGCTGCCGCTCGATCGGTTCACGGAGGAGCGGAACGCCGCCGCGAAGAAGGCGACGCAGGAGGGCGACAGGGAACTCGCCGCAACACTGCGCAGACTGCCCAAGCCTGCCTCGGCCGCATGGCTCGTCAACGTGCTCGTCGACCGCCGCCGTGAGGAGGTGGAGCAGGTGCTCGAACTCGGTGCCTCGCTCAAGGAAGCGCAGGCCAGCCTCGACCGGGCGCAACTGCATGCGCTCGGCCAGCAGCGCCAGCGCCTCCTCGCCGCCGTCGCCCGTCAGTCCCTCGATGCCGCCGCGGACCTGGGGCACGACGTCGGGCCCGCCGCCCTGCCGGGCGTGGAGCAGACCCTGCGGGCTGCCCTGGCCGACCCGGCAGCTGCCGCAGCGGTGCTCACCGGGAGGCTCGTGCGGACGCTCGAGGCCACCGGCTGGGATCCCGTGGACCTCGAAGGCGCCGTTGCCGGCCCCTTCACTCCCCCTGTCCAGGGCGGAGATCCGACCGGGACGGAGGACGGCCTGCCGGCCCGCGCGGGGCACCCGAAGACCGCCCGTCAGCGCAGGGACGCCGAAGCACGGCTTTCCGCGGCGCGTGAGGCACGCGCCGCCGCCGAGGACGCGGCGGCGGACCTGCTACGGAAGTCGCAGCGCCTCACCGTCCGGAGGGACGGGCTGACCGCTTCTCTGGAGGACCTCGAGGAGCGCCTGGACGCGCTCCGGCGGGAGCTCGCCGACCTCGACGCCGAGGCTGCAGCCCTCGACCGGAAGGTGTCCGACGCGACCCGCTCGGTCGCTGAGGCGAAGGACGAGGAGGACTCCGCGGAATCCGACGCCGCAAGCCTTGACGGCTGAACGGATCCGGCGCCGTGAGCGTACCTGCGGCGCCGAAAAGGACAAGCGGTGCCGGCGTGGAGGCAGGCCATCGACGCGCGTCAGTCGAAGTGCGTGGTCACCGGTGCATCCACGGTGCTGGTCAGGACGTTCCGGGCGAGGTCCCGGAGCTTCATATTGCGGGCGGTCGATGCCGCCCGAAGGATCCTGATCGCCTCATCCTGGCTGCACCGGTTCTGGGACATGATCACGCCCGCGGCCAGATCGATGGTGGTGCGCGACTCCATCGCCGCGGCAAGGTGCTCCGCCCTGTCCGTCAGCCGGGCGAGGCGGATCGCAAGCTGCAGCGAGGTGGATGCCCCGCCGGCGAAGCGTTCCGCACGTGCGACCCTCTCCTCGGAGAAAGCGCCCGGCCGGCGCGAGAAATAGGCGACGACGGCCTTCTCCGGCCCACGCAGGCGGACCGGGACGCCGAGGGCCGAGTGGATCCCCTTCTGGAGTGCTGCCGGACCGTAGAGAGGAGATGTGGCGTCGACGGCCGAATCCTCCATCAGGACGGTCCTTCCCGTGGACACGGTCTTCACGCAGGGTCCGTCGTCGAACCGGCACTGGAGCTCTGCAAGGTGGCGTGCGGTCGGGCTCGTGCCCGCAATCGTGGCCTTGGTCCGGGGCCGCAGGAGGATCAGGCCGGCGAGGATCTCGCTGCGGCCGTCGGGCAGCGCCGCCGCTGCAGCTTCCACGAACTTCTCGAGGAATTCGTCGAGACCGGCGCTGGCGGCCAGCATCTGCTCGAGTACATTCCCCGCATCCACCTCGGGTCGCACGCTGAGACCATCATCCATGGCACATTCCCCTTGAACTGCGTGCACGCAAGGCAGGCACTGCGACCAGGAAAGCTGCGCCCTGCTGAACAACTCGACTCAATGCTAGCCAGCACTGTGCCCCGGCGACAGGGTGCGCCCACCGACAGCGGGAAGCGAGTAGTCGGGGTGATCGACGCCCGCAACGGGCGATTTGCCTCGTTCCGCCGAGTTGACTATCTTGAACGGGTCTAGAAGTAGGCGCTGATTACCGTCGGCATGACCGGCACCAGGACATCTCGAGGCTACTTAAATTCTGAGCCCCACCTCAACGAACTCGCGGTAGTGTTCGGTCGGGTTCGCGGACTCCTGCTCACCCAAGAAACCGTTCAGCACGCCGTGGACCTCCTCGCCGAGGCGGCTCGGGACCTGATCCACGGCGCTGTCGGAGCAGGCGTCTCCCTGATCCACCATGGACAGCGCACGAGTACCGGCGCGACCGACACCCTGGTTCGGCGCCCGGACGAACTGCAGTACGAACTGCAGTACGAACTGTCCGAAGGCCCCTGCCTCAGCGCCTGGTCGACCGGAGCGCCGGTGCGGGCGGACGACACCACCGCGCCGGACCAGCGCCGGCCCCGGTGGGCTGCCGCCGCGGCCGAGATGTCCGTACGGTCCTGCCAGAGCGTGCCGTTGATTCAGGGCCGCACCACCATCGGTGCCATGAAGGTGTACTCCACCGAGGCCGGCGCTTTCGACGAGACCACCGAGCGCGCCCTCACCCGCTTCTCGGTTCCCGCCGCCGCGCTGCTGAGCCACGTGCAGACCACGGACACGCCCCGGCAGATCCGCTCCGAACTGGCGGTCGCCCTGCAGATGCGCGACCGCGTGGGCATGGCGAAGGGCATGCTCATGGCGCAGCTCGGTGTCGACGACCGCGGAGCTTTCCGCGAACTGATGGCACGCGCCGAACGGGCCCGGCGCTCGGTCGCGGACGTCGCGTTGGAGCTGACCGGAGGGTCGACGGCTCCCTGAGGTCGGTCTCCCGTCCCGGCGTCGCTGTCTCCCGGTCCCGCCCGGCTTCACCGTCCCTCGGCGGGTGCCGGAACCGCCCGGTTCCGGCATCCGCCGTCGTCAGCGCAGTCCCGCCGCGGGGCCGACGAGCGAGACGATGTTCCCGAGGAGCGCCGCGTTGAAATCGACGCCGAGCTGGTTCGGGATGGTCACCAGGAGCGTATCGGCGGCCTGCACGGCAGCATCGGCCGCGAGCTGCTCCGCGATGACATCCGGAGGTCCGATGTAGCTGCGGCCGAACCGGGACCGGGCACCGTCCAAAATCCCGACCTGGTCCGTCGAATCGCGCTGTGCCCGGAGGCCGAAATAGTACTCGTCGCTCTCGCTCACGATAGGCAGGATGCTGCGGCTAACCGAGACCCTCGGCGACCAGGCGTGTCCGGCCCCGGCCCACGCCTTGCGGAAGATCTCGATCTGCTCGGCCTGGAGCTCGTCGAACGGTACACCCGTGTCCTCCGTCAGCAGCGTGGAGCTCATCAGGTTCATGCCCTGCTCCGCCGCCCACTGCGCGGTGGCCCTCGTGCCGGAGCCCCACCAGATACGCTCGGGCAGCCCCGGCGAGAGCGGATCGATCGCCAGCTTCCCGGTGCTGCCGGTCATGCGTGGGTTGGCGTCGGCGATGCCGGAGCCCGCGATCGCCCGTCGGAACAGCGCGGCCTTGTCGCGCGCAAGGTCGGCGTCGGTGGAGCCCTCCTCCGGGAGGTAGCCGAACGTGCGCGAACCGTCGAGCGCGGTCTCCGGTGATCCCCGGCTGATGCCGAGCTGCAGGCGCCCATTGCTGATGAGGTCGGTGACGGCGGCTTCCTCCGCCATGTAGAGCGGATTCTCGTAGCGCATGTCGATCACGCCGGTACCCAGCTCGATGGTCTTCGTCCGCGCCGCCATCGCGGCCAGCAGCGGGAAGGGCGCCGAGTACTGCGGCGCGAAGTGGTGGACGCGCATGTACGCGCCGTCGACACCGAGCTCCTCCGCGGCGACCGCGAGCTCGACGGCCTGCACCAGGGACTCGCGTGCGTTCGGCACCGACGAACCACGGACGTCCTGGTAGTGGCCGAATGACAGGAAACCGATCTTCTTCATGTCCGGTGAAGCGCTGGACAGCGCCCCGGCATTCCCGCGTCGGACGTCCGGCCCCGCCTAGTCCAGCGGGGCGGGCCGGACGCGCACAGGGGCGAGCCCGCGCACCAGCACGACGGCGGTCAGCGCACCGGCCGCCATGATCGAGGCGAGGACGACGATCTGGAAGCGACCGGCCTCGAGCGGGGAGATCCCACCGAAGATGGCGCCGACGAAGGCGCCCGGGAGCGTGACGAGACCGGTGGTCCTCGTCTGGTCGGTGGACGGGATGAGCGCCGAGTGGACAGCGGCCCGCGCCATGTCCAGGGTGGCCTGCCGGGGCCGGGCTCCCAGCGCCAGCCAGCCCTCCACCTCGTCCCAGCGTTCCAGCGTCGATTCCCGAAGGCGGCGTCCGGCGAGCGTCGCGATGGACATCGTGTTGCCGATGACGATGCCGCCGAGGGCGAGCAGGTAGCGCGGTTCCGCGAGGATCGCTCCCGTGGCAAACACGACGACGAGGGCAACGACCACACCCAGCCCCATGCCGAGGACCACCAGCGCGGCGTGGGGACCCGTGAACCCGATGCGCCGGGTAGCCGTCAGTGCGGCGACGATGAACATCACGAGGAGCGCGCAGGCCACCCAGAGCGGACTCGTGATGACTCCTCCCAGGATGAGGCTGATCAGCCCGAGTTGCACCGCCCCGCGCAGGACGGCGAGCGCGGGAGCAAACCGGTGGGGTGACCGCGACCAGGTGAGGACGCCGACGGTGACCACCATCAGGAGCACGACGGCGCCCGCCGTCGGGGCGAGGCCGGCGAAGGTGTCCCGGATGGCAGTCATCCGGCCAGCCTAGCGAGGACCGGGCATGCTGGCGGCACGGGTGCAGGTCGCGCCGGAGGGCGGGACCACGGACCGCCAGGTTGTGCGAGACTTCGGCCATGACGATCCCCATCAAGGCCTACGCCCACGTCCGACTGACGGTCACCGACATCGACGCCTCCCGTGCGTTCTACGACGCGCTGTTCGGCCTGCCGGTCGCCTTCGAGGTGCCGGAAGGGGCTGACGAGGCCACCCGTGAGCAGCTTGGCTTCCTGTACGACGGCGTCATCTACCAGCTCGGAGACAGCCTGCTCGGCCTCCGTCCCGTGGCCGACGACACCTTCAGCGAGGACCGCGTGGGCCTCGACCACCTCTCCTTCAGCGTCGACGGCCGGCAGGTACTCGACGACGCCGCAGCCCTACTGGACGGCAAGGGCATCGGACATGGCGGCGTGAAGGACATCGGCGCCGGGTACATCCTGGAGTTCCGGGATCCGGACAACATCGCGCTCGAACTCTTCGCGGCGAAGGGCTAGCCGCCGGTCCCGAGGCGCCGCGAGCGTTCCCTGGGAAAGCTTCAGTGCCGGGGTAGCCAGCACCACTGACCGCGCGGTGCTGGCCTTGCAGAGACGGCAGTTTGCTTCCGTTGGCGGGTACTCGGAATGGCGCGTTTCTGCCCTTATTCTGTCGGTGGCGCGCGAGATGATGAGTCATGGAAGCGGTAGCGCAGCTGACGGATGAGCTTGATGAAGCTCTTGCCGAGCTCGCCTCCCTCGAGGCGGAGAAGGCGCGATTGCAGGCGTGCGTCGTCGTGGCCGTGGAGCGGGTCCGATCCCTCATCGATCGCAGGGCCAGTGCACGTTCCCTGCAGCCGGTGCGGAGCCGCGGCAACCTGGGTGACACGCTGGCCGCGGCCGAAGTGGCCTGCCTCCTCCGCACGTCAGAGCGAAGCGCCTTCCTGCTGGTCCAGCAGGCCCGGGTGCTCTGCACCTACCATCCCGCCACCCTCGCGGCCCTGCGCGACGGCAGCATCTCCTGGAGCCACGCCACAACCCTGATCCACGAATACTCCGGAGTGCCTGCCGCGACTGCCCTGGCCGCGGAAGCCGCCTTGCTGCCTGTTGCGATCCGCACGACGACGACGAAGCTGGCCTACCAGGCGCAACGCCTCCGGACCCAGTACCACCCGGACAGCATCGACCAGCGTGCCCGGTCTGCCGAGGCACGGCGCCGGGTGGAGCTGGAACCGGACGACGACGCCATGGCCTGGCTCAGCGTCTACCTGCCCGTTACCTCGGCAGCCGCGATCGACGCCCATCTGACCGGCGCAGCCCGGCAGTTGCAGGGGCCCGCCGAGCGCCGCACTCTGGCTCAGTTGCGCACCGACATCCTCGTCGACCTTCTGCTCCCCGTTCCTGTATCTAACCCCCGGTTGGTGCAGCCCGGTCCGGATGCAGAACTCCGGGAGCATTCGGGGGTCACCGTGCCCGTGTCCCCCGGGCATCCGGTGAGGAACACCCGCATGGCGAGGATGCTGGCTGGAGTACCCGCGGCGTCGAGCCCTTGACCGCGACCCCTCTCCCTGACGGCCTGCGGGCGCACATCAACGTCACCGTCCCGGTCCTGTCACTGCTCGGCGTCGATGATGCACCCGCCCAGTTGGAGAGCTACGGGCCGATCCCGGCCGAACTCGCCAGGCGCATCGCAGCTCATGCCCCCTCCTTCACGAGGCTCCTGACGCACCCGGAAACCGGCGCCGTCCTCAGCGTCGGCCGCACCTCCTACGCCGTGCCCTCCGACCTCAAGAACTGGCTGCGCGTCCGTGACCGTACATGTCGACACCCTGGCTGCAACATCCCCGCCTCGCGCAGCGAGTTCGATCACACCACGCCGTGGGCGCGCGGAGGCGGGACGAACCACGACAACCTGGCACACCTGTGCCGCAGGCACCACATGTTCAAGAGTGAAGGGCTGTGGCACTACGAACAGGCACGCCCCGGATTGCTCACCGCGACGTCCATCGCGGGCCGGACGTACACCGCCCCAGCGGACGACCCGCCGTTCTAGCAACGGATCAATCGATGGAAGCGGCGCCTGATATGGCGCGATGCCTGCGCGACGGCAACGTAAGACCGCCACGCAGAACGACGGCGGGCCCCCCTTCCGGAGGGCCCGCCGTCGTGTTGTCTGCAGTGCAGGGAACCGTCAGGGCAGCTTGACCGCCAGGACGTTGCAGCGGGCGGACAGCAGGATGTTCTGCGCCGTCGAGCCCATGATCAGCTTGCCCACCGGCGTGCGGTGCCGCAGGCCGATCACGATCAGGTCGGCGTCCAGTTCCTCCGCCGTGTCCACGACCTCCTCGGCCGCGGTCGCCTCCGAGATGCTGTGCCGCACGGAGTAGCGTACGCCGGTGGCGTCGAGCATCTGCTCGAGCTTCGAGACATCCGCCGAGTCCGCGTAGGCCGGGTTGACCAGCCGGTCGGCACGCGTGGTGTTGATGACCACCAGTTCCGCGTTCCGCCGTCGGGCCTCCTCCACTGCTTCGGTGACAGCGGCGTCGCCCAGGGCGTTGGGCACGTAGCCCACGACGATGGTGCTCATCGGTCGGTGTCCTCTCGGGTAGGTGCGGTCGCGGCGGGTGCCACAGCGGCCTCGGGTGCTGCCACGGACCCGCGGACGACCTCGGGTGCGTCGGCGTTCTCCGCGACCATCGCCTCGAACTGGCGCTGGCGGCGCTTGAGCAGGAAGGACAGCGCGAAGATGATGATCAGCGCGACGTAGATGGTCGCAGCGACCGGCGACTGCACGAGGGCCACGGGATCGCCCTGCGAGATCGCGAGCGACCTGCGGAGCTGGCTCTCGAAGATGGGACCGAGGATCAGGCCCACCACCATCGGGGCGATCGGGTACCCGAAGCGCCGCATGAAGAACCCGAGGATGCCGACGACCAGCAGGATGATCACGTCGATCGGCGTGAAGTTCACCGAGAAGGCGCCCAGCACGGCGAACACCAGGATGCCCGCGTACAGGTACGGCCGGGGGATCTGGAGGATCTTGACCCAGATGCCCACGAGCGGCAGGTTCAGCACGAGCAGCATCAGGTTGCCCACGTAGAGGCTGGCGATGAGCGCCCAGACGAGCGAGCTGTTGGATTCGAAGAGCTGGGGTCCGACGGGGATCTGGTACCGCTGGAAGGCCACGAGCATCATGGCGGCCGTCGCCGTCGTCGGGATGCCCAGCGTCAGCAGGGGCACCAGGACACCGGCGGCGGCGGCGTTGTTCGCGGCTTCCGGGCCGGCCACGCCTTCGATGGCGCCCTTGCCGAACTGCTTCTTGTTCTCGCCCTTCGCGAGCTTGCGCTCGGACGCGTAGGACAGGAAGGTCGCGACGTCGGCACCACCGGCGGGGATGGTACCCACCGGGAAGCCGATCAGGGTGCCGCGCAGCCACGGCTTCCAGGAACGGCGGAGGTCGTCCTTGCGGAGCCAGCTCGTCCAGCCACCGGTCACCGGGATTACCTTGATGGGTCCGTGCCGGAGGCGGGATGCGACGTACAGTGCCTCGCCGACGGCGAAGAGACCCACCGCCACGAGGACGACGTCGATCCCGTCCGCCAGGAAGGGGCTGCCGAACGTGTACCGCTGCTGGGCGGTGAGCGAGTCGAAGCCGACCAGCGCGATGAACAGGCCGAGGCCCAGCGAGGCGAGGCCGCGCAGCACGGACGAGCCGAGGAGCGCGCCGACCGTCAGGAAGGCCACGACCATCAGGGCCACGTACTCGACGGGACCGATCTGCACCGCGAACGCCGCGACATAGGGGGCGAGGAAGCTGAGCAGGACCGTGGCGATGGTGCCTGCGACGAAGGATCCGACAGCTGCCGTCGCCAGCGCTGCCGCTCCCCTGCCGGCCTTGGCCATCTTGTTGCCCTCGAGCGCCGTGACGATGGAGGACGATTCTCCGGGGGTGTTGAGCAGGATCGAGGTGGTCGACCCGCCGTACATGCCGCCGTAGTAGATGCCGGCGAAGACGATGATCGCGGCCGTCGGCTCGAGACTGTACGTGATGGGCATGAGCAGCGCGACGGTCATGGCCGGGCCGATGCCCGGCAGGACGCCGACCGCGGTTCCGACGAGCACGCCGCCGAGTGCGAACAGGAGGTACATGGGCTGCATCGCCGTGGCGAAGCCCTGCATCAGCATGAGGAAGTTATCCACCGAAGACACCGAACCCTTCGAGGAAGCCGGGGGGCAGAGAGACACCGAGGAGCCCGCCGAAGACGAATTGCAGCACCAGCGCCAACAGGATCGCGGTGATGAGGTTACGCCACCACGGGCGGGCGCCGAGCGACCAGGCTGCTCCGAAGAACAGGATCGCGGCGGCGACGGGCCACCCGAGGGGAACGATCAGGAACGCGTGCAGCAGGACCAGCCCGGCGAGCTTGCCGACCGTCAGCCAGTCGGTGCTCGCCTCGAGGTCCACGTCCTCGCCCTCGTCGGCCGAGCCGCGGTGGCCCCGCAGGACCTGCAGCACCAGGCCGGCGCCGACGACGACGAGCAGGCCCGACACGGCGAACGGGAAGGCCCGCGGCCCGATGTCGCTGGCCGACGGCGGGGTCTGGATCCCGGCGCCGGACACGAACCCGAGCACACCCAGGCTGACGATGATCAGCGCGAAGACTAGCTCGCCGACCGGCAGGCCGGGAGCGGCCGCGGTGCCGCTCCCGGGTGCGTTCTGTACTGAGCTACTCATCGGCTACAGCAGTCCGATGTCGGTGAGGGTGGTCTTGACGCTGGCGATGTCCTCGTCGAGGAAGCTCTGGAACTCCTCGCCGGCCAGGAATGCGTCCGACCAGTTGTTCTCCTCGAGGGTCGCCTTCCAGGTGTCCGTCTCGTGGAGGTCGGTGACGAGCTCGGTGAGCTTCTCGGCCTGCGCCTCGTCGATGCTGCCGGGGGCGACGACGCCGCGCCAGTTGGTCAGCACGAGGTCGATACCCTCCTCGGTGAGGGTCGGGGTGTCGGGCAGCTGCGGGGCCGCCTCCTCGCCGGAGACCGCGAGGGCCCGCAGCTTGCCGGACTCGACCTGCTCCGCGTACTCGCCGACGCCGGAGATGCCCGCGTTGACCTTGTTGCCCAGGAGGGCCGCCAGTGACTCGCCGCCACCCGAGTAGGGGATGTAGTTGAGGTTGTCGGGCGCGATGCCGGCTTCCTTGAGGATGGAGCCGGCGAGGATGTGGTCGGCGCCGCCGGCGGAACCGCCGGTGATGGAGACGCCCTGGCCCTTCGCCTCGATGTCGGACAGCAGGTCGTCGATGGTCTGGTACGGCGAGTCGGCGGGGACCACGACCACGAGGGGCTCCTCGGTCAGGCGGGCGATCGGCGTCGTGTCCTCGATGCGGTTGGCCGCGTTGTTGGTCTCGACGGCGCCGACCATCACGTACCCCATGACCATCAGGGTGTTGGGATCGGTCTCGGTGGCGAGCTTCGCCAGGCCGTTGGTGCCGCCGGCTCCGCCGACGTTGACCACGGAGGCGCTGCCCACGAGCTCGTTCTCCTTCAGGTCGGACTCGATGGCGCGGCCGGTCTGGTCCCAGCCTCCACCGGGATCGGCGGGGACCACGATGTTGAGCTTCTCGATGGTGCCTTCCGCGTCATCGGCGGTGGTGCTCTGCGTCATCGAGCTGCAGGCCGAGAGGGCGAGGGCCGAGACGAGGGCGAGGGTTGTGAGGGTCGAACGGCGCGCCGTTGTGCGATCGATCGTCATGATGTTCTCTTCCTTGAGATGTGTTGTGAGGTGTGATGCGGGTCACCACTGCTGTCTTCAGGGTAGGAAGGCCCCGATCCGCCGGTAAAGCATGCGGTCGTAGTGCTCGTATTGGTCTTTGTGGTCACAGGATCCCTGGCGCCCACATGTGACGCGACACGCCGTGTCACACTAAGAGGATGATCCGGACGATGTCGCTTCGATCGCAGCTGTTCCTGCTGCAACTGGCCATCGTGCTCGTCATCGTCGCCGTGGCCGGTTCCACCGCCGTCACCATGCAGCGCCTGCAGATCCGGGAGCAGTACGAGGACCGCATGGTCGGTGTGGCCCAGTCGGTGGCGCAGCTGCCGTCGGTGGTCGAGGCTTTCGACCAGGCCGACCCCAGCGCCACCATCCAGCCCATCGCCGACCTCATCCGCCAGTCCACGGGCGTGACCTACGTCGTGGTCACGGACCGCGAGGGCATCCGCTACTCCCACCCGAATCCGGAGCTCATCGGCGAGCGGGTCTCGACCGACCCGTCGATCCCGCTCTCGGGCGAGACCTTCGTGGGCACGCAGACCGGAACCCTTGGCAAATCCTGGCGCGTGAAGGTGCCGATCTACGGCACCGACGGCGGCATCATCGGCACCGCGTCGGTGGGCACCCTCGAATCGGAACTCGACGCGGACCTCTACGAGGACCTCCCCCGCCTGCTGGCCTGGCTGATCGTGGCGGCGCTCGTCGGATCCGCAGGGGCCATCTGGATCTCCCGGCTCGTGTGGCGGCGCATCTACCGCCTCGAGCCCGAGCAGATCGCCTCGCTCCTCGAGACCCGCGACGCCATGATCCACGGCATCAGCGAGGGCATGGTCGCCGTCGATGCGAACAACCGCATCGCGCTCCTCAACGACGAGGCGAAGAGGCTGCTGGAGCTCGACGACGCCGCCACGGGTCGGCTCGTGGACGACGTCATGGAGCCGGCCCTCGCACGTCTCCTGACCGATCCCGCCGACACGGACGAGACCGTGCTGTCCGGCGAGCGCGTGCTCCTCGCCCGGACCTCCGATGCCCTGGTGGACGGCACGCGCGTGGGCCGCGTCATGATCCTCCGCGACCGCACGGAGCTCTACCAGCTGCTCACGGACCTCGACGGTGAACGCGACGTCACCCAGGCGCTGCGGGCCCAGGCGCACGAGTTCGCGAACCGTATGCACACCATCTCCGGACTGCTCGAGCTGGGCCGCACCGAGCAGGCCGTCGACTTCATCTCCCGTTCGGGACACGGAGGCTCGCTCGTCTCGGGGTCCATCGCCCCCGGCATCCAGGATCCCGACGCCGCCAGCCTGCTCATGACCAAGAGCACCATCGCCGCCGAGAAGGGCATCACCCTGTCCATCGACGACACCTCGGTGCTCGAGCCGGACGGGACCACCGACGTCGTCACCGTCCTCGGTATCCTCATCGACAACGCGATCGAAGCGGTGACGGGCATCGGGCGCCCCGACGGGCAGGTCGCCGTCCACCTCGACTCCGCCGAGGACGCCACCCGCATCACCGTCTCCGACAACGGTCCCGGCGTCGCCGCCGAGGACGTCGACGGCATCTTCTCGTCCGGCTACTCCACCAAGGACGGCGGCCATCCCGGCACGCGTGGTTTCGGGCTGGCGCTCGTGGACCGCATCGCGCGCCGCCGCTCGGGCCAGGTGGTCGTCGACGACTCCGAGCTCGGCGGTGCCGAGTTCACGGTCTGGCTCGCGCCGTCGCTCATCGACGCTCCCCGCCCCCTGCAGGTGCCATGAGCGACGCGACATCCCGAGGAACCGTCCCGTGAATCCTGCCGCTCCTCCGCCGATCCCGACCCTGGTCGTGGACGACGATCACCAGGTCGCCGGCATCCATACCGGCTTCCTGCTCGCCCATGGTGCCTTCGACGTCGTCGGAGCCGCCCACACCGGCGCGCGGGCGCTCGAACTCGCGGACGAGCTCCGGCCGAGGCTCGTCCTGCTGGACATCCACCTCCCGGACATGACGGGCATCGAGGTGCTCCGCGCACTGCGGAACCGCCCGGGCGAGCCGTTCGACGTCATCGCCATCACCGCAGCACGCGAACTCGACACCGTGCGTGCGGCGGTGGCGGGCGGGGTGCTGCACTACCTCGTGAAGCCGTTCAACGCCGCGGTGTTGAACCAGCGGCTCGACTCCTACGTGGCGTACCGGCGGAACCTCGACTCGCACGCGGCCGACGGTTCCGCATCCCTCGACCAGGGCAGGATCGATGAACTGCTGCGGACGACGGCGGGGGCCGGGGCCGTCAGCACCGATGCGTCGCCCGGCGCAGCGACCATCGCGACACCCAAGGGCCTGTCAGCCCCCACGCTCGACGCCGTGATGCTCGACCTCCGGAGCCACGGCCGTGGCACCTCGGCGTCGGACGTCGCCGACCGCCTCGGGATGGCACGCGTCAGCGCCCGGCGGTACCTCGAGTTCCTGGTCTCGCGGGGGCAGGCGCGCATCGTCCCTCAGTACGGGTCTGCGGGACGCCCGGAGAAGTTCTACGTGTGGACGGACGAAGCCCGGCGGGCCTGAGGAATAACCGCCGCGAACGGGGCGGTTGTGCTGGGCATGATGAACAACACAGCAGGCCGGCCAGGCGCGTCGCGCAGCACCATCGGTTTCATCGGCAGCGGCCATATCGGCTCGCAGCTCGCACGCCTCGCCGTTGCGAACGGCTACCACGTCATTCTGAGCAACTCCCGCGGTCCGGAGACGCTGCAGGACCTGATCGGCGAGCTGGGCGACTCCGCGCGCGCCGGGTCCGTCGAGGACGCCGCAAGGGAGGGTGACGTCGTCGTCGTCACCATCCCGCTGAAGGACATCGGCTCGGTTCCCGTGGAGCCGCTCGCCGGCAAGCTCGTCATGGACACCTGCAACTACTACCCTCAACGCGACGGGCAGATCGCCGAGCTCGACGACGAGAGTACGACGACGAGCGAACTCCTGCAGCGCCACCTCCCGGGTTCCTCGGTGGTGAAGGTCTTCAACAACATCCTCGCCGCCCAGCTGACCACCGACGGGACTCCCGCCGGCACACCGAACCGCCGTGCGCTGGCCATCGCCGGTGACGATGCGGACGCCAAGCAGGCCGTGGTGGGGTTCCTCGACGAGTTCGGCTTCGACGCCGTGGACGCGGGACCGCTCGCCGAGGGCTGGCGCTTCCAGCGGGACACTCCGGCCTACGTCGCAGCGCACGACGCCGACGGCGTGCGCGAGGCTCTCGGGCAGGCCAGGCGTTACGCCGACAGAGCCTGACCTGCCCCGCCCGGCCATTCGTCGGGCTTCCCCGCCTGCGCACCTGCCGCTGCCCGGCGATAGCACGGGAACGGCCGGCTCCGCCGCAGCCGGTGTCGCCGAACGGCTGGTACCCGGGACCGGGTACCTTTGTTCAAGTGTTCCATGGCCCTTCAGGGGCCGGTGAGCGTCTCAGTGCTGCCATCCCGGCGCACACAAGTCACCGAAGCGGCGCCTCGCGCACGCCGAGCAGGAAGTGGAGTGCTGGAGCATGCAGCCGTCACCGAACGATTCTTTCCAGAGCGATCAGGAAACCGCCGACCAGAATGCCACATCGGGCGGCCGGACCCTGCTTATCCGGGCGATCGTCCTCGTCACGGCAGTCCTGGGGCTCAACTACATCGTCTGGCGGTGGCTGTTCTCGATCAACTGGGACGCCTGGTGGATCGCCATCCCGCTGGTGCTCGCCGAGACGTACTCGCTCATCGATTCCCTCCTGTTCGGCTTCACGGTATGGAAGCTGAAGAAGCGCGTGCCGCCGAAGGCTCCCGAGGGCCTCACCGTCGACGTCTTCATCACCACCTACAACGAGCCGCTGGATCTGGTCCTCACCACGGCCCGTGCCGCGAAGGCCATCAGCTACCCGCACAAGACGTGGATCCTCGACGACGGCAACCGGGCGGAGGTGCGCGAGGCCGCCGAGGCCGAGGGCATCGGCTGGATCACCCGGTCCGCCGACTGGAAGGACATGCCGCGCCACGCGAAGGCGGGCAACCTCAACAACGCACTGGCCTCCACGGACGGCGAGTTCCTGCTCATCCTCGACGCCGACCAGATCCCCGATCCGCTGATCCTGGACAGGACCCTCGGCTACTTCACCAACGAGAAGATGGCGCTGGTCCAGACTCCGCAGTGGTTCATCAACGTGCCGGACTCCGATCCGCTGGGCAGCCAGGCACCGCTGTTCTACGGGCCGATCCAGCAGGGCAAGGACGGCTGGAACGCAGCCTTTTTCTGCGGGTCGAACGCGCTCATCCGCCGCGAGGCCCTCATGCAGCTCGGCGTCACGCGGTATGTCACGGAGATCGAGCTCGCGCTCTACAAGGCGCTAAAGACCTCGGACAAGGTACTCGCCAGGGCCAAGAAGAACCTCGGCCCGGGCAACGACCGCGTGCGGGACGCCCTGGACCTCGTCGCCAAGGACCTCCGCAGGGTCCGGCGCCGGCTGCAGAAGGGCCACGGCATCTCCGAGGTCACCTACGAGTTCCAGCAGCGCGTCGCCACCGTGACCCGGGACCTCGTCGCCGCCGACATCGCCGCGTTCCGCGCCGACCTCTCCTCGCTCGAGGACCTGGACATCGACGGCCTGGAGGCGAACCTCCAGGATGCGTCGGTCAGCACCCCCGGCCTGGCCGTCGTCGACGACGCCGCGCTGGACCAGCTCGCGCAGCGTGCCTGGTCGCCCCTCGCGGCGATCGACACCGTCCGTGTCCTGATCGACTCGGTCAACGCCGACCGCACCGGGGAGGCCCAGGCCGTCATGCCGATGGCCACCATCTCCGTCACCGAGGACATGGCCACCTGCATGCGCCTCCACGGACTCGGCTGGGAATCGGCCTACCACCACGAGAAACTGGCCGACGGCCTCGCCCCCGAGGACCTGAACTCCATGCTCACGCAGCGCCTCCGCTGGGCGCAGGGCACCGCGCAGGTGATGTTCCGTGAGAACCCGTTCGCCCAGAAGGGGCTCTCCTTCGCGCAGCGCCTCATGTACGCGTCGACCATGTGGAGCTACCTCTCCGGGTTCGCGGCCGTCGTCTACATCGGCGCGCCCATCATCTACCTGATCTTCGGGATCCTCCCGGTCAACTCGATCAGCACGGAGTTCTTCGTCCGGCTGATCCCGTTCCTGCTGGTCAACCAGCTGCTCTTCGCCGTCGTCGGCAAGGGCGTCAAGACCTGGCGCGGCCAGCAGTACTCGCTGGCGCTGTTCCCCGTCTGGATCCGGTCGATCACCTCCGCGTTCGGCAACGTCTACCTCGGCCGGAGCCTCGACTTCGCGGTGACGCCGAAAACGCTGCAGCAGGACGCCCAGCTGCGGTGGGACCTCGTGAAGCCGCAGCTGTGGGCCATGGGCCTGCTCGTGGCGGCCGTGATCATCGGGATCATCCGGATGGCCGTGGGCCAGGCCGACCTCCTCGGGACGTCGGTGAACATCGTCTGGGTGATCTTCGACCTCGTCATCTTCAGCGTCATCATCGAAGCCGTCCGCTACCGCGGGTACGAGCACTACCAGTCCGACATCGCGGCAGCGAAGGCACAGCGGGAATCCGCCCGATGACCGCGGCCACGTCGCGGACGCACGCCTGGCTGGCCGCCTGGGTCCTGGTGGCGTCGATGGTCGGCCTCCTCGCCGGCGCAGTCCCCGCGCAGGCGGCCGGTCTGCCGGCGACCACCACCACCTCCGACCAGCCCCCCGTCGAGGACCCGACCGCCCTGTCCGATGGCCGCTATTTCGGTCCCGAACTCGACTGGTCCTCCGACAACGCCCGCGCCTACGCGGACCGGACGGGGATCACGCCGTCGTTCTTCAGCCGTCCGATCCCCTACCCGCTCGACGAGGCCGCCGAGCGCGACCTCTTCGACCTCGCACGGCAGGAGGCGCCGCTGGGGTCCCTCGCCATGGTCACCCTCGAGCCCACGAAGCCGCTGGACGAGCTGACCGACGACGACGCCGGGCACCTCGCCGAGACGCTCGCCCGCGTCAGCGACGAGTTCCGCACCGGATTTTTCCTCCGCTTCGCGCCCGAGATGAACGGCACCTGGTTCGGGTGGGGGCAGCAGCCCGAGGAGTACGTCGGCGCGTTTCGGACCGTCGCGGACGCCGTACACGCCGGGGCCCCCGGCGTGGCTCTGGTCTGGTCGCCGTCGTACGCGGCCGGCTACCCGTTCACCGAGGCGTACGGCGCGGTGGAGGGTCGTCAGTCCGGGGCCGTGACGCGCCTGGACACGAACGGCAACGGCCTGATCGACACCGGTGACGACCCCTACGAGCCCTATTACCCCGGCGACGACGCCGTGGACTGGGTGGGCCTGACGATGTACCACTACGGCAGCTACGAGCAGAGGCCCACGAGGAACGCGGACGGGACACGGGAGTACTCCGGCGCGATCAGCACGTCCGTGCTGCCCGAGCCGGACAAGTTCGCCGACCAGCTCGCGGGCTCCTACGGTGCGGCTCCCCGCGCACCGCGCATCGACTTCGCAAAGCAGTACGCAGCGGGGAAGGGCAAGCGGTTCCTCGTGCAGACGGCCGCGCTGTACGACCCGGAGGACGCCGACAGCGCACCCGAAGCGGACATCAAGCGTGCCTGGCTCGACCAGCTGTTCGACCCGGCGATCACCGAGGAGTACCCGGAGATCGGGATGGTGGCCTGGCTCGAGGCGGAGCGCCCGGAACCCGAGGCCCAGGGCCACACGGTGGACTGGAGGCTCGGCGCGGACGACGCGACGAAAGCGGTACTGACGGATACTCTCGACGCGGTGCCGGACGTCCGGCTCGGGCCCGTGACGGAGGTCGTCCCCCAGGAGGACGCCAACGCATCGACGAAGCAGGTGTGGCAGGCGGCCGCCCCGGTCAGCGCCGTGATGGGTTATCTGGTCGCGTGCATCGTCGGGCTCTTCGCCCTGATCCTCCTGGCCGGACTCGCCCGGCGCGTGGTCCCGCAGTGGCGGTATCCGGACGAGCAGGCTCCCCGCGACGGCCGCATCGACCTGCTGCGCGGCTGGATCATCACCTCCGTGGTCGTCACCCACATCGAGGTCGCCGGTCCGTGGTCCTTCATCTCACGCAACCTCATCGGGACCATCACGGGCGCCGAGCTGTTCGTGATGCTGTCCGGCGTCGTGCTCGGCATGGTGCACCCTCTGGCCGTTCAGCGCCGCGGAGCCGGAGAGGCGGCAAAGGGAACCACCCGGCGGGCGGTGAAGCTCTACCTCACGTCCCTGGCCGTGGTCCTCACCGTCTACCTGCTGTCGCTGGTGCCCTTTCTCGACGCATCCGTCCTCACCACCTTCACGGACCGCGGGACCGGCGCGGCAGGCATCGGCGCCACCGGCCGCGTGTACGACCTCTACCCCAATGTCCAGCGGCTGTTCGACTACCCGCCGCCCGGATACGCGGTGCGGGACCTGCTGCTCCTCAACATGGGACCGTGGGCCTTCAACATCATGGGCCTCTACGTGGTGCTGACGCTGACGGTCCCGCTGCTCGTCCTGCTGCTGAGGAAGAAGCTGTGGTGGCTTCTCCTCGCCATCAGCTGGGCGCTCTACGCCCTCGACGCGGTCTTCTCCCTGCGGGTCTTCGACTCACAGTTCCAGGACGTCTTCCCGCTGCTCACCTGGCAACTGATCTTCGTCCACGGCGTCACGATCGGCTACCACCGCCGGGCGATCATCAACGCGCTCAGCACTCCCCGGGGGAAGATCCTCCTCGGCGTGGGCACCGGCGCGTATGCGCTCGTCCTGGGAGGGCTCTGGCTGAACTCCACCCTGGGACTCGGCCTGCCCTTCATCCCGGCCGGCTTCTACGAGACCCTGTACGAATCCGCGTATGTGCGGGTGTTCCTGCAGCCCGGCCGGCTCCTGAACCTGGCCTTCTTCATCGTCGCCGCGCACGTGATCCTCACGTCGTTCTGGAAGCCCATCAACAGGTTGGCCGGCTGGCTGTACATCCCGCTGGGGCGCGCGAGCCTGTACGTCTTCGTCGTCCACGTGTACTTCGTGCTGGCGGTCGCGAACATCCCCGGGCTCGACCGCGCGAGCGCCTGGCAGGGACTCGTCATCCACGCCGTCGTGACCCTGGTCATCTGGGTCCTGGTCAAGCGGAGGGTGCTGTTCGGAATCATCCCGAACTGACCCTGATCCCCGGGTCGCGAGCGCAACCATTCCGTCCGGATCGATCGAGCTCGTCGTGGGCCCCGCAACGGCGGTTTTGGCGGTAGACTTTAACAAATCCCGCAGCAGCACTGCAGGATCTGGGCCGACTAGGCCCGCCCGTCCCAGTTCTGGTCTCGCCGTTGACGACCCCGTCCGGCCAGCTTCCTCGGACACGTTCTCCCGGTGCAGGATCAGTGCTGATCAACGCCGCCGCTGTCGATCCGCACCGTGATGTCCATTCACGGCTCCCGCCACCCCTGAAGGCGATCAGCACCATGACCTTCCTCCCCGCCCACGCGCGCCTGTCGTCCCTGAGCGCGCTCCTCTTCGACCTCGACGGCGTCCTTACGCCGACCGCCGAGGTGCACATGCACGCCTGGGCCCGGCTGTTCACCGCCTACCTCGAGGCGCGGGGGATCGAGCAGCCCTACACCGATGCGGACTACTTCACCTTCATCGACGGCCGCCCCCGCTACGACGGCGTGCGCGCATTCCTCGCCTCCCGCGGCATCACGTTACCCGAGGGCCTGCCCGAGGATCCGCCCGAGCTCGACACCGTCTGCGGACTCGGCAACCGCAAGAACGAGGCGTTCAACGAGACCCTCCAGGCGGAGGGGGTCGCGCCCTATGAGGGGTCCCTCGCGTTCCTCGATGCAGCCATCGCCGCCGGTGTCCAGGTCGCCGTCGTCACCAGTTCCCGCAACGGCGTCCCTGTCCTGGCAGCCGCCGGGTTGGGCGGTCGCTTCGAAGTCGTCGTGGACGGCGTCCTCGCGGCCGCCCGCGGCATCGCGGGCAAACCCGCTCCCGACACCTACCTCTACGCCGCCGAGCTGCTCGGCCTCCCCGCCTCGGCATGCGCGGTGGTCGAGGATGCTCACTCCGGGGTCGCTGCCGGCCGCGCGGGCGCCTTCGGTCTCGTGATCGGGGTCGACCGGGGCGTCGGTGCCGACAGCCTCCTCGCCCATGGCGCCGACACCGTCGTCGACGACCTCGCCGAACTCATCCCCTCACTCCCTGCCCGGCCGGCCGTCGCCGATCCGGGCGCGCACCTCGTACCCCAGGACATCCCTTCATGAACCTCATCTCCTCCGATCCGCTGGAGCGCAACCACTTCCTCGTGGACGAGTGGGCGCTCGTCGAGACGTCGTTCGACGTCTCCCTCCAGGGCCGCACCGAAACCCTCTTCTCCGTCGGCAACGGCTACCTGGGCCTGCGCGGCAACCTGGATGAAGGCAGGGACGGGTACCACTACGGCACCTTCATCAACGGCTTCCACGAGACATGGCCCATCCAGCACGCGGAGGAGGCCTTCGGCTTCGCCCGCGTGGGGCAGACGATCGTCAACGTCCCCGACGCGAGGATCATCCGCCTGTACGTCGACGACGAACCGTTCGTCTTGACGGAGGCGGAGATCCTCCGGTACTCGCGGCGCCTCGACTTCGCCGACGGCGTCCTGGTGCGGGAGCTCGAGTGGCGCACCCCCTCGGGCAAGCGTGTCCTCGTCCGGACGCGCCGCATGGTCTCGTTCACGGATCGCCATTTGGCGACCGTCGACTACGAGGTGGAGATGCTCGACGGCGAAGCATCCATCCTCATCTCGAGTCAGATCCTCAACCGCCAGGACGGCATCGACGAGGATCAGGTGCTCCCTGCAGCCGACAGCACGGCGTTCGACCCGCGCAAGGCGGACTCCTTCAAGGAGCGGGTACTCCAGCCGCGCCTCAAGCGCGTCGACGGATCGCGCTACCTGCTCGGCTACCGCACCACCAATTCCTCGATGACCATCGCGTGCGGCGTCGAGCACAACCTGGTCACGGACAACGAGTGGGATCAGCGGTCCCATCTCGAGGACGACCTCGCCAAGCACGTCTACCGGGTGAAGGCGAAGCCCGGCCGGCCCATCCGGCTCGTCAAGACCATCACCTACCACACCTCCCGCGGCGTGCCCGTGCGCGAGCTCGCCGACCGCTGCGGCCGCACGCTCGACCGCGCCCGGGAAGTCCCCGTCGAGGAGCAGTACCGGAAGCAACGGGAATGGCTGGCCGACTTCTGGTCACGCTCCGACGTCGAGGTGGAAGGGCAGCCCGCCATCCAGCAGGCCGTGCGCTGGAACATCTTCCAGCTCGCCCAGTCCACGGCCCGCACCGACGGCGGCGGCATCGCGGCGAAGGGCGTCTCCGGCTCCGGGTACGGAGGCCATTACTTCTGGGACACCGAGGTCTACGTCCTTCCGTTCCTCAGCTACACCGCTCCCCTCGTCGCACGGAACGCCCTGCGCTTCCGCCAGTCCATGCTGGAACCGGCCCGCTCGCGCGCGGTCGAACTCAACCAGCGTGGGGCGCTGTTCCCCTGGCGCACGATCAACGGGCAGGAGTCCTCGGCCTACTACGCCGCGAGCACCGCCCAGTACCACATCGACGCCGACATCTCCCATGCGCTCATGCAGTACGTCGCCGCGACAGGCGACGAGGACTTCCTCATCCGCGGAGCCATCGACATCCTCGTCGAGACGGCGCGGATGTGGGCGGACCTCGGTTTCTGGCGCAGCAACGGTGATGACAACTTCCACATCCACGGGGTCACGGGTCCCGACGAGTACACGACCGTCGTCAACGACAACCTGTATACGAACGTCATGGCGCGCGCCAACCTCAAGTCGGCGACGCGCGCGGTCGAGTCGCTCCGCGCGGACGACCCGGTCGCCTATCAGCGGATGGTCTCGCGCCTGAACCTCTCCGAGGACGAGATCTACGAGTGGGCGCTCGCCGCCGAAAAGATGTACATCCCGTTCGACGAGCGGGCAGGCATCCATCCCCAGGACGCCGCCTTCCTGGAGAAGGAACTGTGGGACCTCGAGAACACCCCCGCGAGCAAGCGACCCCTGCTGCTGCACTACCACCCGCTGGTGATCTACCGCTTCCAGGTCCTCAAGCAGGCCGACGTCGTCCTTGCCCTCCTCCTGCAGGGCAATGAGTTCACCCCGGAGCAGAAGCGCGCCGACTTCGAGTACTACGAAGCCCTGACGACGGGGGACTCGACCCTCTCCGCGGTGGTCCAGTCGATCATCGCGGCCGAGGTCGGGTACCAGGACCTGGCGATGAAGTACTTCCTGTCCGCCCTGTTCGTGGACCTCGCCGATCTCCACCGCAACACCTCGGACGGCATCCACGTCGCATCGACCGGCGGCGTGTGGAGCGCCCTCACCTACGGGTTCGGCGGCATGCGTGACCACGGGGGCCGCATCACCTTCGATCCGCGCCTGCCCGAGGGCTGGACCCGCATGACGTTCCGGGTGACACTGCAGGGTACGCGGGTGCGTGCCGACGTGACCCAGCATGCGATGATCCTGACGGTCGAAGCAGGCCGGAGTGCGACGGTCTCCGTCCGCGGTGAGCGCGTGCATGTGGGTGCGGACCATCCCGTCATGGTCCCGCTCGACCACCAGGGCGCACGCCTGACCGGCACTCCGAGCACACGTGACATCGAAGGGACCCGCCGGGCGGACGGCACCCTGGTGACGGCGTCGATCCCCACCATCTCGGTGGGCTCGTAGCAGGACACCTCGGTAGGCTCGTAGCAGCACACCTCGGTGGGCTCGTAGCAGGACACGAGGCCGTGGCTGTCCCGCTGCGGGTGCGCTGACGCTGCTACCTGCGCCACAGGTCCGGGCATCCGGCGCGGGTCCCGAACCCGGGGTACACGCGCCACGGGTCTGGGCACCCGCGCCGCAAACACCACCCAGCAACTCAGGTGCCGCCGCGCCAGATGCGCCGCCAGAAGGAGACCTTCGGCGGTTCGGGCGGCGCGGCGGCCTCCGCCGCACGCCGGGCAGCAGCCCGGCGCTCACGCCACCGCTCCACCTCCGCGTCAACATCGCGCAGCTTGGTGATGACCGGGGGGCCGCCGAGGAGCTGGCGCCTCGCGTCGATCACGCGGTAGTTGAAGTCCTCGAGGACCTCCCGCACCTGCTTCTCGGTGTACTGGCGGTCGAGGCGGTCGTCGAGCTCCGCGTCCTCCGTCCGCAGCAGGATGGCCCGCGGGCCGAGTCCGGTGATGTTCTCGCGCTGGATCAGGCCCTTGACCCACCAGTCGGGGTCATGGCTCTCCCCCAGTCCCGGGATGGGCTTGCCCGCGAGCGCGAGGTTGTCGAAGTCGCCGCGCGCCACGGCCCGGTCCACGATCAGCCGCGCGCGTTTGACCTCGTCCTCACCCTCACGCAGCGGGGCCATCTCGCCGGAGGCGGAGTCGCCGTCATCGTTCTGCCGTTCCAGCTCGGCCATCGCGTCACCGGCGTCCCCCCGCGCAGCGCGGACCTGGGCCGCCTTCCGCAGCCGCTCCTCGTGCTCCTGGGACCTGCTGATGTCGCTGCCCTCCGGGTCGATCGTGCCGGTCTTTCCAGTATTCCGACGTCCCACCGGCCCTCGCAACCGATTCTCCCGCGGATGAACGGGCTCGCGTTTCGGCGTCGTGCGCACCGCGGCGCTACCTCTGCCACAGGTCCGCACACCCGGCGCGGCGGCCCGGATCCGAGGTACACGCGCCACGGGTCGGGACATCCGCACCGCGAACACCACCGACGACGCCCGTGGGCCACCAACGAACCCCGGGCACCTGCACCGCAGGTCCGCGTATCCGGCGGGGCGGCCCAGAGCCGAGGTACACGCGTCACGGCTCTGGTCACTCGCGCCGCGAGCACCCAGAGCCGGAAGGAGACCCACCGGAACGGTGTTGACGCGCTATGCGATCCAGGCCGTCGTGTCCGCCGGGAGCCTGCCGTCCACCAGCGGCGAGCTGCTCAGCAGCACCGTGCCCGCGGGCAGGTCAGCGGGCTCCGAACCGAAGTTGGTGACGCAGTGCCAGCCGCCCGGGCGCGTGAAGTGCAGGATCTCGGGTGACGGCTCCTCGATCCACTCGAAGTCTTCCTCCCCCTGCAGTTCGCGGCGCAGCTGGAGCGCCCGGCGGTAGAAGCTGAGGGTGGAATCGGGATCGCCCTCCTGCACCTCGACGGCGTACTCGCCGAACCATTCGGGCTGCGGCAGGTGCGCGCCGCCGAAGCCGAAGCCGAAGGACTCCCCGTCCCGGGTCCAGGGCAGCGGCACACGGCAGCCGTCACGGCCCACGTCCACCCCGGTGTTGCGGAAGAACGTGGGGTCCTGGCGGTCCTCGTCGGCGATGTCGGCGACCTCGTGCAGGCCGAGCTCCTCCCCCTGGTACAGGTAGGCGGAGCCCGGCAGCGCGAGCATGAGCTGCGTGACGGCGCGGGCGCGGCGTTCCCCCAGCTCGCGGTCCAGCTGGGGTTCGGTGCCGCCGCTCAGCAGCCAGGCCGAGCCGTCCTGGCTGTCCGTGCCGCCCTGGCCGGGCTTGCTCACACTGTCCGGCCCGGCGGGCGGCAGGCCGTAGCGCGTGGCATGCCGGACGACGTCGTGGTTGGAGAAGACCCAGGTCGACGAGGCACCGGAGGTCTTCGCCTCGACGAGGTTCTTGGTGATCGTGTCGCGGAACTGGTGGGGATCCCAATCCGCCTTCAGCAGGTCGAAGTTGAACGCCTGGCCGAGTCCCTCGGGACTGGCGTAGCGGGCGCGGCGGTCGGCATGCACCCAGGCCTCGGCGACGGCGGTGCGCGGCGGTGTGTACTCGTTGAACACCGTGCGCCACTCGGCGAAGACCTCGTGCACCTCGTCCCGATCCCAGAAGGGGTGCTTCCCGTTGTGGTTCCCGCCCTCGGGGCCGAGGTCCGCCTTGGACGGCAGCGGCTCGCTCATGTCCTTGGTCAGGGCGTGCGCCACGTCCACGCGGAAGCCGTCGACGCCGCGGTCGGACCAGAAGCGCAGCGTCGCCGGGAAGTCGTCACGGACCTCGCGGTTGTCCCAGTTCAGGTCGGGCTGCTCCCGGGCGAAGATGTGCATGTACCACTGGCCGTCCTCGACCCGCTCCCACGCCGGTCCGCCGAACACGGAGTCCCAGTCCGACGGCGGCTCGTCGCCCTCGGGTCCCTTGCCGTCGCGGAAGATGTAGCGGTTGCGGGCCGCGGATCCCTTCGGCGATGCCAGCGCCTCCTGGAACCAGGCGTGCCGGTTGGAGGTGTGGTTCGGCACGATGTCGGCGATGAGCTTGATGCCGGCCCGGTGCAGGGCGGCGACCATCTCGTCGAAGTCCTCGAGGGTGCCGAGCTTGGGATCGACATCGCGGTAGTCGTCGACGTCGTACCCGCCGTCCGCGAGCGCGGAGGGATAGAAGGGGCTCAGCCAGACGGCGTCGACACCGAGGGAGGTGAGGTACGGGATCCGGGAGGTGATGCCCTTGAGGTCACCGATGCCGTCGCCGTTCGAGTCGGCGAAGCTGCGCGGATAGACCTGGTAGACGGTCGCCTGGCGCCACCAGTCCGGGTCCTGCATGCGCTCGGCGAGCGCCTCGGCGGACAGCTCCGTAGCGGCATCGACGGCGGATTCAACGTCGGGATTAACGGTGGATGTCACGGGTGTCGTCCCTCTGTGGTGTGGAAGTGTGGGCACTGGGGTTCCCGGCGCGGCCCCTGAACGAATCGGCCGGTTACGCACCCAGGCTTTATTTTTACGATAGAAATAAGAGGCGTGTCAATGGACGGGAAAGCCGAAGGAGGACTTGCGATGGAGGCGGTCCGGTCGCTAGCCCTGCACAGCCCCGCCCGCGCCCTGGCGCGGGAAGTCCTCGTCCGCGGCCCCATCTCCCGTGCCGATCTCGCTGCCCGCCTGGGTCTGTCGATCGCGAGCCTGACACGCCTGAGCAAGCCGCTCCTGGACGCCGGTGTGCTGCGCGAATCGGAGGAGCACGTCGCCGCACCGATCGGCCGGCCGACGCGTCCGCTGGAGATCAGCCCGGACGCGCACCGATTCGTCGGCATCAAGCTCACCGGCCACAGCGCGGCGGCCGTGGCGACGAACCTCAAGTCCGACGTCGTGGACACGAGCGAGCGCGTCCTGCCCGGCCAGGACGTGGACGACGTCGTGGGCACGATCGTCGAGGCCATCACCGACCTCGGCCCCCTCGACGCCTTCAGCGGCGTGGGCATCAGCATCGGCGGCAAGGTCGGCTCCGGTGCCCGGGTGGTACGCGCCCCCTTCCTCGGCTGGCGCGATGTACCCCTCGCCGACCTCCTGCACCAGAGGACCGGTCTGCCGGTCGTGGTCGAGAACGACGTCGTCGCCCTCACCATCGCCGAGCAGTGGTTCGGCGCCGGGCGTGGCGAGAAGAACTTCGCCGTCCTGACGATCGGTGTCGGCGTCGGGTACGGCCTCGTCATCAACGACTCCGTCATCGCGCCGCCGGACGCCGGGCTGGGCCTCGTTGGCCACTACCCGCTGGAGGCCTCGGGGCCGGAATGCCCCGACGGCCACGAAGGCTGCGCCTCCGCAGTCCTGACCATTCCGGCCATCTGTTCGCGGTTCACCGCGGCGACGGGCGAGCAACGGCCCTACGGGGAGGTCCTCCGCCTCGCAGCGGAGGGACACCCCGCTGCGAGCAGGATCGTCGAGGCGGCCGGCTGGAGCCTCGGCCTGCTGGTGTCCGCCGTCGCGAACCTGACGATGGTGGACCTCGTCATCCTGTCGGGCGAGGGCATGGATCTCGCGGAGGTCGCCGCCACTCCCCTGCAGGATTCGGTCGCCTACCACCGGGACCCGGAGGCGGCGCCCCTCCGGTTGAGGCGGCAGCCCACGGACTTCGCGCAGTGGGCCCGCGGCGCCGCCGCCGTCGCCATCCAGCGCACCATCCTCGGCACCCTCCGCTGAGGCATCCCACCGACGGCGGCGCGGCGCAGGCCGGCGCTACTTCCCGACGCCGTCGGCGAGCCCCCGCACGAAGTACTTCTGCGTGAGGAAGAAGAGCAGGATGACCGGTACGGCGGCGATCGTCATGCCGGCGAAGACCACGGGGTATTCGGTCCCGTGCTTGCTCATCAGGTTCGTCAGCCCGATGGGCAGTGTCTGCAGGTCGCCGCCGCTCGTGAAGACCATGGCGAACAGGTACTCGTTCCAGGTGAACAGGATGTTCAGGATGACGCTGGAGACGAGGATCGGCTTGCACATGGGCAGGATGATGCTCCAGAACGCCCTCGCCTTGCCGGCTCCGTCCACGGCCGCCGCCTCGTCGATCTCGAGCGGAAGATCGACCATGTAGGCGCGGATCAGGAACGTGGTGAAGGGGATGCGGAACGCCACGTAGAGGATCAGCAGGGCCCAGAACGTGTTGTAGAGCCCGAGCGCCTGGAACATCTTGACGAGCGGGATCAGCGCGACGGCGGGGGCGAGCATGAGGCCACCGAGGATCAGGGCCAGCACGGTGCGGCTGAAGGGGATCTGCATCCGGGTGAGCCCGTACGCGGCCCACGCGCTGATGAAGACCGTGGCGATGGTCGATGTGACGGTGACCAGGATGCTCGTCACCAGGTAGCTGCTGACGCCGCGGTTCCACGCCTTCACGTAGTTGTCCCAGCTGAGCTGGAGCGGCAGCGCGAAGGGGTTCCCGAAGAGTTCGGTGTTGGTCTTGAATCCGTTCAGCACCATCCACAGCAAGGGATAGATCACGACGACGGCGAGGGCCAGCAGGAACGACGCCACGAAGGTTCGCGCGACGACGCCCAGAAGGCTTGTCCGGGTTACCATTCCACTCTCCTCTTTCGCGTGATGGCCAGTTGCAGGAGCGCGACGCCCAGTGTCAGGAGGAAGATGACCGTGGCGATGGCGGCTGCATAGCCGAAGTCGTTGCGGCCGAAGCCCATCCGGTAGAGCCAGCTGACCAGGACCTGGCTCGAGTTGTTGGGGCCTCCGCTGGTCATCACCATGACCTCGTTGAACACCTGGAAAGCGCCCGAGAGCGTCACGATGATCATCAGGCCCGTCATCTCGCGGGTGAGCGGGACCGTGACCTGGAGGAACCTGCGGACCGGGCCGATGCCGTCGAGCGAGGCGGCATCGTAGAGGTCCTGGGGGATGCGCTGGATGGCGATCGCGAAGAGCAGCGTGGAGTAGCCGAAGCCCTGCCACTGGCTCATGGCGATCACGGCCCAGATGGCCGTGCCCTCCTGCCCCAGCCAGGCCTGCGTCAGGAAGTCGAGCCCGACGCCCCGCAGGGCCGCATTCAGGATGCCGAGTTCCGGCTCGTAGATGAAGTAGAACAGCAGTCCCGCGACCGTCAGGGAGATCGCGGACGGGACGAAGTAGATGGCCCGCAGCGCACGCCGCCACCGCTCGGACCGCAGGCCCTCCACCAGCGCGGCGAGGAGCAGCGCGCCGAAGACCTGGCAGACCAGCGAGACCGCGGCGTAGGCGGAGTTGTTCAGCAGGGCGTGCCAGAACACCGGATCGCCGACCAGCTTCTCGTAGTTGGCCAGCCCGACGAAGGAGGACCCGCCTCCATAGATGTCCCACTCCATGACGCTGTACTGCAGGTTCTGGAGCAGGGGGAGGTAGACGAACACTCCCAGGATCAGGAGTGCCGGAGCAACCCACGCCCAGCCCCGCGTCCTGCGGCGCCGCCGCACCGCCGCTTCCCCGGTCCGGGGAAGCAGGGGTGCGGCGGGTTCGGCCCTACTTGGCGCTGTCTGAAGCGGCGCGGACACTGCTCAGAACCTCTTCGGGAGTCTCGGATCCGGACACCAGCGCCTCGCCGCCGGCGAGCCAGGCGTCCGCGACGTCGGGCACCGTGACGGCGTCGAGCCACCCGAGCAGGTAGCTGGCCTCGTTGAGCTTCTCGACGCCCTCGACGACGGCGGGGCTCGCCGTCGACTCGGAGACGGCACCCACGATGGTGCTCGGCTGGCTGAAGGGCGCCCCGGCGAGCTTCTCCGCGTTGGCCTTGGTGGTCACGAACTTGAGGAAGTCGACGGCGAGCGCCTGGCGCGGGGACCGGGCGTTGACCATCATGCCCTCGGGGGATCCCTCCAGTGCGGCGGGGTCACCCTCGGCGCCCTCGGGCGCCGGCAGGGCGAAGATCCCGAAGTCGTCGGCGGTGATCTTCGAGGAGTCCGTGACCACCGAGTCGAACTCCAGGATCTCCTGGAAGTACATCGCCGCCTGGCCGGCCGACTGGGCCTGCTGGGCGGTCGAGTACAGCACGCCGTTGGAGTCCGATCCGGTGGCGGTGCAGTCCTGGACCACGGCCTGGAACTCCTCGAGCGACTTCGCGTAGCCCGGGTGGCCCCAGGTGGCGGTCGCGGGGACGAAGTCCTTCTCGAGGACGTCCTGCGGCACGTTGTAGGCGAAGAGCTGCTGGAGGAAGTGCAGTCCGGGCCAGCCGTCCTTGTTGCCGAAGGCCAGCGGCTCCACGCCCTGCGCCTCGAGCTTCGGGCAGGCGGCGATCAGTTCCTCGAACGTGGTGGGGACGGCGACACCGGCCGCGTCGAAGAGGGCCTTGTTGTAGCCCATGAACTTCCCGTTGTTGTACAGGGGGACGGCGTAGTACTTGCCGTCCTGGGCGAAGGCATCCAGCGATGCGGCCCCGAACGTGCCGCCCCACTCCGAGTCGGGGGACAGCACCGCGCTGAGATCCGTGGCCAGGCCGCCCTCGATGAACTTGTCGGCGTAGTCGCCGGTCCACGAGAAGTAGATGTCGGGCAGTGCCGAGGAGGCGACGAGGGTCTTCGTCTTGTCCTTGATGCTCTGGTCCGTCTCCTGGATGATCTCGAAGTCCACATCCGGGTGCAGGGACGTGTACTCGGCGGCGAGGTCCTCGAAGTAGGGGGACAGCGGTTCGCCGCCGAACTTCGTCAGGATCGAGAGGGTTCCCTCGTATTCGGGCGGAGCGGTGAGGTCTGCTGCCTCGACCTCGGCTCCCCCTCCGCAGGCCGTCAGGCTCACCAGTGCTGCGGCGGTGACCGCGCATACCCTCAGTCGGACGTTCTTCATGGCCGATCCTCCTTCATTGACCGGGACCTGCCCGGAAGCCTCCGCTGCGGATCGACGACTGCCCGGTGGGCCGCTCCGTCTCCGCGTGGTGCGGATCACAGTAGCGCAACATTGATACCGGTACCAGTAGGAGGGGCGATTATTTCCCGGCGTCGATTCAACGCCCCCGAGAATCAGAAGGAATGGTTGACGCTGCAGATTTTCCCGTGCAACGATGTGCCGGTGATACCGGTATCAGTCCGGTCACCTCGCCTCTTCCGAAGGGATCATCATGCTGAAGTTCGATGAGGACCAGTTCCTCACCCGCGCCCGGAGCTTCCTGGGCCTCCAGCCGCGCATAGAAGAAATCGTCGCCGGCCTCTCCGACGTCGACGCCGTCTTCCTCATCGGGTCGGGAGGAACCTACGCCGCGATGTGGCCCTACGAGCACCTCCTGCGCCGCAACACCAGGATCCCGGTCCGCTCCGCCATCGCGGCGGAACTGGTCCTCTCGGGCGATGCCCTGCTCAACGAGCGGGCGGTCGCCGTCTTCGCCTCGGCCTCGGGCACCACCGAGGATGTCATCCAGGCCATCGAGTACTGCCGCGCCCGCGGTGTCCGCACCGTCGGATTCACCGGGATCGCCGACAGCCCGATCGCACAGGCCGTCGACTACGCACTCATCACCGAGCCCGACGCCTGGCCGTTCGACCTGGGTCTGCTGCTCTTCACCACGCGGTTCCTGTCCGAACGCGGCGAGTTCGCCGGCTACGACAAGCTCGTCGACCAGCTGCCGGCCGTCCCGGCGGCCCTCGTCGAGGTGGCCCGCCAGGCGGAGCCCCTGGCCGAGGCATTCGCGGCCCGCCACAAGGACACCGACTACCACTTCGTCGTGGGCAGCGGCAACCTCTGGGGCCACGCCTACCTGTACTCCATGTGCATCCTCGAGGAGATGCAGTGGCTGCGCACCACCCGGGTGCACGGTGCGGAGTTCTTCCACGGTTCCCTCGAGCTGATCGAGCCCGACACCAGCGTCCTGCTCCTCGTCGGCGAGGACGAGACCCGCCCCCTGATGGAGCGCGTCGTGAGGTTCTCGGAGAAGTACTCGCAGGCGACCACCGTCCTCGATACCGCGGACTACGCGCTGGAGGGGGTCGACGACGAATTCCGCGGCCTGCTCGGCCCGCTGGTGATGGACACGATCACCAGCCGGATCAGCAAGCACCTCGAGAAGCAGCGCGACCACTCGCTCGACCTGCGCCGGTACTACCGGGTCGTCGAGTACTGAGCCCAGCGGACGGCGAGTCCCTCGTTCCCGGCCGGGTGCCCGTCACCCGGCCGGGACTCCTTCGAGCAGCAAGGCACCCATGCGCGTTCTCGGCTACGGCGACAACATCGTCGACCGCTTCATCGACCGCCGCACCTCCTACCCGGGCGGCAACAGCGTCAACTTCTCCGTCTTCGCGCGCCGCCTCGGCGCCGATGCGGCTTACCTCGGCGTCTTCGGGAACGACCGCTTCGGCGACCTGCTGAAGGAATCCCTCCTCGCGGAGTCCGTCGACATCTCACGCTCGGTCACGAGGAACGGGCCGAGCGGCTGGACGAACATCCGGCTCGAGGCCGGGGAGCGCCAGTTCCTGGACTGGAACGATGGCGGGATCACGCTCGCCGAGCCGCTGCGGCCGTCCGCCGAGGACCTCGCGTACCTGGCCGGGTTCGACGTCGTGCACTCCAGCGTCTATTCCGGCATCGAGGAGCACCTGCCCGCCGTCCGGGCTGCCGTCCCCCGTGTGAGCTTCGACTTCTCCGCGGACGACGACCGGCGGTCCGATGCCTACCTCGCCGCGGTCTGCCCCTCCGTGGACCTGGCGCAGTTCTCCTCCGCGGACCTCGATGATCGGGAGACGCGCGATCTCCTCTCGACGGCGATCCGCCACGGCGCCGGCGCCGCCCTGGCGACCCGCGGCACCGAGGGCGCCCTGTTCCTCGACGGCGGCACGTTCTACGAGGACGGCGCCCAGTACGTCCCGCCGTCGTCCGTCGTCGACACCATGGGCTGCGGAGACGCGTACCTGACGGCGTTCCTCCTGCGGCTGCTGCAGGCCGGCTGGTCGCGCGACCGGCGCGCGGATGCCGTCGACGTCGCAGCCTCGATGCACGCGGCCGCCCGCTATTCCGCGCAGCAGTGCACGGTCGAGGGCGCGTTCGGGCATGGCCGGCCGTTCTCCGACGAGGATCCCGACGAGGCCCGGGCAGCCCTGGTCGGGCCCAGCGCCCCGCTGCCTCGTTACCATTAGCCCATGGCGTCCGAGCATCCTCCCATCAGCGCCCCCACCATCTCAGACGTCGCGGCGGAAGCGGGTGTGGGGCGCGCGACGGCGGCGCGCACGCTGGGCGGTTACGGCTCGGTCAGCGCCGTCGCCCGCGAGCGGGTCCTGGCCGCCGCCGAGCGCCTCGGCTACCGGTCCAACATCCTCGCGCGCAGCATGACCACGGGCGTCACCAATTCCCTCGGGATCGTCGTGGCCGACATCGGGAACACGTTCTTCTCCGGCCTCATCCGCGGAGCGTCGGACGCGGCGAGCGCGAGGAACCTCGACGTGATCGTCATCAGCACCTACGAGGACCTGGCGGCCGAGCGCCACGCCGTCGGCGTCCTCCTCGACAAGCAGGTGGACGGCATCGTGGTGTCCTCGGCCGCGGTCGGCGCGCCCGAGGCCGAGCACCTCACCGAGGCGACCCGGCGCGGCACCCCCGTGGTCCTGATCGACCGGCTTGTCCCGGGGCTGCACCTCGACGCCGTGGTCGTCGACAACCGGGCGGAGGCCCGGCGCGTGACGCGGACGCTCATCGAGGCGGGCCATCGGCGGATCGGTTTCCTGTGGGGCCCGACGACCGACGCCGGGATCGACACCCTGGACGACCTCCTGACCGTCAACACCCGCAGCCTGTGGAGCGATGCGGAGCGGCTGCGGGGGTATCTGGACGCGCTCCGGGACGCGGGCATCCCCTACTCGCCCGCCCTCATCACCACCGGAGCGAAGACGGAGGCGTCGGCGGCGCAGGCCGCCTACGCCATGCTGCGGTCGGACGATCCTCCCACCGCCCTCTTCGCGACCGAGGCGGAAGCACTCATCGGCGCCCTTCATGCCGTCCAGGACCTGGGGCTCTCCTACCCGGGCGACGTGTCCCTCGTGGGCTTCGACGACACGTCCTGGGCGACCGTCATGCAGCCGCCGCTCACGATGATCGCCCAGCCGGTGGACGCGATGGGGCGGTTGGCGGTGGAGCAGGTCGCGTCCCGCATCGGCTCGCCGGAGTACGAGCCCCGGCTGCACATGCTCCCCGCGGAGCTCATGGTCCGTTCGTCCATCGGGCCGCCCTCCCGCGTGCAGCAGGCCACGCCGGCGGGGAAGGCCTGAGCCCTCCCCGTCGGCGCTCTGCGCGTCGCGGGGTTCCCCTCTCAGGCGAAGCGTCCGGGCCGGAAGGTCTCCAGCATCGGGTGCCTGCGGCCGGTCACGATCTCGTTCGCCAGCAGTTCGCCGCCGATGAGCCCGAGGGTGGCGCCGGAGTGGGTGAACGCGACGAAGCATCCGGGCACGGTCCCGAGTTCACCGAACACGGGTTCCCCGTCGCCGGGGATGGGCTTGCGGCCGATCTTCCAGGATGCGGCCGTGAGCCGGGGCTCGCCCTCCAGCAGCTTCGCGGCCTCGTCGGCGAGCTCGTTCACGACCTCCTCCGGGATGGAATACGTCCCGTCGGCGTTCTGCGTGATGCTCTCCTCGTACCAGTCGTGGTCGAGCGCGAAGGTGTTGCCCGGGTTGGGCCGCACAGCCGCCCGCGGGGTGTTCATCACCGTCCTCGCGGGGTGTTCCACGGGAGCGGTGGTCACGAGCATCGACACCGGTGAGGCGTCGGCGATCTCCACGCCCAGTTCGGCGACGACGGCGGGGGTCTGCGGTCCGCAGGCCACGACGACGACGTCGGCCGGGAAGGACCCGGCGTTCGGGGTCTCGATGCCGGCCGCGCGTCCGTCCTCGACTAGGACGCGTGCGGTGCCGGCATGGGTCACGAGCTCGCCGCCGCGGGCACTGAACTCCTCCATCAGGAAGTCGATGAGGTGCGGCAGGCTCACCCAGCCCTCACCCGGGTTGAAGATCGACACGGTGCCGACCGCGTCCTCGCTGATCCCCGGCGTGTGGTCGTTCACGCTGGCCGGGGACACCAGGACCGAGTCGTAGGCGTGGGCCTTCTCGTATTCGTGGCGCGCCACCGTGTCCTGGTCCGAGCCGGCGTCGGCCCAGTGGAGGCCGCCGTCGAAGCGCAGCCAGTCGCGGGACGGGTCCGCGGCGAACAGTGTCCGGTACCGGTCGATGCCGCACACGCGCAGCTGGTGGTACGGGGAGGTCCGCTCCCCCGCGCTGTTCAGCCAGGACAGGGACCTGCCCGAGGCGCCGCTCGCGAGCTCCGCCTCGGTGACCAGGACCACCGATGCGCCCTCGCGCAGGAGGTGCACCGCCGTCGAGACCCCGAGGATCCCGCCGCCGAGGACTGCGACGCGTCGTGTTGGTTCAGCCGTGCTCATGGGTTGATTCCTTTGTGATAGATGCAGGTGATGGAGCC
Source organism: Arthrobacter rhamnosi (assembly GCF_054510855.1). Classification (NCBI taxonomy): domain Bacteria; kingdom Bacillati; phylum Actinomycetota; class Actinomycetes; order Micrococcales; family Micrococcaceae; genus Arthrobacter; species Arthrobacter rhamnosi. The sequence continues at coordinate 282,585 of NZ_JBTNDT010000004.1, read as the reverse complement.
GGAGCCGGGTGTCCGCTCCGGGAGTGCAGGTCCTCGATGATCCGCAGGACGTCGATGGAGTCCTGCGGGTCGACGGGCAGCGGACCCTCGCCGCGCAGGGCGCGGGCCAGGAGGTCGTAGAAGGCGGGATAGTCCCCGCGCTCGGCCGGGACGCGGCGCTCCGAGGTACCGTCCGAGACGGTGCCCCAGGCCTCCTCCGGTTCGACGCCGTACTCCTCCGCGGCGGGATCGGCGCCCACTGCCAGGGCGGGCTCCTGGCGGTCGAGCCCCCATTTCGTATAGGCGCCGGAGGACCCGGAGACGGTGAACCGGGCGCCGGGCCGGGCTGCGAACCCGCTCATCCAGAGCCGCGAACGGACCCCCGAGGCGTGGCGCAGGGAGACGAAGCTGTCCTGGTCCGCGGCCGCATCCGCGGTCCTGCGGTCCAGTTCGCCGTACGCTTCCTGCACCGGGCCGAACAGGCGGATGGCCTGGTCGATGAGGTGGGCTCCGAGGTCGTGGAGGATGCCGCCGCCCTCGGCGACGGTCGTGGTGTCCCGCCAGTTGCCGAAGCCGCCCGGCCGCCACCATTCGAAGCGGCTCTCGAACGTGTGGACGTCCCCCAGCTCGCCCGATGCGAGGAGTCTCCCGAGCGTCAGGAAGTCCGCGTCCCACCGGCGGTTCTGGAACACGGTCAGCAGCACGCCGGCCTCCGCCGCCTCCTGCAGGAGGAGCGTTCCCTCGGAACTCGTGGGGACGAACGGCTTGTCGGCGACCACGTGGATGCCCCGCGCGAAGGCCTGCCGCGCCTGCTCGGCGTGCGTTCCCGGCGGAGTGCCGAGCACGACGACGTCCAGCCCGACCTCCCCGGCGTCGATCAGTGCGAACAGCTCGGCAGGGGTGCCGACGATCCGGGCGGAGGGGTAGCTCGCCCGGGCGTCCTGCGCCCGCTGCGGATCGGCGGTGACGATCACGTCGAGGGCGAAGTCCGCGTTCGCCGCGACGAGCGGGGCGTGGAAGACCTTGCCGGAGATCCCGAACCCGAGGATCGCCGTGCGGAAGGGCCGGCGCATCAGAGCACCTCCGAGAGGAAGCGCTGCAGGCGTGCGCTGCGGGGGTTGTCGAAGATGTCCTCCGGTCGGCCGGCTTCGACGACCTCGCCCTCGTCCATGAAGACCACCTGGTCGGCGACCCTGCGGGCGAAGCCCATCTCGTGCGTCACCACCGCCATGGTCATGCCGCGCTCGCACAGACCGGCCATGAGGGTGAGGACGCCCTTGACGAGTTCCGGGTCGAGGGCGGAGGTGGCTTCGTCGAAGAGCATGACCTCCGGTTCCATCGCCAGTGCACGGGCGATGGCCACCCGCTGCTGCTGTCCGCCGGACAGGTCGCGCGGCCGGTGGTCGGCGCGCTCCCCCAGCCCCACCTCGGTGAGGCGCCGTCGGGCGCGCTCGGTAGCCTCGCTCTTCGACATCCCCTTGACCTTCCAGAGGGCGAGGGCGACGTTCTCCAGGGCGGTGTGGTCCGGGAAGAGGTTGAAGTGCTGGAACACCATGCCGATCCTGCGGCGCAGGACGTCCGGCCGGACGCGCAGGGCGTCCTCGCCGTCGAGCAGGACGTCACCCGAGCTGGGCTCGTGCAGCCGGTTGATGCCCCGCAGCAGGGTCGACTTGCCGGACCCGGACGGGCCGATGATGCAGGTGGTGGTGCCGGGTGCGATCTCGAGGCTGACGCCGCGGAGGACCGGGACGTCGCCGTACGCCATGCACAGGTTCTTCAGCTGGAGGCTGGAACCGCGGAAGGTGAGCTGGTCGGCGGAGGTGCTGGTGGTGCTGCTCATGTGTTGCTCCCTGTGGTGAGCGGGGTGACCGCATCGAGTTCTGTGACTTCCTTGAGCCCGCTCGTCGGAGCCGTGGGCCGGCGGCGGCCGGTGCGGAAGCGCTGGTCGAAGTAGTTCACGAGGTGCGTGAGCGGGACGGTGACGACGAGGTAGAAGATGCCCGCCAGCACGAGCGGCGAGAGGTTCCCCGTGTTCACTGCGGCGTCCTGGCCGACGCGGAAGAGTTCGCGCTCGGAGACGAGCAGGCCCAGGAAGTAGACCAGGGACGAGTCCTTGACGATCGCGATGAACTGGTTCACGAGTGCCGGCAGCACCCGGCGGACGCCCTGCGGGATGACCACGAGTGCCATGGCCCGTCCGTAGTTCATGCCGAGGGCACGGCAGGCCTCCAGCTGGCCCTTGTCGACGCTCTGGATGCCGGCGCGGAAGATCTCGCCGATGTAGGCGCTGGCGATGAGGCTCAGCGCGATGATGCCCAGCGGGTAGGGTGACGGCCCGAAGATGCTCTGGCTGACCTTCGCGAAGCCCTGCCCGATCAGGAGGATGGTCAGGATCGCGGGGAGGCCCCGGAACAGGTCGGTGTAGATCCGTGCGGGGACCCGCAGCCAGCGGGAGGTGGAGATGCCCATGACGGCGACCACCATCCCGAGGACGAGGCCGATGACGGTGGAGGCGGCGGAGATCACGAGCGTGTTCACGAGGCCCACCGTCAGGAGCTGCGGTGCGACGGTGAGCATCGAGTCGACGTCGAAGAAGGTCTTGACGAGGTTGTCGAGGAAGTCCATGAGGGGCTCTCAGTTCGTTGGGTGCGACACCGGGGAGGCGCGCAGTGCCGGCCGTGCGGCTACTTGCTCGTGGGAGCCGGGGTCGCCGTCTGCTCGGCGCTCGGCAGGTACTGCTCGGGCATCGGGGAGCCGGGGAACCACTTCTCGTAGAGCTCCTTCCACGTGCCGTCCTCCATGGCGTCGCCGAGGGCTTCGTTGAGCGCGGCCTTGAACTCTTCCTTGTCCTTGGCGATGGCGAAGCCCGCCGGTGCGTCGAAGGACGGGATGTCCGCTGCGGACACCAGGCCGAACTTCTCCATGTAGTCCTGCGCTGCCTCGTAGTCGAGGAAGTGCGCGTCGACGGCGCCGCTGTTCACCGCGGCGATCGCGGTGTTGTTGTCGGGGAACCGCACGAGGTCCGACTCCGCGAAGTTCTTCACCGCGTAGGCCTCCTGCAGCGTTCCCTGCACCACGCCGATGCGGTGGCCCGCGACGTCCTGCTCGCTGCCGATGCCCGAGTCCTCGCGGGTGATGAGGGTCAGGTAGCCGGCGAGGTAGCCGTCGCTGAAGTCGACGGTCTGCTGGCGTTCCTCGGTGATCCCGATCGCTGCCACTCCGACGTCGAACTGCTCGTTGGCGACGGCGGAGAGCAGGCCGGAGAAGTCCTGGCCGGTGAAGACGACGTCGTCGACCCCGATGCGGTGGGCGACGTCGGTGAACAGTTCGACGTCGAAGCCCGTGAATTCCCCCGACTCGTCGGTGAAGGTGTACGGCTTCGAATCCCCGAGGCTCGCCACGCGGATGGTCCCGGGCTCGATCAGGCCGTAGGGGTTCTCCTCCCCGCTCGAGGCGGCGGTGCCGCCGCAGCCGCTCAGGGTGAGGGTTGCTGCGAGTGCGGCCGCAGCCAGGGCGAGGGGGCGGGAGAGAGTGCGCATCATGTCCGGGTACTCCAAAGGGTTCTGGTGGGGGTGGTGGCCCATGCTCGCTGTCGGCAATGCCTTGGCCTTGCTTGTTGAGTCCGGTCTCACCTGCCTAGAATGAGACCGGACTCACACGGGTTGGTGAAGAACGTACCCCGCGCTCCGACGTAGGTCAACTCTTTTCGGAAAGGGCTTCATGGAATCTTCTTCAGCGTCCCGCTACACGACCGTTGCCGATGTCGCACGCCTCGCCCAGGTGTCCAAGGCCCAGGCGGCACGCGCCCTCGGCGGCTACGGCGCGGTCAGCGACGAGGTCCGCTCCCGCGTCCTGGCTGCCGCGGAAACACTGCAGTACCACCCCAACGAGCTGGCCCGGAGCATGAACACGGGCCGCTCGAAGACGATCGGCGTCGTCGTCGGGGACATCGAGAACCCCTACTTCAGCCTCGCGATGCGCGGCATCTACGACACCTCGAAGGCCGGCGGCTTCGACGTCATCCTGATCAACACCGGGGAGGACCTCGCCACGGAGATCGACGCCGTCAACGTGCTCCTGGACAAGCGGGTGGACGGGATGATCGTCGCGCCTGTCACCCGGTCCTCCAGCACGCACCTCAACCGCGTGGTCGAGTCGGGACGCCCGGTGGTCCTGCTGGACCGGAAGCTGCCGAGCCTGCCGGTGGACTCCGTCGTCGCCGAGATGCGGCAGGTGTCCTACGAAGCCGCGCGCCACCTCCTCGACGAGGGGCACACGCGGGTCGGCTACATCTCCTCCCTCGACGTCGGTGGTGTCGGGTTCACGCTGGACCTGGACCTCGGCACGAATCCCGTCACCGAGAGGATCGCGGGCATCCGCCGGGCCTTCGACGAGGCCGGCGTTGCCCTGCCGACCGACCTGATCCGCCTCGGGGCAGGCAAGCAGCACAGCATCGGCGATCTGGTGCAGGCATTGGTGGCGGGTCCGGATCCGGCCACCGCCATCGTCGCCTCCGACAGCGTGATAGCCCTCGAGGCCCTCGCGGAACTCCAGCGCGCGGGCGTCCGCATCCCCGACGACGTCTCGTTCCTCATGTTCGATGAGCTGCCCTGGGCCTGCCTGATGACGCCGCCCATCACGGTGGTCGCCCAGCCCGTGTACGACCAAGGCGTAGCCGCCGCGGCGCTGCTGCTCCGGCGCATCGGCGGGGACCGGAGCGAGCCCGAGCACCTGGCCCTGCCGTCCCGGCTCATCCGCCGCGGATCGGTCGCGCCGGTCGGGTCCGCGATAGCCGCTGCCTCGGCCTGACGCCGGGGAAGCGCGGATTCGGGGCACGCTCCGGAAAGGCCGATACTGGCAGGACGACCACTACCACCCGCCACCCGGAGGATTCATGAAGATCGCACTGCTCGGCGTCGGACGCATGGGCCACGAACTCGGCGTGCACCTGCTCGCCGCCGGCCACGAACTCACCGCGTGGAACCGGACGGCCGGTGCCGTCGAACGCCTCCGCGACGCCGGGGCCGCACAGGCGGATTCGCCCGAGGACGCCGTTCGGGACGCCGACGTCGTCCTGACGGTGCTCTTCGGCCCGGACACCGTCCGCGAGGTAGTGCTGTCCGGGCTGGAGCTGCCCGCCGAGGCCGTCTGGTTCGACGTCACGACCGTCTCCCCCGACGACGCCCGCGAGTTCGCCGAGTACGCGGCTGCCGCCGGGGTCCGCTACGTCCACGGGCCCGTCATCGGGAGCCTCGCCCCGGCACGTGCGGGCCAACTCGGTGTGCTGCTCGGCGGCGCGCCGGAGGATGTCGACGTGGTCGAACCCCTCGCCGCCCTGTGGGGTGACAGCGAGCGCCTCCGCCGCGTCGCGACGCCGTCCGACGCCGCGACCGGGAAGCTGCTCGCCAACCTCGCACTCGGCATCACCCTGCAGGGCCTCGTCGAGGCGCTGCGCCTGGGCAAGGCGAACGGGCTCGACGCCGCAGCCGTCCTCGACCTGCTCCAGGGGACCGGCCTCGGGGCCATCGCCGGCATGAAGGGCCCGGTCATCACCGGGGGTACCTTCGGGGACACCCAGTTCTCCGCGGACCTGCTCGCCAAGGACGTGCGGCTGATGCTGCGCTCCACCCCCGATCCTCTCCCCGCTGTCACTGCGGTCCTGCAGTCACTCACCGAGGCGCAGCGCGCGGGAGCGGGCGACGACGACATCGCCGTGATCGCGAAGCCGGAACTGGGCTAGGCAGCGACACCGCAGGCCGATGCGAGACGCCGGCACGGCGGAAGGCCCCGATACTGCGGCCGACGTCAGGACGCCGACATCAGGACGCCGACGCCGGAACGAGGCCAGGACTGACGGCCGGGGCCGGGGACCCCGTCAGTCGACCTGCGGGAAGCCGAGGTCGATCGCCGACGTGGACGGGTCGGGCCAGCGGGTGGTGACGACCTTCCCGCGGGTGTAGAACCGGATGCTGTCCGGCCCGTACATGTGGGTGTCGCCGAACAGCGAGTCCTTCCAGCCGCCGAACGAGTACGTTCCGACGGGCACCGGGATCGGGACGTTGACGCCCACCATGCCGGCTTCCGCTTCGACCTCGAACTGGCGCGCCGCTCCGCCGTCGCGCGTGAAGATCGCGACCCCGTTGCCGTACTGGTTGTCGTTGACGAGGCGCACGGCGTCGGCGTAGGTCTCGACGCGGACCACGGCCAGCACCGGGCCGAAGATCTCGTCGTCGTACACCTTCATGCCGGGCTTCACGTGGTCCACGAGGGAGACGCCGAGGAAGAAGCCGTCCGAGTCGAAGTGCTGCTGCGTCCCGTCGACGACGACGGTGGCACCCTCGGCGGGGGCGTTGGTGACGTAGGAGGCCACCCGGTCCCGGTGCTCCGCAGTGATGAGCGGACCCATCTCGGAGTGCGGATCGATCCCCGGGCCGATCCTCAGTGCACCGATGCGTGTCCTAACCGCGTCCACGAGCTCGTCGGCGATCCAGCCCACGGCGACCACGACGCTGATGGCCATGCACCGCTCCCCCGCGGATCCGTAGGCGGCGGAGACGGCCGCGTCCGCTGCCATGTCGAGGTCGGCGTCGGGCAGCACCACCATGTGGTTCTTGGCTCCGCCGAGGGCCTGGACGCGCTTGCCGTTGGCCGCCGCGCGCGAGTAGATGGTCCTGGCAATCGGCGTGGAGCCGACGAAGCTCACGGCTTTCACGCCGGGGTGGTCGAGAATGGCCTCCACGGCCTCGCGGTCCCCATGCACCACGTTGAGCACGCCGTCCGGCAGCCCGGCCTCGGAGAAGAGCTCGGCGATGAACACCGAGGAGGACGGGTCCTTCTCACTGGGCTTCAGCAGCACCGTGTTCCCGCAGGCGATGGCGCTGCCGATCATCCACAGCGGCACCATGGCGGGGAAGTTGAACGGCGTGATGCACGCGACCACGCCCACGGGCTGGCGGATCGAGTGGACATCGACGCCGGTGGACACCTGCTCGGACCGCTCACCCTTGAGCATGTGGCCCAGCCCGGTCGCGAACTCGATGTTCTCCAGCCCGCGGGATATCTCGCCCTCCGCGTCCGAGAGGACCTTGCCGTGTTCGCTGGTCAGGATCGCGGCGAGCTCGGACTTCCGTTCGGTGAGCAGCTGGCGGACCCGGTAGAACACCGCGGCCCGCTTCGCCAGGCTCGCCGAGCGCCAGCCGGGCAGGGCGGCCTCCGCTGCGGAAACGGCCTCGTCGACGCGCGACGGCGATGCGAGGGCCACCTCCTTCTCCTGCTTCCCCGTGGCGGGGTTGAAGACGGGGCCGAAGCGCTCGGCGTCGGCCACGCGTGCGCCGTCGATGTAGTGCGGGATCTGCTGCATGGGAATCCTTCGGTTGGAGGCTAGAGCGTGCCGTCGACGAGCTTGATGATCATGGAGCAGTCCTTGCCGCCCTGGCCGTCGTCGATGAGCCGCTGGAAGAGCTGCTGGACGTGCTCGCCGATCTCCAGCGGGGTGTTCGTATCGCGTGCCGCCGCGACCGCGAGCCCGATGTCCTTGTTCGCCAGGTCCGTGGTGAAGGTCGGCGCGAAGTCGTTGTTCGAGGCGGCGGTCTCCACCACTCCGGGGACCGGGTACCAGGTGCGCAGCGCCCAGCTGTCACCCGAGGACACCGAGGCGATGTCCCAGAACACCTGCTTGTCGAGGCCGAGCCGGTCCGCGAGCACCGCCCCCTCGGCCGTCGACGCGAGGTTGATGAAGAGCATGAGGTTGTTGCAGATCTTCGCGGCCTGGCCGGTGGTCGGGCCGCCGGTGGGGATGATGTTCCGCGCCATCGGTTCGATGAACGCGGTGGCATCCTTCACCGCACCCTCCTCACCTCCGATCATGAAGGTGAGCGTCCCGGCCTTCGCCCCACTGATGCCGCCCGAGACGGGGGCGTCCACGAAGCGGAATCCCTTCTCGGCGGCTGCCGCGTGGAGGGCCGCCGCGGAGTCGATGTCGATCGTGGACGAGTCGACCAGCAGCGTCGACGGATCGGCGGAGGCCAGGATCCCGTCGTCGCCGAGGTACACCGCCCGGGCGTGGTCACCCTTCGGGAGCATCGTGAACACGACGTCCGCCCCCTCGGTCACCTCCGCGATCCCCGACACCGGCGTGACGCCGGCCGCCTCGGCAGCCGCTACCGCGTCGGCGCTGAGGTCGAAGCCCCGCACCGTGTGGCCCGCCTTCACCAGGTTGGCGGTCATGGGGCCGCCCATGTTCCCGAGTCCTATCCAGCCGATCGTTGCCATGTCCGGGCTCCTTCGCTCGTGGGTCTGCAGAGGGACGACGACGACGCTCACCTGCCGCCGTCGTCGTCCCGGTGGTTCCGGTATCGCGCAGTTCCGGCCTGCGGCCACTACTGCGTCGGGCTACTGCTTCGGGCTACTTCTTGGCGGCGGCGAGCAGGTCCGCCGTGCCGCGGGCATCGGCCTCGTCGACGTCGAGCAGCGAGATGCCGCGGGTCTCGCGGAGTAGGAGGACCGCGACGATGGTCACGCAGCAGGCGAGCAGCAGGTAGACGGCGACCGGGGTCGTGGATCCGTAGTCCCGCAGCAGGGTCGTCGCGATGATCGGCGCGAGGGACCCGGCGACGATCGAGGTGACCTGGTAGCCCAGGGAGACGCCCGAGTACCGCATGCGGGTCGGGAACATCTCGGCCATGATGGCGGGCTGGCCCGCGTACATGAGGGCGTGGAACATCAGTCCGATGCTGACGGCCGCGAGGATGATGGCGTCGTTGCCGGTGTCCATCATCGGGAAGGCGAAGAAGCCCCAGGTGGCGCCGAGCACGGCACCGGCGAGGTACACCGGCTTGCGTCCCACCCTGTCGGAGAAGCGCCCCACGACCGGGACTGCGCAGAAGTGCAGGAAGTGCGCCACGAGCAGGAGCAGGAGGATCCGCGTGCGGTCCTCGCCGACCACGGTGCTCAGGTACGTGATGCTGAAGGTGACCACGAGGTAGTACAGGATGTTCTCGGCGAAGCGCAGGCCCATCGCGGTGAAGACGCCGCGGGGGTAGCGGCGGAAGACCTCTGCCACTCCGTACCCCTTGGCCTCCTCGATGACCTCCTTGCGGGCCTCGAGGAAGATCGGCGCGTCGTTGACCTTGGTGCGGATGTAATACCCGACAAGGACGATCACGGCGGAGAGCCAGAATGCCACGCGCCAGCCCCAGCCGAGGAACGCCGTCTCGTCCAGCACGGCCGAGAGACCGAACAGGACGCCCGTGGCGAGGAGGTTGCCCAGCGGCACGGCCGACTGCGGCCAGCTGGCCCAGAAGCCGCGGCTCCGGTTCGGGCTGTGCTCGGCGACCAGGAGGACGGCACCTCCCCACTCACCGCCGACGGCGAATCCCTGGATGAAGCGCAGCACCACGAGCAGCCCCGGGGCCCAGTAGCCCACCTGGTCGAACGTGGGCAGGCAGCCCATGAGGAACGTCGAGACGCCCACGAGGATGATGCTCAGCTGCAGCAGCTGCTTGCGCCCGTACTTGTCACCGAAGTGTCCGAAGACGATGCCGCCGATGGGACGGGCCACGAACCCGACCGCGTAGGTCAGGAAGCCGGCGATGATCGCATCGAGCTCCGAGTCGGCGTTGGGGAAGAAGACGGTGGCGAAGACGAGCGTCGCCGCCGCCGCGTAGAGGAAGAACTCGTACCACTCGACCACGGTGCCGGCCATCGAAGCGACGACCACCTTCTTCAGGCCCGACTGTTCGACGTCGGCCTCCTGGCGGTGCGGCGGGGTGTGCTGGGTTGAACTCATGCGGGCTACTCCTTCGGTGTCTTCGTCGACACGTCCTCGGTGGTGCGGTTCGCCGTGAGCGGCCTCCGCTAGCCGGTGCGCATTGTGATGACGGGCACACCGGAGCGTTAGAAGTATTTCGCCCCGGCGGTGGCATGATCAACGCCGATTAGTGCAGAGCCCTTCTGCATTTACGCACAAGGCGACGCTGCGGCTGGGCGTTCGAGTGATTCCGAATGACCTGTGTGAGGGGCCAACCATCCGGGTACGGTACGAAGTATGGCTACCCCCGATACTCCCGGTCCCGACGCAACCCACCAGCGCCCCGAGGGTGTTTCCGACATCACGGTCGAAGCACTCGGAAAACTGTCCGAAGCACTCGAGGTCGTGGAACATGCCCGCGGACTCCTCTACGGATTCCACCGACTCACCGGCACGGCGGATCTCAACCTCTCCGAAGCCGAAGAACTGTTCCGCAAGGCGGGCCACACGGACATCGCCGACAAACTCGCGAGCGAGATCATCGGCCGCAACGTGATCGAGGGGCGGTGGACGTTCCAGATCATGGAGGACTATGACGACCACTACTACTCCGAGTTCAAGGCCTTCGAGAAGGAAGCCCGCGACGCCTTGGTCGAGGGCAAGCGCCACCTCTTCGAAGCGGAGATGAAGGAAGACCGCCGCACCAAGGGTAAGGAGCACCACGAGGCCCTGCCACCCGAGGCCTGAACGCCGCCGCTGCTGCTCCTTTCCAGCGTTTTTCCTGAGTTTTCCGGATTGTCCGAAGCATCTGTTAGACAAGGGAAGTCACGAATCGAATCCTGCGTGGAGTGCGGATCGCTGTGACCACGTATCTGGGGGCACAAGTACATGCAATTCGGGGACATGCTGCGTCAGGCGCGCAGCGCCAAGGGACTGACCCAGGAGGAACTGGGAGCAGGGGTGTATTCCACCCACTACATCTCCCTCCTCGAGCGCGGACAGCGCCAACCGACTCCCGAGATGGTGCAGCATTTCGCGGCGCGCCTCGGGATGGACGCGCAGACGCTCAACTGGTGGGTCGAGCCACCGGGCGCCGAAGATCCCCCCGCGCTGGCAACCGCGATGTTCGCAGCGAACTATGCGCGGGACATGCACGACGACGCCCTCGCGGCGTCCGAGGCCGAATACGCTGCGAGCATCGCCTTTGAGCAGCGCAACGCTGCGGCGTGGTGGGACATGTCCCTCCTGCAGGCGCAGTCGCTGATCGCACTGCGCCGGTTGGAGGACGCGGAGGCCGTCCTGCTGCGGATGGAGAACTCGTCGCTCATGGTCGCAACGCCGGAAGTGCGGTCCGTCGTGCAGGCACGACTTTCCATCATTGCGCGCAGCACGGGGCGCCTGCTCGAGGGCATCGACCTCGCCCGGCAATCCGTCGAGTCGGTAACGCACCTCGCCGAGCCGTCGCCGGCCCGCCTCCAGGCCGCGTTCATCCTCATCGCCGCGCTGTCCGTGAAGGGCGACCTCGAGGAGGCGTGGGAGGTGGCCCAAACCCTCAGCATCTGTGAAGGCGCTCCATCCGTGCCGTCACTCCTGGTAGCACGGGGGGCCTGGGCGGTCGGGAACGTCGCCTTCCGCCGCGGTGAGGTCGACGTCGGACGTGAGCAGCACGCACTCGCCGCCAGGCTCCTGCTTCCCCAGACGGACCTGACCGCCTGGGCAGAGTTCCACAAAGCGAGTGCGACCTTCAAGCTGCATGCGGGCATCGTCGACGATTCCGTCCGAGAATCGCTGCGCAAGGCGGAACAGGGTCTGGACCTTATCGGTACGCCCAGCCAGCACCTCGAACTGACCATCGCCAAGGCCTACTTCGCCATCCTCACGGAGGATCTGGACACGGCGGGCAAACTCCTAGGAGAGGTCGCCGACCAGCGCAACCTCCTCGAGTTCGAGTTCACGGTAGATCTCGAGGCTTGCCTCGGGCAGTACTACGCGGCAAGGGAGCACCACGAGAAGGCCGCGCACCACCTGTCCGAAGCGGCCCGTCTCTACTCCGAGGCCGGAGCGGACGAGAAGGCCCGCGAGCTGATGGACCAGGTGCAGTCGCTGTCCGACTGAGCGCCCTCCTGACTGACCGGTGTCAGACAAGGTCTTTTTTCGGCACACCGTAGACAGTCGCCCGGGGCAGTCCTAGCATTTCACCAGCACGGGGACTCCTGGGGGACAGGGCCGTGCGCGTAGTCCAGCGGCCTTGCCGCTGCTCGGTGCTGGGGCCGGTCAGAGAGTCTCGACGATCCCTCGCACCCAAGGACGAACTTCATGAAGGGTACAAGCACGCCCATCGTGGTGGCCGCACTCGCGGTCGCCCTCATCTCACCAGCCGGCGCCGCAACCGCGACGCCCGGCTCCTCGCATTACAGCTGGACAGTCACCGCCGGTGAGCCGGACACACTGGCGACCGGCCTTGTCGGCCCGCTTCGCGTCGCCGTGGGCCGGGGTAATACGGCCTACGTCTCGCAGAATTTCGGCGGACAGCTCACCAGTGTGGATCGGAAGGGGGTCCTGGCCACGCTCATCGACAAGCCCGGCATCGAGATCGGAGGCGTGTCCACCCATCACGGCGAGGTGTATTTCACCGAAAGTGCCGGCGGTGGGCCCGAGGGTGAGGGCCCGCTGATCGCCAACGTCAGCGTTCTCGAGAAAGGTGCCGTCCGCGTGATCGCCGATCTCGCCGCGCTCGAGACCGCCAACAACTACGATGCCGCCAACGCCTATGGCTTCCAGAACCTCGACCCCGCATGTGCAGGACTGATCGCGCCGGAGCTCGCGCCCATCGTGCTGCCCCATGGGGGCGAGACCTACTCGCACCCCTATGCAACGGCGGTGTCGAACTCCGGCCGCTACGTGTACGTAGCCGACGCCGGCGCCAACGCTGTGTTCACCATCGACACGCGGAGCAACACCGTCAGCGCGGCCGTCCTCGAACCTGTGCCGACGCTGATCACTCCGGAGCTCTTCGCCTCTGCCGCCGAACAGGGGTTCGAGCTGCCCGACTGCGTCATCGGGTCCACCTTCAACAGCGAACCCGTCCCCACGGACATCGAACTCGGCCCGGACGGCATGCTCTACCTGACGTCGCTGCCGGGAGCCCCCGAGGATCCCACGCTCGGGTCGGTACGCCGGCTCGACCCGGCCACCGGCAGCATCGAGGTCATCGCGTCCGGCCTCACGACACCGACCGGGCTGGCGCTCGACCGGCGGGGCAACATCTTCGTCGCCGAGTTCTTCGCCGGCAGGATCTCTGTCATCGCCGCGGGGACTTCCGAGGCGGTCCCCCTCCTGGAGGCTGTCCTCCCTGCCGACGTCGAGATCGACGGCAAGTACCTGTACGCCACGACGAACGCACTACCGAGCGAAACGGAACCGCCGAACGGCATGCTGGTCCGCTCACGCCTGGACTACAGCAGGCAGTAGTCGCACAACGACGACGCCGTGTCCCGAGTAGGGGCACGGCGTCGTCACGCCTGACCGAACCGAAGATGCGCTCAGGCGTAGATGCTCTTGAAGTACCGGCTCCACGGCTCGGCCTGGTCGTGGCCGGTGCCGGAGAAGTCGTGCACCGTCATGCCGACCGTGGCCCCCCACGCATTCCGGCCGAAGAACCGGTACAGGGTGTCGCCGGTGCGCAGGCCGAGGAAGTGCTCCGTCAGGTAGTCGAGCTCGGCGTCGAGCGGTGCGCCGTCGGGTCCGATCACCGTGACGCGCTCCCCCTGCACCGCGCCGTCGAGCTCCAGGGCGCTGATGAGGCGGGTGAAGCCGTCGGGCACCGCGGAGGAGGCGGGTGCCTGGATGTCCGTGAACGTGACGGGCATGCCGTCGAAATAGCGCAGGTACTGGTCAAGGGTGTGGAGATAGAAGTGCGTGTGCAGCGAGGCGCCGTCGTACTGCTGGTCCCAGTCGTCCACGAAGATGCCGCTGTGCACGTAGTGGAGCCTGGTTCGCTCGTCGCCCAGCGGTTCGAGGACGTGCTCGAGCTGGTTGAACCAGCCGTCCTCTCCGTCCATGCGGTTGACGAGGTGGTGCGGCCTCTCCTCCACCGGGAAGGAGGAGGGCCAGTCATCGGTGGGGAACATCCACGCGGGCGTGCCCGTGGTGACGGCCTCCCATACCCGTTCGGGCGCCCCGCCCACGATGGTGTCCACGACGATCTCGAAGGACCCGTTCTCTTTCATTGCTTCTCCTCAAGGGCTGGCCCGGTGGCCGGGCTGGTAGGTGGGGTATCGATCGGTGCCGGGCGGTGCGCCCGCGCATCCTTCAGTGTCGGATGGAGCGCGACGACCACCCGGTGGCGCCGTCCGCCCGCGCCTGGCCGGTGGTATCGAGCCGCAAGTTGCCCGACGGCGGTGCCGAGCTCCTCCGCGAAGGCCGCACGGTCGGCGGCGGAGGCGAAGGTCACCTCACCGTCGATCGCGAAGGTCGGCAGGGTCTTCCCCGCCGTCGCGGCGCCGGTGATGAGCCGGCCCACCTCCTCGACGAGGCGCGCTGCGAGCGCCAGCAGCCAGAACGCGGAGAACCGGTCGGTGAACCGCCGCGGGTCGGGTGCCACGGAGGCCAGGGCTGACGGTGAGATCACGAACGACGCCGCAGTCGCCTGCAGCACCCGCTCGGTCATGTTGCCGCGCCGCCGCTCCTCGACCAGTTCGACCAGGCCGACGGCTTCGAGCGCGCGCAGGTGGTAGTTGACCTTCTGCCGCGGCAGGTCGGTCAGGGACGCGAGCGACGACGCCGAGCCGGGCTCGCGGAGCAAGTCGAGTAGCCGCGACCGGGTCGGGTCCAGGGACGCGACGGCGGCTGCAGGGTCCTCGATGACGCGGATGTCGTCCATGGGTCCACTGTCCTGCCGACAAATGTTTTTGTCAATACTATTTTTACTGTCAGTCCGCAGCGGGGTTCGCGGCGCCCTTCTGCCAGGGCCACCTGCCGCTGATCTCGAGCTCGAGCGACCAGCTGAGGAAGGTCCGGATGAGGACGATCAGGGCCAGCACTCCGACCGATTCGAACGTAGGCGTCACCGCCACGGTGCGGATGATGTCGGCGGCGACGAGCAGTTCGAGGCCCAGGAGGATCGAGCGGCCCAGCCGCTGGCGGTACCGGTGGTATACGCCGTCCTCCGTGCGGCGCCGGAGCAGCGCGCCTCCCGCCAGGAGGGTGGCGATGACGGCGCCGATGACGATGGCGGCGACACCCGCGGCGTCGACCGCCTCGCCCACGCCCTCCATGACCTCCTGGAAGTTCACCCGGCCGCCCCGAGGGGATACGTCGGCGTGGATCGGGTGTCCGTCATCGTGATGCTCCTCCGCGATAGTCCGTTTTTCGGCGCTCGTCCGACGCTACCCCTGCATACCGCGTGCTCGCGCGCCGGCACGCACCGTGTCAGGTCTGTGGCCGGAACCGCCGGATGCTGTAGACGATGAAAACCGCAGCCAGGAGCCCGGAGACGACGAGGCCCGATCCGACACTCCAGCCACCGGGCAGCCACCAGCGGTCATCGAGCGGCCACCACCCCGGCACAGCCGGGTGCACGCCCCACAGGACACCGAGCAGCACGAGGATCAGGGCGCCGAGGAAGCTGAGGACGATGTTGCGCTTCGTCTTCACTCCCTGCGCGGCCGCAGCGAAGGCCTTCCGCTTGACGGGCTGCAGCCAGCGCCGCGCCCACTCGTACTGCTGTGCCAGAACCGCCAGCCCGGCCACGAGGGCCAGCAGGCCGGGGCCGGGAAGAACGAGGGCGGCGAGACCGATGACCACCAGGAGCCATCCCACGACGAGTCCGATGACGCGACTGGCACCGTGGGGCGTGGTCCGCCCGGCAAATACTGCACCGGTCCTGCGCTGTCGAGGGGTCCGCGCCATCAACAATTCCTCAGTAGGCTTTGCATTCCTCTATCGTTGAACTGATCAACGCTGGTGGCAACACCCGCCCGGTTCCGGGCAGGGCGTTTGCATCACGGCAGAAGCACGGCATTGCACGTCACTGGGCACGGCACGGGCAGGACCGACGTGGCGGGACCACCAGCAGTATCAGGGACTTCCCGCGCACCGCGGGCACAGAGAAGGAGATTGACCATGATTGGATTCATCCTCGCCGGCCTCATCATCGGCGCGCTCGCACGGCTCATCAAGCCGGGCAAGCAGAACCTCGGCCTGCTCGCCACGCTGCTGCTGGGCCTCGTCGGCTCGGTCATCGGCGGTGCTATCGCGAGCTTCTTCGGTACCGGCAACATGTGGGAACTGAACATCTTCGGCTTCATCGTGTCCGTCATCGTGGCAGTACTGCTGATCGGTGTCGCCGAGAGCGTCGCGGGCCGCCGCCACGTCCGGCGCTAGGACTTACCAGCACCCCGAAGGGGCGGCTCCGGCCGCCCCTTCCGCATGCCCGGACCCCTGCCCGACGTCGGCCCGGCGTATGCCCCGGCCCGGTCCGACGCGCCGAGGAGGTCCCGCACCGCGCCGGCGATCTGTGCCGTCTCGCCCGTCCGGATTCCAGGGCGTCCCGCGAGATGCCCCAGGTCCGAGTCGAGGAGCCGGAGTTCCGCGTGCTGCAGGCCTTCCACCTCACGGGCGCTGTCGGCCGGGGGGAAGTAGAGATCCGTGCTGCCGGGCATGACGATGCACCGTGCGGACACACCAGCGAGCGCTTGCTCGAATCCGCCCCGTCCGCGGCCGATGTCCGCCCGCTGCCACGTCCCGAGCATGGCCAGCAGGTCGTTCGCGTCCCATGCTGCATGGTCGGCGGCCCACTCCTCCAGCAGGTCCTCGATCGACGCGTAGCCGAGCGAACGGTAGGTCCCCGCCCGGAAGAATTCCTGCGAATAGGCCCAGCCCGCGTAGACGGCACCGAAGGCGCGCAGCCCGCGGACCGGAGGAGCGCCATAGCGGCCCTCCGCGAAGGCAGGGTCCGCCTGCAGGGCCGCCTTCACGCCTTCGAGGAACACGTGGTTGTGTGGCGAGCACCGCGCCGCTCCGGCGACGGGAAGAATCGCGTCCACCAGGTCCGGGAACCGCGCGGCCCACTCGTAGGCCTGCAAGGCGCCCATGGACCACCCCGCCACCAGGGCGATCCGCGTGACCCCGAGCGCTGACACGAGTCGCTGCTGGGCGATGACGTTGTCGGCGATGTCGACGTCGGGGAAGGCGGCGCCGGCGATGTCCGGATGGGCCCTCGACGGGGAGGTGGACACGCCGTTGCCGAACATGTCGACGGCAACGACGAACCACCGCTCCGGGTCGAACACCCGGCCCGGGCCGATCCACGGCTCGTAGCTGGCATGTGTCCCGGTGTAGTACGAAGGCAGGATGATGCAGTTGGTACCCTCGGCGTTCAGAGTGCCATGAGTCGTGTAGGCGAGACGGGCCTCGGGTAGGTCCAGGCCGGAGAGCAGCCTGAACCTCCCGAGATCGAAGGACGCGTGCATGCCGGCCTAGAAGAACTTGAGGTAGCGCTTGGTCTCCCATTCGGAGACGTGCGCCTGGTACTCGTCCCACTCCTGGCCCTTGTAGTCCAGGTATGCGTTGTACATCGCCTCGCCGAACACGTCACGCGACAGCCCGTCCGCCCCGAATTCCTCGAGGGCCTCGCCCAGGGTGCGGGGCAGGAGTCCGAGGCCCTTCGCCAGGATGTCCGCCTCGGAGTAGTTGTACATGTTCTCGGTGTGCGGCTCGCCCGGATCCAGGTTCTCCCGGATGCCCTCCAGCCCCGCCGCCAGGATGATGGCTGCGCCGAGGTACGGGTTGCAGCTGATGTCCGCTGCCCGGCATTCCACCCGGCCGCCGCCCAGCGGGACGCGGATCATGTTGGTGCGGTTGTTGTCGCCGTAGCTGACGAACACGGGCGCCCAGGTCGAGCCCGACATGCTGCCCTTGCGGACCAGTCGCTTGTAGCTGTTCACTGTGGGCGCGATGACGGCGCAGATGGCGGGGGCGTGCTTGAGCACCCCGGCGATGAACTGGTAGCCGAGCTCGGAGATGCCGCAGCCGCGGGGGTCATCGTCCGATTCGAAGAGGTTCTCCCCGGTCTCCACGTCGGCCAGCGACATGTTGAAGTGGGCCCCGGACCCGCTCCTGTCGGCGAAGGGCTTGGGCATGAAGGTGGCGAAGTAGCCGTGCTTGCGGACGATCTCGTTGGCCATGAGGCGGAAGAAGACGGCCCGGTCGGCCATGGTGAGCGCATCGGAGTACTTGAAGTCGATCTCGAACTGGCCCCTGGCGTCCTCGTGGTCGAAGGAGTACACGCCCCAGCCCATGGTGGTCATGGCCTCGACCAGTTCGGTGAGCCAGTCGAGGTTGTCGAGGGCCGCGGGCGCCGTGTAGCAGGGCTTGTCCAGGTTGTCGCGGTCACTGGCTTCCGTCACCCCTGCCGGAGTGTCCTTCAGGACGAAGAACTCGGTCTCGATGCCCAGGTTGAAGGTGTATCCCATGGCGCGGGCGGCCTCGAGCTGACGCTTGAGGATGTTCCGCGAGGCGGCCTCGAAGGGCTCACCCCCGGTGTACAGGTCGCTGGCGAAGAAGGCGACGTCCTTGCGCCAGGGAAGCTGTACCGCACTGTCCAGGTCGGGACGGGCGGACAGCTCCTCGTCGCTGATGTCCTGCGGCATCCCGTCGAGGGCAGCGCCGGTGAACAGCTCCGATCCTGCGGCCATCTGGGGCAGGTGGGAGAGCGGCACGAACTTCGTCTTGATGTTGCCGTGGATGTCGACGAAGCTCGCCATCGCATACTTGACGCCCGCCTCCTGAAGCTTGCGCTGGACGGTCTCCACTGCTGCGCCTGTGGTTACAACACTCATGTCGATCTCCCTCTACGATCTCCGCCGGGACCGCTCCGGCCCCTTTTCGATAAGCTATTGAAAAGCTTCGCCGGAGCCAATTTCGATGAAGTGTCGATATTGTTTCCGGGGCGTAAATACCTGAAGGGCGGGCCTTCTTCCGCCCGATGCCCGGCGTCTGCGTAGATACGCTGGCGCTTCCACCACCACGAGGAAAGACACTTATGAGTCGCACAATCACGACCGGCAGCACGGGTGCCGGCAGGCCCCGGCTCAGCGGCGCCACCGGCGCATCGCCGAGGAACGACATCATCCGTGAGGCGACCGCCCTGTTCGTCGCCAAGGGCTATGCCGAGACGACCATGAGCGAGATCGCCCGCAGTTCGGGGCTCCGGCAGTCCTCGCTGTACTACTGGTTCTCCCGCAAGGAGCACATCCTGCAGGCGCTCCTCGAGGAGAACCGGGGGTCCCTGGAACTCGCGCGGCGGCTGGAGCCCTCGGCCGGCAGCGCTTCCGCCCGCCTCTACGCGGTGCTCGCTGCCGATACCATCCAGCTCTGCTCCTCGCCGCTCGACTTCTACGAATTCGAGCGGGTGGCACGAGCACAGCCACAGAACTTCGGGGCCTTCTTCGACGACTACGCGGAGCTCCATGCCCTGACCGCATCGATCATCCGGCAGGGCGTGGAGCAGGGCGGACTGCGCGACGTCGACCCCATCCCTGCCGCCACCGCAGCCCTGGCCCTGAACGAGGGGCTGCAGCGCCACTACCGCCAGCCCCTCCCCGGCGCCACCGAGACCTACTCGATGGAAGGTATCGCGGGCCTGAGTGCCGACACCTCCCTGCGGTCGATGCTGGCCTCGCCGGCCACCCTTCCCGACATCCGCAGGGAGGCCGCCCGCCTCATCCCCGAAGTGGCGCCCGAGAGTTAACCAGCGCGTAACAGATTCGATATGGCATCGAAAACGGCCGGGCCAAGCATTTAGATAGCGTATCGAAACGCTGCGGCCCGCGAGCGCAGGCCTCCCTCCCACCGTTCTGGAGACTTGCATGGACACTGCAGCAATCGCGGGCAATACGGCGTGGGTCCTGACCGCCGTCGTCGCCGTCGCCCTGATGCTTCCCGGCCTGGCCCTGTTCTACGGCGGCATGGTCAGCCGCAGGACCACCATGAACATGATGCTCATGGTCCTCGGATCCTTCTGCGTGGTCGGCATCCTGTGGGTCGCGTTCGGCTACTCCGCCGTCTTCGGCAACTCGATCGGCGGTCTCGGCCTACTGGGAGATCCCACCGAGTACGCGGGACTCGGGCAGCTCCTGACAGCACCCGACGACGCCGCCCTCCCCCCGCTCGCCCTGGCCGCACTGCATCTCATGTTCGCTGGCCTCACCGCGGGGATCGTCGCCGGAGCGGCAGCCGACCGCATGAAGTTCGGCGCCTGGCTCGTTTTCGCCGGCGCCTGGGCGACGCTGGTCTACTTCCCGGTGGCACACTGGGTCTTCGCCTTCGATTCGGCCGACGGGGCGGTGCAGGGCGGGTGGATCGCGAACACGCTCGGCGCCATCGACTACGCGGGCAGCACCGCGATCCATGTGAACTCGGGAGTGGCCGCACTCGCGCTGGCACTCGTGCTCGGCAAGCGCCGCACGTGGCCCGTGCAGCCTAAGGCACACAATCTTCCCTTCACCCTGCTCGGCGTCGGCCTGCTCTTCACCGGCTGGATCGGCTTCGATGGCAGTGGCCTCGGCGCGGCAGACAACAATGCGGCGGTCGCATCGTTCAACACGATCGCCGCCACCTGCGCCGGCGTCTGTGTCTGGCTCCTCGTGGAGCGCCTGCGCGACGGCCACCCCACCACCCTCGGCGCGTCCTCGGGTGCCATCGCGGCCCTTGTGGCCATCACGCCGTCGTGTGGAGCGGTGACACCGCTCGGCGCCCTCGCCACCGGTGGTGCCGCAGCCGTAGTCTGCTACTTCGCCGTGTCGCTCAAGTACAAGCTCGGTTTCGACGACGCCCTCGACGTCACGGCGCTGCATTTCATCGGCGGTGTCGCAGGCGGCCTCCTCATCGGCCTGATCGCCACCCCCGAAGCGCCCAGCGGCGCGCAGGGCCTGCTCTACGGAGGGGGCTTCGACCTCCTGCTCCGGCAGGCCACCGCGATCCTCTCGGTCTTCGCCTACACCTTCACGGTGACGTGGCTGCTCGCGAAGGTACTGGACAAGACGATGGGCATCCGGGTCCCCGAGGCGGTGGAGGCGAAGGGCCTGGACATCAGGCTCCACGCCGAGAACGCATACGAGAACGGCTCGGACAAGGCCCACTCACCACGGGGCCACGCGGAGCAGCTGCACCACCTGGACGCTGAACCGATGGCGGCCGAGGAACCTCGGGTGAGCTGACAGGTCTGTCCCAGGAGGGCGGTGGCTCTACGCGGCCGCCGCCCTCCTGCGTGTCCGGCACGCCCCGCCCCTCCCGCTCGTTCACCCGGTATAGACGCCTCACCCCTCCCAGCTTGCAGGTGTAGCGTTGACGTCAGATGGGGCGAAGATTCGTTCGGAAGGCTCAATCATGAACAAGAACTGGCGCTGGCTCCCCGCCGGCATCGTTCCGGTGGTCATCGTCACTGCTGCCGTGAGCGGTTCGGCCGTTGCCGAGGCCCAGCCGCAACTCCCCGCCAGGACCGCGCAGGAGCTGCTCGAGTTCGTGGCCACCAGCGCCGACGACGCCTACTCCGGCACCGTCGAGCAGTCCTCCAACCTCGGCCTGCCGGACCTGAGCCTCGCCTCTCCCCCGGGCCGTACCCCCAGCTCGGACCCGACGTCCATGGTCCTCGAACTCCTGACCGGTGAGCACTCCGCCCAGGTCTACGTCGACGGGCCGGACAAAGCCAAGGTCCAGGTGCTCGACCAGCTGGCCCAGCGCAGCGTCGTCATCAATGAGACCGACGCCTGGTACTACGACTCCAGCGCCAACGAAGCAGCCCACGCCGTCCTGCCCGACAAGGACGCCGTGAAGGCCGAACTCGAGGCGAAGCTGCAGGAGAAGATCGCCGAACACCCCGAGCTGCAGGACATCCCGCGGACGCCGGCGGAACTCGCGCAGGCCTTCCTCGCGAGGATCGATCCCAGCACCGAGGTGACCGTCGACGGCACCAGCCGCGTCGCCGGCCGCAGCGCCTACGAACTTCTGCTGACCCCCGAGGACGCAGCGACCCTGATCGGGTCCATCGCGGTGAGCATCGATTCCGAGACCGGGGTCCCGCTCAGCGTCACCGTGCAGGCCAGGGGCCAGGAGGAAGCTGCGTTCGAGGCAGGCTTCAGCGCCGTGGATTTCAGCACCCCCGATGCGGGCATCTTCGAGTTCACCCCGCCGGAGGGCGCCGCCGTCACGGAGGCACCCACCGCCGACGAGGCGACGGCCCACGTCGACGAGGCGAAAGCGCGCGTCGACGGCAAGGACCAGACCGCCCCCTCCGAGGAGCCCGTGGTGATCGGCGAGGGCTGGAGCACCATCGTGGAACTGCCGGTCGGCAGCGCCGCGCAACTCGGGCTGAACCTCGGCACCGGCGAAGCGGCCGGCATGGGCGACATCATGGAGGTCAAGCCCGGCATGGATCCCGAGGAGGTCGCCGGCGCCCAGGCCATGCTGGAGCAGGCACTCACCGAGGTCGACGGCGGCCGCGCCCTGCAGACGTCGCTCGTCTCGGTGCTGATCACCGACGACGGACGCATCCTCGCAGGAGCCGTCAGCGCCGACCAGCTCGTCGCCGCGTCCCGCCGGTGACCGCGATTGCCCGCCCGACCCGCACGCCGAGTGCGGGCCCGCGGGTCAGCGCGGGTCCGCGGTCGCCCGCGGGAGAGTTCGCGATCGAGACGCACGGGCTGACCAAGGTCTTCGGCCGGCAGAAAGCGGTGGACGGCGTCGACCTCGCAGTACCCCGCGGCACGGTCTTCGGATTCCTCGGCCCCAACGGGTCGGGGAAGACCACCACCATCCGGATGCTGCTCGGCCTCGCGTCAGCCTCCAGCGGCGACATCCGGCTGCTCGACGGCGACATGCCGAAGGACGCCCGGACCGTCCTGCCACGGGTGGGTGCCCTCGTCGAGGGTCCCGCCATCTACCCGTTCCTCTCCGGGCGGGCGAACCTCCAGCGGTTCGACGCCGCCGACCGCCACACCTCCCCCACCACCCGGAACAAGCGCGTCGACGCCGCCCTCGAGCGCGTGGGCCTCGGCCACGCGGCGCGGAAGCGTGCGCACGCCTACTCGCTCGGCATGAAGCAGCGCCTCGGCATCGCCAACGCGCTGCTCGCCCCGCGGGATCTGCTGATCCTCGACGAGCCCACCAACGGCCTCGACCCCCAGGGCACGCGCGAGGTCCGCAACCTCATCCGTTCCCTGTCCGACGACGGCACCACCGTCTTCGTCTCCAGCCACCTACTAGCCGAGGTGGAGCAGATGTGCACCGGGATCGCCATCATGAGCGCAGGCCGCCTGGTCGCGCAGGGCACGCTCGACGAGCTCCGCGCCGAGGGCACCGCCCACGTCCGCATCACGACGCCCGACCACGCCGACGCCCACCGCGTCCTCACGGGGCTCGGCCTCACCCCCGAGCGCCACGGGCGCGACGACGTCCTCACCGCGGAGCTCTCCGTCCCCGGCCTCCTGCCGGAGACCGTAAACGCGGCCCTGGTGCGTGCGGACGTCCGGGTGCGAGGGTTCGAGGCCAGTGGCGCCTCCCTCGAGGACCGCTTCGTCGCGCTGACCGGAGAGGGGTTCGACGTTGCCGGCTGAATCCGTCGAGACCCGCCCCCGCACGGGAGGCCTCGGACTGACGCTCGTGCTCTCCGAGATCAGCGTCCTGTTCCGCAGGGTGCGCACCTGGGCGATGATCGGCGCACTGGCGCTCATCCCGATCCTCATCGCCGTCGTCGTCCGGGTGTCCTCGGACGAGTCGGCGAGCGGTCGCGGTCCGGCGTTCCTCAACAGCATCACCCAGAACGGGCTGTTCGTGTCGCTGACGGCCCTGACCGTCGCCATTCCCCTGTTCCTGCCGCTGACCATCGGCGTCGTCGCGGGCGACACGATCGCTGGCGAGGCGAACCTCGGCACGCTGCGCTACCTGCTGGTGGCCCCGGCCGGGCGCATCCGGCTGCTCCTCGTGAAGTACGCGGGGGCGGCGCTGTTCTGCTTCGTGGCGACGCTGACCGTCGTCATCACCGGCGCCATCATCGGGGCGCTGCTGTTCCCGATCGGGCCCGTGACGCTGCTGTCCGGCGACACCGTGGGCATCCCCGGCTACTTCGTGCGGCTGCTGCGCCTGGCCCTCTACGTGACGGTGTCCCTGATGGGCCTCAGCGCCATCGGCCTGTTCATCTCGACGCTCACGACCATTCCGGTCGGCGCCATGGCCGCGACGGCCGCGCTGGCCGCCGTCTCGCAGATCCTCGGCGCACTCCCCCAGTTGGAGTGGCTGCACCCCTGGCTGTTCACGAACTACTGGCTGGGCTTCGGGGATCTGCTGCGGCAGCCGATCGTGTGGAACTCGTTCGCCGACAACGCGCTGCTGCAGTTCGGCTACATCGCCGTCTTCGGGACGCTGGCCTACGGGCGGTTCAGCACCAAGGACATCCTGAGCTGAGCCCGCCTACGTGACCTTGCGGCGCCCGATCCAGGCGAGCAGCCCCGTCACTGCGGACTCCAGCGTTCCGAGCACGTCTGCCGGTGTCTCCTCGACGGAGTCCTCGGGCCGATCCAGGCCGAACCACTCACGCAGCTCACACTCGCTGACGGCGCGGATGGCTTGACCCGCACCGATGTACTGGAGCGCCTTCCGCTCCTTGTTGCTACCCGAGGTGAGGAAGACCGTGCGCCGGCTGGCATCCTCCTGACCGACGACGAGCATCGTGGTCTTCTTCGTGACGTTGTTGGCCGGAGTTGCCCCGAGGGCGGCGATCCGGCCCATTGCTTCCTCGCGCGTCATCGTGGTGAGGTCCCCGGTGAACACCACGATCTGGCCGTGGAGGGGGTTCGACGGGTCCGCCTGACCATTGGCCTGAGGAAGCTCGGCGAGGGTCGGGGTTTTGGCGTAGCGGTGGGAACCGGTCGACGACGTCGGCTTCGTCGCCGGCCAGAGCAGGTCCAGCGAGTAAAGTGCATGCTTGCGCGCGATGGCGACGACGGCGGCCGCGCAGATCTCGGCGTCGCTCCCCGCGTCGTGGTGCTGGAAGGCTCCCAAACCCAGGGCCTTCGCGACATGCGGGAGCTTGTTCGAGTCGAGGTCGAGGAGGCGGCGCGCGAGGTCGACGGAGCAGTGGAAGGTGGCGTCCGGCACTGCCAGCCCTGACTCAAGGCAGGCACCACGCAGCACCGAGCGGTCGAAGGATGCATTGTGGGCGACGAACCGGTCATCGCCGGCGAAGGCTCGGATGCGCTGCAGGCTCTCGGGCCATTCCGGAGCAGTCCGGACATCACTCGGGCGGATGCCGTGGACCGAGACGTTCATGGGAGCGAACTCACTGACGGAGCGTGGTGGCCGAATCAGCCACGACGCGGTATCGACGACGACGCCGTTCCGTACCTTCGCCAGACCGACCGCGCAGACCGAGCCGCGCTTGCTGTTGGCCGTCTCGAAGTCGATCGCGGTGAAGTTGAGACCGTGCACTGTTCCCCCTGAGGCTGTCGCCACTCGTCCGCGGCCCTGCCCAGCCTATCGGCCCGCACCAGGCGCGCCTTCTCCCGGCCTCTCCTGCAATGCGTAAATCCTGCGGCAATCCTGTCTCCAACCGGGCGGACGAACCAGCGCGCCACTGCGCATCGCCCGGTAGATTCGACCTACCCGGGCGAGGCTCAGCTCGCCCGGGCTTCAGGTCCAGGGGGACTCGCATGGCGTCGGGAAGCGGAACATGAGTGCGGCTGTCCCGCTCGACGGCGACGAAGCGTACGTCGAGCCCGCGACGCTCGGGCTGCTCAAGCGGCGCGTCCCCGGCCAGTCCGTCATGGAAGAGCTGCTCGACGGCCACGGTGCGGTGGACACGCGCGGGCTGCTGGCCCGGGTCCTCGGCGTCCACCCGCTGAAGGGTGATAGTCGCCCCTGGTACTGGGGAGCACTCGGCGAGCGCGCGGTGGGTCGAACCCTCGCCGCACTGGGACCGGAGTGGACCGTCCTGCACGCCGTTCCGGTGGGTGAGAAATCATCCGACATCGACCACGTGGTCATTGGTCCAACAGGCGTCTTCACGATCAACACGAAGCGGCATCCCGGACAGAACGTCTGGACGGCGAAGGGCACCTTGATGGTCGCCGGGACGCGGTACCCCTACGTCCGCAATTCCGAGCACGAGGCAGCACGGGCAGGAAAGCTGCTCTCCGCCGCAGTCCTGCAGCATGTTCCCGCGTCGGCTGCGATCGTGGTCGTCGACGCACGCCAGGTCACCGTGAAGGAGAAGCACCGGTCCGTGGCGGTGCTTCGCCAGAACCAGCTCCTGCGGTGGATCACGCGGCGTCCGGTCATCTACACCGAGCAGCAGGTCGCGCTCCTGTCGGCGGCTGCGGCGCAGCCCTCGACCTGGCGGCGTACCGCGCCCGTTCTAAGGGACCCGACCGAGGTCGTCCTGCCGTTCGAGGCACTGCACGGGCTGGTGGAACAGGCACGACGACGGCGGATCGGCTGGCTCCTCGCGGTACCCGCGGCGTTCCTCGCGTCGGCCGTGGGCGTCCTTCCCCCGTTCTAATCGAACGACGGAGCAACCGAATGGCTGCATGGGTCGCGGAGCACCATCCCGAGATCGAGGTCCGCCGGTGACATCGAGGGCGTTGCGACCGGCCTACTTCTTCCGCATCTTCTTTACCCCATTGGCGACCTGGCGGTACAGCCGTTTCGCTTCAGGACTTGTTGCAACCTGATAGGCCTTTTTGCCACCCTCGATCACCTTCTTGGCTTTGGCCTGGGCCGCGGGATCGTTGGCGATCGAGTACGCCTTGGCGCCGGCAGCCTTGGCTTTTCCAGCACCATTCTTCAAAAATTCCGAGGCCTTGTCCCTTCTGCCCGCCATGGTGTGCTCCTCACGCTGGTGCTGTGTCCAGTGACACTAGCACTGTCGGACACCAGGCGATTCGGCTGGCCGATCCCGCTGCCCTGGCTGCCCTGCTGTCGCGTCATCGACCCTCGGTCCTCGGTCCTCACAGTCGACTACAGCTCCGGCACCCGCTTCGCCCACCCCGTCGCTTGCTCAAAGGCATACGTAACCTGCAGCAGCTCGATGTCCTTTCCGTGCGGCATCACCAACTGCAGCCCCACCGGCAGGCCGTCGTCACTGAAGCCTGCAGGCACCGACACCGCGGGCAGACCTGTCGCCGAGATCAGAGTGGCCGACCGCATCCAGTCCAGGTACGTCTCGAACTCCACCCCGTTGACCGACGTCGGGTAGCGCTGCGACGCATCGAAGGGGAGCACCTGTGCGGTCGGGCTGGCGAAGACATCGTACTTTCCGAAGTAGCGCCGCACACCAGTGTCGAGACGCGTCCGGGCGACAGCCGCGTCCACCATGTCCTGCACCGTCAGCTGCAGTCCCTGCTCCACGTTCCAGCGGATCTCGGGCTTGATGGAATCGCCGTGCTTCTTCACGAGCTCCCCGAGGCCGAGCACGAAATCGAAGGCACGCGTCGTCCCGAACACCTGGTCGGCGCCGCGCAGGTCGGGCGCCGCTTCCTCGACGATGGCACCGAGGTCGGCAAAGACCTGCAGTTGGCTCTCGAGGACCCGCAGCACCTCGTGATCCACCGGCACGCCGAGTCCGAAGTCGGGCGACCATCCCATCCGCAGTCCGGTGAGGTCCCGCTCGAGTGGGGCCGTGAACGAACCGGAGACGGGGTAGGGGTAGGGAACAGCGGGGTCGGCGCCCGCGATCGCCGCCATCCCCAGCGCGATGTCGGCGACCTCGCGCGCCATCAGCCCGTTGCGGTTCAGCCACGCCCAGGCGTTGCGGGTCGGTAGGGACGGAACGACGCCGATGGAGGGCCGATAGCCGACGATATTGCAGAACGACGCCGGGTTGCGGAGCGAGCCGCCCATATCGCTGCCGTCGCCCAACGGCTGGATCCGGGCCGCGATCGACGCCGCCACTCCCCCACTACTGCCGCCGGCACTCAGCGAGGTGTCATAGGGGTTGACCGTCGTGCCGAACAGTTCGTTGAAGGTGTGCGCGCCGGCGGCGAACTCCGGAACGTTGGTCTTGCCCGTCGTCACGACGCCGGCCTTCTTGAGGCGGCCAATGATCAGGTCGTCGAACGTCGGCACGAAGTCCTTGAACGCCACCGATCCCTGCGTGGTGCGCAGCCCTTTGGTGTTGTGGGTGTCCTTGTGTGTCATCGGCAGTCCGTGCAGCGGCGGAAGGTCCGCGCTCGACATCGTCAGCTCGTCAGCCGCCTCCGCGAGCGCTGCAGCGCCCTCCCGGTCCTGGGTGATCACGGCGTTAATGGAACCGTTGACGGCATCGATGCGGTCGAAATGGGCGTCGAGCGCTTCGCGCGCTGACACCTTCCGACGGCGGATGGCGCCGGTCAGGTCGACGGCGGACAGTTCGTGGAGCTCAGTCCTCACGCCGTTCCGACCTTCGACAGCAGCGCCGTCATCGCTGCCCGGACGCCGGTGGTCAGTGTCGGCTCGATCATCGGGGCGAAGAACGGCGAGTGGTTGCCCGGAACCGGGCCGTCGCCGTCGAGCAGTTCCTGCGGGTGCCCGCCGAAGAACCAGTAGACGCTCGGGACACCGATGGCCTCGGCCAGGAGACCGAAGTCCTCGCTCCCCATGACGGGCGGAGCCTCGATGACGGCGTCCTCACCCAGGACCTCGCCGAGGACAGCCATCAGGTCCTCGGTCGAGGAGGGATCGTTGTAGCACTGGGGGAAACTGGAGATCTCCTCGATGGTCGGCTCCGGGGCGCCCGACGCCGCCGCCTCCGCGCTGATGATGCGCCGAAGTGAGCCGAGGACGCGCTCGCGCACGTCGACGTCGAACGTCCGCACGTTGAGCGTGAACTCCGCCGATGCCGGAATGATGTTCTCCTTCAGGCCGCCATGGAAGGTGCCGATGGTGACGACGGCAGACTTCATGGGGTGCACCTCGCGGGAGACGATCGTCTGGATGCGCACCACCATGTGGGCGCCGAGGACGATCGGGTCGATCGACTGCTCCGGCTGCGAGCCGTGCGCCTGCTTGCCCTGTACCGTGACCTTCCAGGAGTCTGCCATCGCCATGGCCGTGCCCTTGCTGATGTTCACCGTGCCGGCGAGCCCTGGCCAGACGTGCTGCCCGTAGATGATCGACGGCATCGGCGCCTTGTCCCACAGCCCGTCCTCGACCATGGCCTCCGCGCCCTCGCCGATCTCCTCGCCCGGCTGGAAGATGAACACCACCGTGCCGGCCCAGGCGTCGCGGTTCTCGGTCAGCAGCTGCGCGGCGGTCAGCCCTACGGTGATGTGGGTGTCGTGCCCGCAGCCGTGCATGACCGGCACGGCCTTCCCGTCGGCGAGCGTCCCCGTCGTCGTACTTGCATACTCCAGCCCGGTACTTTCCTCGATCGGCAGTCCGTCCGTGTCGGCGCGGTAGCCGACCACCGGTCCGTCGCCGTTGCGCAGGATCCCGACGACGCCGGTGCCGCCGCACATGAACGTCTCGAGTCCGAGGTGGGTCAGCTTTTCGAGGATGAACGCGGCGGTGTGCGTCTCCTGCATGGACAGCTCGGGGTGCGCGTGCAGGTGCCGGTAGAGCTCGTGCATGGCGGTGGTGTGCGCGTCGGAGAGCTCGAAGACGGCGGTATCGATGGTCATGGTGTCCTTTCGGAAGGCAGTCCTGATCCCGAGTACATCAGGTGTGGCGGTCGGAGCGCGAGGGGAACCCTTCGCGGGCTGTTCACCTCCGTGCCCAGCGAGGGCCACCCGCCCGTGACTCCCACTCGGCAGCGTGGACACCAGACCACCGCTGTCGAACGAGGAGCCCTTCGTGAAAGCAATTGCCCGCGCCATCACCCTGTTGGTGTCCGCCGTCCTGGTCACGGGCGCCGCGAAACCCGCCGTGGAGGACTTCCCCGCGACGATCGACGGCGGCGCCTGGCCGGCCGGGCACGTGCAGGGCATCGCCGTCGACACCGCGAACGAGTTCGTCTACTACTCCTTCACCTCGATGCTCGTGAAGACGGATCTCGACGGGACCGTGCTCGGCACCGTCACCGGCTTCACTGGACACCTTGGCGACCTCGACTTCAACGAGAAGGACGGTCGCGTCTACGGGTCCCTGGAGTACAAGGAGGCCGAGTCCTTCTACATCGCCATCTTCGACGTCGACCGCATCACGGGGATGGACATGGACGCCGAGACGGACGGCATCGTCACAGCTGTCTACCTCGACGAGGTAGTGCAGGACTTCACCGCGGACATGGACGGCAACGGCGTGTTCGACGGCAACATCGCCCACACCCCGGACCACCGCTACGGCAGCAGCGGGATCGACGGCGTCACCTTCGGCCCCGCGTTCGGGCGGAAGAACGGCAAGCAGCTGCTCACGGTCGCGTACGGCGTCTACTCGAACACCGAGCGCGACGACAACGACCACCAGGTGCTCCTGCAGTACGACGTCACGCGCTGGAAGAAGTACGAGCAGCCGCTCACCCAGGCCGCCCCGCACACCAGCGGCCCGACGACGACCGACGGCAAGTACTTTGTCTACACCGGCAACACCACCTACGGCGTGCAGAACCTGAGCTACGACGCCTTCACCCACACCTGGCTCCTCGGCGTCTACAAGGGCGTCAAGGAGCAGTTCCCCAATTACTCGCTCTACGCCATCGACGGTTCGTCCCGTCCCACGCGAGGCGTGATCGAGGGCCAGCCGACGCGTGAGGAAGGCCTGCTCCTCCCCCTCCTCCAGCAGGGCCTCTTCCACGAGCCCACCGGGATCCGGGGCTGGAACTTCACCGCCGACGTCGGCCTCGAGTCCCTCGGCAACGGCTACTTCTACATCGCCACCCAGGGCAGAGTCGTCGAGGACGGCGTCACGAAGCAGACCGCTGTGCTGGACCTGTACCGGTGGACCGGGGCGGCAGAATCGCCCTTCGAGCTCGTGGGGCGGTAGCTCGCACCCGCAGAGGACCAGGCCGATTCCTGTGCCGCGCCTGCTGCTCGCAGGGGGTTGCGCCGCCGTGGATAGGGTGGGGTCACCGCTTGGAGACGCCCGGGCGCGGACGACCAGCACCCGAGGAAGAATGAACGCCGACTACGACTTCACCCGTCTGCCGATGATCGAGACCCCGCGCCTGCGACTCGAGCCTCAGGGGCTGGAGCATTTTGACGGCGTGTGGTCGAACGTGAATGACCCGGAGCTACAACGCTTGACGGGCACGCATGCGCAATTCACCAGGGACCAGATCCGCGCATGGCTGGAGAAAGTGCCGGAAAGCGAGGACCGCGCCGACTGGGCCGTCGTGCGGCGCGACACGGGCCAGTACCTCGGCGAGGTGGTCCTGAACGACCTCGATGAGGCGAATGCGTCGATCGGTTACCGCATCGCTCTCAGCGGGAATGGCGCGACCGGCAACGGCTACGGCACCGAAGCCGGGCGTGCCGTCATCGCTCATGCCTTCGACGAGATCGGCCTGCACCGGGTCGGGTTGGAGGTCTACGCCTTCAACCAGCGGGCCATGCGGTCCTACCGGAAGATCGGTTTCGTGGAAGAGGGGACCATGCGCGACGCGCTGCACTGGAACAACGGATGGGTGGACGCCGTGATGATGTCGATCCTCAGCACCGACCCCCGGCACCGACCGGAACCGGGGTCGGGCTGATGTGGGGTTTCTGACACCGCACAGCCTGTCCCTGACCCGCAGCGTTTGGCAACCGGCGCGGAGCCCGAAGGGCCAATTTGGCGACCCCGGGCGAAGATGGGACAGAATGCGTTCATGGACATCACCGACAACGGACCGAACCCGAACGCCTTCGACATCGAGACTGCGACGACGGAGAACGCCGCCTATCGCCGCGTCGCCTGGACCGGCAAGCACCTGCAGGTCACGCTCATGTCGATCGAGCCCGGCGGCGCTATCGGCCTCGAGGTGCACCACGGCACCGACCAGTTCCTGCGTATCGATGCCGGGAAGGGCCGCGTGAAGATGGGTCCCTCGAAGGACGACCTCTCCTTCCAGCGGGACGTCGAGGATGGCTGGAGCATCCAGGTGCCCGCCGGCACCTGGCACGACGTCGAGAACACGGGAGACGAAGCGCTGCGTCTCTACACGATCTACGCGCCGACGCACCACGCGCAGGGCATTGTGCAGGAGACGCCGGAGGACGCCGAGAAGGACGAGGAGCAGGGCCGCGACGAGCCGCCGTCGTGGGTCGAGGAAGTCGACGACAAGGGCGAAGAGAGCGCCTGAGTCGCTGTACCGCGCCGACAACCATCTAGAAGAGGGCCCACCATGACCAGCACCGTTCTCGTCGCAGGCGCCACTGGCGACCTCGGGTCCCGGATCGTCCGCGAACTGCTCGGCGACAGCTCGAATCCGGACACCCTCGTCCGGGTCCTGACCCGCCCCGGCAGCGGAACGGCTCAAGCCATGTATGCCGGGGAGGATCGGGTGGAGATCCACGAGGCCGCCTACACGGACGAGCCCGCCCTCGTTGCTGCATTGTCGGGCGTGGACGCCGTCATCTCGGCTGTCAGCGGTACGGACACCGTCATCCTCGACGCCCAGCGGGCCCTCCTGGCGGCTGCCGTCAAAGCGGGCGTGAAGCGGTTCATCCCGTCGGATTACTCGGCGGACTACCGCCGGGTGACTCCCGGCAGCAATCGCAACTTCGAGCTCCGGCGCGAGTTCGCCGCCACGCTCGACGCTGCGCCCCTCCGCGTGACGTCCGTCCTGAACGGCGCTTTCACCGACATGCTCACGGGACAGGCCCCGATGATCCTTTTCGGGCGGCGCCGCGTCCTGTTCTGGTCCTCCCCCGACCAGGTCCTCGACTTCACCACCAAGGACGACGTCGCCCGTGTCGTTGCGCTCGTGGCCCTCGATGCGGAGGCTCCCCGCGTCGTCGAGATCGCTGGGGACCGCGTCACCGCTCGGAGCATCGCCCATACCCTCAGCGGCCTCACTGGTACACCCTTCAGCACACAGTGGGCCGGCACCACGGGGATCCTGTCGACCATGAGCAGGGTCGGGCGGGCCCTGTCGAAGGACAAGAACGCGACGTTCCCGGCCTGGCAGGGCATGCAGTACTTCGTCAGCATGTTCAGCGGCGAGGCCCAACTCCACCACGTCGACAACGAACGCTATGGTCCGCATCACTGGACCTCGGTGCGCGAGGTGGTTCAGGCGCACCTGCGAAGGACGGCTGTCGAGTCCGCGTAGACGGCGGGTTCTCCGGCCCCTTCAGGCGTCGGTTGGTTCACCTTCGGGCAGGTGGTCCCCCACCAGCCCCTCCTCCGGCACTTCCTCCTCGGGGAGGACCTCTTCCGGCAGGTCCTCCTCCACCTTGAAGGTCGCACCACTCATCCTGAACAGTTCTCCCATTCCGAAGGCGGGGTCGGCCGGCGTCCATCGGGTGCGGGAATTCAGGTAGGAGTCGGGGTCCAGGGCCAGCAGTCCCAGGATGACCTCGGCGATGATCCGACCGCCCACCGGCCCCAGCCGGTGGCCGCCCTGCAGTTCCGCCTCCTTGAGGATGTAGAACCAGAGCGGCGCCTTGCTTCCCCATTCAGGTTCGTACAGCCCGAGCCTGGTGTTGGGGATGGGAGGGACGCCGAGTGCCGTGGCGACGTCCTGCCCTGCAGGAAGGCCGAGCTTCACGCCCCGCAGCAGGTTGCGGTGGGCGAGGGCGTAGATGGCGCCATCGATGTGGCTCACCACCGTGGGAGGCAGGTTCGCCAGGGGGAAGGACAGCTGCGTGTCGAGGAGCCGGGCGGTGTTGCGTCCCATGGGCGGCTCCACCCCCGGGATGTCGAAGAAGTAGTTCCAGTCGGCCCGCGCGTCGTACGGTAGAGGACGCGAACCACGCAGGTCCTGCCCCGGAGGACCGAACAGTGGGAAGGTGGTGTTGTCGTGCATCTCGTATTCGGCGCGGATCATGCTGTGACCGAAGCGGTAGGCGCACACGGAGAACTCCAGCGGGATCATCGGCTTCAGGCGGTTCCCGGGCTTGTAGAACCTGGTGTCGACCCTGATGGTCCCATCGGACTGGGGAAGCAGCATCGACCGGACCATCGCGGGCCCGACCATGCGGGGCAGGAAGTCGTTGACGATCACCCACTGGTAGTGCCAGCGGACGAGCCTGCGCGCGTCGGCGAAGGAGTTGCCGAGGCCTACGAAGTGGTTGTGCAGCTTCAGGAACGCCAGGTGCATCTGGGAGACGATGAGGTTCTCGTCGTTCCGCCCGTCACCGATGATGGCCGCTCCTGTGGACGTGCGGGGCAGGTCCGATATCCCTTCGGAGGTGGTCGCGACCAGGAGCAGGGAAGGGTTCTTGGGGTCGTAGAGCTGCGGGTCCTCCGCCTGGCCGCGGCCGTAGACGGAGCCGAGGTCGAAGAACGGGGTGTTGAAGTTCACCAGGGCCAGAGGGTCGGCCTTCTGCTGGGACAGGGGCGTGGTGTCGTGCGTGATGTCGTGGTCCATGAACTGGCCCAGGTAGGTGTACCCGGCCGGCATCTCCGCGTTGTCGAAACCGTCCTCACTCGAGGACACATCGGCGAGTGGTAGTCGTGGGTCGATCATCCGCTGGGCCATGACAGCCAGGAGAGCCTCCGACGGGGCGAACGGCTTCAGGGACGGGAACATCAGGCCGAAACGGCCCTGCTGGCTGCGCCGCGCCTTCACAGCGATTTCCGCGCCTCGCGGGTTGCCGACCGCGTGCCCCGTCGCCGGCCCCAGATTGGCAGGCTTCTGCACGGGCGGTGCCGGCACCGGGGCCGCGGAGGCCCTTGGA
Organism: Arthrobacter rhamnosi; assembly: GCF_054510855.1. NCBI lineage: Bacteria > Bacillati > Actinomycetota > Actinomycetes > Micrococcales > Micrococcaceae > Arthrobacter > Arthrobacter rhamnosi. The sequence continues at coordinate 248,070 of NZ_JBTNDT010000004.1, read as the reverse complement.
GCTCCCATCGGCAGGACGGACAGCAGGCTCGCTCCCGCCGCTGAGAACATCGCACCCCTGCGCGAAAGCCCGGACGGCTCGTCGGATGTCGATGATGGTCGCTCGACGACGGCCTCGGCGGCTACTTCTGCACTCACGGGTCTCCCTTTCAGGGAAGCCGGTCGTGCCTCCCAAATGCAGTCAACCGGGGAGACCTTGGTCTTATCTTGTTCTTACCTTGGACACGATCCCTCGGAATCCGGACGGGAGTGTCCGGGTGGGCACTGTCGCCGAGCTAAGCAGCCGATTCCTCTTCCGAGGACGCGTACTTCTCGATCCAGCCCAGCGCATCGGACTCGGAGGTGAAGTAACGGGTCCGGGTCAGCGAGTTGTGGGCGAACCCGGCGAGGACCTCGTCGACGGGACCGTCGCCGACCAGCGCGACGACGCTGAACCCGCGATAGGTATTCATCTCCATACGCGTTCTCAGGGTCAGCCCGTCGATCCCGCCCATCACCACGACCAACGGCAGCATCTGCCCGTCGCTGAGCTCCTTCAGGGACAAGGCTGCGTCAACAGCCATGGCGTGGGTGATTCGCGCACCGGCTTCCCATCGCAGGAACAACACATCATGCTTCCGAGCAACCGCGAACTGATCCACCAGACGTACTCCCACATAGAGGCACCCCGACCGGGGTCGGGGCAGAACAAAGGCTGAGACCAGTGCGCCCAGACTAGATCAGCTCTCCGGTCCGAAGCATCTGTTACCGAAACAACCGCCGCCTGAGCTGTCACACTTTCAGAAAAAAGACCACCGGAGTGGACCGTGTACTATATCTTTTCCTGTCATCCGCTCCGGCGATGTCAGGAGCATCTCATTCATCTGCAAAGGGGCAATCATGAAGAAGAGCACGGCGACGATCACCCTGGGCGCCGCAGCAGCGTTCACCGCACTGTCTGCCGCACCGGCCCAGGCCTTCCCGTACCAGACCTGCGACGAGGCCGCAGCCGCGGCGGTCTACAACATCCCGGTCGGCTCCCCGGCCTACACCGCGGCCCTCGACGTCGACGGCGACGGCATCGCCTGCGAGAGCGATCTCTACGTCTACCGCCCCGAGTTCGTCCCGGGCGGCACCACGGAGATCCGCGGCGCGGAGCCCCAGGTCGGACAGATGCCGGTGGGCGGCGCGGACACCGGGGTCGCACAGGACCCCGTGGACACTACCGCGTCATCGGTTCTCGGCGCCGGCCTCGTGCTCGCAGCCGTGGCCGGCGCAACCTTCGTCGTCCGTCGTCGTGAGGCCACCGCCTGAGCCCGCAGTCCCACCGGCCCGAACCGACCACCGGTGACCAGCAGGCCGGGTGAGCGCGGGCCGGCAGTCCTCCTCGGGCACATGAATGCCACCGACGGCGCACCCGGCGTTGGGTGAGGCCTGTACCGCGGGAAGGGGGCGACGTCGTCGCCCTTCGACTGCGGAACCTGATCTCGGGTCTCAGTCGAGGGTGAAGTGCGTCCAGCGACCGCCGAGCATTGTCGCTGCCACCTGGAAGTCCCGCAATTGCTCACCGCTGGCCACGAGTGGATCCAGCTCGGTGATCACGAGGTCGGCGAGCGACCCCGCTTCGAGCGTCGCACGCCCGTCGGTGGACGCTGCGAGGGCCACCGAGGACAGAACGCGTTGCTCCCGGTGCCATGCTTCCCGACCGTCACGCGTACGGAATACGGCGGCGGCCATCGAAACCCACGGATCGAGTTGCGCGACGGGCGCATCCGAGCCGAGGGTGATCCTCGCTCCTGCTGCCACCAGGCTCGCGAAGGCGAAGGCCCTGTGTGTGCGCCCGGGCCAGTAGCGGTCCGCGACGTCACGGTCATCCATCGCGTGCTCCGGTTGGACGCTCGCCGTGATCCCCATCCGCGCGAAGCGCCGGAAGTCCTTCTCGTGGACGAGCTGGGCATGCTCGATGCTGCCGCCACAGCCGACTTCCTCGAATGCGTCGAGCGCGAGAGAGTTCGCGGCATCCCCGATGGCATGGACCGCAGGGACGAGCCCGGCCGACGACGCGCGGCGGAAAAAGTCGACAAGGTCGTTCCCGTCCATGATGGAGATCCCGTGCCCTTCGTCTGCGCCCTCGAGCCCGGGATACGGGTCGTGGCAGAACGCGGTCCGGGTGTTCAAAGAGCCGTCGGTGATGATCTTGAACGGTCCCATCGTGACCAAGCCATCGGTACCGTCGATGGTGTCTCCTGTGCGCAGGCCCCTCGCGATGACGGCGTAGAGATCCTGAGGGTACACACCGGTCCGTACCCTCAGGCCACGCGTGCCGGTGGCGACACGGCGCACCCAGCGGTCGATGGAGAGTGTCATCTCGAGGTCGACGATGCCGACGACACCCCTGGCGGCCGCGGCGTCGACCGCATCTGCGACCCAGGCGTCGAGGTGCTGGTCGGGAACCGCGCTGATGCGTGTGTTGACGTCGAAGGCGGCCTGTTCGCGCAGCAACCCCGTGGGATGGCCGGCGGAACCGTGCTGGGCGAGAGCCCTGGAATTGAGCCACGCGGCATGGAGGTCCTTGCTCACCAGGACAACGGGCACGTCGGCGCTGACGGCGTCGAGCAGCCCTGCTGACGGTGCATCCGGCCACAGTCCGTCCTGGAAGCCGTAGCCGATCAGGGGCTGCCCGGCGGGAGGTGGTGCCGCACGCAGGCGTTCGGCCACGAGCATCACCACCTCGGCGGCAGATGTCGCCGAGGACAGGTCGAGGCGCTGTCGTACGAGGGCCCATTGGCTCATGTGCACGTGCGAGTCCCACAGGCCCGGTGACACCCATCGTCCGCCGGCATCCACGACCTGGGCTGCACCGGAACGGATGGATTCACCGATAGCCGTGATCATCCCGTTCTCGACCAGGATGTCGAGCGGCTTGCCTGCCGTCCCGACCAGCCGAGCGGAGCGGAGCAGGACGTCACTCATCTCGCTCCTCATCCCTGGACCCGCCGCATCTCCCGGGCGAGGGCCGGATGGGGGTAGTGCTCGCCGTGCTCGAGCTCGTCGATGATGCGCTCCCTCACTGCGGGCGCCTTGTCCTGGCTGAGCTTCAGCCTGGCGTCGAAGCGGGTCACGCGCAGGCGGATGCCAACTGTTCCCTGGGCGACGCGGCGCGATCCCTCGGGATCCAGGGTCAGCGAGCTGGGCTCCGGCATGACGCGTTCGAAGTGGTCGACGAGCTTTCCCAGCACCAGGAAGTTCTCCTCGTCGGACAGGATCTCCGGCGTCGCGTACAGGTGAGCCGTGACGTGGTTCCACGTCGGGATGATCTGGTCGCTGGGGTACCAGCCCGGCGAGATGTAGCCGTGCGGCCCCTGCACGATCAGCAGCACCTCGTGGTCGCCGAGTTCATGCAGCTGCTCGTCGGGGCGCCCGACATGACTGACGATGCTGATGGTGTCATCGGCAGTCTCTTCGAGGATCACCGGGTAGTGGGATGCAACGAGACCGCCGGCGGGTGAGGACACGATGGTCGCCCACGGATTCTCCCGGACGAGTCGCTTGACCTCGCCGACATCGGACAGGACGAAAGAGGGCGTGTGGCGCATGCTCGTCACTCTGCCACGATTGCCACTTGCCTTCGAGGACATCCAGGAATGCGCCGTCGAGGGCACCGCGTCGGGGTGCCGGGCACTTCCGGACAACTGGATCGTTCAGCATGACATTGGGCTTTGCTGAGTGACCCCACTGGAAAGAGCCGAGCATGCTGAGACAAATCCCCCTCGCCGGTTTCGTCGGTCTCGTCGTCGCCGTCCTGGTTACCGGCTGCACGACGAGCAGCGGTGCCGGCCCGTCGGGGAACTCCACCGATGGAACGTCGGGACCCGACGTCGGCGTGAGCGGAGCGGCCGGCGCACGGGACGTCACCACAGGTCTGGCCCTGCCGTGGTCCATGGCGTTCCTCGACGGCACCCTCCTCATCAGCGAGCGGGACACCGCACGGATCTTCGAACTCGACGAGGCAGGCAATCGACGGGAGGTCGGCACGGTCGAAGGCGTGAAACACGGCGGAGAGGGTGGCTTGCTCGGTCTGGCCGTCGACGACCAGGACCGCCTGTATGCCTACTCGACCGGTACGGACGGGAACCGGATCCAGCGCCTGACGCTCGACGGCGCTCCCGGTTCCCTGGCCCTGGGGGACGCGGAGACCCTCGTCGACGGGCTGCCCTCGAACAGGATCCACAACGGTGGCCGCATCGCCTTCGGGCCGGACGGCATGCTGTATGCCGGGGTGGGCGACGCCGGCGAACCCGACAGGGCGCAGGACCTCGACTCCCCGGGGGGAAAGATCCTCCGCATGACGCCGGACGGCGAGGTCCCCGCGGACAATCCCTACCCCGGATCCCTCGTCTTCAGCTATGGTCACCGCAACGTTCAGGGTCTTGCCTGGGCAGCGGACGGCACCATGTTCGCCAGTGAGTTCGGGCAGAACACGTGGGACGAACTGAACATCATCGAGGACGGCGGGAACTACGGCTGGCCGGTCGTCGAGGGCATCGCCGAGGAAGAGGGATTCGTCGATCCGGTCCAGCAGTGGAGCCCGTCCGAGGCGAGTCCGAGCGGAATCGCGGTGGTCGACGACACGGTCTTCATCGCCAATCTGCGCGGCGCGAGACTGCGTGCCGTACCGGTGGGCTATCCCACCACCAGCACCGAGTACCTGGTGGGTGAGTACGGCCGGCTCCGGGCGGTGATCGAGTCGCCGGACGGACGCCTGTGGGTGCTCACCAACAACACCAACGGACGGAGCGAGCCGCGTCCGGGTGACGACCGCATTGTCAGCATCGATATCCCGGCCTGACCTAACGGGTCGAATCGCCCTGGTACGCCACGACGACGGCGGGCAGCCATTGTTTGTGACTGCCCCGCCGTCGTTCCCTGCTGCCGTTATTCGCAGCCCACCCCGTCGCCATTCCCGTCGAACTTTGGCTCGAAGCCAGGGTCTCCGGGTCTGATCGGTGCGGCGCCCGCGGCGCGGACGGCGTCGCAATTTTGGTAGAAGGGCGCGGGGGCCGGAGCTGGCGCCACCGGTGCGGGTGCTACCGGTGCGGGAGCCACGGGTACGGGGGCCACGGGTACGGGCTCGACGACCGGAGGTGCGACAGGAGCCGGTTCGACGGCAGACGGGGCGACGGGTTCCGCTACGACGGGGGCGGGCGCCTCGGTCTCCACTGGCGCGGGGGGCTGGGTGACGGACGGCGCCATCTGGTTGGTCGGGGCTAGGATGCCGTTGCAGTCCGAGAGGATTCCGGCCATGGCGTCGTGCTCGGCCTGCGTCACCCAGAGGGTGTAGGTCGCCTTGACCGAGACCTGCCGAGCGACGTACTCGCAGCGGTAGGACTTGTCCGGCGGCAGCCAGGTGGCGGCGTCGCCGTCGCCCTTCTGCTGGTTCGTGGGCCCGTCGGTGGCCTGCAGGTTCAGCGGGTCGTTCGCGAAGGCGACGCGCTGGTCGAAGGTCAACTGCTGCGCGCCCTTCTGCCAGGCGTCGGAAAGTGCGACGACGTGGTCGATCTGCACGTCGCTGCTCGTCGCCTCTCCGCGCAGGAACGGGATGACGGTTCCGGTGTAGGGATCATCGAGCACCCCGGACTGCACCTTGCAGGGCACCGAGTTCACATAGGCGATCTCCGTCAGGTCGCGATTCAGCATGTCGTTGCGGGTGTCGCAGCCGTTGTGGTCGACGTCGGCCCACGCCTGACCGAACTGCTCGCGGTCGTACCCGGTCTTCGGCGCACGCCCCTTGATGGGCAGAGTTTTCAACAGGGCGAGGGCTGTGGTGTTGGGGACCGGCTGGCTCGACGGCGCGCGTGGCGTCCCGGACGCGTCCTCGACGGCATCGGAGTCGAGTGGAGCGACGCCCGACGTTGTTGCGGTGGGCTTGGGCGATGGTGTCGGTTTCGCGGACTGTGTGGCCTTCGCAGACGCAGTGGGCTCTGCTGTTGCGGACGGCGTGCCGGTGCTTTGCTTGGTGGCCGGTTCAGCCTCCTCAGTCGCCTGCTCGGCGGAGGCCGTCTGGACCGCGTCGTCCGAGGGTGCGACGGCGCCGCCGATGAGGAGGGCGACGACGGCAGCTCCCGCGGTGATGGCCCCGGCTTTGCGTCCAGCGAGGCGTGCCCACGACGGACGGTTGGTCAGGAGCGTGTAGAGCCCCGTGAAGAGTGCGAATGTCGCCGCCATGACGAGCGCCCCGCTGAGGCCATTGGTGATGAGGCCGATGACGATGAGGAACAGGGCGAAACCGGCGACGATAGCCGTCGAGCGCCGCACCTCCAGCTTGATCGTCGATGACGATTTTTGGGCAGGCGGACGGAATGAAGAATTGATGGAGGGCCCCCAGGGTTGATGCTGTGTCTTGGGGAAGTTTACGCGTAGGCATCCTTGGGATCTGGACTGCCCGCGATGGTCGATCGACCGGTCGTTTTGTTACACCTCGCAAGCTCAGTTTTCGCTCAGGATCGGCAGATCTTGGTGCCATCCTCGATCTCGATGGTCAGGTTCGTTGAAGGGGCCGGGCCAGCTGACAGACACCAATCCTTGATGAACTCGGGGATCCGGATAGCCGATGGAGCTATCCCCTGGGCCGCGCAGAATCTGTCACGCTCTGTGACTCAATTCGTAGAGGTACGGATTTGTGCTAAGTCTTTGATGTGGTCCCTCCGCGAGAACGCGCTTGTTCCGATCAGCCTGCATCAGGCCCGGAAGGCACATCCGCATCAGGCGGCACACTCCGCGAGCGGTAGTGGCGGATTCTCCCGTCTGAACCAACCGCTCCAACACCGTATTCGTACCCGTAGAAAAAGGCCGATGAATCCTGCTCGTTTCCGCCGCCTCACACCGGCAACCATTCTCACCGCGGCGGTACTCGCCTCAACTTTGACGGGCTGCACCACCCCTGACCAGTCGAGTGCAGCGGCAGTCAATACGACAGCCGCCTACCAGTCAGGCACCGTGGTGCGGGTGGTGGACGGCGACACCCTCGTCATTAATTTCGACGACGCGGACCAGACCGTACGTCTGCTGAATGTGGATACGCCTGAGACCAAGCACCCCGACAAGCCCGTCGAGTGCCTCGGCCCGGAGGCCACCCAGAAGCTCGAATCACTAACTCCGCCCGGAACGAAGGTTGCGCTGGATTTCGATGTCGAGCGAACTGACAAGTACGACCGCGTGTTGGCCGCCGTCTTCATCGAAGGCCAGACCCTGGTCAATGCGGAACTCGCGCGGGTGGGCCTGGGCGTACCCGTTCTCATCGAGCCGAACAAGAAGTACTACGACGAGGTGCAAGCGGCATACAACGAGGCCACGACGCAGGGTGTCGGACTACTCGACCCCGCTGCGGGCTGCACCCTTCCGGCGGAGGTGACTGATGCCATGGAAACCCTCACCGCGGCAACTGAGGCATCGGTTGGGGAGACAGGAGCAGCTGCCGCTTCAACCGCTGCCGGCATCCTCGCCGCCCTGACCAGTGCGAAGGCCGCACGGGAAGCCCTTGAGGCAGGCAAGGACACTGTCCGCGTTCTTGCACTCGGAGCCGATCGCACGGCCGCGATGATGCGCGACCTCGACAAGCAGATCGCGAAGGGCGAGCAGTCACTGGCAACCGCCAACACCAAAGCCACAGCGCTCAAAAAAGCCGAGGCCACCGCCGAGCGCAAGCGCGTCGAAGCGGAAAAGGCAGCCCAAGCTGCAGCGGCTGAAGCAGAAGCCGCCAGGGCGGCGGAAGCTGCGCGGGTCGAGGCCGAGCGAATTCAGGCTGAAGCGGCAGAAGCCGCACGCGTCGAAGCCGAGCGTGTGCAGGCTGAAGCAAACGCTCGTGCTGAGGCGGACCGATTGGCGGCGGACGCAGCAGCAGCCGCGGAGCAGGAGCGGATCCGGAACCTTCCGCCCGCACCGGAGCCCTACATCCCGCCCGTGGCGCCGTACGTCCCTCCTGCTCCCCCTGCAGCTCAAGATCCTTATCCGGGCTACACCGGTCCTCGTTGCTACGCGCCGGGTGGGAAGACCTACCGCCCCTGCTGAGGTTGAGCACCTAACCCGATCATCGGACTGGCTCATAGCCCTCGAAGCCGCGTGACCAACTTTGCTGGGATCGCCAGACCGGTGCAGGGGCGACCGCTACGTCGTCTCACCAAGGGAACTACTGACGCTGACCATAAATTAACTCTTCGAATGCATGGTGCACCTTGCTGGGAGCAGAACGTGCCCCAATGGGAGAGGATTGGTCGTCGTGAGCAAGTCCGCCGCGGTAGTCGTTCGCAGAGGTGAGTCGACCGGTGAACCTACGCCTCTCGTCGCCAGACTGAGTTCTCCTGGGCAGTGCACATGACCGGTAGCACAACCTCCAGACGTCGACGCCGTCCGGCCCGCGCGCTCCTCGCTGCCCTCCTGCTCGGCGCGCTCGCTGCAGCGTTGGCGATCATGGAGCCCAGCTTCCTCAGCGACCTGCGCTCCGGCGGCGGCGCGCTCCTGGCAGGTCCGGAGTGCGTCGTGCAGACGCAGGAGGGCGAGATCGGGCTCGACCGCGAGGAGGCAAAGGTGGCGACGACGGCGGTGGCACTACGAGCCCGCGATGCGGAGGCTTCGGACACCTCGGGCATCGACGAGGCCGTCCTGCAGGTTCTGGTCGAGGGACCGTCCGGCGATGCAGGGCCGGCTCTGAGCTGCAGGGGTTCGGTCGATGACGCTTTGAAAGTGGAGGAGATGACTGCCTCCGGCCTGACTCCCCGCGCCGAGCAGGTGCGGACGGCGATGACCGAGGTGTTCGGCGAGCAGAGCCTGGGCGGCTTCGCGCCGGGCGGCGTGGGCCAGGGACACGGGGAGGAATCTACGCACTACGACGGGCGGGCCATCGATGTGTTTTTCCGTCCAGTGACCGAGGAGAACCGGCGCGAGGGGTGGATGCTGTCCCACTGGCTGGTGGCCCACGCCGAGGACTTGGACATTCAGTACGTCATCTTCGACGACCAATTTTGGAGTGCACGCACCGCTCGCGGGCAGTGGCACCCCTACGACGCGCCGGCTCCGGCCAACGAGATCCTGCGGCACCTGGATCATGTGCACGTGGACGTGCTGCATGGCGGCGGAAGCGCTGCATCCACAAACAACGCACGTGCGTCGAACTACCTAACCAGAACACCTGGCTGAACAGTGACTAGATCACATAGCGACCCCGTGCAGCCATACCAACCGTGTTGGGGGCTCTCCAAGCTCTGGGCGTCCGATGCGCCTCAATCAACTAGAGCGTGGGTTCCAAATCCTTCGTCCCATGGGAGCATCACGCAATATCACTTACGCGCAATAAAAGCCGGTAAGTGCAATTGGACTTCCTACTGGTAGCGTCATTGTGCAGCTAGCCTCCCCAAGCAGGATGGAACTTCAATGAGCACCGACACAGGCTCTTCTTTCAACGGCGAGTACTCGATGAGCGCATACGACGAGCAGGTTTGGGACAAGCTCGATGGGCATTGGCAGCGCCGCAATAACCGCCGTGGTCTTCCAAATTGGGCAAGCACCGCCCTAGATCGCAGTAGTCAGGTCGCGGGCAACGCCATCAGTCGTATCGCAGACTCTGTACCAGACGCGGTCAGTGAACCCATCAATCGCGCGAGTGAAGTGGTCGCCAGCAAGGCTGGACGACCCATGGCCGAAGCTGCAATAGCCTTACTCGAATTGGTCAACAACTGGGCGATTGAACTAAATGACCCGAAAACCGTTGAGAAGCTCGCACGCAAACGTGGCATCACGCTGAATTCATTCTCTGAGCTGCGCCAGCAGGATTTGAAGGTTTGTGATCGCTTGCTGACCCGTAACACGCTGAGGTGGCGGACCGCTGGTGCACTCGAAGGCGGAGCGATGGGCCTCCTCGCCCTCGTGCCTGTTGCTGGCATTCCAGTCGCGATGACGGCAGACATCCTCGTCATTCAGGTCCTAAGCACTTCCATTGCTACTCGCATTGCGTACTCCTATGGGTATGATGCGAAAGATCCCGAAGAGCAGCTCTTCATCCAGCGGCTGGTGCGCCGATCGTTCATGACGCAGGCATCTAAAGCTGAACCGTTGCATAAAGTCGCACAGGCAGCGGGTGCGGCCAAAGGACGCGTAAATTGGTCGCCCAAACTTCGAACAGATCATCGACTTTTGGCCGTTCTTGAGAAATTGATGCAGCAGCTTGGTCCCACAGGCGCTAGGGTCCCAATTCAAAACGTCGCCAAAGTTGTTCCATTCGTAGGGATCCTCATTGGAGCTGGAATGAATTCTGCGATTCTAGGGAATGTGGCCGCTGATGCTCAAAGGTACTGCCAAACGCGGTTCCTGTGTGAACGGTATGGACTGCCGTTGCCCGCGGCACTGGTATCCGAGCCCGAAGACGATCCTGACGTTGCGTGAGTAATTGCTGCTCATCTTTCGGGTGCGTGGCGGCTAACGACACACGCCACTGCTAAGCCTCGAACGCGCGCTTGAACTTCAACAAGCTGCAGATTCGTGAGGGCGCGCTCGGCGACGGTGCTCGACACAGTGCCGCCGCACGCCGATGGCAGGTTGCCCCGCTCTTACAGCCGGATGTCGCGTTAGCCAAAGCTGCAATTTGAAGGGGCTACGACACGGAGACAAGTTCTTTTATGGGCGGGTTGATTCGCTTCCTACGATCGTGCGAGCCGGGACAGGTGGGGACCGGTCTTGCCTATCCTCGCAGGTAGGTCCGTCATTTAAGTCGCGATCCGTTTAGCCACCATGTTTTGCATTCGATCGCATTGATGCGTTTTATGCGCTGCTCCTGAACCATCTGTTGCCCTACTGAGGAAACCCCCTTCGTCATCGCTCCTAGCGCATTCTCGATGCGAACCTTTGCGAAGCCAGGGTGTCCGCAGGCGGGTTGTCGGATAATGTCAGCTGACATTATGAAGAAACAATTGGGGCATGCGCCCTCTACTCCTCACAGAGGCTCAGCGTTCGTTCGCCGAGAAATCCTCAAATGCGCGCTACAATGAGGCGAAATACGTCCATGCCACTCGAGCGCCGGACGCGCAAACCAATAATTGGCTTTAGGGCCACTTGAACGCCGAAAGGGCGCCGATGATCGCAAAGCTTTTTAAGAACATCGCGTTCATGATGGTTGGCCTCGTTGTGGCACTGGCTGGGCTTGGTATAGCCAATCTAAACGGATTCAGTCTATTTCAGGGGAACCAGACGAACTGGAGCCAGCCAGCTCTGCTGACATCAGTCAAGGACATCAGCCAGTACCACGCCTCGGTGGGCACTTTCCAACAGGTACTTCAGGTTGAGGACGACGTCCCGTGGGTGCCCGACATCATCGCGGGCCGGGAGACGACGTTTATTGCGGTAGGCACCGTCCACGCCTATGTAGATCTGTCGGGCATCACAGAGCAGGACTTGATCCTGTCCCCTGATGGCAAGTCGGCGAGGGTGCGGCTGCCAGAGTCGCAGCTTGACAAGCCCAACCTCGACCAGAAGCTGACATACCAAGTTCACCAGGACCGCGGCGCATTGGATCGAATAGCCGACGCAATCGATCTGCCCGAGCAGTCGCAGTACTACCAAGAGGCAGAGGCGAAGATAGCGGCCGCTGCTGAGGAATCAGAGCTTCGGAACCAAGCGGCGGAAAATACCGAGGCTATGCTGACTGGCATGTTTAGCTCGCTCGGAATCGAGGTAACCTTCCTCGGCCCAGCAACCGGCTAGTACATATTCCCTCCTGCTTAAAGCCGGAGGGGAATGGCGTTGGGGGACGGTTGCTTCGCGGTGAGTAAGGGCGAGCCTGTCATAGCGGGTGCCGACTTCTCTCCGTTGCTTGCCGACGCCTTCGAGTTCGTGCGCGCCCCGGCGTGGCGCGTTGTCCGAACCATTGTTGAGAGTGGGATCGAAGCCTATGATCCTCCCGGGGAGGAGCTTGGTCTCGACCAATTCCATGAGGGGTAGTCCCATGACCGACTTCTTCACCATGAGACCGGGCGAGACTGCAGCGCCAGTGCCGCCAGGGCCCATTCTCTGTACCGGATCGGCGAGCATGCGGCGTATCCACCGTTTCTTCCTGTGGGCGTACGACGAGGCTCCCGGTCTGGTGAGATCCGTCGAGCCAGGCGATACCGACCGTGCCGCCTACGTCGGCGAGGTACTAGGGAATTTCGACAAGGTGCTCCATGTACATCATGAAGGCGAAGACCTTCTCATGTACCCGCGGCTTGCGGAAAGAGCACCGGGGTGCGCGTTGCACATAGAGCTGATGCTCGAGCAGCACAGGCAGGTCACCCAACGGCTCGAGAGCATCGAGCCCGTTCGCCTGAGCTGGATGGAGACAGCCGACGCAAGCGTGCGAGCGGACCTCGCTGATCGGTACGAGGAGCTATCGACCGTCCTCCAGGTGCACCTGCGCCGTGAGGTCACCGAGGTGATGCCCGCTGTGGACAGAGTGATGACCGAGAAGGAGGGGAAGGAGATCGGGAAGCACGGGGTGGAGACGTTCGACAAGAAGTTCCTGGTCGGATACCTGGGGATGGTGCTGGCCACAAATCCGCCCGGCGAGCGCGAGGAGTTCTTCAAGGAGATCCCGCCGCCGGTCCGTCTCGCCTACCGCCTCGTAGGGCGCAGGCTCTATCGGAAGCAGTACGCCACGCTCTTCCCAGGACGTGTCATTCCCGACACGCTGTGAACCACTGTGAAGGGTGCAGACGCCGGATAAAAGCACCAACCACCCCAGGAGGACTGCGTGCCGAGGAAAGAGTCCAGAACCTTCGTGGACAGGACCGACGCCGGACGGCGGTTGGGGCAAAGGCTTGCAGGGCTACGAGGTCAGGACGTGGTGGTGCTCGGTCTGCCCCGTGGTGGTGTTCCGGTTGCCTTCGAGGTGGCGAAAGCCCTTGGTGCACCACTGGATGTGATCGTGGTGCGGAAGCTGGGGGTTCCGTTCCGGCCAGAGCTTGCCATGGGCGCCATTGGGGAGGGCGGCACCCGGGTCCTCGATGCGCACATCCTCTCGCAGGCTCATGTCACGGAAGAGGACCTGCAAACGCTCGAGACGAAAGAACGCCAACTCCTCGAGGAGCGCCGGACCCGGTACCGGCAGGGAAGAACCAGGACAGATGTCCGCGGGCGAATCGTCGTCGTCGTGGACGACGGCATGGCCACGGGCTCCACTGCGCGGGTGGCGTGCCAGGTGGCCAAGCAACTCGGCGCGGCTCGGGTGATCCTGGCGGTACCAGTCGCGCCGGCATCGACTGTGGCCTCGTTCTCGGATGCAGACGAGATCGTGAGCCTGGTTTCACCACGGAGGTTCGAGGCAGTGGGCTGCTACTACAACGACTTCTCACCCACCGACGACGACGAAGTGATCACGCTGCTCCACGCCGCGGCCCGCTCACGGAGTGGTCCCGACGGTGGTTGTCCTGATTCGCGGGAGGGGCAGTAGCAGGCCGACGCCACCGGCAACCGGGTCGGCCTGAAAACACAATCAGGCTTAGGCCTCCGGGCTCGTCAGACGGTAAGCCTCTGCGTCCACGGGACGTGCTGAATGGGTGGGGTACCCAGCCGCGATTTGACGCTTGACCTGCTCGAGCTCGTCCTTGAGCGAATCGACAGAGGCACGATACTTCCTGAATTCAGCCTTCCGGCGTCGAGCGTTGGCGAAGCTGACACACGCGGCGAGGATGACCAGGGGGAATGACACCAGCAAGGCCCAGCCGGACGCAGCAAGGAAGTCCAGCGCTATGGGGAGGGCCTGCTGGAACGCCCGGAAGTCGTTCACCCCGCCGACTACTCCTTCCAGTGCGGAGTCCAGTGGCACCAGGAACTCCCCTACCATCGGCGTCTCGGAGAGCGACGGAGCACTCAGGGGTGCGCTTCCTTCTGGGGACCACCGCGGCTCACTGAAGTGGTTCAGCACGTAGATCCCAGCAGCCGCGTTGAGTGCGGCGAAGAGCAGAACGGCACCGAGCGCGATCCAGTGGAAGCTGCGCCGAAGCAGGACGCCCGCCAGCAGCGCGACGACGGCGGAGGCGATCCAGCTGAGGATGTGCAGTGCGTCGACGCTCATGCCGCCGAGTGGATCCAAGGAGTGCCCCCATAGAGATGATTCGATGTTCGCTCCAAACGTCAGATCTGAGAGCTCGCCGTCAGGCTACATCTTTTCATCGATCGTGATGGTCAAGGACACCTTGGATGCCTGCTGAAGAACGGCGGGCCGCCCACCGAGAGGTGAGCGGCCCGCCGTCATTCGCCGTGAACCTAGAACGTCCGAATAGGAATCTCCGCCGGGGCCGTCAGCAGCGACTCGATCTCGTCGTCGAGCTTCACCAGGGTGATGGACGCGCCGGCCATGTCCAGGGACGTGCAGTACTCCCCCACATAGCTGCGGCCCACGCTGATGCCCTGCTCCGCAAGGCGCTTGTGCGCCTGCCCGTACAGCAGGTACAGCTCGCTGATCGGGGTGCCACCGAGGCCGTTGACCATGAGGGCGACCCGGTCGCCGTCGCCGAACGGCAGATCCTTGACCACCGGACCGAGGAGTTCCTCGACGATCTCGTTGGCCGGCATCATCTTGGCACGACGGCGTCCTGGCTCGCCGTGGATGCCGACGCCCATCTCGACCTCGTCCTCGCCGAGCTCGAACAACGGACTGCCCTTCGACGGCGGAGTGCACGCCGTGAGGGCGACACCCATGGTCCGGGTCACCGAGTTGACCTTCTCGCCGATCCGGATGACCTCGTCGAGGTCCGCCCCGCGCTCCGCGGCAGCGGCCACGGCCTTGATGACGAAGAAGTTGCCCGCCACGCCGCGGCGGCCGATCGTGTAGGTCGAGTCCTCCACGGAGACGTCGTCATTGATGAACAGCGTCTTCACCTCGATGCCCTCGGCCGAGGACATCTCCTGCGCCATCTCGAACACCATCTTGTCGCCCGTGTAGTTGTTCACCAGCAGAAGCACGCCTTTCGGCGAGGCCATGAGCTTGGTCGTCTCGTACACGTAGTCGAACGGCGGTGCGGCGAAGACGTCGCCCGGGCACGCGGCGTCGAGCATGCCCTTGCCCACGATCATCACGTGCGCCGGCTCGTGCCCCGACCCGGAGCCCTGCACGATCGACACCTTGTTCTGGTCCGGGCCGTCGGCGCGCATGATCAGGTTGTACTCGGGCACGTACTTCAGCGTGTCCGGGTTCGCGAGCGCCAGGCCCTCGAGCATCTCCGGGACGAACTGCTGCGGATCGTTGACGAACTTCTTCATGAGGGCTCCACGTCGTTGTGAGTAGGGATGAGTTGGGCTAGAAGTACGTTCAGGGCCAGTCGGCGACAATGCGTTCCGCGATGATCGCGACCGCCACCGCCCCGGCGTCCGGGGAACCGATGCTGCGTTCCCCGCTGTAGCTGGCGCGGCCGCGTCGAGCCTCGAGGGTCGACGTCGCATCCGCGCACTCGCGGACCTTCGCCGCGAAGGCTGCACGGCACTCCTCGGGCGATGCGCCCGCCGCCAGCTGCCGCTCCAACTCGTCGGTCGCCGGGATCAGGGCATCGAGAAGGGTCTTGTCACCGAGGTCCGCATTGCCGCGGGCTTTGATGCCGTCGGTGGCTCCACGCAGCATGGCGACGACGGCAGTGCCGTCGATCGTGTCCGTCGTCTTCGCTGCCGCAGAGGCCCGCAGGAACGCCGTCCCCCACAGCGGCCCGGACGTCCCGCCGATCCTGCTGGAGATGGCGAGCGCGATCTGCTGCAGGAAGGTGGCGACGTCGTCCCGCTTGAACGAGTCCCAGTCCGCCAGGACCTTCTCGAAGCCACGGGCGAGGGAGTAGCCGAGGTCGCCGTCGCCCACCACGGCGTCGAGGTCACCGAACTCCTTCTCCTTATCGACGGCGGTCTGCGCCAGGGAGTGGACGACGTACTCGACGTCGGCGAGGTCGGTGGCGCTCATGGGTTCTCCGTTTCGGTGGTCGCGGAATTGGGGGCGGGTGTGGACAGCAGTTTCTGCAGGGTTGCGAGGGTGACGATGCCGGACGGGCCAGCGCCGTACGGGTCGGCGAGGACCTCCGCCTGCTCTCCGTCGGGATCCCCGAGGGAGCTGACCACGAGGGACGCCCCCTTGAAGTCCTCCTCGCGGGTGAAGCCACTGACGGTCACCACAGTGCGCAGTCCGGCCCCGACCGCGGCCCGGAGCCCGTTGCCGCTGTCCTCGACGACGATCGCGTCATCTGCCGACACCCCAAGCTCGGACAGTGCCAGCAGGTAGATGTCCGGCGCCGGTTTCTTGGCGGGCACCACGTCACCGGCGAAGACGGAGAAGTGCGCGGCCAGATCATCCCCGACGG
Source organism: Arthrobacter rhamnosi (assembly GCF_054510855.1). Classification (NCBI taxonomy): domain Bacteria; kingdom Bacillati; phylum Actinomycetota; class Actinomycetes; order Micrococcales; family Micrococcaceae; genus Arthrobacter; species Arthrobacter rhamnosi. The sequence continues at coordinate 231,734 of NZ_JBTNDT010000004.1, read as the reverse complement.
CGTGCGTCAGGACGGCGCGGACCGCGGGCTCCGCAGAGGTGGAGGCGACGGCGAGCGTCCACCCGGCGTCGTGCGCTTCCTGCACAATGCGCGCGATGCCCGGCCGCGCCGGCATGACGCCGCTCTCGACGAGTCCCTTGTAGACCTCGGTCTTCCGCTTGTGCCAGGAGAGGATCGCCGCATCGATGGCGGCGCCGTCATTCAGGCCCAGCTTTAGCGCTAGCGCCGGTGTGAGGATGCTGCGCATGCGCTCCTTGCCGCCGCCGATCCTCACCTTCTCGGCGTACTCCTCGACGCTCCACTGCACTGGGACACCGAAGTCTGTGAACGTCTGGTTGAAGGCGGGGAGGTGGCCGTACTGTTCGGTGTCGGCGAGCACGCCGTCGCAGTCGAAGATCAGGGCCGGCATGGTCAGAGGCCGCCCTTGCCCGCGCTGCCGAACTGGGCGCAGAGGTCTGTGACCATCGCGACGACGTCGGCCCGCGTGTGCTTGAACAGCGATGGCGGATCCCACTTGCTGTTCTGTTCGGCCTGCTTGAGGAACGCCAGGCTGGACTGCATGTACGTCTCCTTGAGCGCCGTGGAGATGTTGACCTTCGCGCAGCCGCGGGCGATGAGGTCGGCGAACTGCTCGGCGCTGAGGCCGCTCCCTCCGTGGAGGGCGATGGGCACGTTGCGCGCTTCGACGATCTGCGTGACGCGTTCGACGTCGAGCACGGGTGCCGCCTTGTAGCTGCCGTGGGCGTTGCCGATCGAGGGGGCGAAGACGTCGATCCCGGTGGCGTCGATGAACGCGAGCGCCACCTCGAGGCTCTGCTGCTTGGAGACCTCGTCGGAGCCGTGATCGTCCTCGACGCCGGTGATGGCCTCGATCTCGCCCTCCACCTGGGCGCCGTAGCTGCGGGCCTCCGCGACCACCTCGATGGTCTGCCGCTGGTTCTCCTCGACCGGGAGGTTGGACGCGTCGAAGAGCACCGAGTTCCAGCCGGCCTTGAGGCATTCGGTGACGACATCGCGGTCCGGGCAGTGGTCCAGGTGCAGGGTGACGGGCACCTCGATCCCCCGCGTCATCGACTGCCACATGTCGAAGAGCACGCGGGACCCGATGCTCCGCACGGTCTTGACCGAGGTCTGCAGGATCACCGGCGAGTTGGCCTCCACGGCACCGGCAAGGACGCCCTCCATGGTCAGGTCATTGAAGATGTTGATGGCGGGCACACCGTAGCGTGCCTCGAATGCCGGGTCGACGATGTCCTTCAGCGGTACAACGGCCATGGTGATTCCTCCTGGTCAGGCTTACCCCCACGCTAGGTGCGCATTGCCGCGCTGAATATGGGGGTTCTCCCGCCCTCCCCCTGGGGGTAATCACCACCTCGTCAGGCGCGGGCTTCGGTGGTTGAGTGGAGCGCGGCCGCTTCGGCCGCCGCTTCTTCTCCACTTCAACGACGAAGGACACCCCATGCCCCAGGGATCAGTGCTCGAGACCATCACCGCCGAGGAAGCCCGCCGTGTCATCGACGCCGCCGCGGCGAAGGCCACGGAGATCGGTCAGCCGATGGACATCGCCGTCGTGGACGCCGGCGGCAACCTGAAGGCGCACGTGCGGATGGACGGTGCGAACATCGGCAGCATCACCATCTCGATCAACAAGGCCTACACGTCCATCGCGTTCCAATGCGAGACCGGCGACCTGCAGGGTGTCACCCGGCAGGACGGCCCCATCTACGGATTGAGCGACGCCCACGGCGGCCGGCTCGCGGTGTTCCCCGGCGGCATCCCGCTGGTGCGCGACGGCAGCATCATGGGTGCCATCGGCGTCTCCACCGGAACCATCGAGCAGGACCAGGAAGTGGCGACGGCGGGCGCGGCCGCCTACTGAGGCTGCCGCACCAAGGTCAGCGCGCTAGACCCGCTCATCCTCACGGAACGTGCTGGACTCGGCGATCCGCTTGATGGCGGCAAGCGTCTTCGGGATGCCGTCGAGCGCCTGCTGGATCCGATCGATGATTTGCGCGGGAGCATCATCCCCGAACTTCTCCTCGAACATGGCGATGCCGCCCGGCAGAAAATCCCAGGATTCGGTCAGGGTGGTCCCGGTGCCGGCCGGCGTCAGCGTGTAGCCCCAGCGGACTCGATCGCCGCCGACCACCCAGGCGAACTCGCGGCCGCGCTCCGCGGCCACGACCTGCGACCGGGTCTCCCACGTGCGGTGCGGAAGCTCATTGCGCCCCGCGAACCAGGCACCGACCTGGCCTGCAGCGGCGTCGTCCTCCCACCAGCACCGCGTACACACCGGGCTCCACTCGCCGGTGCGGGTGATGTCCGAGACCAGGTCGTAAATGCTCTCCGCCGATACTTGGATCGTGACGGACTCCTGGTGGTGGCGGATCTCTGTCTGGCTCATGCGCCCATTCTCACAGAAGATTCCCCTCGTCCTGCGGGATGGGCTGCAGCGCTCTGTGCCCGCATAGACTGAGGCCTCGCGCTGGCTACGGAAGGCCCCCACATGTTGAACGCTGAACGAACCGGCACCGGAAAGCCACTCGTCCTCGTACATGGGCTCGGCTCGAGCGTCCGCACCTGGGACCTCGTCCTCCCCCTCCTGCAGGAACAGCGCGAAGTCATCGCCATCGACCTCCCCGGATTCGGCGGCAGCGAGCCGCTCGCGGGTGAGGTGACCATCGCAACCCTCACGGACGCCGTCGAGCAGTTCCTCGAGCAGGAGAACCTGCGCGACGCGGATATCGTCGGAAGCTCGATGGGTGCGCGGATCGTGGTCGAGCTGGCGCGGCGGGGTCACGCCGGCAACGTCGTCGCCCTCGATCCCGGAGGATTCTGGAACGACACCCAGGTGCGCATCTTCAACGGCAGCATCACCGCGTCCATCGCCCTGGTACGGCGCCTCCAGCCCGTCCTGCCGTCACTCGTCCAGCACGCTGCGGGCCGGACGGCGCTGCTCGCCCAGTTCTCCGCAGCCCCCTGGAAGCTCGACCCGGACCTCGTCCTGACGGAGCTCCGCGGATTCGCCGCCTCGCCCAGTCTCGACGAAGCGCGTAAGTCGCTCGCGCATGGGCCGCGCCAGGCCGGCGCGCCGAAGGGGACGATCAAGGGAACGCTGGCGTTCGGCTGGGGCCGGTCGGACAGGGTCACCCCGCTCAGTGAGGCCGCCGTCGCCATGTCCCTCTATCCGGACGCCACCCTGCACGTCTTCGAGGACTGCGGGCACTTCCCGCACTGGGACCAGCCGCAGGAGACAGCCCGGTTCATCTTCGACGCCACCGCCGCTGGGTCGTCGTAACTATCCGCTGAGCCGCACACCTGGTGAGCGTGCTGGTGGCGCCTCAGCACGTAGGCCTCCGCCGGGCGTGGCCGCCTACCTGGAGTTCGCGATCGCATGACCCTGGTGCTGCAGGCCCACCAGCATGGTGCGGTTACGTGCCCCGGTCTTCCGCAGCATGGCGCTCACGTGCTTCTCGACCGTCTTCACCGAGATGGCGAGCCGTGTGGCGATCTGCTTGTCCGCCAGCCCCTCGGCCAGTAGGTCCCGCACCTCGAGTTCGCGGGCCGTCAGTGATACCACCTCGCCTGTGTCCGCCGCACGATTCTCGGTGAGTCGCGTAAACATCGCCCCGTCCAGCAGGGCATCCCCGCGGGCGGCGGCGACGACGACGCGCGCCACCTCCGCGGGCGTCGAGGACAACGAGAGAAAGCCTCGCACGCCCGCTGATGCGGCGGACGCCAGCAGTTCATCCGCGAAATGGTCGACGACGGCGACCACCGGCCGCTCGACGGTGTCCGTTTCTGTCACCCGGGCTTCGGCATACCGGGACAGCAGGTGCTCGTCGAGGACGATCATGTCCGGCTGCAGGAGGGACACCGATTCGGTGAGGTCCTCGAGCGTCCCGAACTCGCCGAGTACCTGCACCGACGGCTCGGACGTCTCGAGCAACCGGACGAGCCCGGCCCGGAGAAGGGGTTGGGTGCAGGCGACTAGGACCTTCCAGCGTTCGCGGGAGGCGTCGCCGTTCGAGGAGTACGGCACCTGCGCCCGGACGCTCGTCCCCCAGCCCAGCGTGGACTCCATGTGGAGCTCGCCGCGCAGGTAGTGGGCCCGGGCTGCCATGCCGTGCAAACCTAGCCGACTCCCCTTCAGTTCCGTGGTCTCCTGGCCCTCGAACCCGCGGCCGTTGTCCTCGATGACGGCCGTGATGCCGGTGGTGTCGTAGAAAATGCCGACCCGGCACGCGGTCGCGCAGGCATGCGCTAGCGCGTTGGCCACGGCTTCCTGGATGATCATGAAGAGCTGATGCGCGACGACGGGCGCCAGTTCGTGAGGATTGCCGGTCACGAGGAGCGTCACGTCCATCGGATGGTTTGCGCTCACCCGGTCGAGTTCCTGGCGGACCGCTTCCTCGAGCGAGCGGTCGGCCAGGCTGGAGGGTCCGAGTCCCAGCACAGTGCGGCGAGTCTCGAAGAGCGCCTCGTGGGCAAGCACCCGGGCGGAGTCGATGTGCTGGGTGGAGGGCGATCCGCTAGGGGTGGCCTTGTCCGCGCGGTCGAGGTGCAGCAGGAGCGAGCCGAGTGACCGGCCAATGGTCTCGTGGACCTCCTGTACTGCGCGTTCACGCTCGCTCGCGACAGCCGCTTCCCGTTCCTTTGCCGCAGCGGCCTGGTGAAGCCGGGAGTTCATGATGGCGATGGCGGCGTGGTTGGCGAAGAGTTCCACAAGGGAGGCGTCGCCGGGGCTGAAGATACGACCCGGACCGTCGCTGAAGATGGCGAACGTGCCGATGATGGTGCCGGCCCAGGTGATGGGGACGCCGATGACGGCGCTCCCCCACCGAGGGTCCGCCGGGTCGATGTGGCCCATCGGTACGGACGCGTAGCGATCGAGGATGACAGTGCCACGGGTCTTCACGATTTGCCCAGTGAGGCCCTCGGTCAGCGGGAAGGTCTGGCCCTCGCGGCAGCCGACGCCCTGGTCCACTTCCTTACGGTAGTATCCCTCAGCCTCGTGGACGATCGAGATGGAGCCGCTCTCGCACCCGAGGAGGGCGGCGGCGTGCCCGAGGACGCGTTCGAGGAGCGGGACCAGCTCGAACTGTCCGGCGAGATCGCGGGCCAGTTCGGTGATGCGGTCGAGCTGGGAGGGCTGCGTGTGGTTCTGCTGGTTCTGGGTGTTACTGGGCGTGGGAAGCTGCTGCATGTACGGCACCTGTCTCCTGCGACCGGGCGCGACGCTGCGCTCGGGGTTTTAGGATAGCGGGCCGGGAAAAACATGCCTTCGGCGGAGACGTCATCACCCAACGTATACCTCTTCATCTTCACGCCAGCATCCGCCAGTCTTTCAGGACAGGAAGACCGTAACCTCCTTCAGCACTTCATCCGGATACTTGAGCTCGCACTCCCATATAACGTGAACTGACCAGCCGAGTACCTCTAGGTCACGAAGCTGCTCTCTGTCCCGCTTAACGTTCCGGAGTCGCTTTGCCGACCAGAAAGCGGCATTGGTCTTAGGCGAGCGCTGCCCGATGCGACAGGAGTGCTCGTGCCAGAAACAACCATGAACGAAGATCACCTTCCGCCGTCCCGGAAAGACAAGGTCCGGTTTGCCCGGTAGGCGCTTATCATGAAGCAGATACCGGTAACCCGCCCGATGAATCATGCGGCGAACCTGCATCTCCGGCTTAGTGTTTGTTGCGCGGATCTTTGCCATGTTCGCGCTCCGCTGCTCTCTCGTCAGCCGATCCGTCATAGTGCCATCTTAAGAGAGGTTACGACCCATCAATCCGGCTGAACTGAACGACTTATCCGTCGACGTAGCCTGAATATTCCAGCCCGTCCTGACGAGGAAGTTCTCATGCACCGCATCACCACTCTCACCACGCTTGCCCTAGTCACCTTCCTGTGGCTCATGGGGTGTTCCTCGGGCTCGGTAGAGAATGAAGCACCGACCACGGGGGCAACATCCTCGACGTCTGCCGCAGCAGAAAACACCCCCGCGACCTATCAACTCGATCAAACATTCACGGCGACGACTTCCTATGGAGCAGTGATTACCGTTGAACTCCCCGCGGCGGGACCACCCGAAGTTGAACAGTTACGGACGGATCTGAAGATTGACCCGGTCAGTTATGCGAAAGTCGGCATCGACAACAGGCAGGGCACAACAGATGTGGACGTCTACCTGATCACCGTCTACGACGAGAGCGGAACCGCCTACGAGTTCCAGGACCTCTCCGTGTTCCACATAGCTGATTGGGGACCGAACTACACCGATGCCCTCGGCGGCGTCGAAGGTCAGTACGGCTACACCCTGGCCGACGGCACAGTCCTCGACGAACGCGTCGGGGACGACCTCAGTAGAAAGTCCGTCGACCTTCACAACAAGTACCTGAACGGCACAAACGCTTCGAAGCTCGAGGTCTCCACCGGTTGGCTTGCTTCCACTACAACCAAACTGCCTGAGCGGATCACCGGTATCACCATCCAGCCCGATGGGCTGAGCGAAGAAGTAGCCATGGCACCAGGCGGGACGATGCCGTCGGTCAAGGCCTCCCCGGCCCCAACCACCAGCACAACGACCCCGCCTGCCCAACCCACAATTCCCCCCAGCAAATTGGCCCCAACAGAGGACGCTACTTCTGACATGGGTACGACCGAGAAGTTCACCTACGAGGAAGCCCTTGCAGCTGTCAACAACGGCATGCCGTACTACGAAGCTTTCTGCCTTCGCTACGAGCCCACCACTGATGGAGGCAGGTCCCAATGCGAAGGCATCGAAGCCGGCACTGTCGACCCCGTCACTGGCGAGTACCTCGGAGGGTAAGCCCAACAATCGGCGCCCTTACCGATATCCTCAGAATAACAACAGGTGACGGGCCGCCTGTTGCTTTCTCAGGGGAACAGCGACACCTCCTCATCTGTTGTGAAACACTTGCCTCCGACCGCGCCCTAATCAGCGGCAGGATGCCCCGCACCCATTCCCTTTAGGACGACTGTGAAGAACGCGCTTTTCCCCACCCTTACCGTTGCAGCGCTACTGTTCACGGCATGCAGCTCGGCAGAGACCGCGGCATCCTCTGAAGATGCGACACCGGCACCTACTGTGTCTGTTGCACCAGCGTCCCCCAGCGCGGAGCCCGCGGAAAGCTCTTCTGCCGCCCCAACGCCGAACAGGAACGAGCGCGGGGACATCATCAAAGCAATCGGTGAGAACGGCGGATGGAAAGCGGTCGAGGGTGGACCCAACACCATCAACTTCAAGGTCACCTCCATAGCTCCGGCAGTTTGTGACAGCCCATACCCAGGAGAAGCCAACGGCATTCCCATGGCGGTCACCCTCGAGATCGAGACCACCGCGGACTTCGAAGGACCGATCGCCGTTAACGGAGTTCCTGGTCAGATTAGCTTCGGGCCCTCCTACTGGAAGGGTTACGCGGACAACGGAACGCGAATGAATACCGTCGACTCCAACATCAACAGGACCTGCCTGGCCAACGAAGCACTACTGCTCCCGGACTACATTGGCAAAGGAGAGAAGCTGAACGGTCAGGTCATCCTCGACGTCACCACTCCAACCGGGGAACTGTCTTACTCCCCTGACGGTGGCGGGAGTGGTTGGGTCTGGCAGTACCCGTCTGCTGGCTAAGAATCAAGTAACCAATGCCGAAGTCGATGCCCGCATCACCTGCCCCCGTCCCTGAGTACAGGGACGGGTGATCCACGGATGACACTGACGCTCGACTCGATCCTGCGAAGCGTCGGGATCGATTCTGGTGAAGCCCAAGTCATCCGCCACGCCTACGTGCGCGAGCACGAGGACGTTGGCCTCAAGGGCATCCATGCGGACTCCACAGACGACGAGATTCTGGACTACACGCGACAGCAATCCGCGAACCGGCGCGTCTTCCCCATCACGCCGGCCGCCATCTACGTCATCTTTGTGCGCGAGGGAGGCGATCGGGCTCGACTTTGGTCGGTGGTGGAGAACCGCGGCGAAACCTCGAACGACGGACAGCTGCGCGTCTTCAACCTAGTGATGTCCGAGCACATGGTTGACCTGAGGAACCGGCTGGTCATCCGCTAGAAGTCACCGCGCACCTGGCGGCTCAACGGCCCAATGGCCGCCGGCTAACCGGTCATGGAGATCGCAGATGCGGGCATCGGGGTCATGACTACATCGATGTTCACCACATACTGCCGTTGCATGCTTCCGGCCCAACAACCACGCGATTGCAGGACCTTGCACTTCTCTGCGCCAACCGTCATCGCATGATTCACCGTGGCAACCCCTGGCTAACGCCGAACGAACTTAGAGCCATGCTTAGTTCCGGCACCTAGCGGTCGGCTCATGGTCTCTTCGGACATTCGGCGGAGGGAAGGGGTAGTGTTTGCCAGCTGAGGATGGTACGAAGGGGTCGAGGTCCCCGAGGATCAGCAGCGCCAACCGCTGTTCCTCTTTTGAGGACCTCGACCAGTCACGGAAGAGTCCCTGCGCGTCGACTGCACCTTCAATCCGAGTTACGACTTCCGTAGCGGTGACAACCATGTTCGCATTCTGCTGAACCACACGCCGGTCAGCACTGATTCAGGTTCAGCCATTGGTTCTCAGGCTTCGGATCAGGTTGATGACATGGCTCGGGTTGCGGTCGAGCATAAACGTATCTACATAAACCGTGCCATCGAGACCCACGTGGTCTGCATTCAGTTGGGCTGTAGCCTCGGTGAGTCTATTGGACATTAGATTGGCTTCTCCTGATTCTAGGGGGTGCCGTAGGATTACCGCAATGCGCCCCTCAGCAGGACTTTCCCATAACGCACATGCAGCGAACTTGTTTTCGAGGATGGGAGCGTTGTAGACCTTCGCCCAATTGTTGATCGCGTGCCGGTGCTGGTCCAACTCAATCGTCAACTCTCGACCATCGAGCACCGTCTTCAGGTCTTTGGCTAGGCGCCAATCAAGTAGGGCATGGTACGCCATATTCGAATAATCACGCAGGCAGCGGTAACAGGAAGAGGAGCACTCGATAGAGTGCTCACCGGCCAGTTCATCTAGGTAAGTATCAATGTCTACGAGGTATTCGGGAAGGATGTCGGGTTTCCCCAGGTGACTGCTGAAGCCAGCGCCATTTTCTAACGTATCAGCAAGGAAAGCGAATGTGGTTGTCCTTCCATCCTTCAGCCCGGTGTGAATTCCCGCATTGAACTCTTGGGCCTGTATATCGAGTTTTTTCGCACCAACTGTCCTCATGAGGAAGCTCAACGAGTACCACGCGGCTCGGCGGCCTTGAATCGAGTCATATGCGCCGTTGCGTTGGGCCTTCCCGCTGCTCAGATCCAACCGCAGCCCTTGAGACTCAATCACTGCTGACTTGGGGCCGTAGAACAGAAAGTCCGTCGGTTGGATTGTACCCAGCGCGGCGGCGATGGAAGGCTTGGACTTGTCGGTACCGACGTTACTCGACCCGTCAGCAGCTAGGGCTATGTAGCCTCCCCAGTAATCGTTGGGGAGTACTTGCTGGAATTGGAACGATTTGCCGGAATTGTCATTGATCACGTATCTTTTTCCGGGGCCGGAGTATGCGACTGAACTGGGAAGGGAAACGGGTAACAGTTTTTGAAGGTCGGCCACGGCCCGGGTGGAGGTTGATTTGGGCGACCAGGAAAAGTTGCCGTCAAAGTCGCGGGGATTGTCTGCTCGATATCCTTTGGGTTCCCGGAGATCGATGGTACTGAAAATTCCGGGGTCAGCTCCACACCGCGGGCAAGAGCCTCCTGCATATTCTGAGCCTGCTGGTCTCTCTTCCACGAACGCGCACTGCCTACACACGTCAATCAGTCGTTGGTCTCCCAAGGCATTGTCCTCAGCTGCGACTGTGCGACCAGCCGGGTAGAAGGCGGCGGCGCCGATAACAGGATAAATTTTCCCGTCGCGCACCAGCTCACTTCCGGGAGAAAACTGGTTGACTGCCATCGCTGCATCGCGGTCGATCACGTTGTTTGGCGGCCAGGGGAAGGCGGAACTCGGTTTTCTGAGGTAAAGGTTCCGAACTTTCGAAGGGAACCCGAACATCGGTAGGAGACCGCTTTCAGCCAGCCGCTGACTAAGGTCAGAATGGCCCGGGACGTCACTGAAGGCAACCCGGGATATATCCTCAACCAAGGACGCGATACTCGCACGCGCAGAGCGCAAGTCATCCTGGCTTAGGTTCGTGTATGTCGCTAGACCGCTGACCGCCTCATCAACTGCGGACCGGTTCTCATCAAGCCATTCGCTCAGCCGTGGCTTAACGCTTGCCCAGTCAGACACCAACCCGAACTGACCGTGTGTGTTATTACCAAATCCCTGAAATTCCTCGTCTAAGGAAAGGACATCGGACAAACCGATGAATGCACGCCGGAGTGTCTCGCTTCTCAATGCTCGGATGTAGATTTCAGGGCGGTTGAGTGCCAAGTAAGGCTTCGGTGTCGGTTCGTTGGTGATGAGTTCGGGCCGCCCGAAGTAATACTCATCGTGGCTGCGGCCCCTGCAGACGGTGAGAGAGACGGCCATGGGGGTCAATCGGCGACCGGCACGTCCTACGCGTTGTTGGTAGTTGAAGCGCGTAGGTGGCATGTTTGCCAGGATGACGGAATCTAGGGCGCCGATATCAACGCCGGCTTCCATTGTTGTGGTGACGGAGAGAAGTTCGATCCCGTCAGACTTCTTGTTTTCCGTCTGATTAAGGAAGACATTCTGGAAGCGGGCTTGCCGAGATTGGGCGGCAAGGCGGTCGGTCTGGCCAGTAAGTTCAGCTGACGTGAGGCGGAACTGTCCTTGAGCATATGTGGCCTTATAGCCGTAATAGTCGAGGACAGTCCCGTGAGTAGTTGCCTCTGGAAGGTCTTTCCCGCAGTACGTGCACAGACCACACCCGTATACCAAGTGTCGGCGTCGGCAGTTCTGACATGTCCATTCATTGGTTGAGGGCTGGTACATGGTCGCGCCGCCGGGGACGATGAGGAAGTTCAATACAGCGTCGCCCCATGCCTTCCGAACCTCAGATTGGACATCATCGAAGTCCATATCGAACTTCAGCGCGACAGCTTGCCAAAAGCTTTTCAGTTTCCTCGGGGGCGTATCTGAAACGTACCTCATGCCGACGAATCGCCGCATTCCTGCGAGGATACGAAGGCTTGATTGGGCGATGGCAGCCGAAGACGATGGAATATTCTGGACAGCACTATCAGATCCGACGAGTCCTACCCAACCTAGGCCCAAAGATTCGTAATCACGGCCTACTCCGGAAAACAGCCCGTCGATGATTTCCTTCTGCAGAGCTTCGTCTATGGCATTAGCCAGCTTTGTCTGGGCGGTCGATAGATCGCTTTTGCGTGCTGGTGAAGGATCCCAACGGTAGATGAGGGACCAGGATGAGGGGGTCTTCTCGTCGGTTCGCTGGAGGGAAGCCGATGGACCACCGGGATTTATGCCCATTTCTACGAGTCGCTGACTGACACGTTCAGTAAGCACTGGAAGAGACGGTGACTGAGCGAGTCGGCGAATCGCTTCACCTTCCGGCATGTCACTGTCGCCTTCCCAGACATCCCGCAGGTCGGTGTACGCGCGCAAATCCTTGGCCTGCAGACGTTTGATGGCATCCCCCGACTCCGGAGTGCGCCGCCGGTCAACAACATGTTCCCTAGCTAAACCAACATCTGCGGTGATTCGGTCGGAGGCGGCGAGTTCGGCATGAAGAAGTAACCGCAGGAGATCCTGATAGTGGCGAAGACTGATTCCAGACGATAGTTTGGCCGCATCCTGCCGGCTGTCGGTGAAGACGATCGTCTTCCGGTTTTCCGGCTCCAGGTCTTGAAGCAGCTCAGTGATGAGCACCTGATTGATCTTCTCGAAACCGGTGCGCATTGCTCGGATGGGCGATCTCTGGCGCTTTTTATCTGCCGCTGAGACTGCCCCGTCAGCGGTGTGCGTTATCTCCCAGTCATCGGCGCAGTTGGGGCACCGTGTGGGGAACGGGGACAACTGCTCCGGATCCCTTTTAGGTACCCCCGTGTTTGGTCCGCGTTTACCAGTTGGGGCAACCACATGGAACGTCCAGCCTGTGTGATCGTCACTTTCGGTTGGCCGCAGTTCGCCTGTCTCGGGTCTGAGGACCGACCTGCGGAACGCGTATTCGACTTTTTTGCCGTCTACCTTCCACTCCAGATCATCCAGATCAGGGCGCTCCTTATGTGGCCAATAAAGCAGGTAGTTATTGGCTGTCCGCTCAAGACCCACCTGGTCAGGCAGGTGCTCGATGTCGGACAAGTCGGCCAGCAGTGTTACCTTCCCCGGAAGCTGCGTTGAACCGGAGGGTGTGTACCCTCCTAGGAAAACGTCGCCGCAATTCTGGCAGTACAAAAACTCCAACACTCTGGAACCGCACAGACACCGGCTCACTGGTTCGGAATACAGGCGCCCTACGGGTCGTGTGAGGGTACCTGATTCCTGTACCTCCGGGCAGGCAGGATCGGTGCAGGCCCACATGCCCGGTACGTTGCGGAAGAAGAGGTGGGTTCTTAGTAAGGGCCATTTGATGTTGCCTGGGCTCTCCGCAGGTGTTGCAGCAGCTCTTAAGAGCTTCTGCACCGCTTCAACCCGTGAGCCTTCAGACAGCGCCGGGAATAGGTGCTGTCCCATCTGCTTCAGAGATTTTGCCTCCGGTTTCGATTTAGGCTTTCCGTCCTCTGCCAGGAAGAAGACGTTGCTCAAGGCGCTGGCGCCCAACAAGGAGTCTTCCGGGGTAGCAATACTGTCCTGGCTTGCAAACCCAGTGTTCGAGAGGTCGAGTGTCGGGTCTTGTGCGCGGATGAGTTGGCCTGGGTGGAAGTCGAAGGATTCGCGGGGAACACCAAAGAACTCCTCGACGAAGGCTTCATCTCGGTTGGCTTCCAAGGACGCCGAGGCGGCAATGACTTGGAACTGGTTCGTGTTTTCAACTAGTCCGAGTCTCATCTTGAGGTTGCGGATGAGCAGCGCGACTTCTGTGCCCGCGGTACCTCTGTAGGAGTGCAGTTCATCGACGACGAACGTGAATCTATGGTCAGGACTGGCTCGCAGCCACTGACGGGTCGAGTCAAAGTACCGGCTGTCGCGTTCGCGTAGGAGCAGGACGTTCAGCATCGAATAGTTGGTAATGAGGATGTCCGGAGCAGCGTGGGCCATGTCCCACCGGGAAACCATCTCAGCTCCGCCAAGGCGGGGCATGAAGTACTTAGACTCGTCGTCAAGCTCTTGTATTTGGCCGCTGCGATGATCGACGTCTTCAAGGTAGGAGCGTAAATTCCCCATCGGGACCTTGTCCCCCAATCGTCCGGTTACAGGCGTCGCACCCGTGTATCGGCCGAAGTAGAAGCGGTGGCCTCGTCTGTTTTCATCTAGCCAGCTCCGGGCGGCTTCGCTGTCTAGAGCCTTTCGCAGCCGGATGAGTTGATCATCAACCAGGGCGTTCATCGGGTACAGGATGATGGAGCGGACAGCTTTGATGCGTCCAGTCTCGGTTTCCCGTTGTGGCACGAACGGCCCATTGGCTCGCCTCCACCAAGGCGCAAACGTCGACCCGCGGCCACTCCACGAGCTTGATTCGGTTAGGAGGTTTGACAGGAGCGGTAGGAGGAAAGCTTCTGTCTTACCGGCACCGGTACCTGCGGTCACCACGACGTTGCGTCTGTCCCTCACAACGGATCCCAGGGCCGCCTCTTGGTGGGTGTACAGATCCCGGCCAGAGGGAATAAGGCCCGTTCGTGCGAACTCGACCAAATCCTTTGAGGCACCAGTTCCTTCTACGGATTTTTCAAAGGACTGCGTGGACGTTTTGTATTCCGGCCGCAGTTCGATGAAGGGTTCACGATAGACACCGTTGTCCTTATCGAGAATCCGACGTCGTTCTGCCTCAAGATTCTCGTCAGCGAGTCCGAACGGCGTGTCATAGTAACGGAAATAAGACTCGCGTAAATGGTTGAAAGTCTCAACAATGTCTATAGGCATGAATTTGTCTTTCTACGGAATGAGCATGAGTGTTGGAAGTGTTCAGCGCACTTGCAGGTGTTGATGTACGGATCGAGCGATAGCTGAAGCAACAGAAACGGGCACGTTCTCATAGGCCCATGCTCCGTCTCGCGTCCTAATGGGGCTGATTCCGCTGCACGAGACCAACGCCCGGCGGTGCTGCACGGGTAGCGGCAAAGCGGCATTGACACTCAGTGCCCCGATGGGATCAGCAGTCTTCTCAGTAACTCGCAACTGAAAGTATTTAGTGTCTCTTCTAGACATAACCAGACACTTTCCTTCGGCGTTGGTGGTTGAAAACCAAGCCCCCGACCGGGAAAGCCAATATTGATAACGACCATTAACTGTCTGCCTAAAGAGCCCGTCTCGGCTGAGCACTTGAACAGGGACAAATTCCTGTGCTGAAAGATCAAAAAACTCGATCGGCACTCCGTGCATGTTTGGCCCTGCAGACCGAGGTCCTGAAGTCAGCGGAGGAAGACTCGCGGCTATGGCAGACGCGGCACACGGAATGAAAATCGCTCCTACATCAGCAACGACTCTCCTCAGCTCTGATTCACTGTCGTATTCAATAACTAATGCGCTAGGGTTTCCGAGAGATGCCGCCTCGGAGTTTACTGATTCGATTTTGTGAAGCACCACAACTTCTTCCAGCCGTTCCTCCAACTCAGGTGTTCGTTCGCCGATAACCAATGCAAACGCGGAGGAGCCCGGAAGTTGTGTGATTACGGTTGGTCGGATTCGCCATCTGCTCTCTGCCCACAACAGGTCAAGATGCCCCAGCACCTCCAAACGTCCCAGATACGCTCTAGAGACGTTGATTTTGGTACGTGCTGAGCCCTCTACAAGCGCAGCGACGGATGAAGTTACGTCGGAGATGCGGCCATGACCACGGCAGCTCAACCACTGAAGAAACAAATCACCGTGCATAGATACTGTCCTTAATTGACTGCGACAAATATGCTCGCCAAAGAGGATCGGGGTTGCCAATAGTTTCCTGAGCTACTCGCCTCCAAAAAGCCAGGGCTGGTGCGTCAAGCACTCCAAAGGCTGGCGGATCAGCAGTAATACAAAGCGGCTTGGAAAGCTTCCCTCCCCATTCTGTCAAAACCCAGCTTGCACCCTCGGCGACAGGGACTTTCCATCGGTACGACTCGGGAAATCCGAGATCTCTTAAAGACGGCGGGATCAAAAACTCAGTACACTTCCACACCAACCCTGCAGGGGTTACAAACCATACGGCCGCCCCTCTTCCCCGCCTACACAAAACGTATTCAAAAGAGTTTTTTTCTAGGTCGGAACCAGGAACCTTGAAGTCATAATTTCTTTCTTTAATCTTCCCTTGCGCAGCAGAGCCGCTCAAGTGGACGAAAAACTCTAGTTTTGAGCTATCGACTGAAACGACATGCTTGCCCGCGGTAAAAGTTCCAACTAGCCGGAGAGAAAAAAGCGACCCATTGGGCTTTATCCGCATTCCAGGCAACTTGTCATCGAGGACAACTTGGACGTACTCAACCGAATGGTCTTCTGGGAGCTGCACATCCGGTTCACCCCCTAGCAGGTAGTGTTGCCCACCGACATCTGTGTGGAGCTTCAAGCCGTTCACGAGTCGTGCTTGCAAGCTAGAAGGCACTTTGAGGAGCTGGCCCAGGCTGTTGAACGAGCCTGCCGATGACAGGTCAATCGGCTCTACGAAAGTCACCCCGGCATATACCGCCCATCCCGGAAAGAGCGTGCCCCGAAATCTCCAGTAACCGGGAGCGGCGCTACTAGCCAGAAGCTCGTTCAGCTCCGACACGTCGGATTCCTGGACTACCAACAGGTGCTGCTCACCAGGACTAACGCTGGCTACTGACTGCCAGTGCCCCGATAAGGAGTCTCGACGCAGAACCCACAGTTGGCGCACTCTCTTCGTCAGCACTGCTCGGGTTCCTGTCGCCCGATAAGGGTGGTTGATCAATGAGGCGTTCTGAGAGAGGTTGCCGTCTACCACCTGGTAGACGGATCCATAATCAGGTTTCCTGATCGTCAGCAGCGTACCGTTATCCTGCTTCAGTTCGTCCGTTTCCAACCGGGGGTGTACCGGAATCACCCAGCTGATGGACCAGTCGTCCGAGTCAATACGCAGGCTCAGGTCCAGCCGCACTTGGTTATCGGCTTGAGCCGGTTCTGCGGACTGTTCGGTGGCCAACTTGACGATTACAGCCAGCAGCAACGGATTGCCCGGGCCTGCTTCAACTAGATCGACGAACCCCGACGAGAATCCCCTTGGCTTGTCCATCCACAAGCGAAGTTTCGCTAACAGCTCGTCGGGTGAGGGCGGGGAATTTCGGTCGACCTGGAGTCTGTCGAAGAACGCAGACAGTCTCTCTCGATCAGATGCTTTCAGCACGGTTTGGGAAAGCGGGTAGCCAATCCTTTTGAAAGTCTCGTGAGTGTGTATGGTGCTGGTACCGACCAAGTCTCGGTTTCGTTCTATCCAGTCATCCAGTGTTTTCCACATCTGGGCAACTTGATCAAAATGCTTCTGCATTCCCGTCGCAGTGAGCCTGTTCGTGCCGGACGTCATCAAACTGACGAGCCGAGGATAGTAAGCAGAGGACGAAAACATTCCGTCTCTGCGCATCCGGGATGCGGCGAGAACGGTGACGGCTAGCAAGGGCAGACATGGTGGTGGCTGGTCTTGGGGGCCCGTCCTCCATGAGGCAAGGCGCCGGTCAATACGCTCGAAAATCGCAGGCTTATCGGTTTGCCTAAGTTCGGCAAGAACAGCTGAGCGCAGCGACTCCATTGGATCAGGTAGAGCAGGACATAGCCGCTTCAGTTCTTCGTCATCGAGGAACATGACCACGGGTTCATCGAGTTGGTTCGCCGGAAAAAATTCGGCGGACAACTTTGACTGCCATCGGTCGTAGTTCATCCAATTTTCTGAACCTTCATCATGCCCCACGCTTACAACTCTAATCAGTGTCACTGACACCTAGGCCCCGGCCACGCCGGCCTCAAGTCACCAGTTATTAGCCCATGAGGTATGCCGTCCTGAGTCTGTTGGGGCATGAACCACCCGGATCAGTAGATCCTGAGCTCGACGCAATTAGAGCAACACTGCGCTTTTGGAGCCGAACGACTCTCGCACGGCCAGGATATTCCGAGCAACGGCGCTCTTTTACTCGCTAGTGTTCCGGCCGGAGCTGGTCTGTAACATCCTGTCGACGATCAGACGGGACTCGCAGGTACGCCGCCCACGCGCGGTCAAGCTCGGTTAGACCTCGCCTCCCACGCATCATCCAACGAATGAGTCTGCGAAGCTCTCCGGGACTAAGGTCCCTTGCAGCCGTAGCGGCGTCCTGAACATCGATGGGTGTTGCAACTCGCCCTGACCTACACCGTTTGCATTCAGTTACGAGGGCATCTGCTTCCCGACCATCGAAGGTACGGATGGTGCGGCGCGAGACCGCGAGAACGGCTGTCATAACATTGTCGTCTGGGTATGGCTCCGCACCCGCGATTCCGCACAGGGTACACATGTACCCGTCTCGTGCGAGGACCGCCTGTCGCTCCTTGCTTGAGAGAGTTTTTTGCGGCGCAGCATTCCTCCGCTCCCGCGGGTCCCACACTGCTGCTCCAGCCTTCACAAACCGCTGGTCTTCGGCGAGCAAAGATGCATCCTCATTGCTCGAATGCACAACCCACCCGTAGTCCCTTAGATCCCGAATCCTTCTGTCTATTTGAGAAACACCGGGAAAAGCATTCCGCAGCTCGGTTTTCGTGAAGGTACCGCCCTCACCGACCACCTGCAGAAGCCAGAGAGCCCCCCGAACCATCGACCCTGCCGTGGACTCAGGGTTGTCCCAAGCTGATTGTTCCATGCTGTTTCCCCAATCTCATGTCGCCGACCTGCTAACCCTTTACCGATAACGCTCGCGCTACTGCGCCGTATGCCAAGGTGGAAGCTTGCTCGCCGCGTCCTGTCCAAGCTGCGGGACTTGGTGCTCGATAATTTCCGCTGGTATTTCGAGCTTGCACGAGGCCCAGCTCCCGAAGGGCCCCGAATCACGTGGGACGTTTGCTGCAATCCATTCCTGGGGCACAGACCCCACTCCGATAATCTCGTGTTTGGCGGTCAGCCGCACGGCGACCAGCACCCATTGCTCATCGCGGAGCATCACACTGCACTCGTGCCGCGACAGATATGCCGTAAATCGTCCGGCCCGGGTTGTGCTTTTGACCTCGAGGTGAGCGGACACCGTGCCCTGGGCGAAGGCGATGTCGTATCCGAACCCATCAGACCATGTCGACACATGGTCGACGCGGCCGTTAGTGCCTTCCCTGAGTAAGGTGACGAGCGCTGCTTCGCCCGCAGCACCCACCCGCTCACGCACAGTGGTGTCGACCTTGCCCCAACTGGTAATCAGCTGCTCATACACCCCGTTCGAGTCGAGGCCCAAAACGTCGCCGGCCGAGACAATGTCCGAGGGCAGCTCGTCCGGTGATCGAACGAGCTCGTCAGCGTCCTGTACCCAGGTAGGTGCTGCGTTCTCGAAGATTGCACCCAAAATCAAATTCGCCGGAGGGATCGGGGGTTTCCTTGGTTCAAGGAGCTTCAGGTCGCGCAGCCAGCCAAGCGCAGTGGCGTACTGAGTGGGCGACAAGTCGCTGTACTGTCTGTGGGTCGTCAGTAGGGCTTGAGCGCGTGGGACGCCACCGCTTGTGGGCAGGATTTCCAGCCACCGCCTGGCAGCGAGCAGGACCGGTTCAGGTGGAAGACGCATGCAGGTGGCCCATCAATGCCTGAAGGTCGCCCTTGTCGAGACCTCCACCCACGGGGGGTTCCTCATCCAGATCTGCGAGCTGCTGCACCGCAGGGTCATCGAGGACACCGCCCATGAATGTCAGCTTGCTGGCAAGCCGTGCCGCAACTACCTCATCGATAGTGCCTTCTGAGGCCAGGACTGTAATGCGGGTTGCGACGTCGGGCTTTAGCCCCAGACGGTGGATCCGATCGAGACTTTGCAGGAAGCGGCCTGCAGCGAAGTCACGGTCCACGTACACCGCGTCATGGCAGTCATGATGCAAACTGATCCCTTCGCCCAGCGTCGCGGGATTGGACAGCAGCACCATGCAGTCGGGGTCGTCTCTAAACCGCTGAATCTGCTCTTCACGGTCAGGGGTACCTCCGTGCACCATGGCAGGGCCAAACTGTGCCAGGATCCGTTGCAGAGTATTGAGGCTGCGAATGAAAGTCGACCACACGAGGGTCTTCCGACCCTGAGCGGCGTTATCACGCACGATCGCGAGCACTTCCTGATACTTCGGCGACATTTCGTAGGCAGGTAAGTCCTGCATCAACTGATAAAGCGAGGACCGCTGTGGTACTGCAAGCGGGGGAACCTGATACGCCAGCGGTTCATGTCTGGTAGTTCCGACTGCGAGAAGAGCAGGGCTGGTTGCAGCCATGAGCATGTAGACCAGGATCCGACCGAGAGCCTGAAAGTCTCCCTCGTGTCCCGTTGCCCGGGCAGAGAATTGGCCGACGAGGGCCTCGTAGATCTCGGCGTGCAAAGGTGGCAACGCAATGGTCCTGAGCGTGGTCTCCACTGGCGGCAAATCAAGCTCGCCTTTCGTTGTCCGCGTGAAAAGCGGCCGAAGCGCGCGGCTCGCCTCGGCGAGATTGCCACCGTTAACTGCCCGGAGAACGCTTTGGCGACCAGTTCCCGGCCACACAAAGCCGAAGAGGTTTTCAAGATCTTTGACGCCGTTTGGTGCTGGTGTCCCAGTGAGGATAAGCCGGCGCTTGCTGCGGGGACCGAGAGCGAGGCAGGCTGCGCCATATGCCCCATCTGCCCCAAGTTTCATGCGGTGGGCCTCGTCAAGGATAATCATCGAAGACCGCTCCGTGAGCCAGCGGCTAAGCGAACCAACCAAGTTCGGGATTCGCTCGTAGTTGACGATGATTGCTTCCGCTGAACTCGCCGGGGCACCGTCGACTACTTCCAGAGACAGCGCCGACTGGAAGCACTTGGTGTTCTCGTACTGCCATGCGCTGTAGCTCGACTTAGGTCCTACAATCAGCAACCGCTCGATACCCTCCCGGCGGCGCAGGGCTTGAAAAACCGCCAGCCCAACTCTCGTTTTGCCGGCGCCAGGGACGGAGAAGTTTGCGCCGTGCCGCAGCGACAACAACTTGGCAACGTCGCGGCGCTGGAACAGCGTGAGATCACCGATCCATTCGGGCCCAAGAACTTCGGGGACAGACTCCGCCTCCACGGCTTCTGGTGCGTGTGGAGAATCGAGTTGATGAGAAAGAGTCTGCGCGTCGTGCAATGAGTCGACCACAAGCGCCTGCAAATGCGTGTCCCAGACCACTTCGCCGTCGGCCGTATACGGCCACTTGCTGAGGACCTCAAGGTTCATCAGGAGGTCGTCGAGCTCGATCTCGACGCTACCTGGCGACCGCCGCGTACTGCTCCGGAAGCCGACCGCGAGTCTACGAAGATCCTCCTCCAGCCCGGGCCGGACAAGAAGCCGGGCTCGCGTCGCGTCGACAGCGAGACTAAGGGTGAGGCTCGGACCATTGACTGACATTATCGGGAGCGGACTGCGCTGAGGAGCCAGGCAACGCCTTCCCCGGGGGCGGGAAAGGTCCGTCCTGCCTGGCGGGCGAGACTTTCGAGACTATCGCGGAGCACGATGAGTGCGTCATCGAAAGCTTCGTCGTCGAGGGCTCGCTTTGCCTTTGCCTCCGCGAACTCGCTCGCACACTGTGTAACGTAGTCCGCTGCGTCGGTTAACCGCTCGGGCACTGCGGTTTGCCGCTTGACGAGCTCTGCGTTTTGCCCGGCAAGCTTTACCGCCACGGCAAATGTGTCGCGCGCCTGCTTTATTACCGTTGATGCTTTCGCTATGTCCTCGGGGGTCGAACTCTTGTCATCGTTGGCCACGGCCTTCGCCTGGAGAAGTTGATTCGTAAGAGCTTCGGCGGACGCAGAATCGTTGCTCTGATCCGGCAGTATAGCTCCTGGAATGCCCGGAACTGACAGCTTCTCTGAGCGGGGCATAGTCGACTTAAGATCCTCCGGCAGACGGCTTTGAAGGTACCGCACGTGAAAGTCTGCCTCTGCGAGACGCAAGGAGGTTTTCGGGTAATCCAGAAGCACCATCGCCAGCCGTGAGTGCATGAGCCGCTTAGCTGCATCGGAGTCGGTTGTAGCCAACTTTGTGTAGTCGCGGTGGAGCTCGCGAAGCTTCTCCTGGTGCTGCTCAAAATCAATCAGACGCAGGGCTGCACCATCCGGGGTTTTACTGCGGTCGATTGCATCGAGTATGAGCGCGTAAACCCAGCGGTCGCGTTGCAGCGTAGCTGGTTTGATGTTGAAGTCCCTAGCAACGTCGGTTTCGGAGCGGCCGCGCCCCAGTTCCTCGTCGATCGCGATCAGACGGTTGATGTAGGAGTAATCACGCCGCCGGTCTCTGCGCAGCTGGAGGGACAACTCCACCGTGTTGATGTCTTGACGCGAGGTGTCATCCGGCAGAACGCCGACCCTAATATTTCGCTCGCCGAGATCGCGCAACGCGGCAGCTCGAGTGTTGCCGTCGACCAGGATCCCATGCGGGCTCACGATGCCAGCCTCGCGCTGACCGACATCGTCCAGCTCGTCCATCAACGCCGTGTAGTCAGGGTCCCGCTGATCCGGGTTCGCAGGCCGCTGCCTAAGTAGGTCGTGGAGGTACTCCTGGGCTATTTGCCCCCAGGGATCCTCGTCAATTGCTTTATCGCGTTCCGGATCGAGCGTTCGCTGAGCGCGGATCCGGTGAGTGTCCGGGTTGAAGAAAAGCATATCGACCGGCATAGAGATCACATACAGATGGCGTGGCTCACCACGCCAGTCGATCGTGATCTTGGCGCCGTCTTCAGTCATTGCCTGTTTCAGGCGCTGACTTATGACGGCTTTGATCTCCTCCCCTTTGGGAGGTATGCCGAAGTCTGTCACTGAGAAAATCCTCGCGCTGGTTCTTGATGAAGTGTGCCAATACCCTGACACTCGAAGCCTATCGGCCGCCTCCGCAATACTGCTGGAGGACCTAGTGTGGCGCGGTTGCTCAGGAAACTAACTATGTCGAGCGAAGGCCAGTTCGCTCAGCTAATTTTCGAGCGTAGACGGTCGATCGCGAAAGCCTCGTGGCGGGCGTGGCCCTCCTGCCCGCGGAAGGCGCGCCACTCCCCGAGCTTGTATGTGGGTGTGCCACCGCGCAGACGCACCTCGACGTCGAAGTCGCGGCGGATGAAGCCCACCCTGCGCTCAATCTCCAGGTCGGCCAGGGTTCCTCGGAGCGCTTTGCGCAACCCCGCGAGCGAGATAAAGCCCCCATGCTCTCGTAGCACCCGGTACACCTCGTCATGGCTGACCACACCATGGATGTTGGTCGAGGTTACTTCCTTGCGCAGTGCCGACGCGATGGCGACCCCAACGGCACGCGCTACCGGCGGGGGGAACGCATTGCCGATTTGCCGGTAGGTCGACGTCTTACGCCCTTTCCGTTCAGCGAAGTCCCACTCATACTCTGGACCCCACCACCCCTGAATGCGCGCAACCATCTCATTCGTCAGCTTGGGGATGAAGTCACCCGGGGTGTCAGGACCAGGTGCCGCATCCGCAATTCCGAGGCCATCAACGCCCAATAAGCGCCACTCGCGCTTCGCACGGGTCGGGCCAAGATCGGGTCCGCCGTGCTTTTTCGAACCACCGACGATGGTTGGAGCCACTCGATTGGCCCTCATCGCCCAAGCCTCCGCACCCGGCCAACCGTTCTCTGCCATCAGATCGTAGAGGGCAGCGCCCACCGTCTGTGTGGAGGGAATCGGCTCCGGCCACGCGAAGTATGGTGCAAACTCTTCGCGCAGCGCTACAAGAATGAAACGAGGCCGTAACTGCGGGACACCGTAGTCCCTCGCCTCCAGAAGCCGCCAGTCAGCCCGATACCCCAACTCGGCGAACCTATCGAGTACGGCCTGTCGATAACCGGCAAAGCGCGGCATCGACAGCCCACGGACATTCTCAAGCAGCACGGCGTCAGGCATCATTCGACCCGCCGCCTCGACAGCCCACGCGAACAGGTCACGCTCATCGGATGAACCCAGTTGCTTACCGGCGATTGAGAACGGCGGACACGGCACACCACCGGCAAGTAACGACACGCCTACGTGGTTGGCGGGGTTCCACACCGACTCGTCAGCGACGTCCCCAATGGCGACCTCCGGCTCCGGGTGCCCCTCGCTAGCCGCGAGGCGGGATAGGTTGCGCTTAAGGGTGTCGGCCGCGGCATGGTCGATCTCGACCGCCAGTGTGTGTCGGAACCCAGCGAGATGAAGGCCGAGGCTTTGGCCGCCGGCCCCGGCGCAGATTTCGACGGCGGTCAGCTCGGTGGTGCGTTTTGTCCATTGCATGATGGCTCCATTCTGGCAGGGCTCACCGACTCTCTCGAAACGCTCACCGCATTCATGCAGCTCGATGCAACCGACTGCTAACCCGGCTCTCGGTCCTGAACGTGCAGGAAAATCACTAGCCGTCATGGCCATAGTGGCAGGACTTGCGTTGACGCCGCTGTTGCCGCTGAAGGGGTCGTGCAGACGGTACGGTGAATTCAAATTTTAGGGGGAGCTATGCGTTCAATTCCGGCCGAGCCCGAGTTCACTGAAGCTCAGTCTGCCGAGAGGGCTGCGTGGGAGAGGCTACGCCAGGACCTGCCAGGTAATGCCGTCGTCGCCCACTCCGTGCAGGTGCGTGACGGTCGCGCGGAGTGTGAAATAGACCTGCTGGTGTTCTGGCCCGGCGTCGGCCTTGCTGCCATTGAAGTCAAGGGTGGCCTCGTGTCGATTGAGGGCGGTCAGTGGTACCAGTCCGGCGGCACCGACGGGCGGCACAAGATTCAGAGCCCCGTCGTCCAGTCCCAGAGCTCCATGCATGCCTTTCGCACCTGGATGGAGAAACAGCTGGGTAGCCGTGTTTCGAGCAGGTTCGCGTACATGGCGTGCTTCCCCTACACACAGGTTCCACAGCAGTGGGAGATGGCGGGTTGTGCTCGAACCCTGATTCTCGACGCGGATGACCTCCTCTCCCCCGCCATTCGTATTCGTGAAGCCATCGAGCGCGAGGGCGGTGGCACGAATCCGTTGGCCACCTCTTTTATGGAGCGCATGCTGCCGAAGTTAGGGCAGCTCGAATCAGTAGTTGACCCGTCCTATTCAGCCCGCGAAGCGGAGGACAACCAGGATCACCTCACCGAGCGCCAGGCGATCCTCCTCGCCGCCACCCGCTCACTGCCTCGAGTGCGGTACGTGGGCGGGGCAGGAAGCGGTAAGACCTGGCTGGCCATCGAGAAAGCCAAGCGGATGGCAAAGGAAGGCAAGCGGGTCGGCCTTCTCTGCTACAACAAGGGGCTCAGCCAGCACCTCCGGAACCAGGTGCAGGGCTGGCGCCAGGCAGCCCCGGTTTTCACGGGCGAGTTCCACGAATATGCCCTCGCACTCGGTGTACAGGACGGCAAAGGACAGGAGTACTTCGACGAACAGCTTCCTCAGGAGCTCCTGGTTCTTGCGGAGTCCCTGCCGCAAACGGAGAAGCTCGACGCCGTCGTCGTCGACGAGGCACAGGACTTCGCCCCGCTTTGGTGGCAGGCCCTGAAGATGTGCCTGAAGGACCCGGAGGCAGGCGAGATCTACGCTTTCATGGACGACCAGCAGGACGTGTACCGGCGCTGGAAGGCTCACACGCTTGAAGAGGGAACCGCTCCGCTTGCCGACCTTGTCCCGATTCACATCGATGACAACCTCCGCAATACCCGCAGGATCGCAGAGACCTTCAAAGGCTTCGCTGGCCCCCACTTCAGACCCAGAGGTGCAACCGGCCTGCCTGTCCGCCGTGTCCGCTGCTCAACCGAGGACGCCCTCGACCTGGCCGGGGACTGCGTCGATGCCCTCATCGAGGAGGGCTGGGCCGCAAATCAGATAGCGCTCCTCACCACTCGCCACCGCCATCCCGTGCACCAGGAACACTTCGACAACGGCACCATTGGCGACTACTGGCGCGAGTTCTATCAGGACGACGCCGAGTTCTACGGACACGTCCTCGGGTTCAAGGGTCTTGAACGCTCCGTCATCATTCTGTGCGTCAACGGCTTCCGCGATATGGAACGAGCGGCCGAGCAGCTGTACGTCGGGCTGTCTCGAGCGAGAAGTCTTCTCGTCATCGTCGGTGACGACGCCGAGATTACGGCAGCTGGCGGCCGAAAGCTTGACCAAGCACTGCGGAGTGCCGAGCAATGGCTCCCCGCCGCTAGTACGCCGGCTACTTGGGTCTGACGTCCGTG
Organism: Arthrobacter rhamnosi; assembly: GCF_054510855.1. NCBI lineage: Bacteria > Bacillati > Actinomycetota > Actinomycetes > Micrococcales > Micrococcaceae > Arthrobacter > Arthrobacter rhamnosi. The sequence goes on along the minus strand of NZ_JBTNDT010000004.1, from coordinate 206,317 downwards.
ACGACCGCAACGAGACGTCTCACGGATTCGAAGGACAGCTCGGACAACGGTACATTCGGGCGGCGTTTCCATTCGGATTCGCGCAGGATTGATGCAGCGCGGTGGAAATCCTCAATCTCCTTGAGATGCCTGAGAAATGCGCCCATGCGATGGTGGTAAGCATCCGATCCGGCCGCTTTCGGTATTGCCGTGAAACTGAGTTCAATGGACGTTGAGCTCGCCGTGTAGTGATAGACGTAGACGTGCCCGGTTGTGCCGGCATCGTCCAACACGATCTGAAGGGACCCGGCCGGCACGCCCTTCTCCCGCTTCACTGAACCGACGAACGGAATACTGCGGTGCCGGGCCTCTTTGAGGAGTAGATCGAACCTGGACAAGTTCTCCGGGTCGTTGTCCCGCATCCATGAACGACATTCTTCCTCGGTCCAGCGCCCATGGGTCCGCTCCGCAGCGGCAGTCTTCGCCTCGGCGAGTTCCTCCCCGTACGTGGTCGGCAGGAGGATCTCGGTGTGCTCGGTCAGCAGCCGCTTGTACGCGACGGCAATGACCGATGTTGCCGGTCCGGACGTCGCGTTCAAGTACTCGACGATGCGCGTGAGGTCGTCGTTTATGGCGTCCACCGCCAGCACGATATTGAAGCGCCCCTCTTTCAGGTTTTCAGCGACGGCGCTGGCAAAGTCGGGATTCGCCGAGACGACGCTGTCGGAGAGACTTATGCCCGAGCGAGCGAGCCATCGCTGCTCAAACTCAGCCAGCGGCATTCGCCAAAACGCTGATGCGTAGTCGAACATCTGCCCGATGATTTCGCGCCGCACCTGGCGGTTCGAGGCGAGCTTGCACTCGACCAATGTCAGGCCGCCTGCCTGATCCACAACGATCAGGTCGGCAGGGCCTGCACTCGACTGCACCTCCTTGCATGCAACGGCGTCCTCTCCTACCCCCGGGATGAGACCTGGATGGTCGGCAAGAATTTGCTGCAGGTCGGCCTCACGCTCGTAACCGACCTGGGACGGCTCGCTCCAGGAGCCACCCAGCGGACGCACGAGGATAGAGGACATCCCTACTCCTCGGGATCAGCTATGTCATCGTCATTGTCAGGCTCAATCCCAAGCTCGATGCCATGCATCCAAAGCACGATGTCCATCACTCGCAGCGCCGAGATGTGTTTAGGAGCATCAGCGGTCTCGCGTATAGCCTCCAGCCGCTCAGGGAGATCGGTACCATCAGTCAGCGCGGCGTGCCATGTGGTCCACTGGCCTCCGGAGTCCTTCAGTCCCATGAGGGGACGAACCACGGAGTCGTAGATAGGGATCAGACGCGGGCGTTTGCGAGCCATGATCTTGCTTGCCCGAGTGGGGCCGATGCCCCACTGCCCGTACTTCCTGCCCCGTAGAAGACGCCACAGCTCGTCTGCGGGATTACCCGTTGCATTCAGCTCGTCGATGTCCGTATCCCAGAGGTCGACGTCAGCCGGAAGCTGACGAAGCAGGTCAGCAATTTCGTCGGCGTGCTTCTCCAGCAAACCGATAGCTGCGCGTCCCTTGATATCCACCGACAGGAAGGACACAGCTACCAGGTCGTCGGCAGTGATGAGGTCAGCAACGTCCGGCCGATCGCCGCCCCCCGCCCAGTCATCGAACCGCGTCCCCGTGCGAGGACTGGAATTGCCCGCGATAGGTCGGTAGTACCGTCGGACCAGGTCCGCGGCCTGGGTCACGTGGTCTTCGTCGAGGATTGCAGGATAATTCATGCTGCTTCTTCCTGTAGGTGTCGCCGTGCCAAACACTGGCGGCTCCGGTCAGCAAGGCAACGTCGTTGCCGTGCTAGCTTCTTGCCTGACTACCGCCAACAGTGCCCGCAGCTTCCACTCAGGCATTCTCATTAGGGCACTTCGTACTCCGCCACGCCATTGTCAGAACTAAGCTTCTTTCCTTCTACCATGGGGCAACCTGCGATGACTATCTCCGGGTGCCTGTCGATGCTGATTGGAACACCATGCTGTCCATGATCAGCCACACCCATACGCACAAACAGGACAGCCCACGTTTCGACTCAGATGCTCTTGTTTGCTCGTCCGCCGCAGAAGATATTCATTACGCACAAAATGTTCCGATCTCCCTGCGCAGAGGGCGAGCTCGTTCATGGCACCTCCCGCGGCGGCCCGAGCAGCCTGCCAGCGGGAGCACTTGAGATAAAGTTCCATTTTTGCCGCAAAGGCGCCGCCCAGTCGGGCTGAACGTCAAGCGCGTGCGCCAACAGCCCATCGACGTGGCGAAGGTAGCTCTCAATCGACGTGAAGCCACGGGAGGCTGAATATTCAGCAATGCCGAAACGCTCTGCCCCGTATACGTGCCATTCAATTAAGCGCTTGAAGTCGTGCCTGAGTCTTGGATACTCGGAATCCACGAGCATCCCGAGCACTAGGAGGCGGCTTCCCGGAGGCCGAATACGTATCTTGTCCTCGTTGAGAGTGAAGCCGTGCGCAGCAACCTTGCTTCGCACCTGCCTGACAATGCGAAGTGCCTTCGATCGCGAGAAGGTCCCGGAGGATGAAAAAATCAAATCGTCTGAATACCGGCTGTAACGGAGATTCAGATGTCGGGCGAATAACACAAGCGACTCGTCCAAAGCGGCGGCAACAAGATTCGCTAGTAACCCGCTAGTCGGCGCTCCTTGAGGCAGGAACCGCGCTCCCCCTTCACCTGCTCGCCTAGTACAGATGAACGCCAATTGCGAGGAAAATTCCTCCGTCAGACCAATGCTAGTGAATGCCGCCGCAACCCGAACTGCGCTGACCGAACCGAAGAAATCCTTCAGGTCGAGCTTGACCAACCATCTAGCCGGGGAATGTACCCTCGCACAATCGGTGACGGATACTCCCCTGTGATAAGCGAAGCTTTGTGATGCCCGTTGGGGGGCCGACAAGATATTGTCTAGAATTGACCGCTGCAACTTCCCAAGATCACGCGAAGGAGCAGCAATGATACGGAGGGCGCCGTTCCGTCCTTTCGGGATACGAAACTCAGTATATGGATCCACCTGACCCCGAATAAGATCGAACAAAGCGGTCTCGGATACTTGAGTCTTTTGCATGAGCTGCTGCAGATTCGTCAGTTCCACCGCTCCCCCAAAGGTCCAACTCGTGAGCGATGCCGACGTTTCCGCAAGAGACCGCTGCCGACTACTCAGTATCTACCAATCAGAACCATCATCAAACAAGAACCGACACAATTGGGCGGCCCAGCGCTTCGCGAGACGCTAATAGGGATAGCCGATCTATCCGGAGTAATCGGCCTGCCCATGCTAGGCGCCAACGGCCTCCTGCTATGCGGACTGTATCTTCCTGTCCTACCTCGGTCAATTCGGCCAGATCGTGTCTTCACAATCTGATCAAGCCGTCCTCGAAGCGGACCTCGCTGAATCATGAGAGTGGTCTCCGTACAGCACCGGCTTTCAGTGATCGTTCAATTCCTCACAGACGTCCCGGCTGCACGATCACTGGTGATGACCAGCTGACGTGGCGCGTACGCTGTTGGTTCCAGGCTCCCGTGATGCTCTGGGAACCCATCTCCTCGTACCTTGGCGGTGCTCAGGACGACCACGAGAGCCGCCGCACGTCAGGTTCGAGTAATTCTTATGGATGGGCAGGAGTCCCGACTTCGGGATGAGCTTGAGAACCTTGTTGCAGATAGAACATTTTCCTTCGATGTTTTGTCCCTCGACCGACTTCCGGTCCTCGATGCGTTCGCCCGAAAGGTCGCAGCTCCTGCCGTTTGGTGCTACGTGATCCGGCACGATCAGCTCGAATTGAAACTTGAGTCTGGCACCACACAGGCGGCATCGTTTCTCGGCGCCCGGCAATCTCTCGGTCATCCAATCAGAGTACGGATTTGACTGATAGTACGGGGGTTTGCAGACGAAGGCTTCACCAAGCTTTTGAGTAGCTTCTCGGACGGCTGGATCACGCTGATTCCCGGGCAGGTCGGGCCCGCGCGCCCAGGAGAGTCGGATGCACGACGGACGACGGCAGTTGGGGTGCTGGCGCTAGGAGTGTCCCGACGGCACGTTCTAGCCCTCCGGCTCCGAGGTCGTGTGCTGAGCTTCTACACCGTCCGAGCACCGCATGGGTTTGGGACGGAGCGTCATAATCCGGATACGGGGCTTGATCAAATCCCGGCGGGTCGTCAATGACGCAACCATTTGCAGCCGTGTTCAGAGCCGGACGTGCGCGGTGGATAGCTCACGTATCCTGGCTCGATGGCTGAAGCACGAGGTAGTGACTGGACGGACGCGGAGGTGGGCGCCATCGTTTCCAGCTATCTGGGGATGCTGCGGCTGGAACTGGCCGGGGAGCCGTTCAATAAGGCTGAGGAGAACCGAAAGCTTCAAGAGATTATTGGCCGCACCAAGGGCTCTATCGAGTTCAAACACCAGAACATCTCAGCCGTCATCATCGAAGCCAAGGGCATCCCCATTGACGGCTACAAGCCGATGCGGAACGTCCAAGACCGCCTACGCACAGCGGTCCTCGATGCCTTTCAGGGTGACGCCGAGTTGCGGCAGCTCATGCTCCGCTCGGTTGAAGACACGGTGCTGCCGATGAGCGGTCCTGCAGATTTGCTGTTCCAAGCGGACGCGCCAGTTCTGGAGCTGACCAACACGAATGGAAGGCATCCCCGAGCGGGGCGCTTCGTCGATTTTCAGCAAGTAGAGGCTCAGCGAAGGGATCTCGGCTTAGCGGGGGAACTGGCGGTCGTCGCCCACGAACAGCGCACCCTGAGGAACCTTGGCAAGACGAAACTCGCGGATCGGGTAGAGCACGTGTCCATCACGCATGGTGATGGATTGGGCTATGACGTGCGATCTTTTAGGCCGTCCGGTGAGGAGAAGTACATCGAGGTCAAAACGACCCGAAGCATCAAGCAACTTCCGTTCCTGGTCTCACGCAACGAGGTCGAATTCTCGACTGAAGTTCCCGACCAGTTTCACCTGTACCGCGTGTTCCAGTTCGGCAAGCCCCAGGTGGGCTTCTACAGCCTTGCAGGTTCACTGCGAAGCACAACAAAACTCGACCCAGTGGTCTATCAGGGACGGCCAGCCTAACCCAGCGGCGAGGGAGAGTGGAGGGAGTCGAGCCCGCAATCCTCAGCCAAAAGGCTTATCCGGGTCACAACTTCCGCTATCTTCGTCGTAGATCCCGCAGCGGGGACCGCTGCACTGGCATTGTCCCCCAAACATCACAGGTGGATGAGCGCCAGCAGGCGGCACACAGAACCGTGGCTTTGACGTCAGTTGCCGGCCCTAAGGCGCTTAAGTCGTGTCCGCCGCTATGCGCAATGCCAGCCGGTATGGTGCTCGCAGTATCCAAGGAAAGCAAGGCGTTCGATACCAGCAGAGCCGGACTTCACCGAAGAGCGGCGCCGAATGCCGCAGGGCGAACCCCTTCACGAGGTAGCGGGGTCTGGACGACGCACCTCTGTCTGAAACTCACGAGCCGACTGGTGCGCCCAGGGCGTCGGCCGTCTCCCACCAGAGCCGGTTCACCTCGACGTAGCGGTCGGTGGGGTCGAGCGGCTTCGCCCACGGCTTGTCGATGATGTAGTGGATGTTCTTCACCGCCGCCGGGTTCCACACCGACGGGTGCTGGTGCTGCAGGGTCTTCAGCGCGTTGTACACGTAGGGCAGCGGACGCCAACGGTCGCGGTAGAACTCGTTGAGGAAGTCCTGTTCCGCGAACGGGTAGTGCGACAGATCATCCACGCCTGCTAGCCGCCACATCATGTCGGCGAACACGGCCTCATCCGGTGACAGCACGAGGAAGCCGCCGTTCAGGTAGTTGTCCGTCGCGCCCGGTTCGGTGACGTGGTCCCCGCCCCTGCAGTGCGTGTAGAAGCAGGTCTCGGGTGTCCAGCTCGGCGGATAGCTCGCGATCCGGTTGGGGTTGCACCGGCAGGCGTGGCACGCGGCGATGGCGCCGTCGGCCAGGTCCAGCGAGAACAGCTCGTCCATGTTCCGAGTCACCAGCATGTCGGCGTCCAGGAAGACGACGCGCTCGAACTCCGTGAGGCCCCAGACAGCCAGCTTGGTCCACACCTCCGCGAACCGGGCGTTGGCGTAGCTGTCCGTCGACCCCCCGGCCGGACGCAACGGTGCCACGTCGCGCAGGAGGCACCCGTCGTCCTGCAGGAGGCGCCGGGCCTGCTCGTCGATCCCCTCGGTCACCATGACCACGAGGGGGATGGTGCTGCCGGAGGCCGCGAGCGACGCCCGCAGCGTACGCACCCCGATCAGGTAGTCGGATTGAGTCAGCAAGGTCACCCAGGCGTTCATCGGTGGTGTTCCTGTCCTAGTGGGCGGGTCGGGTCAGTCGAGGAGCGCATCGGTGAAGGCATTCGCGAACCTGTGCTCCGGGTCCAGCGTCTCGCGCACCCGGCGGAAGGCTTCCCACTGGGGGTAGAGCGCCGGCCAGTCGTAGAGGGACTCGTCGAAGTACTTGCCCCAGTGGGGACGGCCGCCCTCCTCGGCCAGGGCCCGCTCCACGGCCCGGAGGAAACTGCTCCCCTCCTCGGACAGCGAACCGTCGGCCGCGTAGTAGACCACGAAGCCGAAGTAGCAAGTGTCCTGGCCGTTGGACGGGCTCAGCCATCCGTCGGACGCGCCGGTGCAGCGGAGGATCACCGGGTAGTGCATGCGAGGGCGGGTCTCCGCATGCCAGTCCTTGATCTTCCTGATGACCGCTCCGGCCTGCGCGAGCGGGATGCCGATCTCCACGTTGATCTGGGGGGTCGCGATCCCCTTGCAGAACACCTGGTAGATGTCACCCGTGACGTCGGTGAAGTCCCGGAAGCGCGACACCGTGCGGAGCGACTTGCCGTTGTCGGCGACGCCCTTGCTGTCGTCGCGGAGGTGCTGCAGCGTTGCCTCGATCGTGCTGTTCATGGACGTATCGGTCGTCGCGTACTCCACGAGCTGACTGCCGCCGGCCCGGTACCGCGACACCTCGTCGTCGGACGCCTCGTTGGCGGTCCACACCTGGACCTGGTTCTCCTGCGGGAACCACCACGCCTTGACCAGGATGTTCTCCCGGTTCCAGGTCTCCAGGTCCGTCTCGAGGGTGCCGGCGTCGACGGCCTTCTTCACGCAGGTGTAGATCATCGACTCCCGCGCGCGCAGTGTCACGGCGGTGATCACGCCCAGCGAACCGAGGCCGAGCTGGACGGCGGGGAAGTCCGGGTGGTCACGGTCGAACTCCGCGACCGTGCCGTCGGCCAACACCATGCGGATGGCCAGTGCGGCGCCGGCGATCGAGCTCTGCTGCAGGCCCTGACCGTGGGTTCCGGTGGACAGGGCGCCGGCCAGCGTCTGCTCGGCGATCACCCCGGGTGAGGCGTCCAGCATCTGCCCTCGCGCGGTGAGGAACGCATACACCTCGGCCAGGGAGGTGGAACCGGCGAAGGTCGCGGTGTCCTCGGTGCTGGAGATCAGGCCACTCAGCCTGCTCAGGTCCAGGAGCGTGCCGGCTCCGTCCGCGACCTCGATCATCCTGCCGGGCGACATCCGGCTCCCGATCATCCGGACCCGGCCGTCACTGGTGGACAGGAAGTCGCACAGCTCCGCCTCGGTGGCCGGCGCGACGACCGAGCCGGGCAGGCCCAGCCGGGAGTTCCTGGCCCAGTTGCGGAGCCGGACGTCCTCGCCGGTGAGCTCCGGCTCCTGGTGGGGGTAGGTGAGCTGTGTGATGACCATGACGAGTCTCCTGTAGAAGTTCGGTTCTGCCTTCTAAGCCGCACCGACGGGCGCGGCTGATCCATCGGGCACGGGTGTTTCCGGCCACCGTGGATGAATTTCTGGATGTCTACACTGACAAAATGACTGTCGTCTGCGTACCCGATTCGAATGCCCGCGATCTCCTCGGAGCCCTTCCCGACGAGGTCGACGTGATCGTCTGGGACGGCGAAAGCGAGAAGCCCGCACGCCTGGCGGAGACCGTCTTCTGGGTGCCGCAGGTCGAGGACTCCACCAACCTCGCCGGGAAGTTCGCCGCCATGCCGAAGCTCGAGGTCACCCAGCTGACGAGTGCCGGCGTCGAGGACATCCTCGAGCACGTCCCGGACGGTGTGACCCTGTGCAGCGCGCGTGGCGTACACGGCCCGGCCGTCGCCGAACTGGTCCTCGCCGTCGTCCTGTCCACGCTGCGTCGGCTGCCCCACTTCGGCGAAGCGCAGCGACAGGGCCGGTGGGACCCGATGGAGGCCGACGACCTGCGCGACAAGCGCGTCCTGATCATCGGCGCCGGTGACCTCGGAGAACAGACCGCGCGGCGCCTGCAGAGCTTCGACGCCGTTCCCGTGCTCGTGGCGCACACGGCGCGCGACGGCATCCACGCGACGTCGGAACTGCCGGACCTGCTGCCCGAGGCCGACGTGGTGGTGCTGACCGTTCCGCTCACCGCCGGTACGACAGGTCTCGTGGACGCGGAGTTCCTGTCCCGGATGCCCGACGGCGCCCTGCTGGTCAACGTGGCGCGCGGCAAGGTCGTGGACACCCCGGCACTGCTCGCAGAACTGACCTCGGGGCGACTGCGTGCCGCCCTGGACGTGATGGAGCCGGAGCCCCTGCCTGCCGACCACCCGCTGTGGAACGCGCCGAACCTGATCATCACCCCGCACGCCGCCGGCTCGATCGCCCAGTCCGGCCCACGGGCCTTCGCGGTGGTCAACGCGCAGGTGCGCCGCTACGTGGCCGGCGAGGACCTCGTCAACGTCGTGAAGGGCGCCCACTGAATCCTCACGCATACGCCGTGAAGTGCGGGCCGAGGGTGTCGAGCCAGGCGACCGGATGCACGGCCACGGCGTCGGCGCCGGGCCGGGCCCACGCGGCCGCGAGCGCCTCCTGCAGCGCCGCTCCGGTCCGGGCGAACGGGTAGCGGTCGAGCACCCAGCGGCGGTTCTCCGCACGGACCGGCGCCAGGGCGTCGAGGTCCTGGATCAGGGACGCCACCCGGTCGCGGATCAGCAGCGGTCGCTGGTCCGGGACCCGCCAGGCACCGTGTGCCTCGAACAGCTCGTGCCCGCCGCCGCCGTCGTACCCGACCACGAGGCAGCCCGAGGCCAGCGCCTCGGCGACCGGCAGACCGTAGCTCTCGGTGTGCCCGAGGGCGACGAAGACCGCAGAGCCCGCCAGGGTGGCGGCCACCTCCGCCCGCGGGGCCTGGACCAGTTCCACCAGCTCCACCCCGGAGAGCCGTGGCTCGTCGGCCAGCAGCCGCTTCAGCAGTGAGGCCTCGCGCGGCCGCTTCTTCGGGAACCAGCTCACCCGCAGCGGCGCGGTGGTGCCGGGGGCGAACAGCTCGCCGTCGACCGGGTTGGGCACCACGCTCACCGGTAGGCCGGGCAGCGCAGCGGACAGCACGTCGCGGCTCTCCTCTGACACCACCCAGATGGCGGGCGCCGGCGACCACCCGGGGAAATCCTCGCCCGGGGCGCCGGCGGCGAAGGTGTAGAAGTGGTTTTGGTTGAAGATGACCTTGCGGGCTCCGGGTGCCGGATCGCGGCCCTGGACGGTCGGTGTCTCCGGCAGCACCAGGAGGTCGTCTGCGCCGATCGCGGTGGTGGCGCCGAACAGCATCGGCACGTCGTCGGCGATCCAGTCGGTGCGGTCGTCCGGATCGGGCAGCCACAACCAGGCCTCCAGTCCGCGCTCACGCAGCAGCCGGACGTGCTGGCTCATCACGTGCACGCCGCCGCTGTGGTGGCGCGTGGCGAAACCCGCGTAGACGATCCGCCCCGGAGACCGTCCGAAACGGCTCACCATGCCGGAGCCGTCAGGTACCACGACGCGCCGCTCCCGGTGTTGTGGGCGGGGAACGAGTCCGGGCCGAGCCCGACGTCGGCCCGCCACCCGTCGCCCCACTTCGCGTCCAGGCCGTGGAGGATCTCCGCCCGGTTGCCCTCGGAGCTCTGACCGGTCCTGTTCATCGTCTGCCGCCGTAGGTGCGAGACGTAGGCGCCCTCCGTGACCACGCACCGCAGGCCGGCCGCCCGCACGCGGATCGCCAGGTCGATGTCCGCACCGTAGCCGTGTCGGGGGAAGGTGACCTCGTCCAGACCTCCCAGCTCGATGACGGGGGGCACCGCGAACGCTATGGCGGTGCCGTCGCAGAAGTCGACGTCGCGCAGCACGTCGCGCGGGACGTACTCCGCGGCGGTACCCGGGATCGCACGGGCCCGCTGGTGGAGCCAGAAATCGTCGTAGCAGGCCGCCGCGAGCGCGATGTCGTCAGCCGTCAAGAAGGGCGCGAGCAATCCGTCGAGGAACCCGGGCGAGAGCCGGATGTCGTTGTTCAGCACCACGCAGACCGCATGGCCATCGCGCGACGCCGTCTGCAGGGCCCAGTTCGCGGCGCCGATCCACCGCAGGTTGCGCCCCGGACGGTAGACCGAGATGTTCCCCTCGGGGAGCACGTAGTCACCTGCGTTGTCGACAACGACGATGCGCAGGGCCGGGTCGAGGTCGCTTCCGTCGCGGCACAGGTCACGCACCACCGCATCGGTCAGCTCCGGCGAGCCGAAGGCGGGGATGACCACCAGTGCCGAGGCGGCGGTCGTCAAGGGGGTCACTGCTCGGCGCGGGCGGCGCGGCCCTCGCGGTGGCCGTTCAGCGTGATGGTCAACATCGGTTCCCGTCGGGTCAGGTGGACGTGTGCCACGGCAGTGAAGACTACGGAGTAGTTCTGCCAGGCCGGGCGAAAGGATGGCTCTTTCTTGTGTGATGTGCCCCACTCGGCCTAGAGTAAATACATCGTGTCCGTACTACTTGTACGCACTCTTCCTTCCGCACACAGTCCTCCCGTACAGAGAGAAGATTCGCCATGGCAGCCGAATCGCTTCCGAAGTCCCGCATCCCACTGTTCGACGGCATGAACCGCATCCCCGGCGGACTCATGCTCATCCCCCTGATCCTCGGCTCCATCGTCGGGACCTTCGCCCCGCCTCTCCGCCGGCGACCGAGCAGGCCCGGGACGCGACGTAGCGGTGTCGAGGAGAACGGCTAACGTGGAGTCCTCCGCACCCATCGTCGGCATCGCGGCCGACGACGTCACCGGCGCCACCGACTCCGTGGTCCAGTTCTCCCGCACCGGCTGGTCCTCCCGGCTGCTGCTGGGGGAACTGCTCCCGAACTCGGTGGCACCGGGCAGCGCCCTGGCCGTGAACACCGACGCCCGCGCGATGGGCACCGGCACCGCCCGGCAGGCTACGGCGAGCGCCATCAGGAACCTGGTCAGCGCCGGGGCGAATCACCTGTACCTGAAGATTGACTCCACCATGCGCGGCAGCGTCGGGGCGCAGGTCGTCGGGGCTCTCGACGCGTGGCAGGAACAGCACCCCGGCTGCTTCGCCGTCGTGTGCCCGGCCTACCCGGCCATGGGGCGCACCGTCGAGGACGGTCTGCTGCGCGTCCACGGCGGACCGGCCGAGAGCTCCCCCGCGGGCCGGGATCCGGTCACGCCGGTTCCGACGAGCGAGTTCTCGCAGCTCCTGCCCGGCACGACGACGATCAGCCTCAGCGGCTCCGCCGAGCGGGATGCGCAGGCCCTCCGGGGCGCGGCGGGCGACGGCGTCGTGGTCGTCAATGCGACCTCCGACGACGACCTCCGCGCCCTTGCGGCAGCACTCGTCGTCGCCGGTCCGACGGCAATCCCCGCCGGGTCGGCCGGCCTCGCCGCTGCGCTGGCAACAGCCTGGGCCGAGTCGGGAGCCGTGCGCGCTTCACCGGAACCGACCCCTGCAGCGCAGGGGCCGCGGATCGTCGTCGTCGTCAGCTCGCTGCACGACGTCGCCCGCGCCCAGACCGACCACCTGCGCTCCCAGCTGGACCCGGCCGACCTTCGCATCCTGCAGCCCGACGGGTCGCTGCTCGACCAGCCGAACCGGCTCGCGCAGTGGGCCGCCGGAGAGCTCGAGCTCCCGGAGTCGCTCCCGCGGGTGATGGTCATCATCTCGCCCGAGGCGGTCGGCGGCTCCGAAACCCTCAGCGGCGCTGCCATTGCGCGCAGCCTCGCGTCGGTGGTGCAGCAGACCCTGGCCCGCGCATCCGTCGGCGCCCTCGTGCTCGTCGGCGGCGACGGGGCCCGCGCCGTCCTCGACGCAACCCGCGCCCAGGCGCTGCGCATCACTGGCGCCATCCAGGAGGGCATTCCGGTCGGCGTCGTCGAAGGCGGCACCGTGGCTGGGAAGATCGTCGTCACGAAGGCCGGCGGCTTCGGGCCGGTCTCCGCCCTGCTCGACACCGTCACCGAACTCACCCGAACCCTCACACCCACCCTCGCCCACTCCACGGAGGCATCCTCATGAGCATCCCCACCCTCGCCGTCACCCTCGGCGACGTCGCCGGCATCGGACCGGAGATCACCGCGAAGTCACTCCTCGGGCACGACGACGTCCGGCAGGAATGCAGGCCCGTCGTCATCGGCGACGAGGCCGCCATGCGCCAGGGCGTGAAGAACGTCGGCGGCAACCCGGACACGGTCCGCGTCCTGTCCTCGATCGAGGACGCCACCAACGAGCCCGGCATCATCGAACTCCTGCAGACCGGTCCGTCACTGGCCGACGTGAAGCTCGGCGAGCTCAGCCCCGCCGCAGGTGATGGCTCCTACCGCTTCGTCGTCGAGGCCTGCCGCCTTGCCCGCGAGGGCAAGGTGCAGGGCATCGTCACCGCGCCGCTCAATAAGGCCGCGATGCACGCCGGCGGACACAAGTGGCCCGGCCACACCGAGCTGCTCGCGCACGAATTCGGCGTGGAGAACTTCAGCCTCGTCCTCTCCGCGGGCGACCTCTACTTCTTCCACCTCACCACCCACGTCTCCCTGCGGCAGGCCATCGAGGACGTCACGCCGCAGCGCACCACCAACGTCATCGAACTCGTCAGCGCTTTCACCAAGGCGCTCGGCAACCCGGACGAGCCGATCGGCCTCGCCGGACTGAACCCGCACGCCGGCGAGAACCGGCTATTCGGTGACGAGGACGCCGACATCCTCGCCCCCGCCGTCGCCGCCGCCCGCGAGAACGGCATCAACGTGCACGGGCCCATCCCGGCGGACGCGCTCATCCCCGCCGCGGTCAAGGGCAAGTGGAACATGGTCATCGCCTGCTATCACGACCAGGGCCACGCACCCTTCAAGGCGGTCTACGGCGACGACGGCGTGAACATCACCGTCGGCCTGCCCGTCGTCCGCGTCTCGGTGGACCACGGGACGGCGTTCGACATCGCCGGACAGGGCATCGCCCGCGAGGCGAGCCTGGTGCTGTCGATCCGTCGGGCCGCCGCCCTGGCGCCGGGCTGGGACCACGTCTGGCGGACTGCGCAGAAGAAGTAGCCGGCCCCGGACATTTAGGATCGGAATCATGACAAGCGACGAAGACCTCGACCCTCCCGTCCCCAGCTACCTCGAGGGCATCGAGCTCAAGCGGGTCCACGACGGCAAGGTCCTCGAGGAGCACGACGACGACGGCTCGTCGCCCATGGACAGCCCGGGCGAGTAGCTCCTCGACGACGATCCAGAACCGGAGCAGACCTCATGGCTGGAACAGAAACCCCTGACGCTCCCGAGCGCACGCTCGACGCCGGGAGTAGCGAGCCGCTGCATTTGCAGTTGCGTGGTCACCTGCGGGCGCAGATCATGAACCACTCGCTGCCGCCGGGGACGTCGCTGCCCAGCGAGGCCCAACTGCAGGTGCGGTACGGCGTCTCCCGGTCCGTGGTGCGTCAGGCCCTCGGTGCGCTCGCTGACGAGGGGCTGATCGAGCGCGGCCGTGGTCGCGGCAGCACCGTCGCTCCGCGGCGTGAGCACCACCGCCTCGTGCATCGGACCTCAGGGCTCTCGGCGCAGATCGGGAGTACCGGGGCGACGGTGGGCACGAACGTGCTCTCGCTGGTGGTGCAGGACGCTGATGCGTCGACGGCGGTCCTCGGGACGCCACAGGTCCTCGCCCTCGAGCGGGTGAGGACGGCCGACGGTGTGCCGATTGCCGTCATCCATACGTGGCTGCCCGCGCCAGCATTCGTCGACCTGACGGCCGAGTCACTGCGGGACGCGTCGCTGCACGCGGTGCTCGCGGAGAAGTTCGGTGTGCAGATCACCTCCGGGAAGCGGCAGATTCGCGCCGTGCCCGGCGACCGGGACCTGCTGGGGCTGCTGCATCTGGACGCAGGCTCGCCGGTCCTGCTGCTGGAAGGCACCAGCTACGATCAGGACGGGCGGCCCGTGGAGGTCTTCTCAACGTGGCACCACCCGGATCACGTGGTCTTCGACATCGACATTCAGCGAGAAGCCGCAGAACCGGGTCCCGCCCAGCGGCCAGAACCGCCGTTGTTACCTGCCGATTCGCCCGGCGTTGCCGACCGAGCCCGCCAGCTGGGCGCGGAACTGCTGCGCTTTGCCGACCAGATTTCCAGCCCGGGCCGCTAACCTCCACGTCGTCCCGGCCATCGGCGTCGCCCTGTGTCCTGAACACAAGATCGCTGCACGTGCCGCTGGAATGGTCTCGCAGCGGCCAATCTGCGAGCAGTAGCTTTCCAGATGTTCGTACCGGTGACCCCATGTCACCACTAGGAGCAGCGTCTTGAACCCCACAACCGGTTCCAGCGGGACGCCTGTTCTGCTGAAAATCGGATAACCGCGCTGAGGGGTTGACCTTGGTTCTGGCTGGTCCTAGCGTCAGGGCACAAAACTATCTGACCTCTCATGGGAGAACCCAGCATGGATCTCAACGGTACGTCGCTCGAAAATGCTGACATCGCAGGAATCCAAGCCGCACTGTTCACCGGTCGGGTCACTGCCCGGCAGTTGGTCGACGCTTACCTCGACCGGATCGAGGCCTTCGACCATGCCGGCCCTGAACTGAACGCAATTGTCACCATCAATCAGGCCGCCAGGGAACAAGCTGATGCGCTGGATTATGCTTACCAGCAGACAGGGCAACCGGTGGGGCCTCTGCACGGCATCCCCATGGTCATCAAGGACTGCTTGGAAACGGCTGATATGCCGACCTCGTTCGGATCGGAGATCTTCGCTGACTTCCGGGCGGAGGAAGATGCAACAGTGGTCGCTAGACTGCGGGCCGCGGGTGCCATCATCCTGGCGAAAACAACACTCCCTGACTGGGCCACATCATGGTTCAGCTACTCCTCCCGTACCGGGGTGACGAAGAACCCCTACGACCTCGACCGCGATCCAGGAGGATCAAGCAGCGGAACAGGCGCCGCCATCGCGGCAGGGTATGCAACCGTGGGGCTAGGCACAGACTGCGGAGGATCAGTGCGACTACCGGCCTCATTCTGCAACCTGGTAGGGGTTCGCTCCACCCCCGGTTTGATCAGTCGAACCGGATGCAACCCTTTGGTCAGCGCCCAGGACACCATCGGGCCGATGGCCAGATCCGTAGAAGACGCCGCCCGCGTATTCACCGTAATGGCCGGCTTCGACGAGAGCGACCCACTCACCTACGCCTACTCCGTGGCACGCGCTCCGGCGTCCTACGTGGACAACCTGGTCCCTAACGCCCTGCAGGGACGACGTGTTGGAGTACTGCGCAGCGCATTCGGTGCTGACGCTGACCCCAACTCTGCCCCCGTCAATCAGGTGATGGCCAGCGCCCTCGATGAGTTGAGGGCAGGTGGTGCCACTCTCGTCGATGTCACGATCGATGACCTGTCCGGGTGGATCGGTCGAACGTCCATGTACACGATCAAGTCCAAGCAGGACATCAACAACTGGCTCTCATCCAAACCCAACCCGCCAGCCCGCACCGTCGCCGAGATCATCGACTCCGGCCGGTACCACAAGAAACTCGACCTCCTCGAGGCGTTGGCAGCCGGACCCGATGATCCGCTGAACGACCTGAATTACTACACCGCCTATACCGCGCGTGAAGCGTTCATGAAAACGGTCGTCAATCTCATGGAGGCCAACAACCTCGATACGTTGGTCTATCCGACTTGCCAGGTCACCCCGCCAACCCACGAGGACACCGATTCCGGGCTGTGGAACACCTTGAACTTCCCCACGAACACGGTCATAGGTTCGCAGACCTGGATGCCGTCCATGACGGTACCGGCTGGCCTGACCGACTCCGGTCTGCCCGTCGGAATGGAGATACTCGCACGTCCTTACGATGAGCCCACCATGTTCGCAATCGGCTACGGCTTCGAACAGGTCATCGGGCACCGATCTCACCCCCAGAGCGCACCAGTAAGCTTCTAACCGCCAGGTGCCCAAGACATAGGGCGGTTAAGTCCTCAGGCTGGACTTGCAGGCCCCTATGAGCCTTCCTCGCGCCTGCGGGCCGGCGGCGCGCACCCCTCCCGAGAGTAAGCCTATGTTTATGCTGAGCTGGGACACGGCCGCTGCCACGTCCGCCACGTCGTCGTCCATCTGAGGAGCACCGCATGACCTATGAACTCCGTACCTACACCGCCAACCCGGGTAAGATGGACGCCCTCGTCGAGCGCTTTCGAACCAACACGATCGGCCTCTTCACGGAGCACAACATGAAGAGCCTCGGCTACTGGACCCCCGTAGGAACCGACGACGTCCTCGTCTACCTCCTCGAGCACGACGGCGACCCGAAAGCGAACTGGGCAACTTTCCAGGCCGACCAGCGGTGGATCGACGCGAAGTCGGCGTCCGAGGTGGAAGGCGCCCTGGCGGCGAAGATCGAGTCAGTGATGCTCGAGCCGACAAACCTGTACCCGATAGCCGTCGCCCGCTAATCCGCGTCAGCTGTCCGGGCCGGAAGCGGAGCCGTCAGCGCCGTAGCATCCGCCGGTCCCGCCACGCGGCCGTGGACCACAGCGCCCAAAGCACCAACACGGGCTGAAAGAACAGGCGAGCGAGCCGGGCGCCGTCGGTGTCCAGTCCGAACGCGCTCACGCCGTCGACATACTGGGCGATGTTGCCCGGGAAGATCGCGACGAAGAACGCCGCGACGACCCAGCCGACCAGCACGCGGTGCCGGCCGAGGAACACCAGGCCCGCTCCGAGCACCAGTTCAACGACGCCGGACACCACCACCACGACGTCGGCATCGATCGGCAGCCAGGACGGGACCTGAGCGGCGAACTCGGACCGCGCCACAGTCAGGTGAGCAATCCCGGCGACCAGGAGGAAGACTCCGAGGACGAGCCTCGCGATGGTCCGGGGCCGGGAGGTGCGCGCAGGAGATGCCATCCGGCGGAGCCTAGCATCGAGTCACGATCGAGCCGCGAGCAGAAGTCGACCTGGATCTCGGGATGTCACCGTCGGCCTCCTGCTACACCATCAGCCGGGCAGGGAGCATCCAGTACGCACCCTGCCTGACGAGCGCGCCATCTGGATATCGTTGGGATCGGCCGAAGCCGGAGTCCCGCAGGTGCCGCCGATAGTGATCCCCCGACGTCGAAGGAGCCCGCCATGACCGATGCCGAGACCGCAGCCGACGAGTCGAAGGTCGTCCTGGTCGCCGGAGTGGGCGGGGTCATCGGTCGGCATGCCGCGGACGAGTATGCCAGCCGCGGTGCACTGGTCCGCGGACTGAGCCGTCGACCGGTTGCCGGTGCCCGGTGGGAGCACCTGTCCGTGGACCTGCTCGACCCGGAAGCAGCGCGGACCGGACTGGAAAGCGCCCGGGACACGACCCACCTGGTGTTCGGCGCCTACATCGAGCGGCCCACCACTAGGGAGCAGATCGAGGTCAACAGTGCCCTGCTGGTCAACACCCTGGAAGGCCTCGAAGCAGCCGGCACACCGCTGCGGCACGTCACCCTGTACCAGGGCGGGAAGGCGTACGGCGCCCACCTGGGCTACTTCAATACCCCGGCCAAGGAGCGCGATCCGCGGCTGATCCAGCCCAACTTCTACTACGAGCAGGAGGACATCCTCCGCGCTGCCGCAGCGAGGCGCGGCTTCGACGCGACGATGCTGCGCCCGGAGGGTGTGGTGGGGTACGCCGTCGGCAACCCGATGAACATCCTCATGGTCATCGCCGTCTATGCGAGCATCTGCCGGGAACTCGGCCAGCCCCTGCGCTTCCCCGGCACCCACGCCGCCTACGACGCCCTCTACCAGGTGACCGACGCATCCCTGCTGGCTCGCGCGACCGTCTGGGCAGGTTCGGAACCGCGAGCCGCCGGCGAGGTCTACAACATCACCAACGGCGACCAGATCCGGTGGCGACACCTGTGGCCAGTCTTCGCCCGCCACTTCGGGATGGACTACGCCGAGCCGCAGCCCGTCCCGCTCTCAGAAGCGATGCCGCAGCACCAGGACCTCTGGCAGCAGATGGTGACGAAGTACGGCCTCGTCCCCACTCCCTACGAGGACCTCGTGGGCTGGTCCTTCGGCGACTTCCTCTTCCGCTCGGGCTTCGACAACGTGACCTCGACCATCAAGGCCCGGCAGCACGGATTTGCCGATTGCCTCGACACGGAGGATCGATTTATCGAGCTCTTCGGCGAACTGGCCGCTACTCGGATCATCCCGCCACTGGCCTGACAGGATCCGGTCGGGCGGGTCGGGGCACGCAATGTCGCCGCGGCTTCTCGTCATACACACCGGAAACTCCCAGCCTCCGATAAAATCAGGGTGCTGCCGTCCATCGCGCCAGCACCGAAGGCCTGCCCGGACAGCAATCCGTTCCCGGAAATAACTACCGTGCGCGCGCAGATTCGGTGATGATGGACGGCAGAACGCCGCAGAAAGCCCACGAAGGAGACCGCCATCGCCCCCCGGAACCGCACCAACGAACGACTCCGCGCCACCCTCGCCCTCCTGGCCGACAACCAGAAGTCCGGAACCGCCGTCGCACCCAGCGAACTGCTGTCCCAGGCCGTGGCGCAGGTTCCCTTCGACGACAAGGAAGCCGAACTCCTCGGCGGCGGTGTCCCCCGCGGCTACAAGGCCCTGACGACGACGACGGCAAAGCTCGTGAAGGCCGGCTGGCTCGTCAAGGGCCGCAGCGGCTGGACCGCCACGGAGGAGGGCGTCCGCGCCGTTCACGCCTTCACCGATCCGGAGCAGTTCGTGAACGCGATGATCAGCGGCGCTCCGGTTCCCGAGCAGGCGGAGGCTCCGGCACACGCACCGCAGGCGCCCGAGTCCCTCGGTGAAGAGGCGCAGGCCGATCAGGCCGAGCGCGCACCCGAGACGGCCGAGACATCCGAGGTCTCGGAGACGATGGCGGACCTGGCGCCGTCCGGTTCGGCCTCCTCGTCGGGAGCCGAGGACCCGACGCCGCCCGATGTCACGCCCACCCTCGAGGTCTCGGACACCGCCCCCGAACACGCGCCGACGGACACACCCGCCGACGAGGCGTGGCAGGACCAGCCGCAGTCGGTCGGCCTCTCGGGGAACTTCGACCCACTGTTCGGCGAGGCAGGCCACTGGAGCACGGACCTCCGCGAACTGCAGTTCGTGTGGGAGCCGACGGAGAACACCTGGAAGCAGACCCTCAAGCTGCCCGCCGGCAACTACCAGTTCAAGATCCTGGTCAATGGCTCCTGGGACGAGAACTACGGCCGGTTCGGGGTGCGCGACGGCGACAACCACGAACTGCACCTGCTCTCCGACACCTCGGTGACCATCCGGTTCGACTACGGCACGAAGGACATCGAGACCTCCTAGGTCCGAGTCCGGCCCCGGCCCCGTCAACTGCTCCGGCAGTGGGCGGGGCCGTCGTCGTTGGCGGGGTGTACTCCACCGCTCGCTGATCCTGCACACCTGCCGGGCCGGACAGCAGACGCAGCTGTCCTCCCGCGTTGCAGAAGGAGGGGCGCAACCCCTAGATCGTCAGCAGGCTGATCACTATGGTTGGTCCATGACGGACCCCGGAGCGCGGCGTGCGACGCCGATGATCAACTCGGACATGGGCGAATCCCTCGGCCTCCACTCCTTCGGCAACGACCTCGCACTGCTGGACACCGTGGACGCCATCAATGTGGCCTGCGGCTTCCACTCGGGTGACCCGGACGCCATGGCCGACACCGTCGCCGCGGCCCACGGGAAAGGCGTCCGGATCGGCGCGCACCCCGGACTGCCGGATCTCGTGGGCTTCGGCCGCCGCGAGATGAAGCTCTCCCCCGCCGAGGTGGAGCACATCATCCTCTACCAGGTCGGAGCCCTCAGCGCCTTCCTGCGGCGGGAGGGAGCGCCCCTCAACCACATCAAGCCCCACGGCTCCCTGTACGGCATGCTGGCCCGGGACCCGGAGCTGATGCGGAGTGCGGCTCGCGTGGCCCGGCTCGTCGACGTCCCGATCTACGGCATCGCCGGCACGGCCCACCAGTCCGTCTGCGAGGAACTTGGCATACCGTTCGTCGCCGAACTGTACGTGGACCTCAACTACGGACCCGCCGGCGAACTACTGATCCAGCGCCGCCCGGAACCGACGGATCCGGAAGCGGCCGCTCGCCGCGTGACGCGCGCGCTCTCCGACGGGCAGGTCGAGGCCTCGGACGGCACCCTGCTCACCATCCCGTTCGACAGCATCTGCGTCCACTCGGATGCGCCCAACTCACCCGCCGTGGCGGCAGCAGTCCGCTCCGCCCTCGACAGCTACTGACCCAACCTCCCGAAAGGACTCCCCGTGGCCGACATCGTCTCCCCACTGCCAGGCATCTTCTACCGCAAGCCCGGACCGGACAAGGAACCCTTCGCGAACGAAGGGGACTCCATCGAGGCGGGCCAGACCATCGGCGTCGTGGAGATCATGAAGCAGTTCTCCGAGATCCGCAGTGATGTCGCCGGCACGCTGGAGAGCTTCGCGGTCGAGGACTCCGGAACCGTGAATCCCGGGGACGTCATCGCCACGGTGTCGGAGGGTTAGCGATGGAACGGGTGCTGATCGCCAACCGCGGGGAGATCGCCGTGCGGGTCATCCGCGCGGCCCGGGAGCTGGGACTGCAGACGGTCCTTGCGGCGAGCGAACCGGACCGCGACTCCTACGCGGCGTCCCTCGCCGACGACGTCCAGGTGATCGGCCCGGCGTCGGCCGCTAAGAGCTACCTCGACACCACCGCGGTGCTTGCCGCCGTGGAGGCATCCGGGGCCGACGCCGTCCACCCCGGCTACGGTTTCCTGTCCGAGAACGCGGAGTTCGCCCGGGCCGTCGCCGCTGCCGGGATCACCTGGGTGGGCCCCTCCGCCGATGCCATCGAACTGATGGGCAACAAGTCCCGCGCACGGCAGGCCGCAGAGGATGCCGGGGTGCCCACGCTCCCGGGGAGCCACGGCGCCCTGGACCCCGACGTCGACCCCCTGCCCATCGCGCATGCTGTCGGGTATCCGCTGGTCGTCAAGGCGTCCTCCGGCGGCGGCGGGCGGGGCATCCGCCTGGTGACCCGGGAGGAGGACCTCGTCGGAACCGTCGACGTCGCCCGCGCGGAGGCGAAGGCGGCATTCGGCGACCCCGCCGTCTACCTCGAGCATTTCGTCCAGCGCGCACGCCACGTCGAGGTGCAGATCCTCGGTGACGGCGAGCGCGTCATCCATCTGGGCGACCGGGACTGCTCACTGCAGCGCCGCCAGCAGAAGATCATCGAGGAAGCCCCCGCACCCTCGCTGCCCGACGACGTCCGCGAGACCATCCTCGCCTCGTCGATCGAGCTCGGACTCCAGTGCGGCTACTCCGGTCTCGGGACCATCGAGTTCCTCTACGACGCGGACCAGGAGCGGGCGGCCTTCATCGAGATGAACACCCGGCTCCAGGTGGAGCATCCGGTCACGGAGATGGTTACCGGCCTCGACCTCATCCGGGAGCAACTGCTCGTGGCGGCCACCGGCAGACTGCGGCTCCGCCAGGAGGACATCACCTTCCGGGGCCACGCCTTCGAATTCCGGATCAACGCCGAGGATCCATCGCAGAACTTCATGCCGAGCCCCGGCACGCTGCAGCGCCTGGAGTGGCCGGGAGGCCCCGGCGTAAGGATCGATTCCGGCGTCGTCGCCGGATCCGCCGTCGCACCCTACTACGACTCGCTGCTCGCCAAGCTGGTGGTGTGGGACGAGACCCGGGCCGAGGCCATCCAGCGATCAATACGCGCACTCGGGGAGGTGCGGATCGAGGGCGTCAAGACGACCCTCCCGCTCCTGTCGACCGTCCTCCAGCGGCCCGAGGTACGGGACGTCACCCACCACTCGAAGTTCCTCGAGTCCACCCCCGACCTCCTCGGAGCCCAGCCATGAGCCAGGTATCGCAGCAACTGGAGGCCGCCCGCTACACGTGGGGCGGCGATGAGTTCCTCTTCGTCGAGATCGCCGAGAGCATGAGCCTGGCCGCCAACTTCAAGGCGAACGCCATGGCGACACGGCTGACCGCGCGGGTCATCGACGGCGTGGTGGACATCTGCCCGGCGAACGCCTCCCTCCTGCTGCGCTTCGACCCCGACACGGTGCCGCCGGACCGACTGGAGGCGCTCGTCCGCGAGGTCGAGGAGGAAGTGGCCCAGCTCAGCGAGCAGACGCTGGAGACCCGCATCATCGAGATCCCGGTCTGGTACGACGACCCCTACACGCGCGAGACCGGCGCCCGCTTCCGCAAGGGCCACCAGCGGCCGGAGGGGACGGACCTGGACTTCGCGGCGGAGGAGAACGGCCTGTCCTCCCCGCAGGAGTTCATCCGCAAGCACCACGAGTCCCCCTGGCTGGTGTCCATGGTCGGCTTCGTCGCCGGGCTGCCCTTCATGTTCCAGATCGTCCCGCAGGAGGAGCAGCTCGAGGTCCCGAAGTACCTGAGCCCGCGCACGGACACGCCGCCGCTGACCGTCGGCCACGGCGGCTGCTTCGCCTGCATCTACTCGGTGCGGGGCGCGGGCGGCTATCAGATGTTCGGGATCGCCGCGGCGCCCATCTTCGACCCGGCGCAGAAACTGAGCGACTTCTCGGACTTCATGATCTTCTTCCGGCCCGGGGACATCGTGAAGTTCCGGCCCGTCGACGAGGACGAATACCGCGCCATCCAGGCCGAGGTCGACGCCGGCACCTTCACCTACCGTCAGGCTCCGGTCACCTTCGACCTGCAGAAGGCCCTGACCGATCCCACCGCCCACAACCGGGACCTTTTGGAGAAGCTCAATGGCCTTTAACATCGTCGAACCCGGCCTCGCCACCTCGGTCCAGGACCAGGGCCGGCTCGGCTACTACAACGTCGGCATCCCGCAGGGCGGTGCCATGGACCAGCTGTCCGCCTCGATGGCGAACGCCCTGGTGGGCAACGCCCCGACGGACGCCGTACTCGAATGCGCCTACCTCGGCCCGAAGTTCACCACCGACACCGACGCCGTCCTCGCCGTCACGGGAGCGCCCGTCCAGGTGAAGGTCAACGGCACGACGGCGGAGCAGTGGACCCGGCTCTCGCTCGCTGCGGGCGACGAGGTGTCCTTCGGGATGCTCTCGGGCGGCACGCGCTACTACATCGCCGTCCAGGGCGGTATCGACGTCCCCCTGGTCCTCGGGAGCCGCAGCACCTACGCCCTCGGCGCGCTCGGGGGTCTGCAGGGCCGCACCCTGAAGCCCGGTGACACGGTTCCCGTCGGCGCCGTCGGCCCGTCGTCGGGATCCGGCAGGGACTCGATCCCCGAGGACCTGAGGCCGGTCTATGCGAAAGAGGTCACCGTCCGCATCCTGCCGGGCCTGTACGACCACAGGCTCACGGCCGAGGGCATGGAGACCCTGCTCAGCGCCACATGGAAACTGACTCCCGTCGCCGACCGCACCGGCCTGCGCTACTCCGGCCCGGACATCGCGTGGAAGCCGCGCACCCAGCCCTTCGGAGCCGGGTCGGACCCGTCCAACATCGTGGACGCGGGCTATGCGATCGGGTCGATCCAGATACCCGGTGGCAAGGAGCCGATCGTGCTGCACCGCGACGCCGTTTCCGGCGGCGGGTATGCCATGGTCGCCACGGTGATCAGCGCGGACATGGACCTCGTCGCCCGCAGCGCGCCCGGGACCGTGACGCACTTCGAGGCCGTGACCATGGAGCAGGCGCTCGCCGTGCGGGCGGACGCGGCGAGGATCCGCAGGGCCGTCTGGGAGTGAGTGCCGTCCGGGAGTGAGGGCCATCCGACCTCGCGGCACTCCCGCTCTGTACCGGGTGGCCCGCCGTCTGTACGATCGGGCTGGGCTCCACTGACGGAGCCTCGGCGAAGGGAGCAATGCAATGGAGCATAGGCTTTTCGACCTGGGGGATTTCAGCCTCCAGAAGGGATCCGTCCTGCCGTCCGCCCAGCTCGGATACACCACGCTCGGGAAGCTGAACGAGGCGAAGGACAACGTGGTGGTGTGTCCCACCTGGTTCACCGCCACACCCACCGATACGGCGACGTGGATGACCGGCGAGGACCGCGCCCTGAAACCGAGCGAGTACTTCATCATCGTGCCGAACCACTTCGGGGCGGCCGTCTCCTCCTCGCCGAGCAACACACCTCCCCCGTTCGGCCGGGGCACGTTTCCACGGGTCACCGTGTACGACAACATCAACGCCCAGTACCGGCTGGTGACCGAGGAGTTCGGGATCGAGAAGATCCGCCTGGTGTCCAGCTGGTCCATGGGCGCCGCCCAGACCTACGCCTGGGCCGCGCTGCACCCCGAGATGGTCGAGGCGATAGCCCCCATCTCCGGGTCGGCCCGCACAGCGCACTACAACCAGGTGTTCCTGCACGCCCTCATCCGTGCGATCACCGGGGATTCCGACTGGAATGACGGCTTCTACGGGGACAAACCCCCGGTGCGGGGACTGAGGACCTTCGCGTCGATCTACGCCGGCTGGGGTTTCTCCGAGCCGTTCTACCGCGAGGAGGTGTACCGCGGGTTCGGCGCCGCCAGCCCGGAGGAGTTCATCGAGATCTTCTGGGAACCGTTCTTCCTGAAGTGCGACGCCAATGACCTCCTCGCGCAGATCCGGACCTGGATGCACAACGACCTCGGCGACCATCCCACCTTCGGTGGCGACTTCGACGCCGCGCTCGGAGCGATCCGTGCGAGGACGATCATCATGAACGCCGAGACGGACCGGTACTTCCCGCCCATCGACAGCGAGTACGAAGCCGCCCGCATACCGGGTGCCATCACCAGGCCCATCCCGACCATCTGGGGCCATCTGGCTCCCTTCAACCCCGCCGATCAGGCATTCATCGACGAAGGGATCAGGGAGCTGCTCGCCGACTGACCGGAGTGGCTGGACGCCAGAACCCCGACGCCGGCCGACGCGCTGCTCTCGCGCACGAACAACTCAGGGGCATGGCGCACGGAGTCGACCTCCTCGCCGTTCATCACCCGCCGCAGCATGCCCACGGCGGCCCGCCCGATCTCGACCATGGGTGAACGCACCGAGGTCAGCGGAATGGGGAGCTGCGCGGCGAGGGACGTGTCATTGAACCCGACGACGGCGATGTCCTGGCCGACGACGAGTCCGGCGGCACGGAAGGCCCCCATCGCACCGATGGCCGCGAAGTCATTGACGGCGAACACCGCCGTCGGCATGTTCCCCCGGAGGGCCAGCAGCTTGTCGCCCGCCTCCCGGCCACCCTCCGTGTCGAAGCGGCAGTACAGGATGCGGTCTCTCGGCACCTCGCCGCCCAGTTCGTGCCACCGCTCGACGAACCCTGCCGTCCGGTCCACTCCCGTGCTGGCATAGGGCTCGCCCGCGAGGATAGCGACGGATCGGTGCCCGGTGCTCCAGAGGTGGTCCGCGACCAGGCGCCCACCCGCCGTGTCGTCGCAGGTGGAGGAGGGGAATCCCGGGTAGCGGCGGTTCATGAGGACGAACGGCACGTGGCGGGCGGTGAGGTCGTCGACCAGGCTGCTGCCGGCGTGAACGTCCCCCAGGATCAGCCCGTCGACCCGGCGCGCCAGCATGATCTCGGCCTTGCGCCGCTGCTCGTCCAGGTTGTCGTGGGAGTTCATCACGAAGGTCGAGTGGTTGCTCTCGGCGGCAGCCTCCTCGACGCCCTCGTACATGGTCGCGAGGACGAGGTCGGAGAGCCGCGGCACGATCACCCCGATGGCCCGCGTCCTGCGGGTACGAAGGCTCGTGGCGTGCGGGTCGGGCGAGTAACCCCGCAGCTTTGCGAGGTCCCGCACCTTCCGGGCCGTCTCCGTCGAGGCGGCCCCACGCGCCACCTCCGTCTCGGAGTGCAGCACCCGCGACACGGTGGAGACGTGGATCCCCAGCTCTGCAGCGAGGTCCTTCAGAGTCACCGCTGCACGTCCCTTGCCTGGTGCCTTCACGGCTGCCCCCTTTCCTTCCAGTTCCGGGTGTGTTTCGCGTTCGTGAACTCTTGAGCAGTCCATTGACGAGACCCACCTCACATCCTAGGGTTTTCCTCAGCAAACCCAAACGTTTGGGTCCGCTTTCGCTCCTTGGTAGGTAGCCCCACACAACTCCTCGTCCTGACCCGGACCTTGGATCCCGTGGCGACTACCCAAACGATTGGGTAAGGGAGGACAGCATGGGAACCACAACCGGGCAGGTCGTGCTGCTGGCGACCGGCGGCACGATCGCCTCCCGCTCCGAATCCTCAGCGGGCGCGACCGTCGCCGCCGATGCGGGCAGCACAGTCCTCGCCGCGGCCGGGCAGAACGCCTTCGCCGTGGACGTCGTGGACCTCATGCAGAAGGGCTCCTACCTCCTCACCTTCGACGACATGCTCTCGGTGTGCACTGCCATCCGAAAGGCTCTGGCATCCCCGGAAACCCTCGGCGTCGTCGTCACACACGGCACCGACACCATGGAGGAGACGGGCTACCTGGCCGACCTCCTCCACGACGACCCCCGCCCGGTCGTGTTCACGGGGGCCCAGCGGGCGGCCGACAGCGAGGATCCGGACGGACCGGCGAACCTGCGGGCCGCCATCGCCCTCGCGGCGTCACCCGACGCGCGGGGCAGGGGCGCCCTGATCGTGTTCGACGGCGAGGTGTTCCCGCTGCCCGGTACCCGGAAGACGGAGACGACGCGCCTGCGCGCCTTCAGCAACCCGGACCTCGGGCCGGCAGGGTCGGTCGCGGGCACCGGAACCATTACGCTCGGCCCGGCGCCGACGCGGCCGGAGTCCCTCGACGTCCCCCCGATCGGCAACTCCGTCCGGGTCGACATCGTCCCCTCCTATCCGGGAGCAGACGCCACCCTCTTCGCCGCCGCCCTCGGCGCCGGTGCCCGCGGGATCGTCCTCGAGGCCACCGGGCTCGGGAATGCCAATGCCGAACTCTGCGACGCCGTGCGCGCAGCGGTGCGCGACGGCGTCGTCGTCGTCACCAGCACCCGCGTGCATGCGGGACCGGTCCGCGGCGTCTACGGCGCCGGCGGTGGCAGGACGCTCGAGGACGCCGGCGCCGTCCCGTCCGGGCTGCTCCGCCCGTCCCAGGCACGCACCCTCCTGCATGCGCTGCTCGCGCTCGGACTGCCGCCCGACGACGTCGCCCGCCACGTCCGCGAGCGCGGAAACCCCTGACCGACCACCCGTCCCCCATCCCCACCAGGAAAGGCCGTACCCATGACAAAAGATATCCAGATCGCCTTCGGCGTCGACGTCGATGCCGTTGCCGGCATGCTCGGCTCGTACGGCGGCGAGGACTCCCCCTGCGACATCTCCCGCGGGCTCTTCAGCGGGGAGGTCGGCGGTCCTCGGATCCTGCGCCTCTTCGAGAAGTACTCCCTCCCCTCCACCTGGTTCGTCCCGGGCCACTCGATCGAGACCTTCCCGGACCTCACCCGGATGATCGTCGACGCCGGCCACGAGATCGGCGTCCACGGCTATTCGCACGAGAACCCGATCGCCATGACCCGCGAGCAGGAGACGGCGATCCTCGACAGGTCGATCGAGCTCATCGAGAAGGTCTCGGGCCGCCGTCCCACCGGCTACGTGGCCCCATGGTGGGAGTTCTCGCCCATCACCAACGAGATCCTGCTCGAGCGCGGCATCAAGTACGACCACTCGCTCATGCACAACGACTTCGAGCCCTACTACGTGAGGGTCGGCGACAGCTGGACGAAGATCGACTACACCCAGCCCGCCGAGGCCTGGATGAAGCCCCTCGTCCGCGGGCAGGAGACCGACCTCGTGGAGATCCCGGCCAACTGGTACCTCGACGACCTCCCTCCCATGATGTTCATCAAGGCCTCACCGAACTCCCACGGCTTCGTCAATCCCCGGGACATCGAGCAGATGTGGCGGGACCAGTTCGACTGGGTCTACGCCGAGATGGACTCCGCCGTCTACACCATGACGATCCACCCGGACGTCTCCGGCCGGCCCCAGGTCCTGCTCATGCTCGAGCGCCTCATCCAGCACTTCAACTCGCACGAGGGCGTCACCTGGCACACCTTCGACCAGATCGCCGACTCGTTCCTGGCACGCAATCCCCGAAAGGAATCGAACTGATGTCCACCAAAGAGGCGGGTGTCGACCTTTCGACACCGACGAGTAACGAGCAACGCAATTTCCCCGTGTTCTCGAAGAAGAAGACCAGCACGGCGACCGTCCTCGCCCTCTGCGCCTGGACCGTCGCGGTCTTCGACTACGGACTGTTCGGCACCCTGCTGCCCGCCATGCAGGACGAGTTCGGCTGGACGGCGCCGGAAGCGTACGCCGTCAACACCTGGATCGCGGTCGGAACGGCCATCGTCTGCTTCGGCATCGGACCGGTGATCGACCGCCTCGGCCGCAAGAAGGGCATGATGCTGACGGTCGGCGGGACCGCCGTCATCTCCGGCATCACCGCCCTCATCCCGGCGACCCTCGGCTTTGCCAGCAATGCGCTCCTGGTCCTCGTCCGATCCTTCGGCGGATTGGGCTTCTCGGAGCAGGCCGTGAATGCGACCTACATGAACGAGGTCTACCAGGTCACCGAGGACGAGCGGAAGCGCAAGCGTCCCGGCTTCCACTACTCCTTCATCCAGGGTGGCTGGCCGCTGGGCTTCCTCCTCGCGAGTGCACTCGGACTGGCGTTCCTGCCCCTCCTGGGCTGGCGCGCGCTCTACCTCATGGCCACGATCCCGGCGATCATCATCGTCCTGCTCATCAGCAAGAAGCTGAAGGAGACGCCGCAGTTCGAGTTGCACCAGCGCCTCACCGAACTGGAGAAGGGCGGCAAGAGCGACGAAGCCCACGCACTCGCCGCCGCCTACGGCGTCGAGCACTCCTCGGTGTCGCCGCTCAAGCGCATCTGGGAAGGCGAGTTCCGCCGCAACACGATCGTCTTCTCGCTCGCCTGGATCCTGAACTTCTTCGGCATCGCGATCTTCAGCGTCCTCGGCACCTCGGTGCTCGCCAACGCCAAGGGCGTCGAGCTGACCGACGCCTTCCTGCTGCTGATCGTCATCAACATGCTCGCCTACTTCGGCTACGTCTTCCACGGCTGGATCGGTGACAAGGTGGGCCGGAAGAGGACCATCATCGTGGGCTGGATCATCTCGGGCCTGTCCTTCGCCGTGATGCTGAGCCCCCTCGTCTCCAGCCCGTTCCTGATCATCCTCACCTACGGCACCGGCCTGTTCTTCCTGGTGGGCCCCTACGCCGCCATCCAGTACTTCATGGCCGAGTGCTACCCCGTCAGCTGCCGGGCCACGGGTCTTGCCTTCATCGGCGCCATGAGCCAACCGGGGACGATCATCGGCGGCGCCCTGTTCACCATCGTCGCCGCTGCGGCAGGCACCGGTGCGGCGGCCCTGTGGGTCGGCGCCGTCGGCACCCTGCTCTCCGGCGTCCTGATGATCGCGGCCCGGCCCGTCGCGGCCGTCGCCCTCGAGGAGCCCCATGCCACAGTCTGAGGTAGCCATCGTTACGGGTGCCGCCAGCGGTATCGGCCGCGCCCTCGCCGTCCACTACGCCGGCCGGAACGTCCGGACCGTCATCGGCACCTTCCCCGGCGACCCGCACGACCCGGAGGAGACCCTCTCCGGTGTGCGGGCCGCCGGCGGCGAGGCCGTCATCCACGAGGTCGACGTCCGCTCCACTCCTTCGGTGGATGCGTTCGCACAGCGCGCCCTGGATGAGTACGGACGCCTGGACTACGCCATCGCGAACGCGGGTATCCTCCGCAACGCTCCGCTGAACGAGCTGACGGACGATCTCTGGACGGCCATGCTCGACGTCGACCTGACCGGCGTGCTCCGTACGCTGCGGTCCGCGTCGCAGCGGATGGACGGACCGGGTGCGCTCGTCGCCGTATCCTCCATCGCCGGCGGCGTGTACGGGTGGGAGGAACACGCGCACTACGCCTCGGCCAAGGCGGGTGTCCTCGGGCTGGTCCGGAGCGTCGCGTCCGAACTGGGACCACGGCAGATCCGCGCCAACGCGGTGATCCCCGGCCTGATCGAGACACCGCAGTCCCTCGACCCCGTCAACTCGCTGGGCCCCGAGGGCCTCGAGCGGGCCGGCAAGGACATCCCTTGGGGGCGCGTGGGCCGGCCGGAGGAGGTGGCCGACGTGATCGGGTTCCTGACCTCGGACGCTTCCCGGTACATCACCGGGCAGTCGCTCATCGTGGACGGCGGCCTGACCATCAAGATGCGCGCATGACGGCGGCTGGAACGGGCGGTCCCCGGGGTGCCGGCGGTCCCCGCACCGTCGTCGTGACTGGAGGCGCAAGCGGGATCGGGGCGGCGATCGCCGACGGGTTCTCCGCGCAGGGGGACACGGTGGTGGTGCTGGACCGTTCCACCGGGCCCGGGGTCATCGAGGTCGACGTCGCGCGGGAGGACAGCGTGAGGAACGCCTTCGCGGCTGCCCGCGAGCGGGTCGGGACCATCGACATCCTGGTCAACAGCGCCGGGCTGCTCACCGAGTCCCCGATCGAGGACATGTCGCTGGAGCTCTGGTCGGAGACCATCTCGGTGGACCTCACCGGGGTGTTCCTCTGCTGCCGCGAGGTGGTCGGCCCGATGCGGCGCCAGCGGTGGGGGCGGATCATCAACATCTCCTCCCAGCTCGGCATCAAGGGCGGCATGGGCCTCGGCCACTACAGTGCGGCGAAGGCCGGGGTGATCGGGATGACCAAGGCCCTGGCCCTCGAGGTCTCGGCCGACAACGTGCTGGCCAACTGCATAGCCCCGGGGCCGATCGAGACACCGCTCGTCGACGGGATCTCCGAGGACTGGAAGGTGGCGAAGCGCGCGGAGCTGCCCCTGCGGCGGTTCGGCGTGCCGGCCGAAGTGGCTCCGACAGCCCTGCTCCTTGCGAGTGATCCGGGCGGCAATCTGTTCGTCGGCCAGACCCTCGGCCCGAACTCCGGCGACGTCATGCCATGACCCGGACACTGGACTGCTGATGTGTGGGGCATGCGGCCGCACGGTCGTCGCCGATCCGGCGCTCGGACCGGTGCGGACCACGCGGGACCTGCTGGTCGTGGCGCAACTGGTGAACTCGATCACCGCCGGACTGCCCGGCGGGCCCGTCGTGCGGGTGAGCGGTGACGCCTGGATCCTCGCGGGACGCACGGGCACCAGCACCAGGTGCGACACCGTCGAGCAGTTGTGGACCGTGCTGGTGGAGCAGTCTGTGCGGTCGCCTGAGGCCGCGGCACGATTGAGGGAGCGCATCGCCGACGGGCTGCCCGGTGCGTCCCCGCTCGCCGGGCGGGTCTTACGGGAAGGACTCTCGGTGGGCGCCCACTGACGGTTGCCGGAGCTCCTGAGCGCTGTAAGTCCTGCCCGATTCCGGCCCCGTCCGCTGCCTTCGCAGTGGGCGGGGCCGTCGTCGTTGCGGGCTGAGTCGCCGTCGTTCTCTAGTTTTGGCGCCCCAAACGCGTGTCGCGGCGGAGCACGCCGGTCCTCGAGCCGTACGTCTGCAAAAGCCGGGAACGAAGGCATGCCATGTGCGGCATTGCGCCCAAATGCTCGCTTGGAAGCGCCTGTTGCGGCAGGAAAATCCGGTCTGCGGCACGCGCACAGGCGAGAACCGGGATCGACGGCGGGGCCTGCGCGGCTTCCTGCACGCGTTTCGCTTTGAAGCGCGTGTCGCACTCCAACACGCCGTCATCGGAGCAATCTGTCGGTGAAACGCGTGCACGACGCCGCACCCGGTCCACCAAGCCCTCGTCGACGGCACTCCGGGCCGCCGAACCGCCGCCGAACTGAGCCACCCACCGCCGGGCCGAACCACCCGAGCCACCCGAACCGACCCAGCCGACCTGCACCGCACCCGCATCAGCCTTCGCGCAGCTTTGCCCAAGGTCGCCCCGAAACGAGCCAACGGTCCCGGCGCGTGCAGCAGGATGAACGAGGATCATTTAGGGGGAGGGCTCGGGTCGATGGGCGCAAGGGATCGCGAGTGGTTCCATGAGGGCCGCGACGCCCGGATGAACGGCGTGCGCCGGTCGCCGTCGGGCAGGATCCCGGAATGGTCGCTCGACGACGCCCTCCGTCAGGCCTCTGCTCCCCCGCCCTGGCGCCCCGGTCCGGCACCGAAGAAGCGCCGCCGGCCGAGGGCGAGGCTGCGGCTCGGGACCGTAGGCGCGCTCGCACTTCTCGTCTTCCTGTACCTGACGCCGACGCTGTTCGACCGCTACGTGCTGCCCGCCGCCCTGCCGTACCTGCCCGGCGCCGAGGTGCCGCCCCGCGGCGTCGAGGCCGGCGACGTCCCGCTCGGGGCTCCGCCGCCCGCACCGGCGTCGAACGCGTTCAAGCTGATGGAGTCGCCGGTCGAGGACCAGGAGTGGGTGGCGTACGACCCCTGCCGCCCCGTGCACTACGTCGTCCGGCCGGACAACGCACCGGCGGGGTCGGAGAACCTGGTCCAGGAGGCCGTCGCGGAGGTCTCGGCGGCCACCGGACTGCAGTTCGTGGACGACGGCGCCACGACGGAGGCACCCTCCGAGGACCGCGACCTGTACCAGCCGGAGCTGTACGGCAAGAGGTGGGTCCCGGTGCTCATCACATGGACAAGCCCCACCGAGATTCCGGGACTCGAGGGCGACGTGGCCGGGCTCGGCGGCAGCGACTACGCCCAGACACCGGGACACCCTCTGGTGTACGTGGGCGGGCAGGTGCAGCTCGATGCTCCGGATGCCGCCGAGACCCTGCAGTACCCGGACGGCCGCGCGTACCTGAGAGCGACCATCATGCACGAGCTCGGGCACGTCGTCGGGCTCGATCACGTCGATGACCCTCATCAGCTCATGTACGCGGACAACATCGGGCAGACCTCCTTCGGCGACGGAGACCGCGCCGGCCTCGCACTGCTCGGCACCGGCCCCTGCGTGCCCGGACTCTGAGTCCTTGACCCCCGTCGTGCAGCATCCCTAGCGTGAAGTCATGACCTCCCCCGATATCCGGTTCTACTTCGACCCCGTCTGCCCCTTCGCCTGGATGACCAGCAAGTGGGTGCGCATGGTGTCGGAGCAGCGCGACTACTCGGTGGAGTGGCGCTTCATCTCGCTCCGCCTGCTCAACGCCGCCATCGACTACGACGCCCACTTCCCCGCCGGCTACGAAGCCGGGCATACCGCGGGCCTGCGCCTGCTGCGCGTCGCCGCACGCACCCGGGAGGAGCACGGGCCCGACGCCGTCGGGCGTCTCTATGAGCGGCTCGGCACCCGGATCTTCGACACGCAGAAGGACGATTCCGACGGCGGCCACCGCGGCACGGCGGACTTCCTGGTGCCGGTCCTCGCCGAGGCGGGACTGCCCGAACAGCTCGCCGACGCCCTCGAGGACTCCTCGCTCGACGCCGCCCTCCAGGCAGAGACGGACGAGGCCCTCTCCCTGACGGGCAAGGACGTCGGGACGCCGATCATCCACTTCGAGCCGCCGGAGGGCGTGGCCTTCTTCGGTCCCGTGATCAGCCGCCTGCCCGATCCCGACCAGGCCGTCGAACTCTGGGACCACGTGCTGGGCCTGGCGCGGTTCCCCGGTTTTGCCGAGCTCAAGAGGAGCCTGCGGGAGCGCCCCCAGCTGCGCAGCTTCGGCGTAGCGGAGGACGAGGCCGGGCTGCAGGAGGACTGGCACGGCGGGAGCCGCCGGACCAGGAAGTAGATCTCCGGTCCCATGCAACACGCGGAATGGTACCTGTCACGGCCATGTCGCTGTACGACCGAAGCGGATTCCACCGAGGGACGTCGACGACGTACCCTAGGCGAATGAGCAATGAAGCGTCCGCAGCGATCCTCGCCCCGTTCGATCCGGACGGCGGGGACGACCAGCCTGCCGCAGCGCTCGAGTCGCTCATCTCGACGGTCGAGGCGGAGGTCGCTGAGCTCCAGTTCACCCGCTTCACCAACGACGACGCCGTGGCGCTCGGGCAGCTCCTCGTCCAGCTCGGTGTCAGCCGCAACCTGCCGATCGCGATCAGCATCTGCAAGCCGAACCACATCCTCTTCCGGGCCGCGCTCGACGGCGCCACCCCCGACAACGACTACTGGCTCGATGCGAAGGGCCGCACGGCCGCGCGCTACTTCGTGCCGTCGCTGCTCGTCGGCCTGCGTGCACGACGCAACGGCGGCCACGCCGAGGACAACCCGATGTTCGACACCTCGACGCATGCCGCCCATGGGGGCTCGTTCCCGCTGTACGTCCGGGGCGTGGGACCCGTGGCCACCGTGACGGTGTCCGGGCTGCCGCAGCTCGAGGACCACAAAATCGTGGTCGAGGCCCTGCGCACCTTCCACGCGGCCGACGGGCTGTAACCCGGCACCGTGCAGCCGCGTCAGCGCGGCACCCGGATCACCCCTCCACGCGACGCTGGCTCGCCAGGGGAAACTGCCGGCGGGCGTCCGCGACCGCCGGAAGGTGCAGGTCCACGGTCAGGACGTCCTCCACCGGGCCGCACGAGCCCAGCACCTCTCCCAGGGGGCCGGCCACGATGCTTCGGCCGATCGACACCGGCTCGGACTGGGACACACCCGCGACGAATACGCCGTTGTCCAGCGCACGCGCACGGAGCAGCACCTCCCACTGGTCCGTCTTGCCCGGTCCCGGCACCCACGACGACGGCGCCAGGACCACCGGCGCTCCCGCGTCCGCCAGCGCCCGGGCCACTCCCGGGAACCGCAGGTCGTAGCAGGTGAGCAGTCCGACGACGGTCCCGTCCAGGGAGAAGGTGACGGGTCCGACGTCGGGCGCCGGTTTGATGTGCCGGGACTCATGGAAGCCCTGGCTGTCGAAGAGATGGATCTTGCGGTAGGCCGCGACCAGGGACCCGGTGGGGTCCAGCGCGACGATGGTGTTGTAGGCACGCTCGTGGTCCTCGGAGGTCTCGATCACCCCTGCCACCACCGTGATCGCGTGCCGACGCGCCATCGCCGCGAGCGCCCGGACCACGTCGCCGTCGAGCGGTTCCGCGGCCGTGACGAACGAGCTGTCCACCCGGTTCTTCTCGTAGCTCGCGTACTCGGGGAAGACCGCGAGGGTGGAGCCGGCGTCGGCCGCCGCGGCAGCGACCTCCTCCATCCGGGCGAGGTTCGCTGCGGTGTCCGGGCCGGACGCGAGCTGCCCGAGGGTGATGCGCATACCTCCTATGAAACGACTTCCTTCTCCACCGACACCAGTTCGGGCGGCGCGGAGCGGAAGCCGCGTGTGATGACGGCGAGCACGACGATGCCGATCGCGAGCCAGACGAGGCCGAGCGTGATCGCCGTGGGGTCGAGCTGGGTGAGCAGAAAGGCGTCGACCACGGCGCCGACGGCGGGGATCACCAGATAGGAGAAGGGGTTCAGGCTGCGCCCGGTCCGCTTCTCGCGCAGGTAGTAGGCGATGACGGAGACGTTGACCAGGGTGAACGCGGTGAAGGCACCGAAGTTGATGAACGAGGTGGACGTGGCGACGTCGAGGAAGACCGCCACGAGTCCCACGATGCCCGTGATGACGAGGTTGATCACCGGCGTGCGGAAGCGGTCGTGGAGGTAGCCGAACACCTTCCGCGGCAGCACGGCGTCGCGGCCCATCGCGTAGAGCAGTCGGGATGCGCTCGCCTGGGCTGCGAGACCGGAGGCGAACTGCGCGACGACGAGGCCCGCGAGGAAGACCGCGCCGAAGAGCTGGCCGCCGATCTGCAGGGCGATGTCGGAGGCGAGTGAGGCCGAGTCCTCGAACGTGCCACCGGGGCGGATCAGCTGGGTCACGTAGGAGACGGACACGAAGATGGCTCCGCCGATCAGCGCGATGAGCATGATGGCGCGCGGCATCGTCTTCTTCGGCTCCACGGTCTCCTCGGTGAGGGTCGTGACGGCGTCGAACCCGAGGAAGGAGTACGCGGCGATGGCCGCACCGGCAGCGATGGTACCGAGGTTCGCCGTCGGGTTGATGAACGGTGCCGAGCTCACCAGCGCGCCGGCGCCCGACGTGCTGACGAGGGTCCCGATGGTCAGTGCCACGAAGATGCCGATGACGAGCAGCTGGAACGCCATCAGGAGGTAGTTCGCCTTCTCGGCGACCCGGATCCCGATGACGTTGAGCACGGTGGTCACGAGCACGAAGGCCAAAATCCACACCCAGATCGGGGTGCCCGGGAACTGCGCGGTGAGGTAGGACCCGCCGATCAGCCAGATGACCATCGGCAGGAAGAGGTAGTCGAGCAGGATGGCCCATCCGACCAGGAACACGATGCGGGCGTCGATGGTGCGCCGGACGTAGGTGTAGGCGGAGCCGGCGACGGGGAACGCGACGGCCATGCGTCCGTAGCTGTGCGCCGTGAAGAGCATCGCGAGGAGGGCGAGGAGGTAGGCCGACGGCGATGCGCCGCCCGTCGCCTCGGCAATGACGCCGAAGATCGCCAGGACGATCAGGGGTGTGAGGTAGGCAAGTCCGAACAGGACGAGCGAGGGCAGCCGGAGGGTGCGGGTGAGCTGAGACGAGGTCTGCATGGCTAGTCCTGACGGGCAGTGGACGCGGGGGTCCAGGTAGCGGGATCGATGCGGCCGGAGTACATGGGCAGCTCGATCGGGGTCTCATGGGCGCGGAACTGGGACCACATGCGGTTCAGCCCGGCGGTGCCGTGCGTGCGCACGTAGTCGATGCGCGACAGGTCGAGGGTGGCCGCCATCATCCCGGTACCCTCGTCGTCGAGAGATTCGAGGACCGTGCCCTCCGGGTCCACGATGAGGCTCTGGCCGCGCCCGGTGGGGCCGGCACAGTTGACGCTGACAATAAACACCTGGTTGACGATGGCGTTGGCCCGGGCGAGGACCAACTCGTGTTCGCGGTCCTCCGTGGTGGTCTTGACGACATTGAGGATCACGTCCGCGCCGAGCCAGGCGAGCTGGCGGGTCACTTCGGGGAACCACGCGTCGTAGCAGATGGACAGACCGGCCCTGCCGTAGCCCTCGAGGTCGACGGTGACGAAGGCGTCCCCGGGGTCGTACGGCTCAAAGGGACGCCACGGGAAGATCTTGCGGTAGCTCGCCTCGAGCTCGCCCTGCGGGGAGAACACGAGGGCGGTGTTGAACAGCTGCCCCTCGGGCCCGCGCTCGCAGATGCTTCCGGGCACGAGCCACACGCCGAGGTCCCCGGCGAGCTGTGCGAGCTCCCGCACGAGGGGCCCGTCGAGGGGCTGCGCAGACTCCTGGAGCGCTTCCGTGCGCGCCTGGTCGGGGTAGCCGTCACCGAACAGGTGCAGTTCGGGGTAGACGAGGAGCCGGGTTCCGGGATGCGCCGCGAGGGCGTCGGAGACCTGGGTGGCGAAGACCGAGAATGGCTCACCGATCGCGATCGGTTCGGACTGGACCGCGAGGAGCGGTAGGGGCTGTGACATGGGTCGCCTTGGCTTGCAGTGACGGGGCTCACGCAATATTAGCTCATATTGAACTATTATCAAGGCGGGACGACGTTAGGGTGAAACCATGGCTGCTGAAGTGCGGGAACCGCCGGGTACGGCGGCGTCGTCTCCCCTGCCGTCTGCACTGCCGGCTCCTATGCCCTCTGCCCTGCCGCCCGGCCTGCCGCCCGGTCACGGACGGCGCAGCGCCATCGATGCCGTCCGCGCCCGCATCGCCACCTCCATCTCGCTCGGCCTTATCCAACCCGGCGAACGGCTGCCGGACCAGGCCGACATCGCCCTGGGGCTCTCGGTCAGTCCGATGACAGCCCGTCGGGCGATGGCGAGCCTTGCCGACGAGGGGATCGTCGTCCGGCGGCGTGGACGTGACGGCGGTACCTTCGTCGCGGCGGATCCTCCCGCCGTCGCCCTGGAGAGGCTGTCCCTGGGACTGCCGGATGCCGCGGCCGTCCACGATCTGGTGGACCGGCGCCTCCTCGCCGAGTGCGCGGTCACCCACTTCGCCGCCGTCAACGCCACGGAGGACGAGCTGGAGGCGCTGGAGGCGCTGACGCAGCGCATGGGGAAGGCCACCAACTGGTCGGAATACCACCAGGCCGACGACGCCTTCCACCGGTCCGTGGCCGCGGCGTCCCACCTCGGTGCTGCCACCGCCGTGTATTCGGCAGCCCTCGGCGAGCTGTACGAGCACTTCGTCCCGTACCCCATCGACGCACTGCACCGCGCCAACGAGGACCACATCGACCTGGTGCGTGCGCTGCGGAGGCGCGACGCGGTTCAGGCGGTCTCGATCGCCCACGCGCACGTCGACAGCCTGCACTCGACGATGTTCATGGAACTCGCGCGTCGCGCCTAGCTGCCGGCCGGTCCGGCCGGTCCTCCTACGACCTCCCGCACGACCTCCCGCATGACCGAATATGACGGGGACCACTGGCGCAGCCGATGCCCGGTGCGCTTAGCTGTAGCCATAACCATCCCGAGCGGCCGAGAGACCTGGATCGACGACGCCGCAGCAACCCTCCCTGTGTAGCAACGGGGAACGGTGCTACTGCCAGGACCGATGGAGAAGCTACACGCTTTCGTTGGTCTCCCCTCCCGTGCTTCCGCACGCCCGGGTGATCGCTGGCTGTCCTGTCTGCCCTCCATCGGGCGATGATTCAGGAGCCCAGCGTGACAACAGCAAGCCCCAGCACACCCCGCACCCTCGCCCTGCTCGCAGCGGCCGCAGGCCTTCTCCTCACCACATCGGGCTGCGGAGGATCAGCCGCAGCGAGCGAGGACGACACGTTCGTCTTCGCCACCGGCAAGGACATCTCCTGCCTCGACCCCCACGTCGACGGCGACATGCCGCAGGCCTCGATCGCGGCGAACTACCTCGACTCCCTGGTCTCCCAGGACAGCGAGGGCGCCATTCATCCGTGGCTCGCCACGGACTGGTCAGTGTCCGACGATGGCCTCACCTACACCTTCACGGTGCGCGACGACGTCTGGTTCACCGACGGCACGAAGCTCACCGCGGAGGCGGTCAAGGCGAACCTCGACCACATGGTCGACCCCGACACGCAGTCCGGCACGGCCGGCGGCTACCTCAAGCCCTACACCTCCACCGAGGTCGTCGACGACACCACCGCCGTCGTCACCCTCAACCGCCCCTACGCGGCATTCCTCGAGGTGCTCGCCCAGCCGTTCCTCGGCATCGAGTCACCCGAGGCCCTCAAGCGCCCGCGGGCCGAGAACTGCAACGCGCCGGTGGGCTCGGGCCCCTACAAGATCGTCGACTACGTGCCGCAGTCGAAGGTCAGCCTCGTCCGCAACGAGGACTACAACTCCGCTCCTCCCTATGCGAAGCACCAGGGCCCGGCCCACATCGAGAAGATCGAGTGGCGGATCGTCCCCGAGGACTCCACACGCTACGGACTCCTCCGCGCCGGCCAGGTGGACGCCCTCGACCTCATGCCGTCGGTGCACTTCGACGAGGCCGAGGCCGATCCGAACGTCGAACTCATCCTGCAGGACCGGCCCGGGAACCCGACCAACCTGATCCTGAACACCACGCGCGCACCGTTCGACGACCTCAACGTCCGCAAGGCCTTCCTGCGCAGCGCCTACGTGGATGCGGGCATCAACAGCGTGTACTTCGGCACCGTGACCCGGGCCGGCGGACCGCTGAGCTCCACCACCGGCTTCTACTCCCCCGACTTCGAGCACGTCTACGATCCGGACCCCGAGGAGGCGGCACGCCTGCTCGACGAGGCCGGCTGGACCGAACGCGACGACGAGGGCTACCGCGTGAAGAACGGCCAGCGCCTCACGGTGCACTTCCCCTACACGCCGGACTGGTGGCCCACAGCGCACCAGGCCCTGGTCACCCAGATCCAGGCGACGGCGAAGAAGGCAGGGTTCGAGGTGCTGATCGAGAACGGCGACGGCGCCAGCGTCAGCGAACTCGGCAACAACTTCGAGTACGACCTCCGCGCCGACTACTGGAACACCAACACCGCTGACGTGTTGCGCATCGTCTTCTCCTCGGAGTACACCGAGTCGGCGGGCTTCGTGCCCAACGGCTCGGGCTTCCGCAACCCGGAGCTCGACGGCATCCTCAACGACGCACTCGCGACCGACGACCCGGAGGTCCGCAAGGACCTCTACTACCAGGCGCAGCAGATCGTGAGCGACAACGCACTCCAGCTCCCGCTCTACAACCAGGCCAGCCAGGTGGCGCTCCGCAGTGACCGCTTCACCTCGCTCGCCCTCGAGCCGAGCCTCTCCCTCCCCTACCTCTACGACGTCACGGCGGTCGATTCCGAATGAGCACCTCCCTCGATTCCCTCAGTGCGGCACCCCGCACCACCGCGACCGTCGGCAGTGCCGGCAGCGTCATCCTCCGACGGATCGCCGGCAGTGTCTTCGTCCTCTGGGCCGCAGTGACCCTCACGTTCTTCGTCCTCCGCCTCACGCCCGGTGATCCGGTCACCGCGATCCTCGGCGGCGCGGGCTCGTCGCCGTCGCCCGAGACCGTCGCGGCGGTCCGGGCGGAGTACGGGCTGGACCAGCCGGTCCTCGTCCAGTACTTCAGCTACCTCGGCAACCTCGTCACCGGGGACTTCGGGGTGTCCTACATCTTCAAGGTCCCGGTCGTGGAGATCATCGGCCCGCAGATCCTTCCCACGCTGC
Organism: Arthrobacter rhamnosi; assembly: GCF_054510855.1. Taxonomy (NCBI): domain Bacteria; kingdom Bacillati; phylum Actinomycetota; class Actinomycetes; order Micrococcales; family Micrococcaceae; genus Arthrobacter; species Arthrobacter rhamnosi. The sequence continues at coordinate 165,406 of NZ_JBTNDT010000004.1, read as the reverse complement.
AGCTCGCCGGGCTCGCCCTGGTCTTCGCGTGGGCGATCGCACTGGCCTTCACCCTCCTGACGGTGGGCCGCGGGCGCGTGCTCGACGGCGTCGGCCGTGCGGTCGAGGTGTTCTTCGCATCCCTCCCCCAGTTCTGGGTCGGCATCATGCTCGCTGTCGTCTTCGCCGTCATCCTCGGCTGGTTCCCGGTAGCGGGGAATGACGGATTCAAGTCGCTCGTGCTGCCGGCGCTGTCGCTCGGAGTCCCCCTCGCCGGGTTCATCGCCCAGGTGACGCGGTCCTCCTTCGATGACGCCCTCGCGCAGCCGTTCGTCCTCAGCGCCCGGGCCCGTGGCCTGAGCGACACGGCCGTCCGGATCACGCACGCACTGCGCCACGCGATCCTCCCCGGCCTCACGCTCTCAGCCTGGGCGGTGGGCTCGCTCGTCAGTTCCGCCGTCGTCGCCGAGATCATCTTCGCCCGCCCGGGCCTCGGCAGGTCCCTCGTGGACGCCATCGTGAACCGCGACCTGCCCATCACCCTCGCGGTGGTGTTCATCACCGCAGCGGTCTACATCCTCGTGAACCTCGCCGTGGACCTCCTCTACCGCGTGGTCGACCCCCGCACGAACCCGAAGGGATCAGCAGCATGAGCCTCACCCTCGACCCCACTCCGACGGCGGAGGGCGGCACCGCCGTTCCCTTGTCGCCCGCACCGGCCCCTTCGCGTGCAGGACGCCTGGTCCGCAACACGCCGATCGGTGTCTGGATCGCCGCCGCGCTCCTCGCCTTCCTGGTGCTCGCAGCACTCGCTCCGTTCGTGTTCCTGCGGCAGGATCCCTTCGAGATCGACCCCGCCAACGCCTTCCAGTCACCCAACGCCCTCCATCTGTTCGGCACGGACCAGAACGGCCGTGATGTCTTCTCCCGCGTCATCGCCGGTACGGGCCAGTCGCTGCTGCTCGGCCTCGCCGCCACGGCGATCGGGCTGATCCTCGGTGGCGCGCTCGGCATCACCGCCGGTGTCTCCGACAAGTGGCTGGACTCGGCGATCTGCCGTTTCGTCGAGGTGCTGTTCGCCTTCCCGGGCCTGCTCCTGGCCCTGATCGTCATCGCGGTGTCCGGCACCGGCGTCGTCACCGCTGCCATCGCCGTCGGGGTCGGTTCCGCCCCCGGTTATGCAAGGATGCTCCGCACCCAGACCCTGCAGGTCGTGGCAGCTCCGTATGTGGAAACAGCCCTGTCGCTCGGCCGGTCCCGGTCCCACATCCTCTGGCACACGATCGTCCCCAACGTGGCGCGCCCCCTCTTCGTCCTCGTCACCCTCGGCATCGGACAGGCCATCGTCTGGGCGTCGTCGCTGAGCTTCCTCGGACTGGGCGCGCAGCCGCCCGCCGCCGAGTGGGGCGCCATGCTCGCCGATGGACGCAACTACCTCCAGGTCGCCTGGTGGATCGCGGCCTTCCCCGGCATCTTCATCACCCTGGCCGCGCTGACCACCACCGTGGTGGGCCACCACCTGCAGCGCCGACTCGAAGCAGAGGTCTGACATGACTGAGAACATCAGCGGCACCGCAGGGCAGCAGCCCCTGCTCGCCATCGACAACCTGAACGTCTCCTTCACCACGCCGCGCGGCACGGTCGACGTCGTCCGCGATGTCTCGCTGGCCCTGGCGCCCGGCAAGGCGCTGGCCCTCGTGGGCGAGTCGGGCTCCGGCAAGACCGTCACGGCCCGCACGCTCGTCGGGCTCAATGCGGCCAACGCCCGGGTGACCGCCGACCGGCTCGACGTACTCGGCCACGACGCGACCCGCCTGTCCGAACGGCAATGGCGCGGACTGCGCGGCAAGGACATCGGCTACGTGCTGCAGGACGCCCTCGTGTCCCTCGACCCCCTGCGGACGGTGGGCCAGGAGATCGACGAGGCACTCCGGGCGCACGGCGTCCGCGGCAAGGCCGAGCGGCAGGAACGGGTTCACGCCGCCCTGCGGGACGCCGGGATCCCCGACCCCGAAATCCGGGCGCGGCAGCGCTCCGGGGAACTGTCCGGCGGCCTGCGCCAGCGTGCACTGATCGCCCAGGCCACGGTGCTCAACCCGCAGCTCGTGATCGCCGATGAACCGACCACCGCACTGGACGCCACGGTCCAGGCGCAGATCCTCGAGCTGCTGGCCGGACTGAAGGAGCAGGGCCGCGGGCTCATCTTCATCTCGCACGACCTCGCCGTCGTCAGCCACCTCGCGGACGAGATCGCCGTCATGCAGAACGGGCGCATCGTGGAATCCGGCCGGGCGTCCGAGGTGCTGGGCAACCCGCGCCACGAGTACACCCGCCAGCTGATCGATGCCGTGCCCTCCGCCGCCGGCAAGGGCACGCGGCTGTCCGCCGTGCCGCGGGTCTCGGTGACCTCACGTCCCGCGCGGCACTCCGCATTCTCCGACGCGGCCCCGGCCCTCGAGGCCCGCAACCTCCTGAAGACCTACGCCTCCCCGGACAGCACGCGCCGCACCGTGGTCGACGACGTCTCCTTCACGGTGCCTGCGGGGAAGACCCTGGGCATTGTCGGCGAATCGGGATCGGGGAAGTCGACGACGGCGCGCATTGCGCTCGGCCTCACCGAGCCCGACGCCGGAACGGTCACCCTGGGCGGGCTGCCCTGGGTAGGGCACGTCGAAGGCACGGCCGGCATCCTTGCCGATCGCAGTGATAGCAGGGAGCGCCGGGCCTCCGGCGCCTCCCGGCTCTCCGGGTCCGCCGGCAGCCGGCGAGCACGGGTCACGACTGCTGCGGCTGCCGTGACCGAGGATCTCCGCCGCCCGCACCGGCCCGACATCCAGCTCGTCAACCAGGATCCGCTGAGTTCCTTCGATCCGCGGTTCAGCGTGGGCCGGGTCATCACCGACGCCCTGGACGCCGGTGCCGTGGGAACGCCGGGCGAGCGGAGGGACCGGGCGGCCGAACTCCTCGGGCAGGTGGGCCTGCCGCTCGACCTCATCGAGCGGCGGCCGCTCACCCTCTCGGGTGGACAGCGCCAGCGTGTGGCCATCGCCCGCGCCCTCGCGCTCCAGCCACGTGTCCTGCTGCTCGACGAGCCCGTTTCCGCACTCGATGTCTCGATCCAGGCGCAGGTCCTCGACCTGCTCGCGGACCTCCAGGAGCAGCTCGGGTTGAGCTACCTCTTCATCAGCCATGACCTCGGCGTCATCCACCACGTGAGCGACGACGTCCTGGTCCTCAAGGACGGCCGCGTGGTCGAGTCGGGTAGCGCCGAGGCGATCTTCACCACCCCGACCACGGACTACACGCGGGCGCTGCTCGCCGCCGTTCCGGAGATGCCCGAGCGCCGGTCCGCCGTCGTCGTTCCCGGCGCCCCATATGCGCAGGGTGACGCAGGAGCCGACCGATGACCGCCTGCGCCACCGACGGCCGGTTCGCGGTCATCGCATCCCCGTGCGCACAGAATCCAGCAGGAGCTGACCGATGACCACTGAAACCCTGACCGCACCCGTGACCTACGGCCGACTCGCGGAACGGTTCCGACCCCTGTTCGACGAGATCGCGGCCGGGGCCGCGGAGCGCGAGAACGAGCGGATCCTGCTGCACCGCCAGGTGCGTCAGCTCGTCGATGCAGGCTTCACCGCGCTGCGGGTTCCCGTCGAGCTCGGAGGTGGCGGGCTCTCGGCGCCGCAGTTCTTCCGGCTGCTCATCGAACTCGCTGCCGCCGAGTCGAACCTCGCACAGGCCCTTCGGTCCCACATCGCGTTCGTCGAGGACCGGCTCTACGCGAACGATACTGTCTGGCTGCGTCGCGTCGCCGAAGGAGCGGTGCTGGGCAACGCGTGGACGGAGACCGGACCTGTCGCCGTCGGCGGTGTCAGTACCACCATCACGCGCGACGGCGAGGACTACCGCGTCGACGGCACAAAGTACTACACGACCGGAAGCCTGTACGCCGACTGGATTCAGACGGGTGCGCGCACGGACGACGGCGTCGACGTGATCGCCCTCGTGCGGCGGGACGCGCCCGGGGTCGAGGTCATCGATGACTGGGACGGGTTCGGCCAGCGCCTGACCGCAAGCGGCACGTCCGTCTTCCGGAACGTCGTCGTGCCAGCCGAGGACGTCATCATCGAGGCGGACCACCCGCCGTACGACACGGGTGTCTACCAGCTCATCCATGTCGCAACGCTTGCGGGGATCGCCCGCGCAGCTGTCCGGGACGTGGCTTCGGAGGTGCGCGGGAGGACCCGGACCTTCAGTCACGGAAACGGAACAAGGCCCAGTGAGGACATCCAGGTGCAGCAGGTGGTGGGGGAAGTCTCGGCTCTCGCGTTCGCGTCCGAGGCTGCTGCACTCCGGGTGGCCGAACTGGTGCAGGAGGCCTACGAGGCGCACCTCGACCTCCCGCGCGAGGAGGCGGACTCTGCCGCAGTAGCGGTGGAATTCGCTTCCTCACAGGCGCAGATCGTGGTGACGGAGCAGGTCCAGCGTGCTGCTTCGACGATCTTCAACGCTCTGGGCGCATCGTCGACCCGGAAGGGCCTCCAGCTCGACCGGCACTGGCGGAACGCCCGCACCATCTCGTCGCACAACCCCGTGATCTACAAGTCGAGGATCGTCGGCGACTGGGAGATCAACGGGACCGTGCCGGAATTCGTGTGGCGGGCAGGCAATGCACCGGGGACGACGACGGCGGAGACCGGCGCGGGCGCTTAGCGCGGGGCTCGTGGGGGTGTAGCACGGGCCGGTGCGGGTGATCGTCCCGGGTTCGTGCGGGCGAGCGATGCCGGGCGGGTCGCCCCTGGTCTTCGTAAGGTATGGGATTTACATGCCCTTGCTAAAAGGAGAAGGAGCGTCCTCTAGTTGTCCACATAGGCTCCCAGGGCCGCTGGAGTAGTACGTGTGTTCGATAAATTTGGGGTATGGCCATCGCCCCGATCGAGCGTCCCGCGCAGACCCCGACCTCAGTCGAGTCGGCGTGCGCTGTGCTGACGGCGTGTGCCCGGGAGGTGAGCCTGCAGGGCCGTGTTCTGTCCCGGTCGGAGGCGCTACAGCTCATCGTCGACGTCGAACAGGCCTCGAGGATTGTGGATCATCTGCAGGTCCTTGCCGCCCGCTTAGCCGAGGAGCACTACAGGGTCGACGAACCTGATCCCGGCCCCCCATCCGGGAGCACGTCCGGTGCTGGGTCGCTTCTGGCCCGGGCGGAACAGGCCATCCGCGCCGAGGCCCCGACTCCCGCCGGTTCCAGCCTCGCTTCCTCGGACACCGTCTCGTCGTCCGCGTGGGGTGCGGGGGCGGAAGCAGCTGCGGACGGGTTCAGGGATTGTGCCGATTTCCTGCGCGGGACCCTCGGGATCAGCCGCGCCGAGGCCCGGCGCCGACTGGCGCTGGCAGACCTGGTGCTGCCCCGCACCACCCCCACGGGCGCCCCACTGCCGGCCCGGCTGGAGGCCCTCGGTGCGGCGTCGGAAGCGGCCCTGATCAGCGGTCGGGCCGCGACGATCGTCTCCCAGGCCGTGCACCGGGTCCACTCTTTCGCGACCCCGGAGCAGGTCGAGTCGATGGAGAAGCATCTCACCCGGCAGGCTGTGGAGTCCGACGAGGACATCCTGCGGGTCCTAGCCCACCGCTGGGAGGGCGTGTTCGATCAGGACGGACAGGAACCCACCGACAAGATCCTCCGGGCACGGCAGGGTGTGTTCCTCAAGGGCCGCCGCCACGGCCTGCACGTCCTGGAAATCGGCGCCACCGACGAACAGTTCGAACACCTCGCCACCGTCATGAACACTGCCACCAACCCCAGGACACTCAACGGTCACGCCAACGGTGCCGATGCTGGTACTGCAGGGAACGACACCGGGTCAGACTCAGGCTCAGACGAAGACTTAGGCAACGACACCGGGTCAGGCCCGGGCGAGGACTTGGGCAACGACTCCGGCTGGGGTGCGGGTGCGGACGTGTTCGGCGATCCGGGCGGTGCAACGAGGGCCCAATTGCTGCTGGAGGGACTGGTCGGCGCGTGCAGAATCGCCCTGAGCACCGGCGGTCTTCCCGCCACCGGAGGCCACCGACCCCAGGTCATGGTCACCATCGACTACCAGGACCTCCTCGGCCACGCCCAGCACCCCGGACAGGGAATCTTCGCCGGGCAGGCCACCGCCCGGACCATCCGGCGGATCGCCTGTGATGCGGACATCATCCCGATCATCCTCGGCGGAGCGGGTCAGGTCCTGGACCTCGGACGAGCCCAACGCCTCTTCCCGCCCCACCTGCGCCGGGCCCTGGTCGCCCGCGACAAGGGCTGCGCCTTCCCGGACTGTTCTATCCCCGCCCCCTGGTGCGAAGCCCACCACATCGACCCCTGGTCCCGCGGCGGCACCACCAGCATCACCAACGGGGTCCTGCTGTGCTCGAGACACCACCACCTCATCCACCAAGGCCACTGGAAGGTGCAACCCCGAGACGGTGTCCCCTGGTTCCACGCACCCGGGCACCCCGGCCGGGCAGGAACACCCCGCACCAACACCTACTGGAACACCGGACAAGCCGTCCACCACCAACTCCACCAACTCGACGAAGGGCTGGCACGTGGAGAAATCCTGCAGGAGGAACCACTCCACGATCCATCCCGCCGGCCCCCACGATCCCTGGTTGGAACCGACCGGAACACATAAAACCGGCCACCCCTGATTGGGATTGGCCCGAACAGACAAAGCCGGCGAGCCTTGGCTGGAACCGACCGGAACATACAGAACCGGCCACCCCTAATTGGAATTGGCCCGAACAGTCAGAGTCCACCAGCCCCGGCTGGAACCGACCCGAGCAGACGGGCCCAGCCAGTCCTGGCTGGGGTTGGCCGGAGCAGGCGAGGTCAGACCAAACCTGACCAAAGCCCAGCACCGAGCCGGCCAATTCCACGAGGGCCCGCCCGGACTCTGCGCTCGAACGCACGTCCGGATCGGAACGCAGGTCGATATCTAAAGGCTAGTCGGCATCTAGGACACGCTGGTATCCGAATCCACGTCGAGGCGCACCGTAGTTAGCAAAAGCGACACCGCGCTGACCCAGCGGACACGCGAAAGGCGGCGCTCAGAGAGCGCCGCCTTTCGTAGTTCTTACGACCTCAAGGCCCCCTGGATGGCCTCCGCGATCGGCGTCTCGCCGCTGTTGAACTGGATGGTCTTGTCCACCGTCCCGAGATCACCGAGCACGACGGCAGCCACGTGGGCGACATCCTCCCGGGGAACGGAGTCGCGCTGCGGCTTGTCCGATACCTCGATCTTGCCGGTTCCAGGGTCGATGGTCAGGGAACCAGGTCCCAGGATGGTCCACGCGAGTTCCGACTTCCGTAGGTGCTCGTCCGCCGCCGCCTTCGCCTCCGCATAGTGGAAGAAGCCGTTGTCCTTCGGCACCCCGTGGTCCTTGCTGGCCCCGAGATAGGAAACCATGACGTAGCGGCCGATCGAAGCTTCCCTCGCTGCATCCATAGACCGGATGGCTGCATCCCGATCGACCGCGTACGTGGCCTCGGGGCTGCTGCCGCCCGCACCTGCGGACCACACGACGGCGTCATGCCCCCGGAAGAGGTCGGCCATCTGCTCCACCGACAGCTCCGCGACATCTGCCACGACGGGCGTACCTCCCGCCTGCTCGACGTCCGCAGCGTGGTCCTGGTTGCGGAAGATCGAGCTCACCTGGTGGCCCTGACTCGTAAGGATCTTCGTCAGGTGCAGGGCTACTTTTCCGTGTCCACCGATGATGGCTACGCGTGACATGGGAACTCCTTCAGGTCGTCGGCTGTCTTGCTTTCGACGCTAGTCCCCTTGCCCGAGGGCTGGCCACCTACCGGCAGGCGTTCAGCCACCGGCGCACGCCTATTCCCGGTTCCGTCTGTGGGTGCTCAGGGGGCTTCAATGGGCAGAAGCAACTCCTTCACCGAGGGATCCGTCCGCAGGAACTCCTGTACGGCGGGGTCGGCGAACGCCTCGGTGAGCTTCTTGATGTTGTCTGTGTCGACGTAATCGGTGCCGACCGTGAGTTGTGCGGCGAACTCGTCGGGCGCCGCAGGCGCGAAGATCTGCTTCTCGAGCGGAATCTTGGCGGCCGTGTAGTACTCGGTGTAGCCGACGGCAGCATCCAGGTCCGGCAGTGCCCGGGACTGGGCACCGAAGTCGAGGAGGGTGAACTTCAGGTTCTTCGGATTCGAGGCGATGTCATCCTGCGTCGCCTCCCACTTGTCGGTGCCCTCCTTGAGCGTGATCAGCCCTGCCCGCTCCAGCAGCCAGAGACCTTGGGCCTCGTTCGCCGGGTCCGAGTAGAGGGAGATGGTGCCGCCATCGGGAATCTGGTCCACGCTCGTGTACTTGTCCGACCAGATGCCGAATCCCCAACGGAAGACGGGCGCCACTGCCGTCTCGCGGAAGTCCGGGTTGGCCTCCAGCACCTGTCCGAGCCACAGCTCGTGCTGGTACACCGTCGCCGCGACCTCGCCCTCGCTGACGGCCCGGTTGATGGTGTTGCTGTCGCTCAATCCCTTGAACTCGATGTCGATGCCGTACTTCGGCGCGATGTCCCGGTCGATGAATTCGATGAGCGCCTGCTCCGCGTGGTTCCCCTCGGCGGTCGCAACGAGGAGGGTTGCGCCTTCCGTTTCCGCCGCAGACTCGGACGGGTTGAGCAGTGGCACGGCAATGAAGGCGCCTGCGGCCAGGACGGCGACAGCCCCGCCTGCAATCCATGGTGCCTTGCGCCGCTTGCGGAGGATGAATCCGTGGTCCGCACCGGCTGGCGAGGAAGTCGACGATGTTGGCTCAGGAGCAGTGTTTTCGGACATGGCAATGCCTTTCTGGGCGCGCTCGGGGAAGCGCAGGGGTGGGATGAGCATGAATGAAACGGAGAGGATGCGGGGGGGGTGACGCGCGGGACGTCAGGCGCGCTGCAGACGCTTCTGCGGCGTCGTGAAGCGTACGAGGCGGTCTCCGACGATCTGTACGAGGGCGACCGTCACCACCAAGATCACGATCGTCGCGAGCATGACGGTGTTGTCGAAGCGCTGGTAACCGTAGGTGACGGCCACGTACCCGATACCGCCGGCACCGATGGTGCCCGCGATGGCTGAGTACTCGATCATCGCGATCACCTGGATGGTGAGCCCGCCGATGACCGCCGGAACAGCCTCGCTGAACTGCGCCGTGCGCATGATCTGCAGGTGGGAGCCGCCGGCGGCCCGAGCCACCTGGACCATGGACGGCGGCACGGACCGCAGCGAGTTCTCGACGATACGCGTGAAGAACGCGATACCGGCCAGGGACATGGGGACCACGGCAGCAGCGATGCCGATGTTCGTGCCGGTGATGAAGCGGGTGAACGGAACAATGGCCGCCATGAGGATCAGGAACGGAAGCGATCGTCCGATGCTGATGATCCAGCTCAGTGCCGCGTGGAGTGCGGGGCGTTCGTAGAGGCCACCGGGCGCGACGTTGTGGAGGAGGACTCCGAGGGGCGTGCCGAGGACGAGGACTACAGCCATGACGACGCCGACCATCGTCAAGGTCTCGCCATAGGCGGGCAGCAGCAGCGCCGGCAGGTCGTTGAAGGGGACGTCGGCGCGGGGAAGAATGAGGGCGCTCATGCCACGTCCTCCAGCACGGCCGCGGCCGGAAGGAGCTGGTGCGACTGGCCGCCTCCACCGCCGTCGGGCGTTCCGCTGAGTCCGTAGCGTGCAAGCACACCCTGGACCCGGACGTCGTCGTCGGTTCCGATGCCGAGCGTCGCGCTCCCGGTGTTGACACCGTGGACCGTCTCGACGGAGGCGCCCAGAAGATGCACCACGGCACCGAGGTCCCCGGTGAGCCGCTGGATCCAGTCTCCGGGCACATCGGTCGAGTCATAGGTTACGTACCAGGTACGGGTTCCGGCCTCCGGCCCGGCATGGCCGCGCCGGGGCTGCAGCGACCGCCCGAGGAGGGAATCGTGCGAGGTCAGGAGTTCCACGAGGTCGCCCTGCTCGACGATGCGACCGTGGTCCAGCCGCGCCACCGTGTCGGCGACCTGCCGCACGGTGTCCATCTCGTGCGTGATGAAGACGACGGTGAGGTCGAGGTCGTTGCGCAGCTGACGGATGAGGCCGACGACGGATCGGGTGGTCTCCGGATCGAGCCCCGAGGTCGCCTCGTCCGCCAGGAGGATGGACGGCCGCAGCGCGAGCGCCCGAGCGATTCCCACGCGCTGCGCCTGGCCGCCGGAGAGCTGGAACGGGTAGTGGCCGGCCTTGTCCGACAACCCCACCCGGTCCAGTAACTCGGCAACACGGGCCCGCGCCTCGCCAGGAGTGACACCGAGGTATTCGAGGGGCAGGGCGATGTTCTCCGCGGCGGTCCGGCGGCTGAGCAGGCTCGAGGACTGGAACACCGTGCCGATACGGCGGCGCGCCTCACGCAGACGCTTCTCCGGCAGGCCCGACAGCTCCTCGCCATTGACGACGACGGCCCCCGACGTGGGACGTTCGAGCAGGTTGATGCACTGGGCGAGGGTGCTCTTGCCTGCACCGCTCGGCCCGACGACGGCAGCGATGCGGCCAGTGGGCACCTCGAAATCGAGGTGGTCGAGCACGGTGACGGCAGCGTGCCCACGACCGTAGGTCTTGGTCAGGTGTCGAAGCGAGATCATGGAGTTCCTTGGGCAGGACGCGGTGGGGCAACGTCGATGGGATGGGCGTGCTGCAGGTTCGGCCGCCGGGAATCCGGCGGGCCGTGTCAGATCAGTGCGGCATCAGGGGCGGACGGATTCGAGCCGGAAGCGCGCTCCGCGGTGCTCCTCGGGGAGACGGTCGCCCTTGCCGAACAGCTTGTTGCGCAGGGTTCCCTCGACGTACTCCGTGGGATAGGCGCCACGCTTCTGCAGCTCGGGGACCACGTACTCGATGACGTCCTCGAAGGATCCGGGGGTGATGGCGTACGCCAGGTTGAAGCCGTCGACGTCGGTCTCCTCGACCCACGCCTGAAGCTCGTCCGCAACCTGAGCGCCTGAACCGACGATGCGCGGACCGAGCCCACCCATACCGCCCCATTCGGCGATGTCCCGCACGGTCCAGGGTTTGCCGTCGTCGTTCACCTTCTGGAAGGTGGCGACGGCCGAGTGGATGGCGTTGGACTTCACATTGCCGAGCGGCTCATCGGGAGCGTAGACGGACAGGTCGACGCCGAACCAGCCGGAGACGAGCACGAGCGCTCCCTCGTAGCTGACGTACTTCTGGTACTCGGCGTGCTTCGCCTGGGCCTTCTCCTCGGTCTCGTCGGTGATGACGGTGAGCAGGGTGTAGATCCGCACGGAGTAGCGGTCACGCCCCTCGGCCTCGACGGCGTCCCGGATCTTCTTCACGACATCCTTCAGGATCGCCTTCGACGGTGCACCCACGAAGACCGCCTCGGCGTTCCCTGCTGCAAAGGCGATACCGCGGGAGGAGGCCCCCGCCTGGAAGATGACCGGGGTGCGCTGCGGCGAGGGCTCGCTGAGGTGGATCCCCGGGACCGTGAAGTACTTGCCGTCGTGGTTGATGTCGTGGACCTTCGCCGGGTCGGTGAAGACCCCGGTCTCGCGGTCCCGGATCACGGCGTCGTCCTCCCAGGACCCCTCGAGCAGCTTGTAGAGCACCTCGAGGTACTCGTCCGCGTGGTTGTAGCGCTCGTCGTGCTCGAGCTGGTCCTCGTTGCCCATGTTCCGCGCGGCGGAGGGAAGGTAGCCGGTGACCACGTTCCAGCCGACCCTGCCATTGGTGAGGTGGTCGAGCGTGGAGAGCCTGCGTGCGAACGGGTAGGGGTGCTCGTACGCGGTGCCCGCCGTGACCCCGAAGCCGAGGTGCTCCGTGACGAGCGCCATGGCGGAGACGAGCAGGAACGGATCGTTGACCGGCGTCTGCGTCCCCTGGCGCAGCGTGGCCTCGTTGGAACCGCCGTAGACGTCGTAGGTGCCGAGCACGTCGGCGATGAAGATGCCGTCGAACAGGCCCTTCTCCAGGGTCTTGGCGAGGTCGGCCCAGTACCGCAGGTCCTTGTAGCGCCACGACTGATCGTCCGGGTGCCGCCACAGGCCCGGCGACTGGTGGCCCACGCAGTTCATGTCGAAGGCATTGAAGCGGATATGGCGCGGTGATGCGGGCATGGAAAATCCTCATGTCAGGGCACTGCCATGAGGGAAGCGCCATACTTGCCCGCATGGTGCATGCCGGGCCGAATCCTCACCTGGGGCACCCCGCTACAGCGAGAGGGTTGCCGTCCAACAAACCAGGGTTTGACGTTGGAACTCTTGATTCTGGGAATGAGCCTAGATGCCCGTCCGCGCCGGCGTCCATATGCACCCGTCACAGTGCGTCACGATCGGCAATGCCTCACGTGCAGCACAGCATCAGCGGAGGTAGGACGCCCCATTCACGTCGACCACGGTGCCGCTGACCCAGAGCGGAGCATCCGTGGCGAGCCATGCCGCGGTCTGCGCCACCTCCTCCGGCGTCGCCACGCGGTTGAACGGACTCTGTGCCCGGACAGCGTCGCCCTCCGGACTGTCGAGCACCGACCGTCCCATGTCCGTCTCGACGAAGCCGGGCGCGACCGCCGCCGAGAGGATGCCGGAGGGTGCGAGCGCGACGGCCAGCGACTGGGTCATGGAGTGCAGCGCAGCCTTGCTCGCCCCGTAGGCAGGGGTGAGGGGCTCACCCCGGTAGGCGCCGCGGGAGCCCACGCTGATCAGCCGACCGCCCTCGGGGCCGGAGGGCCGGTCCAGCAGGTGGCGCGCCACGAGCCAGGCCAGGTTCGCCGGCCCCAGCAGGTTGACGGCGAGGGTGCGGCGCCAGGCATGCTGCCAGTCGTCGAAGGACGCCCGGGCAACCGGATGCGCCTCGAAGATCCCCGCATTGTTCACGAGGACGTCGACCCCACCGAGTTCCCGCACGGTTTCATCGACGATCCGCACGCACTCCTCCGGATCGGCGACATCGCCGACGACGACGGAGTGACCTGCGCCCGGCAGGGCATCGCGGACCGCCAGGGCCGCGGTCGCATCACGTCCTGCATGCACGGCGATGCGGTGCCCCCGTCCGGCCAGCTCATGGGCGATGGCGGCGCCGATCCCGCGGCTCGCGCCGGTTACCAGAATGCTCAGTGTCATGGATCAGACGCTACAGCCCGCATTGCGCCGGGAGCCCGAAGAGCACGGGTGGAATCGGACAACCGAAAAAGAGGCAGAACCAGGAAGTCCACCTTGCTACGCTGTCAAGCTACTGCTCATGCTCGGTAAAGGACCTTGATGGACCCATTCAGTGCGCACCTCGACAGGGGAATCCTGAGGCTTCGGTGGAAGCGCGGCGTCGAGATCACCTATGCGCATGCCGTTGCCGCCGCCCGCGCCCTGGCGGAATTCCACGGTCCCACCGCACTGCCGCTCCTGGTCCACATGCACGGCATCACCGGGATCACCCCGGAGGCACGCGTGGGAATGGCTGCCTACCGCGGGTTCTCGAAGGTCGCCGTCGTGGGTGAGGACGTCGTCGACGAGGTGATGTCGGGGTTCTCGCACCGCTCCCCCACCGTCACTCGCTATTTCTGCTCCGAGACCGAAGCGCTCGCATGGCTGCTCGATGGCAGCACGACCGGACAGGCTACGAGACCGGCGTCGCGGGACTAGCACAGGACCGCCGGGACGGGGCGTTGACCCGTTCTCGTGGTGAATGCGAAGGTGACAGCATGAGCTTCGAGAACAGCGCGATCCAGGTTACGAACAACGAGGCGAAGAGCCGCTACATCGCGAACCTCGACGGCGACCCTGCAGGCATGGCGGCGTACGAACGGTCCGGGAACACCATCGTCTTCACGCACACGGTGGTCGACGAAGAGGTCGAGGGCCATGGCATCGGCAGCACCCTGATCCGGTACGCGCTCGACGACGCCCGTGCGCAGCACCTCACCGTGGTCCCGCAGTGCGAGTTCGTGGCGGCCTTCATCGAGGACCACCCCGAGTACCAGGACCTGGTGAACTAGCTCGCGCGTCCGGCCCCTCAGCCAGCGCCACATCGATGAGCACCTCGGCCGCCCGACGCGCCTGCCCTGCCGCTTCCGGGGTCCCGGCGATGGCCGCCGTCGTCTGCGCGCCCTCCGCAAGGATCGACAGCTGCGCCGCGAGGTACGACGGCGCCCCTGCCTCCTCCGCCAGGCGTCCGACGTAGTCCTGGAAGGATGCCTTGTGCTTCCGGGCGTACTCCGCGACGTCCGGGCTGACGGCTCCGAGTTCCGCGAAGCTGTTGATGAAGCCGCATCCGCGGAAGGAATCCTGGTCGAACCACTGCGCAAGGAAGTCGAAGATCGCGAGGAGCCGTGCACGCGGCGTCGAGGCCTGCCGCACCGTCGCATCCAGTCCTTCCGTCCAGGACCGGTGCCGACGTTCGAGCACCGCCAGGACGATGCTGCCCTTCGACGGGAACTCCTGGTACAGCTTCTTCAGCGAGACGCCTGCCGCCGTGCGCAGCTCGTCCATGCCGACGGCCTGGATTCCCTTCGCATTGTAGAGCTCGTCGGCGGTCGCCACGATGCGGGAGCGGGCCTCGGAAATATCCATGCACCCATTCTACTTGTAGGGAGAACGATCGTTCTATACGATGGGATCACCGAGAGAGAACGAACGTTCTCTTACTTCGAGACAAGGACATGGTCATGGGCTTCATCGCAGTCGGCACCGAGAACACCACGGACATCGAGCTCTACTACGAGGACCACGGAACGGGCCAGCCCGTCGTCCTGATCCACGGCTACCCGCTGGACGGCGGCTCGTGGGAGAAGCAGACCGCAGCTCTCCTCGATGCCGGTTACCGCGTCATCACCTACGACCGCCGGGGTTTCGGCAAGTCGAGCAAGCCCACCACGGGCTACGACTACGACACCTTCGCGGCCGACCTCAACACGGTCCTCGAGACCCTCGACCTGCAGGACGTCGTCCTCGTGGGCTTCTCGATGGGCACCGGCGAAGTGGGCCGCTACATCGGCACCTACGGAGAGGCCCGCGTCGCCAAGGCTGTGTTCCTCGCCTCGCTCGAGCCGTTCCTCCTCCAGACCGAGGACAACCCCTCCGGCGTCCCCTCGACCGTGTTCGACGGCATCCGCGACGCCGCCATCGAGGACCGCTATGCCTGGTTCACGAACTTCTACAACGACTTCTTCAACACCGACGACTTCCTCGGCAACCGCCTGAGCGAGGAAGCACTGCGCAACGCCTGGAACGTCGCCGCCGGAGCCTCCTGGTACGCGTCCTTTGCCGTCGTCGACTCCTGGCTGACCGACTTCCGGTCCGACGTCGAGAAGGTGACCGTCCCGTCGCTGATCGTCCATGGCACCGGTGACCGCATCCTGCCGATCGACGCGACCGGCCGCGAATTCACCAAGCGCCTGCCCTCCGCGGAGTACGTGGAGATCGAGGACGCACCGCACGGCATGCTCTGGACGCACGGTGCGGAGATCAACGAGGTCGTGCTCCGCTTCCTCGCCAAGTAGCATTCCATCCGCCGCAGGGCCAGGCGCCCTGCGGCGGACGTCGCCGGACGTCCCTCCTAGAACTGGATACCGCGGGTGAGTCCGCCGTCGATCAGGAGGTTGGCTCCCGTGGTGCGGCTGGACCGCGGGCTGGCAAGGAAGACGACGGCGTCCGCCACCTCCTGCGGCGTGCCCATGCGGCCGGTCGGGTTGAGGCCCATCGCCGTGGAGAACAGCTCCGGGTTCCCGCCCTCGATTCTCTCCCAGACTCCGCCCTCGTGGTAGGTGTTGCCCGGCGAGACGGTGTTGGCCCGGATACCCTGTTCCGCGAGCTGGAAGGCCAGCCCCGCCATGTAGGCGATGAGCGCGGACTTCACGGTCCCATAGGGCCCCGAGGCGAAGTCCACCTCGCGCCCGGAGACGCTGGAGATCGCGGTGATCGACGGCGTCGCACTCCGTGCGAGATGCGGGAGCGACGCCTTCACGAGGCGCACCGTCCCCATCAAGTCGACGCGCAAGCTCGCCTCCCAGTTCTCCTCGGTGTCCTCCATGGCCAGGGCGCTGACGTTACTGACCACGGCGTCGATGCCTCCGAACTCCATCGCCACGGTCTGCACCCACGCTGCAAGAGCAAGACCGTCACCGACGTCGACGACGTACCCGGCGACCCGCACCGGGGATGAGGCGAAGGCCGCTTCGGTCGCCGCCACCTCTGCGGCATTCCGCGCGCAGAAGGCCACATTCACCCCTTCCCGCGCGAACGACTCGACGACGGCGCGGCCGATACCCTTCGTGCCGCCGGTCACGAGGGCGGTGGTGCCGTCGAGGTGCAGGTCCATGGAAGTCCTCCGGTGAGGGTCGGTGGTCGGTTCGGTGCTCGGTTCGGTGGTCTGGAAGGCCCGGCGCCCGCCCTGCCGGCGCAGCCCCGGGTGGTTCAGCGGAGCTCGGCGCCCTGCCGGCGGAGGTGGGCATGGAGTCCGCCATAGGCGTCGACGGCGGGAAAGAGCGCCTTGGGCGCCTTGACCACCACGCTGTAGTTGACGTCGACGGCGTTCGCGATCGGCGCGAGGGCCGTCTGGGTCAGGAGCTGATAGGCGTCGAGCTGGTGCAGCCCGAAGAGATCACCGAACCACCGCACCATCTCCAGCTGGCCGATGCGCCAGGAGTCCTCCATGGGGCGCGAGGACCCGACCGCCATCCAGTGGTAGTCGGTCTCGAGCCGCGGCCAGGCGGGAGCACCGCCCTTGATGAGCTCGACGATGATCGTCGAGTGCATGGCACCTTCGACAGCCGTGCCGCACGCCTCTCCCTCGCCCTGACGGTAGTGTCCGTCCCCGACGGAGAACAGGGCGCCCTCCACGTTGACGCCGAGGTAGACGGTGGTGCCCGGCTTCACGTCGGGCGCATCCATGTTGCCGCCGAATCGCTCGGGCACCAGCGAGGAGCGCACCTCGCCACCGGGAGGAGCGACACCGACGGTGCCGAGCATCGGCTCGAGCGGGAGCGCGACCTCGAAGTCGCCCAGCCGTCCCTGGAAGCCGACCGTCCGCCGTGCGGTGTCGACGTGGTAGATCCAGGTGATGTCCGGCAGCGGCTCCTGCAGGGTCGCAGTGCGCTCCGTGCTGGTCAGGCCCCCGAAGAACGGGATGGTGGCGGACGATCCGTAGGAGCGGGCCGGAGTGAGGTCCACGATGTGCAGCGCGAGGGTGTCCCCCGGTTCTGCACCCTCCACATAAAACGGGCCGGTCTGCGGATTGACGAAGTCCAGGTCCACCTTCTCGCCGGACACATCGTCGACGGAGGTCAGCGCGTTGTTGAACGCGTCCTCGGTCCAGAGCTTCAGTGCGGTACCCGGCTGGACCGTGAGTACCGGGGCGCTACCACCGAAGGTGTACACGAGCTGGTCGCGCCGCGGGTGGTACTCGATGATCTCCATGACCGGATGCTACGGGGCGGCCCCGGCCCGGACAAGGGCCGGAAGCCGTCCCGACCGCGGAGTGTCAGGTGGCGACGGACAGCGAGGACAGCACGTCGTCGAGGCGCTCGTACCCCTCGATGACACCGTTCTCCATCCCGCTGCTGATCATCGCGTCCCTGGCCTCGACGGCGAGGAATACCGACCGCGCCGAACAGCGCGTGCGGCCGTCGTCGAGCTCCTCGAGGACCATGCTCTCGATGCTGGCCTGGTGCGGGGCACCCTCGAACTCGAACGTCTGGATGATCCGCTCCGGCGCGAGAACGGTGTGGAAGACGCCGCGGAAACCGTAGGCGTGGCCCTCGTCGTCGCGGTGGATGTAGGAGTACGAGCCGCCGGTGACGGCGTCGAACTCGAGGACCTCCATGGTGATGCGGCGCGGGCCGAGCCACTGGCGCACGAGGTCCGGCTCGGTGAATGCCCGGAAGACGACGCTCCGCGGGGCGTTGAACTCGCGGACGATGTCGACGAATGGTTGGCCGGGTTCCGCCGTGATGGTGGTGGGATTTTTCATGACTGTTCCTTGGACTGGTGCTGCAGGGTTGCGAGCACGCCGTCGAGCCTGCGGTATTGCCGTTCGGCTTCCAGGCGGTAGGTGTCGATCCAGCCCGTCAGAGTTTCGAGCGCGGCGGGATCGAGATGGCAGGGACGGCGCTGGCCGTCCCGCGTGCGGGTGATCAGGCCGGCCTGCTCGAGCACCTGGATGTGCTTGGAGACTGCCTGCTTGGTCATGGCGAAGGGTTCCGCCAGTTCGTTGACGGTGGCCGAGCTGCGCGAGAGCCGCGCGATGATGGCCCTGCGGGCTGGGTCAGCGAGCGCCGAGAAAGCGGCATCCAGATCATCGTCCTGCATGATCCACCTCCTCGTTGATCAACCAGCTGGTTGATAATGCAAGGATAGGCCTGCCGGCGCCAGGGTACAAGAGGAAAGGCGGACGACGGCGTACCGCAGGAACGAGCATGCGCGCGGCCGACCCGCCTCCTGCTCAGGCCCCGCATCGGGACCCTCTGCTCAGGCGCGGCCCTTCAGAATGAGGTTCCAGTACACCTTCGGCAGCACGACGCGCTCCACGATGAACGTGGATCTGCGCTCGCGGGCCAGGTTCTTCCAGCCCGGCACGGTGGGCATCGGCGAGTACTTGTCGTCGAACTCGGAGAACACGACCGTCTTCCGGCTTACCACGAAGGGGCACGCCGAATAATGGTTGTACTTCGCGGTGGGCTTCTTCCCCTTGATCACGGCTTTGAGGTTCTTGGCGAGCACCTTCGTCTGCATGCGAAGCGCCGCTCCCGATTTGGAGTTGAGCGTCGAGGCGGCGTCCCCCAGGGACCAGATGGCGGGGAAACGCGGATGCCGCAGGATGACGGGGTCCACCTCGACGAAGCCTCCGCGGTTTCCGGGCGCCGGAAGGTCCGTGCTCTTCAGCCACTCCGGCGCGGACTGCGGCGGCACGGCGTGGAGGACGTCGTAGCTGATCGTCTCGGTGGTGTCATCGGTGGAGCGCCGAAGCACCACCGTGCGTGCCTCCGGATCCACGGACTCGAGCTGGGTGCTGTAGCGGACCTCGATCCCGTACTCGTCGATCTTCCGGTTGAGTTCCTCGTCGATGATCTCCATGCCGAAGATCGTGGGCGTGGAGACGGCGAGGACCACCCGGATGTCCTTCAGGACGCCCTGGCGCCGCCAGTGGTCGCACGCGAGGTACATCGGTTTCTGGGCGGCACCGTCGCACGAGGCCGGCCCGGGCGGCTGCGTGAAGACCACGGTCCCGCTGGTCAGGTCCCGGAAGAGCTTCCAGGCCTTGGGAGCGAGTTCGTACTCGTAGTTCGATCCCCCGTACGGCCCTTCCATGGCCTCCTTGAGACCCGGGATGGCCGTCCAGTCGTTCTGGATCCCCGGGCATACGACGAGGTGGTCGTAGGTGACGGCGGATCCGGACTCCAGCAGCACCGTGTTGGAGTCGGTGCTGACATCGGTGGCCTTGTCCTGGATCCAGGTGACCCCCCGCGGCATCACGGCGGACTGCAGGCGCACCGCCTCGAACGCGTCGGCCGTGCCACCCGCGATGTGCGAGAAGAGCGGCTGGTAGAGGTGCCGGCTCCGGGGCTCGATGACGGCGATGTCCTTCAACCGGTATCGCTTCAGACGCCCGGCGAGTGACACGCCGGCGTTGCCGCCACCGATGATGAGCACCTGGTGGTGGCGTTTCTCCCCCGGAGCGGGGATGACGGGGACCATCCGGCCCGCCCGTGGAGTGCTCGTGCTGGATCCGATGGCAACTACCTCTTCTGATCACCCTGCGCGGCCTGTCCCCTGACAGTACCGCTCGGCACCGACGCAGGACAGGGAACCGGGAAACCGGGGTGAGGCCAGGGCCCCTGCCGCACCGGATCGGCACCGCGGCAACCGCCGGGCCGCCGGGCCGTACCGGACGCCACGGGACCGCACCGGACGACGCCGGTCAGCCGCGTGCGTACCTCGTCACGAAGGTCCGCAGGATCGTCGCGGGCCTGTCCACCACCAGGGCACGGGCCCGCGCGATGTAGTCGTCGGCCTCCTCCGGCGGGAAATAGCCGGCATGGCGGTAGGTACGGATGCGCCCCACGAGGGCCTCGACGTCGAGTTCAGGGTGGAACTGCGTCGCGTACACGTTCTCCCCCACTCGGAACATCTGCACGGGGCAGGTGGCCGACGACGCGAGCAGCACCGCCGATCCCGGCATCGCAGCACACGCTTCCTTGTGCCCCACGTAGGCGGCGAACGACGAGGGCAACCCGGCCAGCAGCGGATCGGAGACGCCGTCCCTGGTCAGGGTGACCTCGACGGCGCCGACCGGCTCGGCGTAGGTGGAGTCGATGACGGCTCCCTGGTGGCGCCCCAGGGTCCCGACGCCGTAGCACGCACCGAAGAAGGGGTAGTCCTCCTCGACGACACGGTCCAGCAGCCCGCCGAGCTCACGCTCCACACGGACCTGGACGGCACTCTTCTCCTCCTCCGGGTCGGAGGAATTGAAGGGGCTGCCGCCGAGGAAGATCCCGGAGTAGTCGGCGAGATCCAGCTCGGGCAGCGGCTCCGCCTCCAGCCGGATGCGCCGCAGGTCTCCCTCGGCCAGGCCGCCGTAGCGCAGGAAACTCCGGTATTCGGCGTCGGCGGCATGGTTCTCGGCACGTGTGCCCAGGAGGAGGAACGGTTTCACCCCTCGATGCTACTGGCCCCCAGCTCCACAATGCCGCCGTCTGCGACGCGGGCAGCAGCGCCCTCCCCGGAGACGACACCAGGCCACCGGATTGCCCCGGTGGCCTGGTGTCCGATGCTGTCGGATCAGCGGTTGGCGCCCGCGCGGTCGGACAGCTCGGCGTCCAGTTCGGACAATTCCTGCGCCACCCGCTCCAGATCCGCCTTGGAGATGGCCACCGGTCCGGCACTGTGACGGCCGCGGGACGGCTTCAGCGCGACGACGTCGGAGTCCCCCGTACCGGCCGCTGCGTGCGCGGCGCCGTCCTTGCGTGGAGAGTGTGCAGGCGCTGACTCCGCTGCGGACGGGGCGGCAGCCTGCGCTCCGGCGACGGCGGGCGTGGTGCCCGTCGCCGCGGGTGACAGGGAGGCCGCGGGACCGGCGGGTGCGGCCTGGGCGAAGTCGACCGTACGCCGCAGCGGGGTCTCCTTGATAAACAGCACGCACACGAGCCCGAGGACCGCGATGACCGCCGTGATCAGGAAGATCAGGGCCGTGCTGTCGCCATAGGCGGCCCGCACGATGTCGGCGATCGGCGCGGGGAGGTCGACGAGGTCGAGCGAGCCGCCGGCCGCACCGCCGCTGGTGGGGATGCCTGCCGCAGCGAGGCCCTCGGTGGTCTTGTCCGCGACCTGGTTTCCCAGGATGGCGCCCAGGACAGCCACGCCGGCAGCCCCGCCGAGCGAGCGGAAGAACGCCACGGAGGCACTGGCCGAGCCGATGTCCTTGACCGCCACGGTGTTCTGCACCGCGAGGACGAGGTTCTGCAGCATCAGGCCGAGGCCCATGCCGAACACGAAGGTGTAGATGCCGACGACCCAGAGTTCCGTGAGGTGGTCAATCGTGCCGGCGAGTCCGAGGCCCGCGATGAGGAACAGGCCGCCCGCGATGAGGTACCTCTTCCACTTGCCGAACTTCGTGACGAGCTGACCGGCACCGATGGATCCGAGCAGGTTTCCGGCGATCATGGGGAGCGTCAGGAGGCCTGCCTCGGTGGGCGTGGCGCCGCGTGCCACCTGGTAGTACTGGCCGAGGTAGCTCGAGGTGGCGAACAGCGCGATGCCGACGGCGATCGAGGCGATGATGGCCAGGGCGGTGGTGCGCTCGGAGATGATCTTCAGCGGGATGATCGGCTCGGCCACTCGGGCCTCGACCACGAGCAGGAGTGCGAGCAGGATCACGCTGCCACCGACCATGAGGGCGCTCTCGCGGGAGAACCACTCGTAGTAGCCCTCCTTGCCGGCGAAGGAGACCCAGATGAGCAGGAGGCTGACGCCGGCGGTCAGGAGGACGGAACCGAGCCAGTCGATCCGGGCCTTGCGGCGCGTGTCGGGGAGCTTGAGGGTGACCTGCAGCAGGATCAGGGCGATGATCGCGAGCGGCACGCAGACGAAGAACGTCCAGCGCCAGCCCAGGGGCGAGTCGACGATGAAGCCACCGAGAAGGGGCCCTCCGGCCGTGGCGACGGCCATGACGCCGCCCATGTAGCCGGAGTACCGGCCGCGCTCGCGCGGGGCGATGATGGTGCCGATGATGGCCTGGGCCAGCGCGGTCAGGCCGCCCATGGCGACACCCTGAACGACGCGCGCGGCGAGCAGCAGCGGGATGGTCTGTGCGAGGCCTGCGAGGACCGAGCCCGCCACGAAGATCACGATGCTGACCTGCACCAGGATCTTCTTGTCGAACAGGTCGGAGAACTTGCCCCAGATCGGGGTGGTTGCCGCATTGGCGAGCAGCGCGGCCGTGATGACCCAGGCGAAGTCCGTCTGCGACCCGTTGAGGTCGCTCATGATCGTGGGCAGGGCGTTCGCCACGATCGTGCTGCTCAGGATCGCCGTGAACAGACCGGCCAGCAGACCCGTGAGCGCCTGCAGGATCTGTTTGTGGTTCATGGGCTCAGCAGCCCCGTGATGCGGGGCCCGGGCCGGGTGCGGCGCGGGCGCTGTTTCCGCCGTAGTGGAATGGGTGGCCATCAGAGTGCTTCCTTCGTGATCTCGGACGAGGAGTCCAGGTGGTGACGGCCGCCATTGCCCGTGTGGTGTGCTGTGGTGCGGGGAGTTCTGGGAGCGTCCAGGACGGCGTGTCCTGCCGCGCCCGAGGCGGCGGAGCGAAGTGCTGCCGTGAGGTGCTGCACCGACGAGGACGCGGCCTCGGCCTCGCTCTCGGTCCAGTCGGAGAGGATCTCCCGCAGGGTCTCGGCCCTGCGCTCGTAGGTCTCGGCGAGGTAGCTCTGCCCCTCCTCCGACAGCGAGAGGAGACACGCCCTGCCGTCCAGCGGGTCGGGTGTGCGGACCACGAAGCCGTACTGCTCGAGGTCCGCGAGCTGCCGGCTCAGCGCCGACGGCCCCACGCCGAGCTTCGCGGCGAGGGCCGATGCGCGCATCGGGCCGCCCTCACCGATGAAGAAGAGGACCCCCGTGTGGGCGGGCCCCAGCTCCGAGTGCTTCATCCCGGCGGCGGTGACGCCGCGCAGGGCACGCTGCAGATCGAAGATGTTGTGCACCAGCTCCGCGGCCGTGTGCTGTGCTACTGACATTTCCGACTCCCGGCCTCATTACTTCGTTGCTCTAAGTAACTGTACGCCTGCCGTTTCGTTAGGTCAACTAAATAAATCACCCTCCGCGCTGGCGGCTCAACGAGGTGCTGCGGCCTGCCCTTTTCATGGACGACACGCCATCGAACGCCTCATACTGTCCGCCGACCGGGGCTTCACCCGGCGCCTCGCGGTCCCGCTGCGCGTCAAGAATGCGGGGACACGGCCCCGAAGGCTTGCGGTTCCGGCCACCGCCCTGTTAGGCCTGATACACAAGGGCAGTTGGATCACCTGTCAGGAAGTGCCCACCCCCGGGCCACGGAAGAGGACGTTCGCCATGACGCGCAAGGAACCCCGCGTAGAGGAAGTCGACGAGAAGGACATCGAGGTCTCGGAGCGGCCGAAGGACTGGGCGGCGGGCATCCCGGGCGTCTACCACTCCATGAAGCCGGCGATCGAGCACATGGGCGTGAAGCGCACTCTCCAGACCGTCCTCAAGATGAACCACAAGGACGGCTTCGACTGCCCGAGCTGCGCCTGGCCCGACCCGGCTAAGCGCAAGACCTTCGAGTTCTGCGAGAACGGAGCCAAGGCCGTCACCTGGGAAGCAACGCCCGTGGTGATCTCCTCGGACTTCTGGGCCGAACACTCCATCAGCGACCTCCGGGAGCGCTCCGAGTACTGGCTGGGCATGCAGGGGCGCCTCGTGGAGCCCGTGTACAAGCCCGCCGGTGAGGACCACTACCGGCCGGTCAGCTGGGACAAGGCCTTCGAGATCGTCGGCAACAAGCTGAAGAGCCTCGACGCCCCGGACGAAGCCGCCTTCTACACGAGCGGCCGCACCTCGAACGAGGCCGCGTTCCTGTACCAGCTGTTCGTACGCGGCTACGGCACCAACAACCTGCCCGACTGCTCGAACATGTGCCACGAGTCCTCCGGTTGGGCAATGGGCCAGACCATCGGCATCGGCAAGGCGACGGTCACGTTCGACGACTACGCCGACGCCGACCTCATCATCGTCATGGGCCAGAATCCGGGCACGAACCACCCTCGCATGCTCACCGAGCTGGAGGCGTGCAAGGAGTCCGGCGGCCAGATCGTCTCCGTGAACCCCCTGCCGGAAGCCGGCCTGAAGCGCTACAAGAACCCGCAGAAGGTCAAGGGCGTCGCTGGCAAGGGCACCGAGATCTCCGACCAGTTCCTCCAGGTCCGACTGGGCGGCGACATGGCCCTCCTGCAGGCCGTGTCCAAGCGCGTGTTCGAGGCCGAGGCGAAGAACCCCGGTACCGTCCTGGACCACGCATTCCTCGAAGAGCACTGCGAAGGCCTCGATGAGCTGCGCGACTACCTGATGAAGCTCGACGACGCCACGGTCCTCGAGGCCACGGGCCTGCGGATCGAGGAGATCGACGAGCTCGCTGCACGCTACCTCGCGGCGGACAAGGTCATCATCACCTGGGCGATGGGCATCACGCAGCAGAAGAAGGGCGTCGCCACGATCAAGGAGATCATCAACCTCCTCCTGCTCCGCGGCAACATCGGCAAGCCCGGCGCCGGCGCCTCCCCCATCCGCGGCCACAGCAACGTCCAGGGCGACCGCACCATGGGCATCTGGGAGCAGATGCCCCAGACGTTCATGGACTCCCTCGGCAAGGAGTTCAACTTCGAACCGCCCCAGGAGCACGGCGTCGACGCCGTGGAGTCCATCCGGCGCATGCGCGACGGCGACGTCAAGGTGCTCGTGGCGCTCGGTGGCAACCTCGTCTCAGCGATCTCCGACACCCAGGTGGCGGAGAAGGCCTTCGCGAACACCGAGATGACTGTGCAGATCTCCATCAAACTCAATCGCTCGCACCTCATCACCGGCGAGGAGGCGCTCATCCTCCCCTGTAAGGGGCGAACGGAGATCGACCGCCAGGCCACCGGCGAGCAGTTCGTCTCCGTCGAGGACACGGTCTGCGCCGTACACCCCTCCTGGGGAAGCGTCGAGCCCGTCTCCGACAACCTGCTCTCCGAACCGGCGATCATCAGCCGGCTCGCCCGCGCCACGATCGACGGCAAGATCGACGCCGACTGGGAGGGCTTCGAGAAGGACTACGACCTCATCCGCGAGCACATCGCGCACGTGGTCGAGGGGTGCGAGGACTACAACCAGAAGATTCGCCTGAAGGGCGGCTTCATCATGGCGAACGGGCCGCGTGACTCTCGGACGTTCAACACGCCCACGGGCAAGGCCGTCCTCACCGTCAACGACCTCGAGTACCTCGAGCGCCCCGAGGGCACGCTGATCCTGCAGTCACTGCGCTCCCACGACCAGTGGAACACCACGATCTACGGCCACAACGACCGCTACCGCGGCATCAAGAAGGGCCGCCACGTGGT
The DNA here is from genome assembly GCF_054510855.1 of Arthrobacter rhamnosi. Taxonomy (NCBI): domain Bacteria; kingdom Bacillati; phylum Actinomycetota; class Actinomycetes; order Micrococcales; family Micrococcaceae; genus Arthrobacter; species Arthrobacter rhamnosi. The sequence goes on along the minus strand of NZ_JBTNDT010000004.1, from coordinate 139,787 downwards.
GTTCATGAACCCGGAGGACATCGCGGACCTGGGCCTGACGGACGGCCAGAACGTGGATGTCCACGGCGTGTACGACGACGGCGTGCAGCGCGTGCTCCGCGCCTACCGCGTGGTCTCGTACCCGACGGCGCGCGGCTGCGCAGCTGCGTACTACCCCGAGGCGAACGTGCTGGTTCCGCTCGACGAAGTGGCGGAGGGCAGCAACACGCCGAGGTCGAAGCAGATCATCGTCCGGTTCGAGCCGAGCAACCACACGGCACCCGAGGCGCACGATTCCGTCGCGACCGTACAGGCGCCCGAGGTGGAGCCGGATGGCTTCCCGACCAACGGCACCACGGCGCCGGCCAAGAAGGCGGAGGCAGCCAACGCCTGACGGCACCGCCGCGGATAGACTGCTCCGGTCGTGACGACCGGAGGATCGGACAGCGTGGAGGAACAGTCGGACACACAACGGGCTGGGCAGCACACGGGACCGCAGGCTGCGCACCCGGCAGCGCATCCCCGCGTGCTCCAGGCCCAGCAGCGCCGCGTCATCCGCGTCCTCGTGGCCGCCCAGATCCTGGGCGGCCTCGGGGCCGGCGCAACACTCTCCCTGGGTGCTCTGCTTGCTGCTGAGACCTCCGGGTCGAGCGCGTGGTCGGGGATGGCCGCTACCATGGCAACCCTGGGCGCCGCCGCGGCAGCCGTGCCCCTCGCAGCCCTCGCCCAGCGCAGGGGACGCCGGGTGTCCCTGGCTACGGGCGCTGTCATCTCCGGCGTCGGCGCAGTGCTGGCGATCGCCGCGGCATCACTCTCCGCGTTCCCCCTGCTGCTGCTCGCCCTCGCGCTCCTGGGCGTCGGCTCCGCGACGGGCCTCCAGGCCCGTTTCGCAGCCACCGACCTCGCCTCCGAGGGGACACGGGGGCGGAGCCTCGCCGTCGTCGTCTGGTCCACCACCGTCGGGGCGGTCCTGGGGCCCAATCTCTTCGAACCCGGCGCGGCGGTCGCGCTGGTGCTCGGCATCCCGCCGCTCAGTGGCGGGTTCGTCTTCTCCGCAGCGGCGCAGGCGGGCGCCGCGGCCGTTTATGCGCTCGGGCTCCGGCCCGATCCTCTTCTGACCGCCCTCGCCCGGCAGGCGGATGCCCGGCCCGTCGGCAGCGTGGCGCCCGAACGCCGGCACGGGCTCCGCATCCTCGCCGAGAATCCCTCGGCGCGCTTCGCTGTCGCGACCATCGCGGTGAGCCACGCCGCCATGGTCTCGCTCATGTCCATGACCCCGGTGCACCTCCACGACCACGGCGCGGGGCTGTCCGTCGTCGGACTGACCGTCAGCCTGCACGTAGCAGGCATGTACGCGCTGTCGCCGGTGTTCGGTTGGATTGCGGACCGCTTCGGGAAGACGCAGGGCATCCTGTGCGGGCAGGTCCTCCTGCTCCTGGCACTCGTCACGGCCTGGCGTGGCTCCGAATCCGACGGGTGGGTGACCACGAGCCTGGTACTGCTCGGCCTCGGCTGGTCGGCCTGCGTCGTCTCCGCGTCGGCGCTCCTGGCCGGCGCGGTGGAACCCTCCGAGCGGACACCCGTACAGGGCTTCTCCGACCTCGTGATGAATGGCTCGGGCGCAGTGGGCGGAGCCCTCGCGGGCCCCACCCTCGTGCTACTCGGCTATGCGGGCCTCGGGCTCGCCGCCGCGGCGCTGGTCGCCGTCGTCATGGCCTGGACGCTTACGCGCCTCGGCTCGATACGGCGCGGAACACCCGCGGCGGCGTGACGCGCTACTGGGCCGTACCGGTCCAGCCTGCCTGCTCGTTGGTGTGCTCGTCCTTCTCGATGATGGTCAATACGGTCTTCACGGCCTTCTCGATGGCCGCGTCCGTCTCGGCCCGACCTTCGGTAGTGACGGTGCCCGCGGCATAGCCGACCATGAAAGCGCTGATCACACCGGCATCCGCCGACAGCAGGTGCGAGGTCCGTGCGGCGAGCTCCAGGATCCTCGCGTGGTCCAGTTCGAGGTCGAGGACCTGTAGGGCCTGGCCGAGCGTGCGGCTCCAGTCGTTCAGGGTGCGCTCGGCGTCGTCGGGCGTTGCCATGGGATCTCCTCGGGTCGGGTACGGGCCGCGGTTGCCGACCGCGGCCGGCAACACTCCCCCAAGCTTTAGCACCCAAGCCGCATCCCTTCAATGGCTGGCGCCCATCAACCATCCTTGACTTCACTTCGTACCGGGGATGGAGTAGCTGACCTTGGTCCTCGAGATACCGCTCCCGTGGGCCGCCGGCACGGCGGTACCGACCCCTCCGGAACGCACGGTGCTCGGCGTCGCCCCGAACCACCGGCGTACGCACCGCGTGAGGGCCGACTGCTCGGACAGGCCCACCAGTCCCGCGACCTGCTGCAGGGGTAGATCGCTCCGCGTCAGCAACCGGAGCGCGGAGTCCCGGCGGACGTCGTCGAGCAGTGCCTCGAACGTGGTGCCCTCCGCGGCGAGCCGCCGCTGCAGCGTCCGCGGGTGCATTCCCAGCAGCCGGGCCGCGGAGTCGATGCGGGGCGGCGAGGTGCCGAGCATGCGGTCGATCGCGTTCCGGACCTGCGGGGCGACGACCCGACCCGGCTCCGGGAAGTGGCTGTGCAGGTAGTCGAGCGCGATCTCCCGCAGCGTGTCATCCACTCCGGCGAGCGGGCGGTCGAGGAGGCTGCGGGGCACGCGCAGCAGGGACGCGGCGGCACCGAAGCGCACCTCGGCCCCGAAGAATTCGGCATACCGGGAGGCAGGAGCTTTCGGCGTGTGCGAGAGGTGCACCGAATGGAGGCCGTAGGGCCCGTCGACCAGGAAGCGGATCATCCGATGCGAGAAGGCGAGGATGGCGTCCGTGGCCTGCCGCGGCGGCGTGCCCTCGGAGGACCCGTAGCAGAGGCCCACTTCGCCGGGACGACCTTCCGGGTCGGGCACGATCGTGAAGCGCAGCACCGGACTGTGGAGGAAGAGGAACTGCGACGCGCACTCCAGGGCAGCGCCGACGGTGGGCGAGTTCTGCACGGCGACGGCGAGCGGGCCGAGGATACCGATGTCCTGGTATTCGGAGATGCGCAGGCCGAGGTCCGGACAGGGCAACACGCGGGCGGCACCCTCGAGGAGCTTGGCCATGGCCACGTCGGAGACGAGGACGTCGTCGCTGTCTAGGGCTTCCACGGGCACACGGTAGTGCGCTGCGAGCGCTGCGGCGTCACCCCCGAACTGTTCGACGATGGTGCGGAAGCCGCGCATGCCTGCGGATCGGATCACGGAGCCCATGTCGTCCAAGGGTAAATAGGTGTCGCGCGAAGTCAAGCATGAGGACGGGCGACCACCGAATAATGGATCTATGGAATCCTCCCCCGAACACCTCGACGTCGTGATCGTCGGCGCCGGGCTCTCCGGCATCGGCGCCGCCTACCGCGTCTCCACCGAACTTCCGGGCAAGAGCTTCGCCGTCCTGGAAGCCCGCAGTGCCATCGGCGGCACGTGGGATCTCTTCCGCTATCCGGGCGTCCGCTCCGACAGCGACATGTTCACCCTCGGCTACCCCTTCCGCCCGTGGACCGAGCCCAAGGCGATCGCCGACGGCGTGTCCATCCTCATGTACATCCGGGAGACCGCCGAGGATCCGCGGATCCAGGAGCGCATCCGGTTCCGCACCAGGCTGGTCGGCGCGGCGTGGTCCTCCGACGACGCCCGGTGGACCCTGGAACTGGACGTCACGGACGACGACGGCACCACCGAACGCCGACGTCTCACCTGCGGATTCCTCTACCTCTGCAGCGGCTACTACAACTACGAGCACGGCTACGACCCGACCTTCCCGGGCCTCGGGTCCTTCGAGGGCGAGGTCGTCCGGCCCCAGTTCTGGCCCGAGGACCTGGACTACACGGACAAGCGCGTGGTCGTGATCGGCAGCGGTGCCACCGCCGTCACCCTCGTGCCGTCGATGGCGGAGGACGCAGCGCATGTGACGATGCTGCAGCGCTCCCCCACCTACATCACGGCGGTCCCGAGCCGCGACAAGTTCTCCGACGCCGCGCGCCGCCACCTGCCCGCAGGGCTCGCCCACCACGTCGCGCGGGCCAAGAACGTCCTCTTCACGCAGGCCTTCTTCCAGCTGTGCCGTCGCCGCCCGGAGCTCGCCAAGAAGCTCATCCGCTCCCAGACGGCGCGGATCCTCGGCGACGACACGCTCCTGGAGGAGCATTTCACGCCCGCCTACAACCCCTGGGACCAGCGGCTCTGCGTCGCGCCGAGTGCCGACTTCTTCCGGGCCCTCAAGTCCAGCAGGGCCTCGGTGGTGACGGACACCATCGACACCTTCACACCCCACGGCATCCGCCTCTCGTCCGGGAAGGAACTCGAGGCCGACGTCGTCGTGACCGCCACCGGGCTGTCGATGCTGCCCCTCGGCGGTGCCACGTTCACCGTCGACGGGAAGCCCGTGAACCTCGGCGACTCCTGGGTGTACCGGGGGGTCATGGTGAGCGGCGTGCCGAACCTCGCCCTCTGCGTGGGGTACACCAACGCCTCGTGGACGCTGCGCGCGGACCTCAGCTCGCGCTATGTCTGCCGCTTCATCAAGTACTTGGACCGCACCGGCCACCGCTATGGCGCACCGGCCGCCGACGGCGGGATGAAGGCCCATCCCATCCTCGACCTGACATCGGGGTACGTGCAGCGCGCGGTCTCGGCCTTCCCCAAGCAGGGTGACCGGCAGCCGTGGATCATGCGCCAGAACTACCTGCTGGACGCCCCGACCGCACTGCACGGCAACCTCGCGAAGAACATGGTCTTCGACGCCCCCGCACCCCCAAGCACACCCGCACCCGACCTCCAGGAGATCCACGCGTGAGCATCCGACCCTTCCAGTTCGCCGGCGCCACCGCCGTCCTCACCGGAGCCGCTGGAGGCATGGGCCAACACCTGGCCCGCAAGCTCGCCGAGCGCGGGAGCACGCTACTGCTCGTCGACCGCGACGCCTCCCGGCTCGACGCCGTCGCCTCCTCCATCCGCTCCACCTATCCCGGCAGCAGAGTCACGACGTTCGTCGCGGACCTCGCGGACCGCGGTGCCGTCGAGCGCCTCGCGGCCGATCTGCTCGCCGCCACCGACACCGTGGACCTGCTGATCAACAACGCCGGTGTGGCCCTCGCGGGGAAATTCGACCAGATCAGCATGGAGGACTTCGACTGGGTGATGGCCATCAACTTCTCCGCGCCCGTACTGCTCACCCACCGCCTGCTGCCGAGGATCTCCCCCGGCGGACACATCGTGAACGTCTCCAGCCTGTTCGGCCTCGTGGGACCGAAGGGTCAGACGGCGTACTCGTCCAGCAAGTTCGCCCTCCGCGGCTTCACGGAAGCACTGCGCAACGAACTCCTGCCGCGCGGCATCGGCACCACGTCCGTCCATCCCGGCGGCATCCGGACCGACATCGCACGCAACGCACGCATCGGCGGCAACCTCAGCGAGGCGGAGGTGAGGAAGGCGAAGGCCGACTTCGACAAACTGCTCACCTTTCCGGCCGACCAGGCGGCCGAGCTCATTCTCGGAGCGGCGAAGGCCCGCAAGCCGCGCCTGCTGATCGGGCTGAGCGCCAAGGTGCCCGACGTCGTCGCCCGCGTTGCGCCGATGTCCTTCGGCACGCTGGAACGCCGCGCAACGGCACTCGTCCGCCTCGCCGGGAAGGTGCGCCGATGAGCGGGGCGCATGCCGGATCAGGGTCATCCGGTTCCGCTGCGCCTGCGTCGATGTCGAGCACGGCCGACGAGGGCTTCCTGCGGGTCGACGGGATCCGCGTCCGCTATCGGGACGAGGGCGCCCGGGAGAAGCCTCCCGTCCTGCTGCTGCACGGCATCGGCCGCAGCCTCGAGGACTGGGAGGGACTGTACGGCCGGCTCGCCCCCGCCCACCGTGTCCTCAGCGTGGACCTGCCCGGCTTCGGGCTGTCCGAGAGGACCGAGGGACGGTACTCGATGGAGTCGATGGCCCGCTTCGTCCTGGCCGCGCTCGACACCCTCAGTGAGCACCGGCCCCTGCACGTCGTGGGCAATTCGCTCGGAGGCGCAGTCGCCATGAAGATCAGCGCCCTCGAGCCCCAGCGCGTCCGGAGCCTGGTACTCGTGAACAGCGCCGGCTTCGGCAAGGAGGTGACGCTCGCACTGCGGATCCTCGCCGTCCGGCCGATCGGCCGACGGCTCCTGAAGGACAAGTCCCGCAAGGCCGCCTACCGCACGGAGCGCTCGCTGTTCTACGACAAGAGGTTCGTGACCGAGGAACGCCTCGACCACGCGCAGGAGGTGGGCAGGAATCCCGGCTACGACGACGTCCTGCTGGCCGTCGCCCGGCACCTCGGCACCGTCCGCGGTGTGCGCCGGCGGTGGCGGACCCAACTCCTCCGCACGGTCGCCGCCCAGCGGAAACCCACCCTCGTGGTGTGGGGCGACGAGGACCGGGTCCTCCCGGCGTCGCACCTCGAGCACGCCCGCACGGTGTTCCCGCATGCGGAGTTCCACCTGTTCGAGAAGTGCGGGCACATGCCGCAGATCGAACGCGAGGAGGAGTTCGACGCCCTGGTGCGGCAGTTCATCAGCGGCGTCGAGGCACAAGGATCAGGCGGTTCATCTGGACTCGACACCGATGAGCCGAGCTCTCCCGCTGACGCTCGCGAGGAGTGACGGCGTGAACTAGAGTCAGGGCTTCGGGTGTGTCGACGGTGATGCTGACACACCTGACCGCACGACCGTCAGGACAATAGATCAAGCGAAGGAAACCCCCCGTGCCTGTCATCGCTATCATCGGAGCTGGACCGGGACTCGGGGCGGCAGTTGCGCGGAGGTTTGGGCGCGAAGGCTTCTCGATAGCCCTGATCTCGAGGAACCAGTCGAAGCTCGACGTCATGGCTGCGGAGCTCGAGGACGCCGGCGTGACCGCCCGTGGTTACGCTGCAGACGTGCTGGTACCGGCAGCGTTGGAGGACGCCCTCACACGTGCCGCGGCCGAACTGGGACCGATCACCACGTTGCAGTACAGCCCCCTCCCATCACGTGAATACCTGAAGCCCGTACTCGACATGACTCCCGAGCTGGCGTTGGAAGCATTGCGGTTCTCGGCTCTCGGGCTTATTCACGCGGTGCGTACGGTTCTACCAGCGATGCGTCAGGCAGGAGGCGGCAGCGTCCTCCTGATCAATGGCGGAACCTCGGTCAAGGCACGCGCCGACTTCGCCGGCACATCGGTCGCGTTCCCGGCCGAGAGCGCCTACGGCGAGATGCTCCACGACGCACTCGAGGGTGAGGGCATCCGTGTCGCGCAACTCGTGATCCCCGGTGGCATTCCCAAGCTTCAGCTTGCCAACGGCATCGACGACGTCGCCGATCGTGTCTGGGGCCTCCATGCCGTAGCGGGTCCATTCCGCACCATGCTCATCCCGCTCGAGGACGGTAGGGAGTAGGGGCACGTTGCGTGCTGATGAGCGCGCTGGGCCCCCTGGCCCCGGCGCCCCGTCGGTGATGGAATGAACCATGACGCGGGTCATCTACTACACGGCCTCCACGCTCAACGGCTTCCTGGCCGATGAGCACAACTCGCTGGACTGGCTCTTCGCCGTCGAACCACCACCGCCCGAACTCTACGAGCGCTTCCTGGGGACGGTAGGCGTCCTGGTGGAGGGCTCGACGACGTACGAGTGGGTGCTGGACTTCGAGGGGCTGCTCGCCGATCCGGACAAGTGGAGCACGCTGTACGGCGAGCGCCCCACGTTCGTCTTCACGACGCGGGACCTCCCGGTCCCGGACGGCGCGGACGTGCGCCTCGTGTCGGGCGACGTGCGCGCGGTGTTCGGGCAGCTGCGCGAGGCGGCGGGCGATCGCGACATCTGGGTGGTCGGAGGCGGCGACCTCGCCGGGCAGTTCCTCGCGGCGGGACTCCTCGACGAGATCCAGGTGGCCATCGCGCCCGTCGCGCTGACGGGCGGAGCCCCGCTGCTGCCGTTGCGGGTCGAATCGGACCGGCTCACGCTGCGGTCCGTCGAGCAGCAGGGCCAGTTCGCGTTCCTCACCTACGACGTCGCGCACGGCCCGCCGTAGGTCCGGCGGCGTCAGTGCGGCGCGGAGGCGCCGTCGTCGTTCGCCCCGACGCCCCGCTGGCCGCCCGTCCCGGACTGCGGCACGTAGGCATCCCGCCAGCGCGCGAGTTCGGCGAAGAACCTGGACCGGGCCGGCTGCGGTGAGAGGGCGAGGTCATGGATGCCGCCCTCGATGCGCACCAGGGTGACGTGCCGGCCGAGGCGGGGTGCCCGTGCCGCGATGTGGTCCACGTTGAGGACCACGTCCGTCGACGAGATCCGCTCCGGCTCCCGCACGGGATTCGAGGTGGCGTCCGAACACGCGACGAACACGGGACAGTCGATGGCGAGCCCACGGTTGAGGAGCGCATGGCCGGCGCGGATGGTGCGCAGCCAGCCGGCGACGACGGGGAACCCGCCGTGCGGCTTCCACGCCAAGTTGTAGTCCCAGTCCCCTCCGGTCTCCCGGTGCAGGTAGCGGCCGTAGGAGGTCCCGAGCTTCCCGACGACGGTGCGGGGCTTGAGCGTCCCGATCCGGTGGACCGCGGCCGTGCCGAGGGTGCGCTGGAACAGGCTGGCGTTGAGGTCGAACCAGGGGCTGTTGAGGACGAGCGCGTCCACGATGCCGCGGCCGCGCCGCCGGTGTGCCCAGAGGGAGGTGATCAGACCACCGGTCGAGTGACCCATGACCGCGAGGACGTCGTGACCTTCGTCCTCGCGGATGATCCGGGCGGCCTCGTCGAGTTCCTCGTCGTAGTCCTCGAGCGAGGTGACGTAGTTGGGTGTCTGGTGCTCCCCGATGGACCGGCCGTACTTCCGCAAATCCAGGGCGTAGAAGTCGAACCCCGCCTCACGCCATGCCTCGGCGAGATTGGTCTGGAAGAAGTAGTCCACGAAGCCGTGGACATAGAGCACAGCCCGGCGTGAACCGCCCGGGACGGCAGAGCGGACCAGCGTCGCGACGACCTGGCCCTCGTCGTCGGGCCGCAGCGGCAGCGTCCGCACGTCGTAGCCGGGCCCGAGGAAGTCCTCGCGATACGCGTCCTGGTGCTCCGACTCCGGTGTCATGATGGTCCTCCCTGACCTGGATCCGGACGGAATGCCCGGATGGACGCGTGGCGAACGGCGGACCTCCCCGTTCATCCGGGAGTCAGTCCACCGTTCCCAGTGTGTCACCGGTCACGGCTAAGCTGGCGCCACCGCACCACAACAGGAGCTGATTCACCGTGCCAGGAAGTTGCATCAGGGGGCACCGCCGCGCCATCGCGGCGGTCGCCGTCAGCTGCGTCGCAGCACTCGTACTCGCGCCCGCAGCAACCGCCGCACCCGGCGGAAGCAAGGGTCCCGGGAACCCGACGGCCACCATCACCGTCCTCGGGACCAGCGATCTCCACGGCTACATCGAGAACTGGGACTACTTCACCAATGCGGAGTACGACGACGCCGCGCACAACGACGTCGGGCTCGCCAAGGTCTCGGGCCTCATCAACCAGGTCCGCGCCGACCGCGGCGCGGAGTCCACGCTCCTCATCGACGCAGGCGACACCATCCAGGGCACGTCGCTGACGGACTACTTCGCCACGGTCGAGCCGGTCACGGCGAGCGGCGAGACCCATCCGATGGCCGCCGCCATGAATGCCATGGACTACGACGCCGCAGCGCTGGGCAACCACGAGTTCAACTACGGGCTGCCGCTCCTGCGCAAGTACGAGGAGCAGCTCGACTTCCCGCTCCTCGGCGCCAACGTCGTGGACTGGACCACCGGTGCGGAGGCCTTCACGCCCTACGTCATCAAGACGGTCAAGGTCGCGGGGCAGAAGCCCATCCGGGTCGGCATCCTCGGCCTGACCAACCCGGGCATCGCCATCTGGGACAGGAACAACGTCGAGGGCAAGCTCCGCTTCCGCGGGATTGTCGAGCAAGCCGAGAAGTACGTTCCCGAGATGAAGGCCGCCGGCGCGGACGTCGTCGTCGTCAGCTCGCACTCCGGCACCTCGGGCACCTCGTCCTACGGCGGCGACCTGCCCCTCGAGAACGCGTCGACGCAGCTCGCCGAACAGGTACCCGGCATCGACGCGATCCTCGTGGGGCACGCGCACCAGGAGATCCCCGAGCGTTTCGTCACGAACCGGCAGACCGGCGACCAGGTGCTGCTGACCGAACCGAAGAACTGGGGCATGCGCCTGTCCGTGATGGACTTCGGGCTCACGAAGGTGCGCGGACAGTGGGACGTCACCTCGGCGTCGTCGGAACTGCTGAACGCCAACACCGTGCCCGCCGATCCGAAGGTCTCGTCGATCATCGCCGAGCAGCACCAGCGCGTCATCGACTACGTGAACACCCCCATCGGCACCGCGACGGAGACCATGTCCGCCGCCGATGCGCGCATCCGCGACACCGCCGTCATGGACTTCGTCAACGAGGTGCAGGCCGGCGCCGTCGGCAAGGCCCTGGAGGGGACACCGAACGCCGACCTGCCGGTGCTGTCCATCGTGGCGCCCTTCAACCGGGCCGCCGTCATCCCCGAAGGTCCCGTGACCATCCGTGACATGGCCGGACTGTACGTCTTCCCGAACACGCTGTTCGGCGTGGAGATGACCGGCGCCCAGGTGAAGGACTACCTCGAGTACTCGGCGAAGTACTTCAACCAGACCGCTCCCGGCGCTCCGGTGGACCCTGCGACGCTGACCAATGCCGCGGGAACGCCCGACTACAACTACGACATGATGTCCGGCGTCTCCTATGACATCGACATCAGCAGGCCCGTCGGTGAGCGCATCACCAACCTGAGCTACAACGGTGCGCCGATCGACCCCGCGCAGCGCTTCGCCGTGGCCACCAACAACTACCGGCAGTCGGGCGGCGGGAACTTCCCGCACATCGCCTCGGCTCCGGTGCTGGTGAACCAGACCACGGAGATCCGCCAGCTGCTGATCGACTACCTGATCGCCGAGGGCACGATCGACCCCTCGACCTTCTTCCAGGAGAACTGGAAGCTGACGCGCGACGGCGTGCCCGTGTTCGGGTAATCCCGCCCTGCCAGCGACGGCACAGCAGAACAGCAGGACGCGGACCCTCCGGTCCGCGTCCTGCTGTTCGAGGTTCCAGAATCCAGGTCCTACATTGGGAGCATGACCCTCGACATCTCGACGGCGACGCCCGACGACGCCGCCGCCCTCGCGGCGTGCGCCGCCGTCGCCTTCCCGCTGGCCTGCCCACCCGATGCGGACCCGGACGACATCCAGCGGCACATCCGGACGCAGCTCTCCGCGGAGCGGTTCGCCGCGAACATCGCGGCTCCCGGGCACACGATCCTGTGCATCCGGGACGGCGACGGAATCGCCGGATACAGCATGATCGTGCTGGACCAGCCGTCGGATCCGGACGTCCTGGCGGCGCTGTCGGCCTCCCCGGCCGTGGAGCTCAGCAAGTTCTACGTGCATCCGGGCCATCACGGCCGAGGGTCCGCCGCCGCCCTGATGGCGGCGACCCTGGAACGCGCCGCCGCGTCCGGGCTGCCGGGCATCTGGCTCGGCGTGAACCAGGAGAACGCCCGCGCCATCCGCTTCTACACGAAGAGCGGTTTCCGCACCGTGGGCACCAAGCGGTTCCGGCTCGGGAACCGCTTCGAGGACGACTTCATCCTGGAGCAGACGCTGCCTGCCCGCGCGGACAGCGTCGCCTGAGCTCCAGCGGGCCGAGGCCCGGCAGGGCCGTCATTTCTTCGCCAGCCTCTGCGGGCTGACGCTGATGATCGGGACGGGGAAGTGGGACGCCCGGATGGGATCCAGCAGGTCATCGGTGATGCCGGCCGTGAACTGGTCCAGGCCGAACACCTTGAAGAGGGCTTCCCTGCCGAACTTCGAGCTGTCGGCGACGAAGAAGGCTTCCTTCGCGATGGACCGCATGGTGCGCTTCAGCTCCAGCTCGTAGCTGCTCGTATTGAAGATCCCCTGCTCGTCCACCGTATCCGCGCCGAAGATGGCCACATCCACGCGCAGCTGCTCGATCTGCTGGACCGACGAGGGACCCCAGAGCGTGTACACGTTGGGGAGTAGTTCGCCCCCGATCAGGACCAGATGTGCGCACTGGCGGTTCGCGATCTCCAGACCTATCCGCAGGTCGTTCGTGACGACCGTCAACCGCGAGTTGTCGAGGTGTTTTGCCACCTCGAGGGTGGTCGACCCGCTGTCGAGGAGGATCGTCTGGCCGTCCAGGACCTTGTCCGCCATCGCCCGGCCGATGGCTTCCTTCTCCCGGTGGTGGAGGGATTCCTTGATCAGCGACGGGGTGTCGGTCTGCTTGACGGGGTAGGCGCCGCCGTGCGTCCGCTGGATCAGTTCCAGCTGCTCCAGCTTCTCGAACTCCCGCCGGATCGTCGAGGGATTGACCCCCAGCCGACGCGCCAGCTCCACGACCGACTTGAAGCCCTCATCCTGAAGGATCTCGATGATCTCCGCTTGGCGCGACATAGGGGTCCTGACGTCGATGGCACTCCGATTCGGCCATAGTACTGCGCGGTTTGCGCGACATCGCGCAGAACTGCGCGAGTCGTGAAGAGACCCGCGCAGAATAAGGGCAAATTCGTTGACACTCGCGCGGACGCGACCCTAGAGTTCAACTCCATCCAGCATCCTCGAACTGCTCTGATGCAGCGGGTCGCTGCATCGCATTTTCACAAGGGAGTGAACATGAAGCACAGCAAGTCTGCCCGAATCCTGTCCGTGGGCGCCGTCGCGATGCTCCTCGCATCGTGCGGAACGACGGGCGGCGGAGGTACCGCGGAAAAGAGCGAGGGAGGCGCAAGCGCCGCCCCCGAGGACATGACGATGGTGACCGTCGTGAAGATCAGCGGTGTCGGCTGGTTCGACCGTATGGAGGAAGGCGTCAACAACTTCGCCGAGACCACGGGTATCGATGCCCGCCAGGAAGGCGCGGACGACGCGAGCCCGGAGAAGCAGATCCAGATCATCCAGGACCTCATCCCCCAGGCGCCGACGGCGATCACGGTGGTACCGAACTCGCCGGAGGGGCTCGAGAACGTGCTCACCCAGGCACGGGATCAGGGAATCGTCGTCGTCACGCATGAGGCCAGCGGCATCAAGAATGCGGACATGGACATCGAGGCGTTCGACAACAAGGCCTATGGCGCGCAGATCATGGACAACCTCGCCGAATGCATGGGAGAGAAGGGCGAGTACGTCTCCTTCGTCGGTGGCCTCACCGCGAAGACCCACATGGACTGGGTGAGCGGAGCCCTCGATCAGCAGAAAGCCGAATACCCCGACCTGACCCGCGTCGAGGATCCGATCGAGAGCAAGGAAGACGAGAACGTCGCCTACGACCGGGCCAAGGAAGTCCTCGCGAAGCACCCCGACATCAAGGGCTTCCAGGGGTCCGCCGGTACGGACGTGGCCGGCATCGCCCGCGCCGTCCAGGAAGCAGGCAAGCAGGACGACGTCTGCGTCATGGGCACCAGCATCCCGTCGGTTGCCAGCAAGTACCTCGATGACGGATCCATCGACAAAATCTTCTTCTGGGATCCGGCCCTGGCCGGTGAGGCGCAGCTGAAGATCGCCCAGCTCCTCGCCGATGGCGAGGAGGTCGGGGACGGCACCGACCTCGGCATCGAGGGCTACGACTCGCTGAAGAAGCTGGAAGGCTTCGACAACGTGGTCGTCGGCGATGCGGCGGTCGTCGTGGATAAGTCCAACGTCGGCGACTACAACTTCTAGCAGCGACGCGCAGCCTGGGAGGGGTCGGCACGGACATCACCGCGCCGGCCGCCCCGCTGCAGACCGAGGACGCACCCATGACCAGCACATCCTCCGCGCCCGACGGCGCACCTCCGGTCCTTGAGGTCAGGAACATCTCCAAGAGTTACGGCGGCGCGAAAGCCCTCCAGGACGTCAGCCTCTCCCTCGTGAGCGGCAACGTCCACTGCCTGGCCGGTGAGAACGGCTGCGGCAAGTCCACCCTCATCAAGATCATCAGCGGAGCCGAGCATCCCGATGGGGGCGAGATCTTCATCGATGGCCGGGCTCATGCCTTCATGACTCCCGCGGAGGCGATCAAGGCCGGCATCCAGGTGATCTACCAGGACTTCTCCCTCTTCCCCAATCTCACCGTGGCCGAGAACATCGTGCTCACGTCCGCTGTTGCCGCTCGCAGCAGGACCTTCTCCGCGCGGAGATCCCGGCCGGCCGCCGAGCGCATCGTGAAGGAGCTGAGGCTGCACCTGGACCTCGATCAGGACGTGGAGCGCCTCTCGGTGGCCGACAAGCAGCTCACAGCGATCTGCCGCGCCCTGGTGAACGATGCCCGGGTCATCATCATGGACGAACCGACGACGGCGCTCACCCACAGCGAGGTCGCGAGGCTCTTCACGGTCGTCCGGACCCTGCAGCAGCGCGGCGTGGCTCTCGTGTTCGTCAGCCACAAGCTGGAGGAGGCCCTCGAGGTCTCACAGGACCTCACCATCCTGCGCAGCGGCAGGAACGTCGTGTCAGGACCCACCGCCGGTTTCGACCGGGGATCGCTTATCCGGCACATGACCGGACGTGACGTCAACGAGACCCGGCTGGTCACCACCCCGCGGCTGGAGGAGGATCCCGTCCTGACCGTCGACGCACTCACCCTCCAGGGCGCGTTCCACAACGTCTCCTTCACCCTGCACCGCGGGGAGATCCTCGGGATCACGGGGCTGCTCGGCTCCGGCCGCAGCGAGATCGCCGAGAGCCTCTTCGGGGTGCTGCCCGCCGACTCCGGGACGGTCCATGTGAACGGGAAGCGGGTGAGGCTGAACTCCATCGAGGACGCCATCCGCGCGGGGATCGGGTACGTCCCCGAAGACCGGCTCAGCCAGGGACTCTTCCTCGAGAAGTCGATCGCGGACAACATCATCGCCGGGTCCGTCGACAAGCACCTGCAGGGCAGGCTGTTCGTCGACTCCCGGAAGGTCGCGCAGACGATCAAACGGCTCTTCGATCAGCTGCGCATCAAGGCAGCGAACGTGACAGCTCCGGTCCGGAGCCTCTCCGGCGGCAACGCCCAGCGCGTCGTCCTCGCGAAGTGGCTGGCGAACCACCCGGCCATCCTGATCCTCAACGGTCCCACCGTCGGGGTGGACGTCGGCTCCAAGGAGGAGATCCTCGCGGTCCTGCGGGAACAGGCGGACGGCGGCATGGGCGTGATCGTCATCTCCGACGACGTCCCGGAGCTCGTCGCGGTCTGTAACCGGGTCCTGGTCGTGCGGCAGGGCGCCGTGGTCGACGAACTCGGCGGCGAGGAGATCCAGCCCGGAGCGATCGAGGAGAGGATGGCGGCATGAGCGACGTGCTCGCCCGGACGAAGCAGCTCCGCTGGGCCGACCTGCGCGGAGCCAACAACGAGGGGGTCCTCGCCCTCGTCCTGCTGGTGCTGATCATCGGCATGGCACTGATCAGCCCCTCCTTCTTCACGGTCGGCACGCTGTTCTCGATCCTGCGCGGTGCCATCGTGCCCATGGTGTTCGCCCTCGGAGTGCTGATCGTCATCATCTCCGGTGGCATCGACGTCTCCTTCGCAGCCATCGCGATCTTCGCCGGGTACACGACCGTGAAGGTGTCGGGCGCCGGCGGTTTCGATCCTGGGCTCATCGGGGTCTTCGCGATCGCCTGCGGCATGGGGGCCCTGCTCGGGCTGGTGAACGGTGCCGTCATCGCCCGCTTCCGGCTCTCGACGCTGATCGTCACCCTGGGGACGCAGGGGATCTTCCGGGGGATCCTGGTCGCCTACATCGGCTCGCGCTACATCGCGGACCTGCCGGGAAGCATGTCGGCGGTATCGACGGCCACTGTGATCTCCATCCGGGCCGGCGACTCCGAGGCCTTCCTGCACGTGCTCGTGGTCCCGGTGATCGCCCTGTGCGTCCTGGTGGCGTGGGTGCTCAAACGGACGATGTTCGGTCGTGGGATCTATGCGATCGGCGGCGATCCGGAAGCTGCACGCCGTGCCGGGTTCGCGGTGACGAGGATCCAGGTGGCGCTGTACGTGCTGGCCGGCGTCCTCGCCGCCTTCGCCGGGGTGCTGCATGTGATCCTCGGCCGCAACGCCAATCCGCAGGCGCTCGTGGGAACGGAACTGGACATCATCGCCGCCGTGGTCCTGGGAGGGGCCTCCATCTTCGGCGGCAGGGGTTCGGTCCTCGGAACGGTGCTCGGGGTGCTGCTCGTGCAACTGATCAACAACAGCCTGATCCTGGTCGGCATTCCTACCGCGTGGCAGCGCACCGCCGTCGGCGTCCTGCTGATCGTCGGCGTCGGGATCCAGGCCCTCTCCGCGAAACGGCAGTCCAAGAAGGTCTTCGTCACCGAAGAGGCGGGGGCGTAACCGTGTCCCTGGACCAGAAGAACGCCGGGCCCACCCTGGGCCGGCTCAACGCGCAGCTCGATCAGGGACTCGGGTCCTTCCTCGCCACGATCCGAAGGGAGAAGGGCATCACCCGGATGCTGATCCTCCTCCTGCTGTCCTTCGCGATCTTCGCCCTGCTGAAGCCGGCGATCTTCCTGAATCCGCTCAACCTCGAGAACATCGCGATCGCCTCGCCCGAGATCGGCATCCTGGCCGTGGCGATGATGCTGGCGATGGTGACCGGCGGGATCGATCTGTCGATCGTCGCCATCGCGAACTTCGCGGCCATCACGATCACCACGGTCTACTCCGGGATCGCAGCCGGGGATCCGGCACAGGCCGCCGCGCTGATGCCGCTGATCCTGGTGCTCGGGCTCGCAACGGCCCTTGTCGCCGGGCTGTTCAACGGGTTCCTCATCGGCGTCGTGGGGATCACCCCGATCCTCGCCACGCTGGGCACCATGCAGATCCTGAACGGCATCGCCGTGGTCTGGACGAATGGGCAGACGCTCTACGGTGCGCCCGAGGCCCTTACCACCTTCGCGACGACGACCGTTGCCGGCATCCCCGCGCTCTTCCTGTTCTTCCTGCTGGTCGCCGCGGCCATCGCCGTCCTGCTGAACAGGACACCGCTGGGGCTGAAGCTGCAGCTGCAGGGCGCCAACCCCCTGGCCGCCAAGTACTCCGGCATCGGCAGCCGGAGGGTCCTGATGGGCACCTACCTGGTGTCCGGTCTCCTCGGCGGTCTCGCCGGCATCGTCTTCCTCGCCCGCAACCCGACGGCGAGCGCCGACTACGGGTCGTCCTACGTCCTGCTCGTCATCGTGATCGCCGTGCTGGGAGGGACCAACCCGAGCGGAGGCTTCGCGACCGTCGCCGGTGTGGTCATGGCCACGCTGACACTGCAGATCGTCTCCAGCGGATTCAACGCCATCCGCCTGTCCTCCTATGAGTACTCCATAGCCCAGGGCCTCATCCTCATCGCGGTGATGGTCTTCGACCAGATCCACTTCCGGAGGAGGAAAGCCCGCAAGGATCTCCCGGACACCAACCCGGTGCTGCCGTAACGACGAAGGAAATCATGAAGAAGATAATCAACGACCCGGAGAACTTCGTGGACGAGATGATCGAAGGGATCACGCTGGCCCATCCGGACCTCGTCCGGACCCCCGGCAGCGATCCCCGGATCTTGGTGCGGGCCGATGCCCCGCTCCCGGGCAAGGTCGGCATCGTCACGGGCGGCGGCTCGGGGCACCTGCCCCTGTTCAAGGGGTACGTGGGCAGGGGCCTCTGCTCCGCCGTCGCCATCGGCAACGTCTTCTCCTCGCCGTCGTCGGAGCAGATCCTCGAGGCGACCCTGGCCGTCAACGGCGGCGCCGGAGTCCTCTACCTCTACGGCAACTACGGCGGGGATGTCCTCAACTTCGACCTGGCAGCCGATCTGGCCGAGCTCGAGGACGTCGAGACGCGCACCGTCCTGGGCCGGGACGACGTCGCAAGCCAGCCGAGAGAACGCGCCGAGGACCGCCGCGGCGTCGCCGGCATCGTCTTCGCGTACAAGGCCGCCGGTGCTGCCGCCGAACGGGGCGACAGTCTCGCCGAGGTGGCGGCCGTGGCCGAGGACATCATCGGGAACACGGCGACCATGGGCATCGGCCTCTCCCCCACGATCCTTCCGACGACGGCGAAGGCCAGCTTCGACCTGCCCGACGGCGAGATGGAGATCGGGATCGGCATCCACGGCGAGCCGGGCATCCACCGGGGACAACTGGAGACGGCCGACCAGATCGCCACCCGGCTCGTCCACCCGCTGGTGGAGGACCTCGGACTGACGGCCGGGGACCGTGTGGCCGTCCTGGTCAACGGGATGGGAGCCACTCCCCTGGAGGAGCTCTACGTCCTCTACCGGCGTGTCCACCACATCGCCGAGGAACTCGGCCTGACGGTGGAGAAACGCTACATCGGCGAGTACGCGACGAGCCTGGAGATGGCGGGGGCCTCGATCTCGCTCCTCAAGCTGAGCGATGAGCGGCTCGCGTTACTCAATGCCCCCGCCGAGTCTCCGTTCTTCCGGGAGGGATGAGTGCCATGCAGGGACCGGACATCAACACAGCCATCCGCAACGCGCTGGCCGACGTGATCCAGTACGCCGACGAGCTGCGCGACCTCGACGCCGCGCTGGGCGACGGCGATCTGGGCGTCACCGTCTCGCTCGGCGCCAAAGCGGTCCGCGCCGCGCTCGAGGAACTCCCCGACGATGCGCTCCCCGCCGACATCGCGAAGACCTGCGCGAAGGCCTTCGCGAACGCCAACCCGTCGACCATGGCCGCACTGGTGGCCGGGGCGTTACTGGCGGGATCCCGGGTCTGGGGCGACGCCGCGACGATCAGCGTCGCCGACGCCGGCGCCTTCGCCACCGCGGCAGGCGAGAACATCGGCAAACGCGGAAAATCGCAGGTCGGTGACAAGACCATCCTCGATGCCCTGATGCCCGCCGCGGAAGCACTGTCCGCCGGTGATCCACCGGATGCGGCCCTGGACAAGGCCATCGATGCGGCACAGCGCGGCGTGACGGACACCGTCGGCATGCAGTCGCGCCGGGGCCGCGCGTCCTGGCTCCAGGAGCGCAGCATCGGCCTGCAGGACCCGGGGGCGACCGCGTTCCTGCGGTTCCTGCAGTCCTGGAAGGCCGCGAACTAGCATCCGCACCCCTGCCTGCCGGCCCGGCAGGCACCCCGAACAGAAAGCTGGACCCCCATGACGTGGCTGGACGACGTATTCGAGGTACCCAAACCGGTCATCGCGATGTGCCACCTGCAGGCACTCCCGGGTGACCCCTCCTACGATCGGGACGGCGGCGTCGCAGCAGTCCTCGACCATGCACGCCGGGAGTTGCAGGCGCTGCAGGACGGCGGTGTGGACGGCATCCTCATCTCCAACGAATTCAGCCTGCCCTACCTGACGAAGACGGAGCCCATCACCGCCATCACCATGGCCAGGATCATCGGCGAGCTGCGGGACGGGATACGGGTGCCCTTCGGCGTGAACGTCCTCTGGGACGCGACGGCCTCGATCGACCTGGCTGTCGCGACGGGTGCCTCGTTCGTCCGGGAGATCTTCACCGGCGTGTACGCATCGGACTTCGGCACGTGGGACACCAACGTCGGCGCCACCGCACGGCACCGCAGCGCGGTCGGCGGGGAGAACGTCCGGCTGCTCTACAACATCGTGCCGGAAGCCGCGTCCTACCTCGGGTCGCGGACCATCGCCGACATCGCCCGGAGCACCGTCTTCAACTGCCGGCCCGACGGGCTCTGCGTCTCCGGACTCACGGCCGGCGCCCCGACCGACACCAGTGTCCTGGCGACGGTCAAGGAGAATGCGGGATCCACTCCGGTGATCGTCAACACGGGCGTTAGGGCGGCCAACGCCGCGGAGCAGTTGCGCGTCGCCGACGCGGCCATCGTCGGGACCTACTTCAAGTCCGACGGCGTCTTCGAGAACCCCGCCGATACCGCGCGTGTGAAGGAACTGATGTCCGAGGTCCAGAACCTCCGACGGTCGCTGTAGCCGCCGTGGAGCTGTTCGTCGGCATCGACGTCGGAACCTTCGAGACGAAGGGGGTGCTCGTCGACGTGGAGGGCGTCGTGCAGGCGCGCGCCCGACGCCGGCACGGGATCTCCACGCCCCGGCAGGGGCACGTGGAGCAGGACGCGGACCTGGTGTGGTGGTCGGACTTCGCCGCGGTGAGCTCGGAGCTGATGGCGTCGGACGCCGCCCGGGACGGGACCGTCACCGCCGTCGGCTGCAGCGCGATCGGGCCGTGCGTGCTGCCGCTCGATGCCGGCCTGCGCCCGCTGCGCCCGGGGATCCTGTACGGAATCGATACCAGGGCCTCCCGCGAGATCGGAGAGCTGGAGGAGGCCCTCGGCGTCGACGAGGTCTTCCGGCGGAGCGGCAATACGCTCACCAGCCAGTCCGCCGGACCGAAAGTCGCCTGGGTCCGGAACAACGAGCCGGAGATCGCGGCGGCCGCGCGCTGGTACGTCACGGCGCACGGCTACCTCGTGGCCCGGCTCACCGGCCGGGTGACGATGGATCACGGGACCGCGGGGTATTTCCATCCCTTCTACGACCTCGACAGCCAGTCCTGGGATGTCACGGGCTGCGAGAATGCCGTGCGCCGTGAGCAGTTGCCGGAGCTGGGCTGGGCCACGGACATCGCCGGGACCGTCACCGAGGAGGCGTCCGGGCTCACCGGTCTCCCGGTGGGGGCCACGGTCGTCTTCGGCGCCGTCGACGCTCCCGCGGAAGCGGTGAGCGCGACTGTGGTCGATCCGGGCGATCTCATGCTGATGTACGGCTCCTCGACCTACATGATCAAGGTGACCGAGGCGCCCCTGCGCGGGAAGGTGCTCTGGTCCGCCCCGTACGTCTTCCCCGGGACGTTCGTCCTGGCCGCCGGCACGTCCACGGCGGGGACCCTGACCCGGTGGGTGGCCGATGTCCTGGGACTGGACCTGTCCGTCAGCGACGACGAGCTCTTCGGTGGACTGCTGGCGCTCGCGGAGCAGTCACCTCCGGGAGCGCACGGCCTGCTGCTGCTTCCGCACTTCAGCGGGGAACGCACCCCCGTCCACGATCCGACGAGCCGGGGAGCCCTGATCGGTCTGTCGCTCGAGCACGGCCGCGCGGATATCGCCCGGGCAGTCCTGGAGGGGGTCGCCCACTCGGTCGCGCACGCTCTCTCCGCCTACGACGACGTCGGGGAGACCCCTGAGCGGGTCCTCGCGGTCGGCGGCGGGACGAAGAACCGGATCTTCACCCAGTCCGTCACGGACATCACGGGCTCCCCGCAGACCGTTGCGCTGACGGACGGCGCAGCCCTCGGCGATGCGGCGATCGCGGCCTTCGCCGTCGGCAGGCTCCCGCATCGGGACAGCATCAGGGACTGGGTCCGGCTCGGCGAGAGGATCGACGTCGAGCCGTCCAGTGCCGCGGTCCTCCGCAGTGACCACGCCGACTACCTGGAGCTGTACCGCTCCCTGTCGCCCCTGAACGCACGGAGGATGGAGAGACGCCATGACCGCTGATCACCGGTGGGCCCTGCTCGCAGCGCAGGTCGCCGGCGGCACCGGCGTGAGGAATGGCAGCAGGGTCTCGGTCTTCATGACGGATCCGCAGGTCATGCCCGCGGTGGAAGCCTTCGTCGAGGAGTGCTACCGCCTGGGTGCCTGTCCGCAGGTCCTGGCGACCGACGAACGATTCGACCGGATCGCCGTCGCGCACGCCCCGGTGGAGATGCTGTCCGCGCCCGCTCCCCTGGAGCTGGCGTCGATGCACTGGGCGGACGTCCACGTGTCCTTCCGGGGCATGGTCGCTCCGACGGGCGACGACGTCGACGAGGTGCGGCTCGCCGCCCAGCGCCGGGGGAAGGGCCTTGTGTCCACTGCCCGGTGGGAGGAGACCGCGTGGTGCCTGGTGCGGGTCCCGACGCCGGAGTGGGCCGAGCTGATCGGCGTCGGGTACGTCGGTCTGCTGGACGAGTTCTTCGCCGGCTGTCTGGCGCCCTGGTCCGACCTCCGCGCGCGCTGGGACACGCTGTGTGCTGCCCTCGAGCAGGAGGACACCGTCCGCGTCGTCACAGGGGACACCGACCTCACCTTCCGGACCGGTGGACGGACCTGGATCAGCTTCGCGGGCGAGGCGAACCTGCCGGACGGGGAGATCGCCACGGCTCCCCTCGACGACGGGGTCGACGGTCACATCCGCTTCCCCGGCACCTTCTGGTTCGCCGGTACTCCCATCACCGAGCTGGAGCTGCGGTTCGAGGGCGGTACCGTCGTGGAAGCGTCCGCGGGCCGGGGCGAGGGGTTCGTGCACGAGCTGCTCGGCACCGATGCGGGTTCACGGCGCGTGGGGGAACTGGGCATCGGGACCAACCCCGGCATGACGACCGCCACGGGCGACCTGCTGATCGACGAGAAGATCCTGGGCACGATGCACCTGGCGCTGGGACGGGCCTATCCGGACTGCGGCGGCATCAACCAGTCGTCGCTGCACTGGGACATCGTCAAGGACCTGCGGAAGCCCGGGTCCTTCCTGTCCGCCGGAGATCACGCGCTCATCGCGGACGGGGAGGTGACGGGCCTGCTCGCGGAGCACACCCGTCCGGCACCCCCGCCCTGAGCGACGCGACCCTAGTCGACCGTCAGCTCCCCCATGCGGCCCCAGCCCTCGGCAGCGATGCGCTCGCTGATGATCTCCGGCGTCTCCACGAGTGCCTGCGGCATGTCCTCCATGGCCTGGGAGAAGTGGGCGCTGTTGACGTGGGCTTCCGCGGCGTCGTCCTGGAACGCCTCGACGAGCACGAACCGGTTGGGGTCCTCGACGCTGCGGGACCAGTCGAACCAGAGGTTCCCCGGTTCCTGGCGGGTGGCCTCCGTGAAGTCCCGCGTCAGATCGATCCAGCGGTCGCTCCACTCGGGCTTCACGTTGAACTTGACGACGATGAAGATCATGGGATGGTGCCTTCCTGGTGGACGTACTGTGCTTGGGTACCGTTCCAACCTATAAGTTCCTGCGCGTGCGCGCTTCCCGCCTGCGGGGAGTTGTCAGAGCGCGAGGCTGGGGTGCAGCTTCCCGAGGGACCACGAGCGGTGCCGGTGCGCCGCGACGACGGACAGGCCCGCCGCGAGCACGAAGAAGACCAGCAGCTGAGCCGCCGAGAGCCAGACGACACCGAGGTCTCCGCCGGCGATGAGGTGGCGCAGGCCGACGACGGCGTGCGTCATGGGCAGCAGCGGGCTCAGGAACTGGAAGAAGCCGGGCGCCGTCGCCACGGGGTAGGTGCCTCCCGCGGACGTGAGCTGCAGCATCAGCAGCACCAGCGCGACCAGCCTGCCGACGCCGCCGAGCAGGGCGACGAGTGCCTGATGGATGGCGGTGAAGACCAGCGCCGTGAGGATCGTGAAGGCCAGCAGGCCCATCGGGTGGGGCGTGGTCAACCCGACGCCTGCCACCAGGACCCCGAGGAGCACCAGTGCCTGCAGCACCGCGAACAGCGCGCCCTGCAGGTAGCCGGCGGCCGACACCCGCCAGGAAGCGGCCGTCGAGGCCAGTGCGCGCGGCGACAGTGCCCGGAGCACGATGTAGGTCACGATACCGCCGACCCAGAGGGCCAGCGGGATGAAGTAGGGCGCCATGCCCTCGCCGTACGCGTCGACGGCATTCGCGTGCGTCCGCTCGACGGCGACCGGTGACGCCCCCACGCCGCTCAGCTCCGTGCGCTGGGCGTCGGAGTAGTCCGGCACCTGCCCTGCGCCCTGCTCGAGCTGCTGTGCAAGGTCCCGCGAGCCGCTGGACAGGGTCCCGAGGCCGTCCTCGAGCCGGGTGGCGCCGTCGTACGCCTGCCCGGAACCGTCGGCGAGGGCTGCCGCTCCCCCGGCCACCTGCTCCGCACCGCTGCTGAGCGTGGACGCTCCTGCGGCGAGGCGGCCGGCGCCGTCGGAGGCGGAGACGATGCCGTCACGCAGCGCCGGGGCGCTTGCAGCGAGGGTACCGGTCCCCGACTGGAGCTGCTCGAGCCCGTCGGCGAGGCCCGCCGCGCCCTGTGCCACCTGTCCGGCACCCGCTGCGGCACCGTCCGCGCCGGTCGCGAGCTCGGAGGCGCCGGTGGCGAGGCGGCCTGCGCCGTCGGCCGCGGCGCCCGCTCCGGCGGCCGCAGTTCCGGCACCGGTGGCGAGGTCCGTGGCGGAGGCAGCGAGGGTCCCCGTGCCGGTGGCCACCTGCTCGCTCCCCGCAGCCGCGGCATCCGCGCCGGACGCGAGCTGCTGGAGTGCGGCGATCCGTTCGGCGTCGGTCAGTGCACCGTAGTTCGCGGTGAGCTGTGCGAGGCCGTCGGACACGGCACGCGAGCCTGTGGCCGCCTGCCCTGCACCGGCAGAGAGCTGCGTCGCTCCCGCGGAGAGGGCCGCTGCCCCGTCCCCGACCTGGGCGACGCCGTCGGCGACGCTGCGCGTGCCGTCCGCGAGGGCCGTCGCCGAACCGGACAGCGAGCCGGCCCCGTCGGCGACCGACCGCGTTCCCGCCGCTGCCTGTGCGGCTCCGTCGCGCACCGCTGCTCCTCCCGTGACTGCCGCTGCGGCACCCTCCGCGAGCTGCTGCGACTGCGGGACAAGGTCCGTCGTCGCCGCCTCGAGCTGGGCCAGCCCGGCGGCGAGGTCGGAGGCTCCTCCCGAGAGGTCCGCCGCTCCGCCGGCGACCTGCGCGCTGCCGGAGGACAGCTGGACGCTGCCGTCCACGAGGCTGCCGAGCCCGACGACGAGCGAGCCCGACCCTTCATCGGCACTCCGTGCGCCGTCGGCGATCCTGCCGGCACCCTCGCCGGCTTCGGTGAGCTCGCCGTGCAGGGAGGAGAAGCCCAGGTAGATGCTGTCGAGGTAGTCCTCGGTGGCGCCGGACTGCACCTGGCGCTGGAGGGTGGCGGCCACGGTGTTGCCGACCTGGCCGACGATGTAGCTGTCGGCGTCGTTCGTGGTGATGTCGAGCGTCGCCTGCGCCGGGGTGTCGCCACCGACGGAGGCGAGCCTGGCCGAGAACCCCGACGGGATCTCGAGTGTGGCGGCGTAGGTCCCGTCATCGAGGCCCTCCTGCGCGTCCTCCCTGCTGGCCTCGACCCAGGTGAACCCGGCGCCGTCCGAGGAGGTGAGGGTACCGGTGAGGTCCGCGCCCGCCGAGATGGTGGTTTCGGTGCCGTCGGGGCCGGCAGCCGTCGCGGGCTGGTCCTCGTTCACGACGGCGGCCGTCAGGTGGTCGAGGTTGCCCGTCGGGTTCCAGTTGGCCGCGAGGTAGAGCCCGCCGTACAGCGCGGGGATGATGGCGATCACCACCAGTGCGGCCCTGGACAGGAGGGAGATGCGGAAGCGGGAGAGTTCCGTGCGGAGCAGGGAGAACACGGTTTTACCTGGTTTCTGGATCTGGGGTCGGGGCGGAGACTGGGGCGCCCAGGGTGTGGACGGTGGCGGGACGCACGGGCAGGGCACCGAGACGGCCCGGGTCGAGGACGTCGTCGAGCTCCTGCCAGTCCTGGCAGGTGGCGACGACGGTCAGCGGCCCCCCGTCGCCGCGCCGGGTGCGTTCGAGGGTGAGCAGTGCGGCCCAGGCGGCACGGCGCTCGTCGGCGGTGCGGAGCTGGTCGACGTCGTCCACCACGAGGACGTCGGGACCCGACACGAGGGCGAGGACGAGGCTGAGCGTGAAGCGCGCCACAGGTGAGGCGTCGCGCACCAGTTCACCCCGGTGGAGGCGCGCCTGCGCCAGTGGCCCCGACGGTGCGTTCCCGCCGACCACGTCCTCGAGGGCGGCGAGCAGGTCGTTGGCGGCGGTGATGGTGCGGTCCACCCGCTCGCGGGTGGCCGACCGCCTCCACCACGGGCCCGCCAGCCCGAGCGCCTCGGCCACGTGGTGCCGCACCGTGAGGTTCTCGTCGAGCGGCACCACCGTGGCGTTGCCCGTGAAGCCCACGCGGCGGCGCACCTCACCGGCGTGCCGTGGCAGTGCGAGGCCGAGGACCGAGAACCGCCCCGCGGAGACGGAGAACCGTCCGGCGAGCGCCAGGGCCAGGGCGGTCCTGCCGGTCCCGGATGCTCCCGCGAGCACGGTGAGCGACCCGGCCGGGACGTCGAAGCTGACGTCCTCGAAGATCGTCCTCCTCCCCGTCCGTAGTGCCAGGCCCTCGACGACGATGGCAGGAGCGCCGCCCGCCTGGGCGTCGGGGTTAGGGAGCAGGGAGGTGACCATGGCGATCCTCAATTTCGATACTCGGAGTATTCAATACCAATGGTATCGTAACTGTGGGAGGACGACATGACAGCACGTACGACAACCGACAGCACGACGGCGGGAAGGCCACGCCGCCGCCCACGGCGCGAGGACGTCCGCGCGGGGCTGCTCGTCGCGGCGCTCGAGGTCTTCGAGGAGATCGGCTACGTCGCCGCCCGGCTGGACACGATCGCCGAACGGGCCGGGTACACGAAGGGCGCCGTCTACTCGAACTTCGGCTCCAAGCAGGAACTCTTCGCCACCCTGCTGGGCGAACGGCTCGCCGACACCGCCGCGGACGTCCTCAGCCAGGTGGATCACCTGACCTCGCTCGACGAGACCGTCCTGCACACCGCGCGCTACCTCGCCCGGGGTGTCCTGCGCGACCAGCGCTGGCATGCGCTCGTCGTCGAGTTCGCCCTCCAGGCGGGCCGGGACCCCGAGGTGGGTGCCGTGTTCCGCGAGCACCGGCGCACCCGGCGCTCGCTGCTGGCCGCGACGCTGGCCGAGCGGGCGGCGGCCTTCGGCGCGCCGTCGGACCCGGAGCACTACACCGTCTTCGCCACCATCCTGCTGGCGACGGTGAACGGCATGGCCATCGAGTGCGCCGCCGATCCCGGCGCCGTCACCGAGGAACAGGTGACCGAGAGCATCGCGGCCGTCCTGCGCGCCGCCCTGGCCACCTAGCAGTAGGGTGTTCACGGACCATGGCGGGAAGGGGTACGGAGTGGACTGGCACGTGCTGCTGGAGGCCGGCGTCGCGATCCTCGCGGCCTACGGGCTCTTCCTCCTCTTCCTGGGCCTCTACGCCAGGCGGCACCCGGAGATCCTGTCGCTGACCGACGTGCTGCGTCTCGGACCGGACCTCCTGCGGCTCATCCGCCGGCTCGCCGCGGACCGGACGGTCCCGGGGCGTGCCCGGTTCCTGCTCGGCGCCCTCGTGGTGTATCTTCTGCTGCCGATCGACCTCGTCCCGGATTTCCTGCCCGTCATCGGCTACGCGGACGACATCGTGCTGGTCGCCGTCGTCCTGCGCGCCGTCGTCCGGAGCGCCGGACCGGGAGCGCTGGAGCGGCACTGGCCGGGATCCGAGGGAGGCCTCCGCCTCGTGCGCGGGCTGGCGGGCGTGGGCGGTCCGGAGACCGGTGGGCCCGGCCGCAATACTGCGTAACGAAAAGTCATGAAGCGTCTTTGAACGGGCGTAATCTCCTCCGCATGGAGCATTCCACGGGATCGATCCCCACCCTTGACCTCAGTACCGCACGTTCCGCCGATGGTTCCTTCAACCCCGGCTTCATCGAGGAACTGCGCAACGCCGCGCACACCGTCGGCTTCTTCCACGTCGTCAACTACGGCGCCGCGCCCACCCAGGTGGACGACCTCTTCGATGTCACGCGCCGCTTCTTCGACCTCCCGCTCGAGGAGCGGCTGAAGATCCACAACCGCACCTCGCCCCACTTCCGCGGCTACGCGGGACTGGGGACCGAGATCACGCGCGGCAGGCCCGACGCCCGGGAGCAGATCGATTTCTCCCCCGAGCGTGAACCGCTCAGCGATTACCCCGCCGACGAGCCGTACTGGCTGCTCCAGGGGCCAAACCTGTGGCCGCGGGAGACCCTTCCCGAACTCGAGGAGCAGGCGATGGCCTGGGCCGGGCTGATGTCCCGGGTCGGCGCCGAACTGCTCTCGGCCATCGCCGTCGCCCTCCACCTCCCCGAGGACTACTTCGCCGAGCCGTTCGAGAGGACGCCCGCCTGGATGGCGAAGCTCGTCCACTACGTCGGAGGCGTCGTGGAGGGAGCCGGATCCCAGGGAGTGGGCGCCCACGCCGACTACGGCTTCGTGACCCTCCTGCTGCAGGACGAGGTGGGCGGCCTCGAGGTCCTCCCCCACAGCGCGAGCGAGTGGGTCCCGGTCACACCGATACCCGGGGCACTCGTCGTGAACCTCGGCGAGATGCTCGAGGTGGCCACCGAGGGCTACCTTGCCGCCACCATCCACCGCGTCACCGCGCCCCCGGCGGGCGTCGACCGCTACGCCGTCCCGTTCTTCTGGTCACCGCGCCTCGACGCCGTGATCGCGCCGGTGCCGCTCACGGAGGACCTGAAGGCCGCGGCCCGCGGCATCACGGACGATCCGGAGAACCCGATGCTGTCCACCTACGGGTCGAACGTCCTGAAGGGCCGCGTCCGCGCCCACCCCGACGTCACCGAACTCCACCACCCCGAGCTCGCCAAAAAGTAGACGCGGGGACGACGACGGCGGCACCCACCGGGTGCCGCCGTCGTCGTGATGTCCGGGATTCCCCGCACCTCAGGACCGGTCGGGGCCGTCCACCCAACGGATGCGGATGGGGCCCCGCGCCTCCGCCTCCACGCGCTCCCCGTGCTGCGTGACGTCCACGCGCCCCTCGCCGGCGAGCTCGAAGGCGATCCGCCGCGCCGCGGGCATCAGCTCCCGCCAGGTGTTGCCGCCGATGCTGCGGGCCGCGTCCGAGGGGCACAACGTCTTCTCACTCCCCCGGTGCTCGGCGATCCGCAGGATCTCCGCGCGCAGGGCCTCGTCGGAGGGATGGTCAGTCATCCCCGGACCGCTTCCGGTCGGTACCGCCGGGCCGCTGCGGGTGCAGCGCGTCGAGTTCCTTCAGTGCGGCGGCCCAGCGGGCCGTCCGTTCGGCCTCGGACTGCTCCCACCAGGGAGTCCCCCGTTCGCCGAGCCCTTCCTTGGCCAGCTGGACGGTACGTCGTGCGCGGGGAAGCGCTCCGCCGTCGTCGCCCCTGGCGCTGTTGCGGACACCCGATCGGCCGCGACCCAGGTGGGACATCAGCCGCGCCTTGATGTCCTCGGGCAGCGACGGATCGGCCCTGCGCCAGCGGCGTCCGCCGGAGAGGAAGTACCGCTCGTCGTCAGTGGTGCCGTCTGGCTCGGTCATGGTGCGCCCGTCAGCTCGAGGATCCGGGAGGCCCGACGATCAGCAGCACGGTGAAGACCACCGAGATGCCGGCGACGGCGACCAGCAGTGCGGCGAGCGGGCTCCGCAGCACCCAGGCCTGGAGGTTCTCGAGGGGGTTCCGGGGTGCCTCGGCGCCGGGGGCGAGGCGCCAGGCCCGCGCGAGCCGCCCGTGGCGTTCGAGCCATCGCTCGTAGGGGACGGTGGCGAAGGGGAGGACCGCCGACGCGAGCCCCAGCAGGCCCGTCGCCACGGACCAGCGCTGGTTGATCCAGACGAACACCGTCGTGACCACGAAGCACAGGAACACGAATCCATGCACCGCTCCCGCCGGCGGCACGAGCGCCTCGGTGGTGCGAGCGACGTACTTGAAGAACATGCCGAGCAGCAGGAAGGCCCAGGTCACCGCCTCCGCGACGGCGACGGTGCGGAATAGCGTGCGGGGGTTCATGGGGGTTGCTCCTGGTCGGTGGTCGGTACTGCCAATTCTTCCATCCCCCGGGGTCGGCACCGCTCCGCCCCGTCCTGCTGTGGGCCGGGTCACACGGCCGTCGGTGGGACATGATGGACTGTAAGAGTCCTGGCAGCACGACGGAAGGGTCCGCAGCACATGTTCCTGCTCGACGGTGGCCCCAAGGCGTCCGGCCCCGATCTCGTGTTCTCCGCGACCGACCTCGTCCTGGCCTCCGAATGCGGGTACCGGCTCCTGCGCGTCCTCGACGAGAAGCTGGGACGGGCCGAGCGTGCCGAGTTCGCCGCGAACGAGATGCTGCAGCGTGCGGCCGCCCTCGGCGACCTGCACGAGCGCAGGGTGCTGGACGAGCTGGTGGCCGAGCACGGACTCTGGTCGCCGGGCAACCCCACGGGCGTGTACGACGTCGAACCAGCCGCGGTGATGGACCGCGGCGTCCTGGCGGACAAGCACGAGGAATCGATCCGCGCGCTGCGCTCGGGAGCATCCGTGGTGTTCCAGGCGGCGTTCTTCGACGGCACGTTCCACGGCCGCTCCGACTTCCTCGTCCGCCAGGGGGACGGCTCCTACGCCGTCTGGGACACGAAGCTGGCGCGCCACGCGAAGGTCGGCGCCCTGCTCCAGCTCGCCGCCTACGGCGATCAGCTGCAGGCGGCCGGCATCCCGACCTCGCCGGACGTGACGCTCGTGCTCGGCGACCGTACGCGCAGCGTCCACAGCCTCTCCGACCTCCTGCCGGTGTTCCGCGAACGCCGCGCACGCTTCCTCGACCTCGTGCACAGCCACCGGAACCAGCCGGACCCCGTGGCCTGGGAGACGGCGGACCTCGCCGCCTGTGGCCGCTGCGACTACTGCGGGGAGCAGGTCGAGGCGACGCGCGACCTGCTGCTCGTCGCCTCGATGACCGGGGAGCGCAGGGCGAGGCTGCGCCGCGAGGGCATCGCGACGATCGAGCAGCTCGCCGCCATGGCACCGCGCCCGGAGGATGCATCCCTCACCCGGCTGCAGGAGCAGGCGCGCCTGCAGCTCGGCACTGCGGAGGTCGACGGTGGCGTCACCTACCGCGACGCCGGAGGCCGGGAGCACACCGTCTCCTACCGCGTCCTCCCCGGCCACGCCCTGGCGTCGCTCCCCGCCCCGAGCAAGGGGGACATCTTCTTCGACTTCGAGGGCGATCCGCTGTGGCAGGACCCCGCGGATGGGAGCTGGGGCATCGAGTACCTGTTCGGCGTCGTCGAACAGCCGGCCGACGACGCGGCGGAGCCGACCTTCCGTCCGTTCTGGGCGCACAGCAGGGCCGAGGAACGCAGTGCCTTCGCCCACTTCCTGGACTACGTGGCGCAGCGCCGCCGGCAGTATCCGGACCTGCACGTCTACCACTACGCGGCCTACGAGAAGAGCGCGCTGCGCCGCCTGTCCCTCGTCCACGTCATCGGCGAGGACGCCGTGGACACGCTGCTGCGGGACGGTGTGCTCATGGACCTCTACGAGACCGTGCGCTCCAGTCTCCGCATCTCCGAACGCTCCTACAGCCTCAAGAAGCTCGAGCCCCTCTACATGGACGGCGACCTCCGCTCGGGCGATGTCACGGATGCCGGCGCCTCCGTCGTCGCCTATGCCGCCTACTGCACCGCTCGTGACGCCGGTGAGCAGGCCGCTGCGGCGGAGATCCTGGCCGGGATCAGCGACTACAACCGGTACGACTGCGTCTCGACGCTCCGGCTCCGGGACTGGCTGCTCGGCCTCCGGGTACGCCACGCGGGGCCAGACCCGGTGGACCGGGATGGTCCGGCCGCCGAGGAGCGGATCGCCTACGGGCCCGCCCCCGAGGAGGCGCGGCTGCTGGACCACCTCGCGCGGCTGTCGCCCGAGGAGGCGAAGCACCCCGACCAGCAGGCCGTCGCCCTCGTCGCGGCGGCGGTGGGCTACCACCGGCGGGAGAGGAAGCAGTTCTGGTGGTCGCACTTCGACCGCCTGGCGGCTCCCGCCTCCGAGTGGGAGGAGTCCCGCGATGTGATGGTCTTCCGCACGCTGGAGGTCGTCGAGGACTGGGCCCGGCCGACGTCCCGGTCCAACCCCGTGCGGACGCTGAAGGTCACAGCCCGGCTACAGCCCGGCGCGGACTTCCGTGAGGGCTCCTCCTACTTCGCCATCTACGACTCCCCCGTGCCCGCCGGCGCCGACGTCGCGGACAGCAGCGGCACCGGGCGCGGCGGGTGGTTCGGGGTCGAGGTGACGGAGCTGTCGGAGGACGGCGACGGCGTCACAGCGGTCCTCCGGGAGAAGCTGAAGCGCGGTGCAGAGCCTCGTCCCGTCGTGCCCGTGGCCCTCTCCCCGGACCAGCCCCTCCTGACGAAGTCCCTGCAGGAGGCACTGGTGGCGCTTGCGGACCGTGTCGGCCGGGCGCTGCCCGGGATCCCCGCGGGTCCTGCACTCGACCTGCTGCGGCGCATACCGCCACGCCTCTCGAGCGGCGTCCTGCCCGCCGTCCCGCCGGGGAGCAACGGCTATGCGGAGGCGATCACCGCGGCACTGCGGTTGCTCTCCGACTCGTACCTCGCGGTGCAGGGACCGCCCGGCACGGGCAAGACGCACGTCGGCGCCGACGTCGTCGAACGACTGGTGCGGAGCGGCTGGAAGGTCGGCGTCGTCGCCCAGTCCCATGCCGTGGTCGAGAACCTGCTGTGCCGCGCGATGGAAGCGGGGGTTCCCGCACAGCTGGTGGCCAAACGGACCGAGGACCCCACCACGCCCTGGAACCAGCGGTCCGACGACGACGTCGCCCGCCTTCTCGGCACGGCGGGCGGGTGCCTCATCGGCGGCACGGCCTGGACGATGACCGGCAGCAAGGTCCCGGCGGGCTCGCTCGACCTGCTGGTCATCGACGAGGCGGGTCAGTTCTCACTCGCCAACACGATGGCCGTGGCGCAGGCCGCCTCCCGGCTCCTGCTCCTCGGGGATCCACAACAGCTTCCGCAGGTGACCCAGGGGACCCACCCCGAACCGGTCGATGCCTCGGCGCTCGGCTGGCTCTCCGCCGGCCACTCGACCCTTCCGGCGGAGTTCGGTTACTTCCTGGCGGACACCTGGCGGATGCACCCGGACCTGTGCCGGGCGGTGTCCGCCTTCGCCTACGACGGACGCCTCACCACGGCTCCGGCCGCCCGGGGCCGCCACCTGGAGAGGTCCGGACCCGGCGTCGAATGCGTGTCCGTGGAGCATTCCGGCAATGCCACGTCCTCACCCGAGGAGGCCGAGGAGGTGGTCGCTCAGGTGCGGCGGCACCTCGGTCTTCCCTGGACCCCGGACGCGCGCGCCACGCCCCGCCCCCTCGCGCAGACCGACATCCTCGTGGTGGCCGCCTACAACGCACAGGTGCAGCTCGTGCGGAAGGCACTGGCCGCCGCGGGGTACGGGGACGTCCGGGTGGGAACGGTGGACCGGTTCCAGGGCCAGCAGGCCGCCGTCGTGATCGTCACCATGGCGGCATCCTCGGCTGCGGAGGCACCGAGGGGCATCGGGTTCCTGCTCAACCGCAATCGCATCAATGTGGCCGTCTCACGCGGTCAATGGCGGGCCGTCCTCATCCGCTCGCCCCGGCTGACCCACCACCTGCCGTCGACGCCGGCAGCCCTCGAGGAGCTCGGCGCCTTCATCGGACTCTGCGCCGGCGTCTCCTGACGGGCGACCCCGTCCGCTGCCCGGCGAGTTAAACGAAGAAGCAGGACGGACCGGAGTCCATCCTGCTTCTTCGAAAAGATCTAGTTGAAGATCCGAGCCTTAGAGGGGCTGGATGTTCGACGCCTGGGGACCCTTGGGGCCCTGCTCGGTGTCGAAGCTGACCTTCTGGTTCTCGTCGAGCGAGCGGTAGCCGCTCGCGTTGATCGCGGAGAAGTGTGCGAACACGTCTGCGCTTCCGTCGTCGGGAGCAATGAATCCAAAGCCCTTTTCAGCGTTGAACCACTTCACGGTACCTGTTGCCATTTTTTGTTCATCCTTCTGAAATTCAGACGCGCTCCGACTTTCGGAACGCCCCAGTCGCGGCGTGCTTGTCCGCTTTTTCAGAGACGCGGCCTATCCCGCGAGGGCTAAACCGCGCGAAATTCAAATGCGCAACACTACAACTAGGTCCTACTTAACCAAACGTTGGAGGGTGATGGCAAGCAGAAGTGCGAGGTTCTTTTTTTCGTGGCCCTCAGGCGCCGACGCGAAGCATGGCGTCGGCCACCAGCTCGAAGGAGCGCAGCCACGCCTCCGTGCTGCCCGCCTGCGTCGCGATGATGAGTTCGTCCGCCCCGGTCTGGGCGGCGAATCGGTCCAGGTAGTCCTGCACGACGTCGGCCGTTCCCACCGCGCTGTAGCGGGCCATGTCGGCCATCTGCTGGCCGCCCGGAGAGGCGAGGATGGCTTCGGACTCCTCGCGCGTGAAGGTCTGGCCGCGCCCGAGGAGGAGGCTCACGCGACGCAGCATCGCCTCGTGGAACTCGTGGTGCGCATCGTTCGCGCTGTCCGCCGCGATCACGTTGACCCCGGCGATGAAGTGCGGCCTGTCGGCCTGCTCGGAGGGCTTGAACTCCCGGCGGTAGATCGCGGCGGCATCCTGCAGGGCCTGCGGCGCGAAGTGGGAGGCGAAGGCGAAGGGCAGGCCGAGGGCAGCGGCGAGCCGCGCGCCGAAAAGCGAGGACCCGAGGATGTACAGCGGGACGTTGGTGCCCTTGCCGGGGGTGGCCTGGACGCCGGGAACCCTCGTCTCCCCCGTGAGGTAGCCCTGCAGTTCGAGGACGTCCTGCGGGAAGCTGTCCGCGGACGCGGGATCGCGGCGCAGCGCGCGGGCCGTGACCTGGTCGCTCCCCGGGGCGCGGCCGAGCCCGAGGTCGATGCGTCCGGGGTGCAGGCTCTCGAGGGTGCCGAACTGCTCCGCGATCGTCAGCGGTGAGTGGTTGGGCAGCATGACGCCGCCGGAACCGAGCCGGATGCTCGAGGTGTGGGCGGCGATGTGGGCGATCAGGACGCTCGTGGCCGAGGAGGCGATGCTGCCCATGTTGTGGTGCTCCGCGTACCAGATACGGCGGTAGCCCCACGTCTCGGCGTGCTGCGCGAGCGACACGCTGGACGCGAACGTCTCCGCCGGAGTGGAACCCTCGGCGACCTGCGCCAGATCCAGGATGGACAGGGGGACAGTCATGGATGCACCTCTCGATTTCCAGAACCACGACGGCAGTCGTGGGCCTGTTGAGGGAACGGTTGCCTCGGCGCATCTATTTCCTGCAGGGCCCGGGCCCTGCAGGGCAGTGGCCGATATCACGCCGCGGCAGGCCGCGCTCTGCGAGACTGGGAGCATGCCGAATCCCGACCTGCCGACCTCCGAGACGGCGCTCCGCGAGCGCCAGGACTCCCTCGTCCGGGCACTCGCCGTGGAACAGAACACCGCGCGCCTGCAGTCCCTCAGCGACGAACTGGAAGCCGTGCAGCGGCGCCTGGAGCAGGTCCGCAACGGCTGAGGGGACGCGGGCGTCCGATCGGCCCTACCTGACCCTGCTCAGGCCGGCCCCCTCGGAGTCTCGATGACGAGGACTCCTTCGGCTCCCTCCGCGGACCCGTAGCAGTGCACCGTGTCGCCGGACCACGACCGCGACCCGCCTGCGTCGACCGGCCGCTCGGCGCCCCGGGGCCCCACCTGCGCACTCCCCCGCACCAGCCGCAGATGCTCGGTGGTGCCCGGGGCATGCGGTGGCGAGGTCCTCGTGCCGCCGGCGGCGATGGTGAGCCAGAAGATCTCCGTGGTCCCGCCGTCGTCGTGCAGGCGGACCGACAGGAGCCGGGCGTCCACCACGCCGTCGGACACGCTGCGGCCCGTCTCGTCCCCCACGAGGCCGGTCAGTGGAACTCCCAGCGGACCCGCCAGCGCGTACAGGGTCTCGAGGGTCGCATTGCGGGTGCCGGCCTCGAGTTCGGACAGCGTGCCCTTGCCGATCCCTGCCCGGGCGGCCAGGCTGCTGAGTGAGAGCCCTTTCTCCTGTCGCAGCGCCGTGATGCGCCGGGCGACGGCGGTTCGGAGCGATCCGGTCCGGTCGGGCTTGTCCTCGGGCATCCCCGCATCCTACGCTTGCCGTTCCATATACAGAACACTTCGATCGACTGGGCGCTCGGCGTTCCGAACAGGAGACCCCGGTGCACACGAGTACCGCCGTCCGGCCCGGCCTGCACGAACCCGTCCTCGCCGGGGTCGTCACGGCCCTCGTCGGCTTCACGTCGTCCTTCGCCGTCGTCCTCGCGGGACTGCGGGCCACCGGCGCCACGCCGGAGCAGGCTGCTTCGGGGTTGCTCGCCCTGACGGCCGTCGTGGGCGTCGGGATCGTCCTGCTGTCGCTGCGGTACCGCCTCCCGGTCACCCTGTCCTGGTCCACGCCCGGAGCCGCCCTCCTGGCCGGCGCGAGCATCCCGGCGGGAGGCTGGCCGGCAGCGGTGGGCGCGTTCCTCGTCACGGGCGTCCTGATCGCCCTGACCGGCGCGGTGCCCTGGCTCGGCCGCCTCGTCGCCCGGATCCCGCAGCACCTCGCCCAGGCCATGCTCGCAGGCGTGCTGCTGCCGCTCTGCCTGGCCCCTTTCCAGTCCCTGGGCTCCATCCCGCTGCTGGTGTTCCCGGTGATCGCCGTCTGGCTCGCTGCCTCCGCGCTCGTGCCGAAGTGGGCCGTTCCGCTCGCCCTCGCCGCCGCCCTGGCGGTGATCGGCGTCCAGCTCACCCTCCACGGGACCGTCATCGACCCCTCCTCCCTGGCACCGACGCTCACCGTCACCCTGCCGGCCCTGGATCCGGCCGCCGTCGTCGGCATAGCCCTGCCCCTCTACGTGGTGACCATGGCGTCGCAGAACCTCCCCGGCGTCGCCGTCCTCGCGTCCTTCGGCTACCGGGCACCCTGGCGGCCGGCGCTCGCCGTGACGGGACTCGGCACCGCCGTCGTCGCGCCCTTCGGCGGGCACGCGGTCAACCTCGCGGCCCTGTCCGCGGCGCTGTCCGCCGGGGAAGGCGCAGGCGAGGACCGGGACCGCCGCTGGATCGCGGCCCTGACGGCCGGGCTCTCCTACCTGGTGCTCGCCGGCGTCTCGGGTGCCCTCGTCGTCGTCGTGGGCGCCGCCCCGGCAGGGCTCGTGGAGGCCGTGGCCGGCCTGGCGCTCATCGGCACCATGGCGACGGCGGTGACGGCATCCTTTCAGGATGCGAGGGGCCGGATGAGCGGCGCCGTGACGTTCCTGCTGGCGGCGTCGGGCCTGTCCGTCCTCGGGATCGGAGGGGCGTTCTGGGCACTCGTCGGCGGGCTGCTGGTCCGGGCGGCCCTGGAACGGAAGGCTCCGCTCGGCTGACGCGGGTGCGGCTAGACGGGGGTGTTCGGCGCCTGCGCCTCATCGCCCTGCGCGCGCGCCTTGCGCTGGCGGGCGCGGTCCAGGGCGTTGATGACGGGCGCGGCAGTGATGCCGTGGACCACGATCGACAGGACGATGACGAGTCCGCCGACCCGCCACAGTGCCGTCTCGTCCGCCGCGAACTCGCCCTTCGACAGCGCGT
This sequence comes from Arthrobacter rhamnosi, assembly GCF_054510855.1. Classification (NCBI taxonomy): domain Bacteria; kingdom Bacillati; phylum Actinomycetota; class Actinomycetes; order Micrococcales; family Micrococcaceae; genus Arthrobacter; species Arthrobacter rhamnosi. The sequence goes on along the minus strand of NZ_JBTNDT010000004.1, from coordinate 102,524 downwards.
AGCTGAGGTAGTAGATGGAGCCGATCCCGCGCACCCCGAAGAAGGCGAGCACGGTGCGTTCCCTGGGGCCGGTCTTGCCACGCGCGAGGCTCAGCCAGGCGGTGAGCGGGCGGACCAGCAGGATGAACGCGACGGCGACCACCACCTCCAGGGGTCGCAGGCCCTCGAACAGCCCCCGGGCGACGGCGCCGCCGAGCAGGACGAGCACGACGACGGTCAGGAGCCGCTCCAGCTGCTCGATGTAGCTGTGCAGCACTCCGTGGTAGCCATGGGTCTGTTCGCCGGCCCGGATGGTGACGGCGCAGACGAAGACCGCGATGAAACCGTAGCCCTCCACGGCTTCGGTCAGTCCGTACGTCAGGAACGTCGCGGCCAGCGCCACGAAACCCTCGGAGTAGTTCGCGAGGCGGACGCTCTTGATCGGCGTCCGGAAGAAAATACGGCCCAGCAGCCTGCCGATGCCGAACCCGAAGGCACAGCCGATGATCATCCGCCACAGCACGTCGAGCAGGATCCATTCCGGGAACCAGGCGGACGGCGCCAGCCCGACAGTGCTCATCAGGATGGCGAGGTAGACGAAGGGGAAGGCCAGCCCGTCGTTGAGGCCGGCCTCGGACGTCAGCCCGAAGCGCACCTCGTCCTCGGCACCGAGGTCCTCCTCCGACTCCGACGGCTCACCGACCTGCACCTCGGAGGCGAGGACGGGATCGGTCGGCGCCAGAGCCGCAGCCACCAGCAGGGCGGAGGCCAGGCCGAGCCCGAGCAGCCACAGCCCCATCAGGGTCAGGAGGAGGATGCACAGGGGCATCGCGATGCCGAGGAGGCGCCACGTGGTGGACCAGCTGCGCCAGCCCACCCTGCGGTCCAGGGCGAGCCCGGCTCCCATGAGCGAGATGATCACGCACACCTCGCTGAGGTGGAGCGCCACGTCGCTGTACTTCAGCGGGTCGGGATCGGGCAGGTCACGCGCGAAACCGAAGACCAGGATGCCCGCGGCGAGGAACACCATGGGCATCGAGACCGGCGCGCGCATGAGCAGCCGTGGCAGGAGCGCGGCGGCGAACACGGCGAGCCCCGCCGCCGCATAGATGATGCTGGGTACCTCGAACACGCACGACCTCTTCCGTTTCCGCCGACCCCGGCGTTTGTCAGCCCCCTTACCAACAGTAGGGCAGGCATTCCGACCCATCATCCGGTTGCACCGTCAGGGCGCATGGTCCAGGACCCGCATCCGGGCGGGCGGCGGCAGCCGGCCGCAGCATCCGGGCGCGCGGTGGCGGGCAGCTGCGCGCGAAAGCGGACTCCTGTGGCCCGGGGCGTCACCCTCGCGTGAGAGCATGGAATTATGCCCAATTCCAGCCACCCCATGGTCGATGTCACCGACATCATCCGGATCGTGGGCGGGGCTGCGTTCCAGCGCGGACAGACCTACGCCAAGGACGGCGCCGTCAGCTCCCTCGCGTGGGATGCGGAGTCCAAGATCCTGACCGGAAAGGTCCGCGGCACCGCACCCTCCGACTACCGGACCAAACTCCGCCTCGGGGTGAAGGGCGACGGCCGCTTCCGCCCGCTGGAGAACTTCTGCAGCTGCCCCGTCGGCGCGGACTGCAAGCACGTCGCCGCCACGGCCCTGCAGAGCAACACCGAGAACCTCCTCGCGCAGCACGAGCGCGAACTGGGCGCACGGCCCGCGCCGCGTCCGTCGGCTCCGGAAGGCTGGCAGGCCTCCCTCCTCGAGCTCCTCGACGCCGACGGCTCCGACGAGAGCCCGGCGGCGGCGCTGACGCCCCTCGGGCTCCAGTTCGAGCTGCGGACCCCCGAAGTGGCCGTCCAGCGGTGGGGGTCGGCAGCCCAGCGCCAGGGGCAGCGAACGCTCAATACGCGCCTCGGGGTGCGGCCGGTCAGCCAGAACGGCAAGGGCAAGTGGATCAAGAACAACCTGTCCTGGGGCAGCATCAGCTACCAGACGTACGGGCTGAAGCTCGACCCCGACCAGCACCGCTGGTTCTCCCAGTTCCCGGCGCTGCACCGCGGGACGGGCGTCAACTACTTCGGCAACAACGACTCCTGGCTGTACCTCGACGACTTCAGCAACCCGCTCCTGTGGCAGCTGCTGGATGAGGCGCAGCGCCTCGGGATCGCCTTCGTGGGGTCCAAGAAATCGGTGACGATCGAGCTCGCCGCCCGCGCCACCTTGAAACTCGACGCGACGGAGACGGAGGACGGCTCACTCCAGCTCTGCCCGGCCCTCGACGTCGACGGCCGGCCCCACCCCTCGGAGACCGCCCACGTCATCAGCACCCACGGCATCTACACCGTGGCCCTCGATGACACCATCACGCTCGCGCCGACCTCGCGGAGGCTCACGCCCAAGGACATCGAGCTCCTGCAGCGCGGCCGCGCCGTCGTCGTCCCCGAGGAGGAGAAGTCCCTCTTCCTGCAGGAGTACTACCCCAAGCTGCGGCAGTCCATCTCCGTGGAGAGCAGCGACGGCACCGTCGAGCTCCCCGAGATCCAGCCCCCGGTCCTCGTCCTGACGACGGCCTACGGCGCCGACGGGTCCGTGACCCTCGACTGGCACTTCGACTACCCCCTGGGCGACGCCGTGCAGCGCAGGCCGTTCCGCCGGGGTGGTCCGGGCAGCGACGACGGCTACCGCGACACCGACGCGGAGGACGCGCTCGCCGCTGCTGTCCGCCAGGTCCTCGGGGCCCTGCCCCTGAAGTCCCAGAAGCTCGAGGACATGCAGGCCGTGGAGTTCGCCGAGGACGTGCTGCCGAGACTCCTGGAGCTCGACGGCGTGAGCGTGGACGTCGTCGGCGAGAAGCCGGACTACCGGGAGCTGACGGAGACACCCACGCTGCGCATCAGCACCGTCGAGACGGACAACCGCGACTGGTTCGACCTCGGCGTCATGGTGACGGTGAGCGGGCGCACCATCCCCTTCGACTCGATCTTCCGTGCGCTGGCACAGGGCCGGACGAAACTGAAGCTCGTCGACAACAGCTACCTGTCCCTCGAGCAGCCCGTCTTCGACCAGCTCCGCGAACTCATCGAGGAGGCCCGCGCGCTGAGCGAGTGGGACCCCGAGTCCGGCCTGCAGATCAGCCGCTACCAGGCGGGCTTGTGGGCGGACTTCGAGGACCTCGCCGAGGAGACGGAGCAGGCGCAGTCCTGGCGTGACGCCGTGAGCGGTCTGCTCGAACTCCAGGACGTCGAAGCCACTCCTGCACCCGCGGGCCTCGTCGCGGAGATGCGGCCCTACCAGGCGGAGGGCTTCAGCTGGCTCGCCTTCCTGTGGCGGCACCAGCTCGGCGGAGTGCTCGCCGACGACATGGGCCTCGGCAAGACCCTGCAGGCCCTCGCGCTCATGGCCTACGCGAAGGAGAGCACGGGGCTCGACGCTCCGTTCCTCGTCGTCGCGCCCACCTCCGTGGTGCCCAACTGGTCCAAGGAGGCGCACCGCTTCGTGCCCGGCCTCAAGGTCGCCGCGATCAGTGACACGCAGGGCGCCTCCGGCGTCCCGATCCGCGAGCAGGTGGGCGACGCCGACGTCGTCATCACCTCCTACACCCTGTTCCGGCTCGACTTCTCCGCCTACCAAGACCTCTCGTGGTCCGGGCTCGTGCTCGACGAGGCCCAGTTCGTCAAGAACAGGGCGTCCAAGGTGCACCAGGCGGCGAAGGACTTCGACGCGCCCTTCAAACTCGCCATCACCGGAACGCCCATGGAGAACAACCTCATGGAGCTGTGGTCCCTGTTCAACATCGTGGCGCCGGGCTTGTTCCCCTCCGCCCGGAAGTTCACGGAGGACTACCGGACGCCGATCGAGAAGATCGGCGACAACCGGCCGCTGGTGCGGCTGCGCAAGCGCATCCGGCCGCTGATGATGCGCCGCACCAAGGAGGCCGTCGCGTCCGACCTCCCGCCGAAGCAGGAACAGGTCCTCGAGGTGGAGCTCCATCCCGAGCACAGGCGCATCTACGAGACGTACCTGCAGCGCGAGCGGCAGAAGCTCCTCGGCCTGATCGAGGACATGAACCGCAACCGGATGATCGTCTTCCGGTCCCTGACCCTGCTGCGCATGCTCAGTCTCGATGCCTCGCTCGTCGATCCCGAGCACGAGGGCGTCCCGTCCGCCAAGCTCGAGGTCCTGTTCGAGAACCTCGAGGACGTCCTCGCCGAGGGACACCGCGCGCTCGTCTTCAGCCAATTCACGTCCTACCTCAAGAAGGCCGCCGAGCAGCTCGACGCCCGGGGCATCGAGTATGCGTACCTCGACGGCTCCACCCGCAGCCGGGGCGAGGTCATCGACTCCTTCAAGGACGGCAAGGCCCCCGTGTTCCTCATCAGCCTCAAGGCCGGCGGTTTCGGCCTCAACCTCACCGAGGCGGACTACTGCTTCCTCCTCGACCCCTGGTGGAACCCGGCCTCGGAGGCGCAGGCCGTGGACCGCACCCACCGCATCGGGCAGACGAAGAACGTCATGGTCTACCGCATGGTGTCCACGGGGACCATCGAGGAGAAGGTCATGAAGCTCAAGGAGCAGAAGGCCAAGCTGTTCACCTCGGTCATGGACGACGACGCCGTCTTCAGCTCCGCGCTCACCGCCGAGGACATCCGGGGCCTGCTGGAGGCGTAGCGCGCGCCCGGAACCTCGATCAGGCCTCGCCGCGCAGCGAGGGGTCGAGCAGTTCCGCGAACTCCCGGGGTCGCGAGGCGATCCACCAGTGGCCACCGTGGACAGTGGTGACGGTGAGGTCCTCCACCCACTCCTCCAGTCCGTCGACGAGGTGCCGGGACAGGAACGGATCCTTCCGGGGGACGATGACATGCACGGGAAGGGTGACCGGTCGGCCCCGGGGAGGCTCTGCAGTACGGGACATGTTCGTCCGGTACAGGGCGAGGCCGCGGAGAGGGTCCGCGCCGACGTTGCGCCGCGCCGTCAGCTCGTAGCGGCGGGTCAGGACGTATTTCCAGGACAGCTCGGGCAGGACCGGCAGCTGGAAGGCCGCGACGTACCAGCTGCGCAGTACCTGTCCGATCCCCTGGGGGACCAGCCGAGGGTTCCGGAAGCGGCCGCGCAGCCAGCGGGAGAAATGGCGCAGGTCGGGACCCGAGATGCTCGTGTAGTCGGTGATCCTCCCGTCCGCGCGCTCGTCCTGCACGGCGGCCCAGCCCTGGATGGAACCCCAGTCGTGGCCCACGAGGCGGACCCCGCCGGGGGCGTCGATCCCGTCGAGGACGGCGAAGAGGTCGTCGACCAGTTCCGCCAGCGTGAAACCGGCTCCGTCGCGGGGGCGTGACCGGCCGGCGTTGCGCGTGTCGAACGCGACGAGATGGTGTGTGGGCGCGAGCTCCCGCAGGACCGGGTGGAACACCCGGTGGTTGTCGGGGTATCCGTGCAGGAAGACCATCGTCGGAGCGTCGGGGTGAGGGTCCCGCCCGTACTCGAACACCGCGAGGTCCGCTCCCTGGGTGCGGATCGTCCGATGCCTCTCGCGCAACACGTCCATGCGTCCCACCCTAGGTGCTCACCGGCGCGGACGGGCGCCGAGCCGGTGCAGAAATCCTGTATCAGGAGCCGGAACCTCGTATCAGGAGCCGGGTGCCGAGCCGGGCGCCGAGTCAGGAGGCAGCGCCGGTGCCAGTGCCGGTGGCGCGGATCCTGCCGTCCTCGAGCCAGACGGACCTGTGCGCGACAGTGTCGGCGAAGGCGGCATCGTGCGTCGCCAGGACGACGGCGCCCCCGCCCTCGGCATGGCGGGTCAGCAGGGTGGCGAGCATCGAACGGGTGGGCTCGTCGAGGCCCGCGGTCGGCTCGTCGAGCGCCCAGACCAGCGGGCCCGTGGCCATGAGGGAGGCAAGGGCGACGAGACGCCGCCGGACGAAGCTCAGTTCGTAGGGATGGGCGTCCTTCAGCCCACCCAGTCCCACGCGGTCGAGGGCCTCACCGGCCTTCCGGACGGCGTCCGCCCTGCGCGACCCGGTGGCCCGCGGGCCGTAGGAGACCTCGCGCAGCACGGTGCGCTCGAAGAGCTGCCGGTCCGTGTCCTGGAACAGGTAGCCGACCGTGGTGGCGAGGGTGCCCGTCGGCTGGCGGCGGATCGTGATCCCGTCCACCGTGACGGAACCGCTGTCCGCCCGGTACAGGCCGTCCAGGTGCTGGAGGAGCGTCGACTTCCCCGAACCGTTGGGTCCCCTCACCGCGACGATCTCGCCCGCCGAGATCGTCAGGTTCACGTCCGTCAGGCCCGTCGGCGGGTGGGGCCCACCGGCGGCAGGGTAGCGGAAGGTGACATCGCGCAATGCGACGAGCGGAGGGCCGGGTTTCCGGTCGGGTCCCGGGACGGGAGCGGGGACGGGACCGGGGACGGGAGCGGGGACGGGACCGGGGACGGGACCGGGGACGGGAGCGGGGACGGGACCGGGGACGGGAGCGGGGACGGGACCGGGGACGGGACCGGAGCGGCCCCGGGCGGCTACGGCCCCGGGATCGACGCGGGGAGGTTCCCCTGCCGTGCCGATCCCGTAGCGCCGCAGTCCAGCCCGGAGCCCTTCCTGCAGCGCGCCGTCGAAGACGGGACGTCCGTCGGCCAGCGCGACGACGCGGGCACCGGAGGGTGCGGACCGCGGGAGCATCGGCTCGCAGACCACCACGGCGGTGCCGTCCCGACGAAGGGCCTCGAGGGCCGCCGCTACGTCCTGTACCGCGTCGTCGTCGAGCCCCTGGAACGGCTCGTCGAGGACGAGGATCCGAGGTCGCTGGACCACGGCAGCGGCGATGAGAGTCCGCTGCAGCTGGCCCCCGGAGAGCCGGCGGGGGTCGCGGCCGAGCAGCGGTGTCAGCTTCAGGGACGCTGCGACCTCCGCCACGAGCCGGCGCAGCCGCTCCGTGGGGACGCCGCGGTTGGAGGGGCCGAAGGCTATCTCCTCCCCGACCGTTGCGGATATCATGGACAGCTGTCCCCACGCTCCCTGCGCCACGTAGGCGACCCTGCTGCTCCAGGCGGCGGGGTCGATCCGCGGATCCGTGGGGGTACCCGTGAAACGGATCGTCTCGCCGTCCAGTGCTATCGAACCGCGGAAGACGGACCCGGCATCGGCGCCCGTCATCCCGGCGAGCAGCCGGGCCAGTGTCGTCTTGCCGGAACCCGACGCTCCCGCGATAACGACGTACTCCCCCGGCCGTACCGTGAGGGTCAGACCCGCCAGGAGCGGCACGCCGTCGTCGTAGGCGAAGGTCTCGCTGTCGACGCTGATCACGTGATCGCCGTGACCACGAGCCATGCCGCCGAGAACACGCCGACGACGCCGACCATCGCGCGGCGCACCCGGCGCTGGAGCGGGGTGTCCGTGTCCGGCAGATAGCTCGTGCGCGCGCCGGAGGACGAGAAGCCCCGGGCCTCGAGCATGGAGTTGCGTTCCGATGCGTCCACGAGGAGCCCGATGACGAGCGGCGTCGTGACGGCCACCAGTGCCCGGAAGCGCGAGAGCGGGCCGCGGCCGACGACCAGTCCGCGGGCCTGCTGGGCGCGTGTCACCTGCCCCGCCCGCAGGGTGACATGGGGAAGCAGCCCGACAGCGGATCCCACGATGAACACGAGTTTCCGGTTCCAGCCCCGATGCGTCATGGTGGCCAGGAGTTCGGGGATGTCCAGGGTCATCGTCGCCGTCAGCAGCACTCCGGTGAACACGGTCATGCGCAGGCCCATTCCGGCCGCGAAGGTGAGGCCCTCCGCCGTGACCCGGGCGATGCCCAGATCGACCAGGACCGTGCTGCCCTCGGGGAAGAACAGGCCGTGGAGCAGGAGCGACGAGAGCAGCAGCGGCCCGGCCACCAGCACGATCGCGAGGCCGATCCGGCGCGCCCTGCCGGACAGCAGTACCGCAGGGAGCACCCCGAACACCAGGACCGCGAGGGAGAACTCCCAGCGGTTCACCACGAGGACGAGCACCACCAGCAGGACCGCGGCGAGCAGTTCGGTCAGGGGGTTGTAGATCCGTCGGCGGGGCATGGCCGAGGCTGCGCGGGTGCTATTTCCCCGCGGGCTGGACAGCAGCGTCGCCACTCCGGGTGCCGGCCCGCGTCCCGAGGACCCGGTGGGTCCGTGCGAACGGGAACTGGCGGACGGCGCGCTGCGGCAGGGCGTACACGATCAGGGCCACCAGGACGAAGACCACGATCTTGTCCAGCGAGTCCGACAGCAGTCCCTGCTTGGTGGCCGCGACCAGCAGCTTGTCACCCATCGAGCGGAAGGCGGCGATGATGGCGTTGGTGCCGAAGGTCCCGGCCGCGCCGAACATGAACACGGCCACCGGGGCGGCCACCAACCCGCCGATGGCACCCACGACGAGACCCGCGATGGGCGCGAGGTACACCCGGCGGAACGCCCCGTACTTCGCGGCCAGGCCGGCGAGCAGCCCGATGAGGGCGGCGCCCGCCGCGAAGGGCAGCGCGAAGGGGTTGAAGAGGCCCCAGATCGCGTTGCTGATCGCGCCGGTTGCCGCTCCGGCGGCAGGACCGGCGAGGACGGCCACGAGGACAGTCCCGATCGCGTCGAGGTAGATCTGCATGCCCAGGGAGCCGGCGATCTGCCCGATGGCGATGTTCAGGGCGATGCCGAGCGGCATGACGACCAGGGAACTCGTGGTCAGCATCGGCAGGATGCCGCCGACCAGCAGCGCACCGCCGCCGAGGAACCCGAACAGGGAGACGAGCGACGCCGTGCTGCCCATCCCGCCGGCGATCTCCGCCGGCTGGACGATCACGAGGAACAGGTAGGTGGCAACGATGAGCGCTCCGCCCAGGGCGAGGAGCAGGCGCCGCGGGCGCTGTGCGGTGGGCTCGGCTGCGAGGGTCAGGGGTGAACTCACGATATTCCTTGGGCGCGATGGAGGGAGGAGGACGCACCTCATGTCACCTCGGCGCCAGCCGCGCAGCACTGCGGGCAGCTACCAGTGTACCGGGGCGTTGCGCCGCCGCGCCGGGCGTCCAGACCCGGGGCAACGCCGCCACGGGTCTGCACCGCCGCGCCGGGTGCCCGCTCGACGAACGTCTGCACGCTCGACGAACGTCTGCCCGCCCAGACGCCAGGTGCACACCGGACAGCAGGCCTCAGCCGTGCATCCTCGCAAGGCTCGACAACCGGCGGACCAGAAGCTCGAACACCGCGGCAGGATCGTTGCCCGTGACGATCCGCGCGTTCGGCGCCCGCCTCCACATCCCCGCGACGTCCGCGACCGTCTGCCCGATGGTCAGCGGCGAGTCCGTCTCGACATCGACGGTTGCGAGCCGCTCCTCGAAGCCCGCCTCCCCCGTCGCCACCATCGCCGCGAACAGGTCGTGCAGGTGCGCGATGTAGCCCTGGTCGTACAGGCGGTGGAACTCCATGTAGAAGCGCAGGGCGTCGGACACGCAGGCGACGACGGCGTTGTCGCTGCCGCTGCGGGTCCCCTCCGGTTCGTCGGGGTCGAGCACCTCGGGCCCGGCACCGGCAGCGCGCGCGAGGGCGTCGATGTGAGCCGGCGTGCACTCGATGCGCTCGGTGGTCTCGAGCGCGCACACCACGGGCAGCTTCTCCCGCGGCAGCCCCTCGTAGGCCGCGAAGACCTCCTTGGCCGCGTGGGGGTCCACATGGATGTTCCACTCGGCTACCGGCGTCGTGTTCCCCGGGTAGTTGAAGGCCCCGCCCATGATCACGAGCCCCTTCAGGAGCATGGGCAGCTCCGGTTCGGCACGGAGGGCCAGAGCGAGGTTGGTGAGCGGTCCGGTGACCAGCGCGGTGATCTGCCCCGGATGGCAGCGGACGGCTTCGAGCCACACGTCGACGGCGTGGCGTGCCGAGACGGAACCCCGCGGCGGCGGCAGGACGGCGTACCCGATGCCCTGGTCGCCGTGCGTCTCCTCGGTGGTGACGAGCGGGACCTCGAGCGGGACCTCGCTGCCGATGGCCACCTCGACGCCGGCATGTCCGCACAGTTCGAGCAGGGCGAGGTTGTTGAGGGCCACCTGCCGGGCACCGACATTGCCGGCCGTGCAGGTGATGGCCTCGATGCCCACGCCGGGCGTTGCGAGCAGGTACAGGAGGGCGACGGCGTCGTCGATGCCGGTGTCGACATCGAGCAGGAGGCGCTGCCGGGTGTCCGCCACCGTCAGTCCGCCGCGGCGGTGCGGAGCAGCTGCAGCCGGAGCGTGCGGGCCGTCTCCATGTGCGTGCGCGCGATGGCGCGGGCATCGTCGCTGCGCCGTTCGGCGATGGCGCTGATCAGCGACTCGTGTTCGAGGAGCACCTCCTGCCAGCGGTTGCCCACGGACAGCGTGGAGCGCGGCGTGTGGATGAGGTGGGTCGAGAGCCGCTGCAGGAGGTCCATGAGGATGGGGTTGCGCGCGGAGGCCCAGAGGGAGGTGTGGAATTCGAGGTTGTTGGTCACCTTGGTGGTGTCATCCGGGTCGATGACGGCGCGGTCGCGTTCGAGCAGCGCCTCGAGCCGCATGATGTCCGCCGATCCGCGGTTCAGGGCCGCCTGGCCGGCAGCCTCCTCCTCGAGCATGACCCGGAGGTCGTAGATCTGGATGACTTCCTGGGCATCGATCTGGGGCACCTGCAGGCCGCGGGCCGCCCTCTCGAGGAGCCGCTCGTGCTGGAGCCTGCTGAGGGCTTCACGGACGGGCGTCCGTGACACCCCGAAGCGCTCCGAGATGACCACTTCCCTCAGCGCGGTCCCCGGCGGATGCACGCCGGCGAGGATCTCGCTGCGGAGGACCCGGAAGATGGTATCGCCGTCCACGCGCGCCGACAGTTCTGTGGACTCGGCCATGGCGCCCCCTCGGAATGTCGCGGATCGGATCGCAGGACCGGTGGCCTGCGGACGGCCCGGGCCGGGAGGACTCCCGGCCCGGAACCATGCGGTCGCTAGCTGGCGAGCTGGCGCAGCACGTACTGCAGGATGCCGCCGTTGCGGTAGTAGTCCGCTTCACCCGGCGTGTCGATGCGCAGGACGGCGTCGAACTCGACCGGCGCGCCGCCGTCGGCGGGCGTCGCCGTGACCCGGACCGTACGGGGAGTCCGGCCCTCGTTGAGCTCGGTCACGCCGCTGACCGCGAAGGTCTCCGTGCCGGTGAGGCCCAGGGACTGCGCGTTCTGGCCCGACGGGTACTGCAGCGGCAGCACGCCCATGCCGATGAGGTTCGAGCGGTGGATGCGCTCGTAGCTCTCGGCGATGACGGCCTTGACGCCGAGCAGCGCGGTGCCCTTGGCGGCCCAGTCACGGGACGATCCGGAACCGTACTCCTTGCCGGCGAGGACCACCAGCGGGGTGCCCGCCGCGCGGTAGTTCTCGGCGGCGTCGTAGACGGCGGCCTGCGGCGCGTCCGGCTGCGAGAAGTCCTTCGTGAACCCGCCCTCGACGCCGTCGAGCAGCTGGTTCTTGATGCGGATGTTCGCGAAGGTGCCGCGGATCATGACCTCGTGGTTGCCACGGCGCGAGCCGTAGGAGTTGAAGTCCTTGCGCTGGACGCCCTTCTCGGTCAGGTACCGGCCGGCGGGGGTGTCCGACTTGAACGATCCCGCGGGCGAGATGTGGTCGGTGGTCACCGAGTCGCCGAGCTTGAGCAGGACGCGTGCGCCGTCGATGTCCTCGACCGGGCTCGCCTCGCGCTGCATGCCCTCGAAGTACGGGGGCTTCCGCACGTAGGTGGACTCCGGATCCCAGGCGAAGGTGTCGCCGGCGGGCGTGGGCAGGGACTGCCAGCGCTCGTCGCCCTCGAAGATGGTCCGGTAGCTCGAGGTGAACATGTCCTCGTCGATGGACTCGTCGATGACCCTCTGGACCTCGACCGGGTTGGGCCAGATGTCCTTCAGGAAGACGTCGTTACCGGCTTCGTCCTGGCCGAGCGGCTCGGCGTCGAAGTCGAAGTCCATGGTGCCGGCGAGTGCGTAGGCGACCACCAGCGGCGGCGAGGCCAGGTAGTTCATCTTCACGTCCGGGTTGATGCGGCCTTCGAAGTTGCGGTTGCCGGACAGGACGGCGGTGACGGCGAGGTCGTTGTCCTGGATGGCCTGCGAGATCTCGTCCTCCAGCGGGCCGGAGTTGCCGATGCAGGTCGCACAGCCGTAGCCCACGGTGAAGAAGCCGAGCTTCTCCAGGTACGGGATCAGGCCCGACTTCTCGTAGTAGTCGGTGACGACCTTGGAGCCCGGGGCCACGGAGGTCTTGACCCACGGCTTGGACACGAGGCCCTTCTCGACGGCGTTGCGCGCCAGCACGGCGGCGGCGAGCATGACCGACGGGTTGGACGTGTTGGTGCAGGAGGTGATCGACGCGATGCTGACGGCGCCGTGGTCCAGCTCGAACTCGCGGCCGTCCTTCATGCTCACGCTGACCTTCTTCGACGGACGCGTGGACTCGTTCGCTCCGGCCGGGACCGTCTCGCGGGGCTCTGCGTTCTCGTCGGTGACCGACGAGGTCGTCCCGGGGGTGAAGCTCGGCGAGTCGGAGGCGGGGAAGCTCTCCTGGGAGGACTCGTCGACCGTGCCGCCGGGGGCGAAGGACAGCTCCGGGTCGGTCGAGTAGTTGCGCAGGTCCTCGCGGAACTGGCCCTTGGACTCGGTGAGCGCCACGCGGTCCTGCGGGCGCTTCGGGCCGGCGATCGAGGGGACCACGGTGGACAGGTCCAGCTCGAGGTACTCGGAGAAGCGGATCTCGCGGGACGGGTCGTGCCAGAGGCCCTGCTCCTTCGCGTACGACTCGACCAGCGCCACGTTCTCGGCCGGGCGGCCCGTGAGGCGCAGGTAGTCGAGCGTGACGTCGTCGATCGGGAACATCGCGGCGGTCGAGCCGAACTCGGGGCTCATGTTGCCGATGGTCGCGCGGTTGGCGAGCGGCACGGAGGCGACGCCCTCGCCGTAGAACTCCACGAACTTCCCGACGACGCCGTGCTTGCGCAGCATCTGGGTGATCGTGAGGACGACGTCGGTCGCGGTGGCGCCGGCGGGGATGTCACCGGTCAGCTTGAAGCCGACGACGCGCGGGATGAGCATCGAGACGGGCTGGCCGAGCATGGCAGCCTCGGCCTCGATGCCACCGACGCCCCAGCCGAGCACGCCGAGCCCGTTGACCATCGTGGTGTGCGAATCGGTACCGACGCAGGTGTCGGGGTAGGCGCGGAGGACGCCGTCGACCTCGCGGGTCATGACGGTGCGGGCCAGGTACTCCAGGTTGACCTGGTGGACGATGCCCATGCCAGGCGGGACGACCTTGAAGTCGTCGAACGCGGTCTGTCCCCAGCGGAGGAACTGGTAGCGCTCCCCGTTGCGCTGGTACTCGATCTCCATGTTGCGCTCGAGGGCTCCGGCATTGCCGAAGGCGTCGATCTGCACCGAGTGGTCGATGACCATCTCGGCGGGCGCGAGCGGGTTGACGCGCTTGGGGTCTCCGCCGAGGTCTGCGACGGCCTCACGCATCGTTGCGAGGTCGACGACGCAGGGAACCCCGGTGAAGTCCTGCATAATGACGCGCGCAGGGGTGAACTGGATCTCGGTATCAGGCTCCGCTGCGGCGTCCCACCGCGCGAGTGCACGCACGTGGTCGGCCGTGATGTTCGCGCCGTCCTCGGTGCGCAGCAGGTTCTCCAGCAGGACCTTGAGGCTGAACGGAAGGTTCTCGGCGCCCTCGACCGCGCTTAGCCTGAAAATTTCGTATTCAGCGCCGGCGACATCGAGTACGCCCTTCGCGCCGAATGAGTCCGCGGTCGACATGACGTTGGCTCCCTTCAGAGAGATTGTGGAATACCTTCATCCTATTCCACGTCCAGCGTCACTGTATACAGTCGTACACCAATGCTGCCGACAGCGAGATTCTAGGCTTCGCGGCGCCTCGGGCCGTCCCGCCCGACAGTGCCCTGCGGCCCGGCGAAGACGCCCTCCTGGTCCGGCGATCCGATCCTGCTGTGGTCCACCACGGGGCCCGTGCCGGCGATCTCCCGGATGAGTTCAATCCCCGCGATCGCCTCTTCCTTCGAGGCGTAGTACGTGGAGACTGCGACGAGCGTTCCATCCGGAGCGGTCAGTTTCACCCGGAACCCGTCGTCATGCGCATCCACCAGTTTGAAGTATCCTGCCATCGTCCTACCTCCTTGTAAGGGGCATTCCCACGAACCTGCGGTCCCATATGATAAGCATACTTACCGACCTGTTTTGCGGGACCCGGTACTCGTTTCCGGGGAACGGACACCACGCGGGAGCGGAGGGGTCCAGTAGTGTTCCCGGTGCCACCTCCGTTTCGACCAGGCGGTGTCGACGACAGCGCATCGACCAGAAGGAGCACGATGACAGAGTCAAGCAGCGCCGGGAACCCTGCCGGCGCAGCCCTTCCCGCTGATCACCCCCTCGGGCCCGCAGTTCCCGTTCCCCCGCTCGAGAAGGAAGCGCGGCGCAGCCGGGAGGACCCCATCACCCCGACCGGTCGCCGGGATTCCGGTTCCGCAGTCCGGGGCGGCGCGTCCGGTCACGGCGATGACGGTCGCCCCCACGCGGATCGACGCGAGAACGCCCTCGATCCCTCGCCGGGATCCGGCGACCACCACGGGACCTCCATCCGGGACGAGCAGCACACCCACCAGGCAGGCGTGGTGCCCGCCGCGTACGTGGGCGGAGGCACGCCGGACCATCCGGACGAGAACCGCCACCCCGAGGACGCCGTCCTGGAGCCCGATGCCTGGGACCGCGACACGGAGGACTGACGCGAGGAGTCAGCGACCCCGCTGCGCGAGCCGCGCCACGACCGACGACGGCGCCACCCGTGCCAGTGCCGTGAGCGCCTTGTAGCGGAGGCTGGGCACGGACACGGCCCTGCCCGCGGCCGTATCCCTCAGTGCCTCGCGGACCACGAGCCCGGCGTCGAGCCACAGGACGGCAGGGACGCTGGCCTTGTCGGCTCCCATCCGCTGGTGGAACTGGGTGTGGACGAAGCCCGGGCAGACCGCCGTCACCCGGACACCCTCCGGCCCGTAGGTGAGGTTCGCCCAGCGGCTGAAGCTGATCATGGCCGCCTTGGCCGCGCCGTAGGTACCCCTCGGGGTGAATCCGGCGACGCTCGCCACGTTGATGATGGTCCCGGCCCTCCGCGGGCGCATGGACTGCAGGGCCGCGTGGGCGAGCGCCAGGGGCACCTCCACGTGGATCCGGAGATGCCGGATCTCGTCCTCGAGCGTATTGTCCGCGAACGGCCTGACCAGCCCGTACCCGGCATTGTTGACCAGCACCGTGACGGCACGCGGCACGGCGCCCGGTCCCCCGGCAGCAGGCTCCCCCGGATCGGATTCCCCCGCGGCGCGGATCCTGCCGAGCACCCGTCCCAGGCCGTCGTCGTCGAGCAGATCGGCGGCGAGAGTCTCCACGTCGACGCCCCACGTCTCCCGCAGGATCGTCGCCGCCTCCTCGAGCGGACCGGGAGCCCGGGCCACCAGGACCAGGTTGCAGCCGCGGGCGGCGAACTGCCGCGCGAACTCGGCTCCGATGCCGGACGTGGCACCCGTGACAAGCACAGTCTCAGTCATGCAGCCACCTTCCCCCGCGCCGGCCACCCGCGCAAGACAGCCTGCTGACCATGCAACGTCGATGCGACCCTTCGGGTTGTACGGTCGCGCTATCGGCGTCATCGGGCATTCCTGCCCGTCGTACGCCGGGGTGCAGCGCCCGGGCACACCGGACCCACCACGTGCAGGCACGAGAGGAAGTTCCATGAGCGGTAACAGAGCTGTTGCGTACAAGGGACCAGGGAAGGTCGAGGTCATCGACACCGACTACCCGACATTCGAACTCAAGGACGGACCGGGGGTGAACCCGGCCAACATCGGCCGGAAACTCAATCACGGCGTGATCCTGAAGACCGTGACCACCAACATCTGCGGCTCGGACCAGCACATGGTCCGCGGCCGCACCACGGCGCCGTCCGACCTCGTGCTGGGGCACGAGATCACCGGCGAGGTCGTGGAGGTGGGGCCCGACGTCGAATTCATCAAGAAGGGGGACATCTGCTCCGTGCCCTTCAACATCGCCTGCGGGCGGTGCCGCAACTGCAAGGAGCGCAAGACGGGCATCTGCCTCAATGTGAACCCGGCTCGTCCGGGAGCCGCCTACGGCTACGTCGACATGGGTGGCTGGGTGGGTGGCCAGGCCGAGTACGTCCTGGTCCCCTACGCGGACTGGAACCTGCTGAAGTTCCCGGACCGCGACCAGGCGCTGGAGAAGATCCTCGACCTGACGATGCTCTCGGACATCTTCCCCACGGGTTACCACGGCGCCGTGACGGCCGGAGTAGGGGTCGGCTCGACGGTCTACATCGCCGGGGCCGGTCCGGTCGGTCTTGCCGCTGCTGCGTCGGCACAGCTGCTGGGCGCCGCCGTCGTGATCGTCGGCGACCTCAACGAGGGCCGGCTGGCGCAGGCACGGAGCTTCGGCTGCGAGACGGTGGACGTGTCCAAGGGTGATCCCCGGGACCAGATCGAGCAGTTGCTCGGCGTCCCCGAGGTGGACTGCGGCGTGGACGCGGTGGGCTTCGAGGCGCGCGGACATGGGAAGGGCTCGTCGAGCGAAGCCCCTGCCACGGTGCTGAACTCCCTCATGGAGGTCACCGCGGCCGGCGGCGCCCTGGGCATCCCGGGACTGTATGTCACGGGCGACCCGGGCGCGGTGGACGATGCCGCGAAGGTGGGATCCCTCTCCATCAGCCTCGGCACGGGGTGGGCAAAGTCACTGTCCTTCACCACGGGCCAGTGTCCGGTCATGAAGTACAACCGGGGGCTGATGATGGCCATCCTGCACGACAGGGTGTCGATCGCGAAGGCCGTCAACGCGAAGTCGATCGGACTCGAGGAGGCACCGCGCGGCTACGAGGAGTTCGACGCCGGAGCTGCGACGAAGTACGTGCTCGATCCGCACGGCTACGTGGCGGCCTGACCGGACGACGCGCCTCGAGGACGGCGAGCCGACGCGGCAGGAATGACTCGTCGATGCCGTTCTGACGTGGTGGCGAAGCCCCACTGACGGGCGGTTGCGACGCCCTGTCCACGGAGCGGCGAGGGGCCCGGGCACGAGCTGTCCGGGCCCTTCCTGCGCCCTCCCGGGACTGCAGAACGCAAGTGTGCCAGAGGATCCTCAAATGATCCACTTTTTCTTCCCTTGTTTTTCATCAATGTCAAGCACCGCACCGTACCGGTTTGGCAACGAATGAAAATTAATCTACGGTGGAGGTAGTTCCCCGTCCGGGGAAGCGAAAAAGCTGCCGACAATCGGGCAGCGATGAATGCCCGGCGCCGCCCTCCACCGCTCGTTGCTCAACAGGCGGCTGCCGAACCATGACCTCTATATCGTCAAGGTGAGCAGCGGCGCGAAGAAGTCCGGGGACGGGCCTAGTGCGGGTGGCCTTTCGGAGCATCGTAACCCCATGAACAAAATGACCTTCAGCACCA
Organism: Arthrobacter rhamnosi; assembly: GCF_054510855.1. Taxonomy (NCBI): domain Bacteria; kingdom Bacillati; phylum Actinomycetota; class Actinomycetes; order Micrococcales; family Micrococcaceae; genus Arthrobacter; species Arthrobacter rhamnosi. The sequence goes on along the minus strand of NZ_JBTNDT010000004.1, from coordinate 85,051 downwards.
GCGCACGTCGCGGACTCGCAGCAGTAGCACTCACCGGCCTCGGCCTCGGCGCAGCGGCTGGCGCAGCCAACGCTGCCCCCGCCAGCGACTGGGATGCACTGGCACAGTGCGAGAGCGGCGGAAACTGGGGCATCAACACCGGCAACGGCTTCTCCGGCGGACTGCAGTTCACCCCCTCGACCTGGGCAGCCTTCGGCGGCCAGGGCGCCCCCCAGAACGCATCCCGCGAGCAGCAGATCGCTGTCGCCGAGAACGTCCTCGCCGGTCAGGGCTGGGGAGCATGGCCCGCATGCTCGGCCAAGCTCGGCCTCGGCAGTGCAGCCGCTCCGGCTCCGGTCCAGTTCCAGCAGGCCCCGGCTCCGGTTGTCGTCCAGGCTCCCGTTGTCGTCCAGGCTCCCGTCCAGGCTCCCGTCGTCGAGGCTCCCGTTCAGGTCCAGGCCCCCGTCGCGGCTCCGGTCGTCGTCGAGGCTCCCGTCGCGGCTCCGGTCGTCGTCCAGGCTCCCGTCGCAGCTCCCGTCGCAGCTCCCGTCCAGGCTCCCGTCGCACTGAGCGGCCAGACCTACACGATCCAGGCCGGCGACACCCTCAGCACGATCGCCGAGAAGCTCGGCATCGAGGGTGGCTGGCAGGCTCTGTTCGCCGCCAACACCGACACCGTGATCCACGCGGACCTGATCTTCACCGGTTCCATCCTGCAGCTCCCGGCCTAGTCCGGCCGATCGGCGCCGGGCCGGACCCCACGCCCTCCGCGTGACCTGCCCGGCCTGACTCCGAACTGAGCCCCCGTCTCCTCGAGACGGGGGCTCAGTCGTTTAACGGCTACGCGGCTCGGACACCGGCTGCTCGGCGAATGCCGGGAGTACGTACCTAGCCGCAGGACGTGGCGTCGACGTCGATCGCGAGGTCGTGGGCCACCGAGTAGTCGCGATCGGGGGTGGAGTAGGCGACGAGGATGTTGTCCGCGCTCCCATGGCTGACGCCCTCCGCCAGTTCGACGGTGATGATGATGTTGACATGCGCATCGGGCTCGAACTCGTAACCGTCCGCGGGGACGGGCGGGCCGATCGGCTCCGGCGGTGTGCTCGGGGTCGGCGTGGCGGCGTGTTCTTCGTGGGCGCCCGGAGTCGATTCCGCCCCCGGGTGGTGGTGCCCCTCGCGATTCGCGGTCTGCACCATGGACGAGAGGACCACCAGGCCCTCGGGATCGCCCAGTGTCATCTTCCCGAAGGTGAAGGTCTCGAGGGTCGGATTGTGCAGCATGACCGTGTAGCGCAGGCGGCTGTCATCGGGCTGCACACCGCACAGCTGCGCGCCGTCGATGCCCACGCCGAGTGGATCGTCCCCGAGGTCCCCCACGGGCACGGCCTGACTGCCGTCCTGCGGGGCGCTCTCCGATCCGGGCTGCTCCCGGCCCGAGGTGTTGACGCCCAGAGGATTCTCCTCGACGGTGCCGCAGCCCCCGAGTGCCAGCGAGGCCGACAGCGCGACAGCGAAGAGGGCGATCCGGCGTCCGGGCGGCAGTGCGGTTCCGAGGTTCACGATCGATTCGACCCATCCTGTCAGCTGGCCGCCGGGGTGCGAGGCTCCGGCGCTGGTACCTGGCATTCGTCGCACCGCCGGGCCCGGCTTGGTCCTGCTCCGGAACCGTCCGGAGGACGCTCCGTCAGGCGAGCGGCTTGCCACCTGTGACGCCCAGGATCTCTCCCGAGACGTACCGGGCGTCGTTGGAGGCGAGGAAGACGTAGGCGCCCGCCAGTTCGGCCGGCTGCCCCATCCGGCCGAGGGGCGTGTCCTCCCCGAACGACTCGAGTTTCTCGCTGGTGGTCGTCGCCGGTTGCAGTGGGGTCCAGATGGGCCCCGGAGCCACGGCATTCACCCGGATCCCGCGCTCCCCCAGCAGCTGGGCCAGGCTGAAGGTCAGGTTGTTCAGCGCGGCCTTGGTGGCGGCGTAGTCCATGAGGCTCGTGGACGGATGGTAGCCCTGCACCGAGGTGGTGTTGATGATCGAGGAGCCCTCGGTGAGGTGGGGCAGGGCGGCCTGCGTCAGCCAGATGGTGCCGTAGACGTTCGTCTCGAAGGTGCGGCGCAGTTGGTCCGCGTCGATGTCGGGAAGACCCTGGGGCTGGGCGATGTGGAAGCCTGCGTTGTTCACGAGGATGTCGAGCCCTCCGAGCCCGTCCACCACCTGGCGGACAGCCGAGGACGCGTACGCCTCGTCGCGCAGGTCTCCCGGCACGGCCATCGCCGTCCGCCCCTCAGCACGGATCAGTTCCAGGCAGCTGGCGCCGTCCTCCTCCTCCTCGGGAAGGTACCCGATCGCGACGTCGGCACCCTCCCGGGCGAAGGCGAGGGCCACCGCCCTGCCGATGCCCGAGTCACCGCCGGTGATGAACGCCCGCCGGCCCTGCAGCCGGCCGTGTCCCGTGTAGCTGTCCTCCCCGTGGTCCGGACGCGGGTCCATGCGCTCCGTGAAGCCGGGATATTCCTGCAGTTCCGGAGACGCATCGACGGCGGGCCCTCTCGGGTCGTCCTGGTCGAGCGTGCCTGACGGATCGTTGCCCATGGTGCTCCTGATGGTGGCGGACGGGAATACTAAGCCTACTGTCATTGTGTTTGTCGCGTTAGTCCTCTAGTAATTGACCTATGACAGTGATCCTGAGGTCCCTTGAAACGGCTGTACCCGACACGGTCCTGGTGCAGTCCCAGGTCCGGGACGCGTTCGCGGCGCAGCCGGGACTCACGCGGCTGGGGCAGCGCCTCGTCGGGGCGGCCTTCGACTCCTCCGGCATCGAGACCCGGTACAGCGTCATCGGGGAGTTCACCCTCGGCAAGTCCTTCGACGACCCCGTCTTCTTCGACCGGGAGAACATGCGGGTCCTCTCGCCGAGCACCAAGACCCGCAACGAGGTCTACGCCGAGGAGGGTGCGAAACTCTTCATCGAGGCCGGGCGGAAGGCACTGGAAGCGGCTCCGGGCATCGAGGCTGCGGACATCACGCACGTCGTCACCGTGTCCTGCACCGGCTTCTTCGCCCCGGGCCCCGACTACAAGGTGGTGCGTGCCCTGGGCCTCAACCCGTCGGTGCAGCGCTCCCACCTCGGCTTCATGGGCTGCTATGCGGCCCTCCCCGCGCTGCGGTCCGCGAAGGCCTTCTGCGAGGCGGACCCGGACGCCGTCGTCCTCGTGATCTCGGCGGAGCTGTGCTCTCTGCACGTCCGCTCGTCGAACAACCCCGACACCATCGTGGGATCCTCCCTGTTCGCCGACGGTGCGGCGGCGGCCATCGTCTCCGCGCGGGACATCCCCCTGGCGGGGCCCGCCCTCAGTCTGGACCACTTCGAGACAGTCCTGACGCCCGTCGGTGAGGAGTCCATGGCCTGGAACATCGGCGACGAGGGTTTCGAGATGGTCCTCGGCACGTACGTCCCCCACATCATCGACGACCACATCGTGGGCGCCCTCGAACCGCTCCTGGCCCGGGACGCGTCGCTGCAGGGCCTCGACTACTCGGACATCGAGCACTGGGCCATCCATCCCGGCGGGCGGAGCATCCTCGACAAGGTGGAGGCGAAACTCGGCCTGAGCGAGCAACAGCTCGTCCCGGCGCGCGAGACCCTGCGCGACTACGGCAACATGAGCAGCGCAACCGTGATGTTCGTGCTTCGGAACATCCTCGACACGCCGGCCACCGGCGGGAACAACCGGATCTGCTCGATGGCGTTCGGCCCCGGCCTCACGGTCGAGACCGCACTGCTCACCAGGATCGGCGCACCCTCCGCCGACGCCGCGGCAGATGGCACGACGGCAGCGGGCACGACGGCGGCGGGTACGACGGTCCGCGACGCGTCCATCGCCGAAGACCTCAAGCCCGTTCTCGCAGAAGCCGGCGCATGAGCCGACTCGGGTTCCTCGCACAGCGGGACCCGGAGGCCATCGAGGAGATGGACCGGCCCGACTGCGACCCCCGGAAGCTCGACCGGACCTACGCCCAGTTCGGGGTCGTCAACGCCGTGGTGTCGGGCTGGCGGCGCACCTACGCCTCGCTGCTCCGGCCGGCCTTCTCGCGGGACCGCACGAACACGCTGCTGGACATCGGCTCGGGTGGCGGCGACGTACCGCGGACGATCGCGCGCTGGGCCCGCCGCGACGGCTTCCGGCTCGAGGTGACGGCGATCGATCCCGACGAGCGCGCCCACGCCTACGCGTCGTCGCGCCCGCCCCTGCCAGGGCTGTCCTTCCGGCGCGCCCTCAGTGCCGAGCTCGTGGCCGAGGGCGCGGTGTTCGACGCCGTGGCCTCCAACCACGTCCTGCACCACCTCGACCCCGCCGGCTTCACCGGCCTGCTCGACGACACGGAACGGCTGGCACGGCGCGTCGCGGTCCACAGCGACATCGCCCGGCACCCCCTCGGGTACGCCCTGTTCTCGGCCGGCACGCTGCCGCTCCCCGGGTCCTACATCCGCCGGGACGGCCTGACCTCCATCCGCCGGAGCTACACGCCGGACGAGCTGCGCTCCTCGATCGCGGACCGCGAAGGCTGGCAGGTACGCACAGCGGTGCCCTTCATCAACCTGCTGGTACTGGATCCGTCCCGCGGGGCACCGCGCAGTGCATGACGTGATCGTCGTCGGCGCCGGTCCGGTCGGGCTCTACACCGCACTGCTCCTGCGGCGGGCGGGCCTCGACGCCGTGGTGCTCGAACGCCGTACGGAACGCAGCAGCCACTCGCGGGCCATCGGGATCCACCCGCCGGCGCTGCGGGCCCTCGCCGCGGGAGGCATCGCCGACGAGCTGCGCGACCGCGGGGTCCTCATCCGCGAAGGAGTCGCCCGGAGCGCTGGACGGCCGGTGGGCACGCTGTCCTTCGGCATCCTGCCCGGCGACGAGAAATACGTGCTCGCCGTACCGCAGGCCGTCACCGAGGAGGTCCTCGAACGCCGGCTCGAGGAGGCCTTCCCCGGCACCCTGCGGCGCGGCGTCGCCGTCGTCGGGACGCGGGACGCCGGTGGGTCCGTCCTGGCCGCCACGAGGACCGAGCGGGAGGACGGCGTCCTCGAAGCGAGGCTCGTCGTCGCCGCGGACGGGGCCCGGAGCCCGCTTCGGGACGCCGCGGGGATCCGTGCGCCGGTGCGGCGCTACCCGGACTGCTACGTGATGGGGGATTTCCGGGACAGTACGCAGGACGGCGACGACGCCGTCCTCTACCTCGAGACCGGAGGCATCGTCGAGTCCTTCCCCCTCCCCGGCGGCATCCGCCGCTGGGTGGTCCGCGTCGGCTGCCCGGTGGAACGCCCGACGGCGGAGGACCTCACGCAGCTCATCCTGGACCGGACGGGTGTCGGCGTCGATCCGGGCACCAACTCGATGCTCAGCGCCTTCGAGGTCCAGTCGCGGCTCGCCGATCGCTTCGTCTCGGGGCGCACGGTGCTGGTGGGCGACGCGGCGCACGAGGTGTCTCCCATCGGCGGACAGGGCATGAACCTGGGCTGGCTCGACGCCGTTCGGCTGGTACCGATCATCGCGGCATCGGTGCGGGACGGGCGGGACGTCGCCGGGGAACTGGTGCTGTACGAGAAGGAACGCCGCGCTGAGGCCGCGGAGGCACGCCGGAAGGCCGCCATCAACATGGCACTGGGACGTCCGCTGCCGGCGCCGCTGATGCGTCTGCGCAACGCGGTCTTCGGGGCGCTCCTCAGGAGCGACGCGATCCACGGGGGCGTCGCGCGCGCCTTCACCATGCAGTAGGAGACCGCGCCGCCTGCAGTGCCCCGACGCAGAAACCCCCGCAGCGTACCGCCATCCGCACCGGAGGGTGCGGACGGCGGGGCGCTGCGGGGGTCGACCGGCCAGGGAACCGGAGGGCCTACTTCTTGAACAGGCCCTTCTTGACGTTCTCGGGGCGCTGCATCTCGCCCTGCTTCGCACCCATCACCACGACGATGCCACTGATGAGGGGCAGGAGCCACTGGGTGACCTTGAGCTGCGACTGTGCTTTGGCCAGTTCGTCGCTGGCGCCGGGCCGGGGCTCGGTGGCGCCCGCGCTACCCTGCTCGGCGAGCTCACCGACCTTCTTGCCGAGGATGCCCGAGTACAGCGAGAGCGCCATACCCAGGACGGTGACGACGGACTTCCAGACGGTGTTGGAACCGACGCTGTCCTGGGCGGCGACGCGACCCTTGTTGCCGAGGATCAGGCCGATGCCACCGACCGCGTGGGCTGCGAAGGCGGCGACCTGGACCGGGGTCCACTTGGCCCAGCCGAGCGCGGAGAGGCGCGTGCGCTCCTTGGGGTCCTTCGCCTTGCCTGTCGCACCGTTGAGTCCGACGGCGCCCATCAGGGTGCCGCCGAACCATGCAGCGGCGCCGAGGTCATGGGCTGATCGTGCCAAAAGGTTTCCTGCCATGATGTAGAGCTCCTTAGACGTTGGTTCGACCTACCCTCTACATTTATCAGCATGCTTAGGATTAAGCTACGGGAAACCGGACGGGAAGACCGGGTGGGATCCTTCCCGGGGAGCTGCTACGAAAGGCCGACGCGCATGACGGACCCTACGAACGATCTCGACCAGCTGTGGCCCGCGTGGAAGGAAGCGGTCAACATGAGCGCTTCCCAGCTCGCGGCGTGGCTGGACACCGCTGAATCACGAGCCGTGGGACAGAAGGAGTCGGGCTCGGACGAGTCCGTGGGACATCGATCGGGCAAGCAAATCGTCGACATCCTGAACACGAAGCGCGAAGACCTCACGGACGACGACGTCGAGCACATGCATAAGGTCGTGGGCTACGTCCACCGCCATCTCGCCCAGCGACCCACCAAGGAGGACGTCGAATCCTCGAAGTGGCGCTACTCGCTCATGAACTGGGGACACGATCCCCTGAAATAGCAGCAGCGGACCGGCACCCCCGATGCGACGGAGGGCGCCCCGCTGGTGCGGGACGCCCTGCGCTGCGTCGGTCGGTTACTTCTTCGACAGCGCGCTTTCCTTGTGCGCAGCCTTCTTGCCGGACTTCGAGCTCTCGACCGTGTAGTACGGCTCATCCTTCGACGCGTTGAATTTCTGGTCGTCGAACGTGAACTCCTTGTCGTGCTTCTCCACGACCTTGCCCTCGGTCGTGCCCTGGGACGTGTTCCAGGTGACCGTATCGCCCTTGCGAAATGACATCGCGCTCCTTCCCCGAGGTGGTTGTGCTTCCGACACTCTCACCTGACGGGAAGAAACGGAAGGCTACTGGTCGAGGTGCGTGGGAGCGAAGAGCCGCACGAGCGTCTCCACCACGACGACGTTGGGGCCCTCGGCTTCGAGGCTCTCGCGGAGGGCCGGGCCGATGTCCTCGGGTGCCACGCGGCGGGCCGGCACCCCGAAGGATTCGGCGAGGGCCACGAAGTCGGGGCGCGCGAGCTCGGTCGCCGTGGCCTTGCCGAAGGCACCCTCCATGTATTCGCGGAGGATGCCGTAACCGCCGTCGTCGACGATCAGCCAGGTGACGGGGATGTCGTGCTGCCGGGCGGTCGCCAGTTCGGCGATCGAGTACATCGCCGATCCGTCGCCGGACACTGCGAGGACCCTCGCGGGAAGCCCGCGGGACTGCAGGCCGACGGAACCGCCGATGGCTCCGGGGAAACCGAAGCCCAGACCGCCGGCGCCCTGCGCGGAGTGGAACTGGCCCTCGCGGGCGTCCCAGCAGCTCCAGGCCCAGTACGCCGAGATCGTCATGTCCCAGAAAGTCTGCATGGCCGCGGGAACGGCGTCGCGGATATCCTGCAGGAACGCCCGCTCCTTGGCGAGGTCCTGTGCGTCGAGCCGCGAGCGCACCTTCGCGAGTGTCCCGGCCACGACTTCAGCGGCGTCGTAGCCGGGTTCGCGGTCCCGGTCGAGCGGCTCGAGGGCGGCGTCGAGGGCGGCGAGTGCCTGTCCGGCGTCGGCCCGGATACCGAGCGCCGGCCGGTTGGACTCGAGGACGCGCGGTTCGGCGTCGATCTGGATGATGCGTCCGCGCGGTTCCAGGGTGAAGTAGTTGGACGTGACCTCGCCGAGCGACGAGCCGACGACGAGCAGGACGTCGGCTTCCTCGAGGACCTCGGTGACGTGCCGGTCCTCGACCCAGGACTGCAGGGACAGCTCGTGCGTCCAGGGAAAGGCCCCGTTGCCGCCGGGCGAGCACACCACGGGTGCGCCGAGTTTCTCGGCGATGGACAGGAGCCACTTCTCGGCCCTGCCCCGCCGGGTGCCGCCGCCGGCGACGATCGCCGGCCGCCGGGAATCCCTGAGCCACGCGACGGCTTCGCGTACCAGTTCGATCCTCGGCGGGTTGTCGAAGGGTTCCGCGAGCGCGTCCTCCACCTCCGGGACCATCACGGGATCCAGCAGGACGTTCTGCGGCACCTCCACCCACACGGGGCCCTGCGGGGAGGAGACGGCCTCGGTCCAGGCGTCCTGGATGGCCGAGGGGATTCCGGACGCGTGCTGGATCAGGCGCTGGCTCTTGGTGACGTTCGCCGCCGACGCCTTCTGGTCATCGAGCTGGTGCAGCATGCCCTTGCGTCGCGCCCCGAGGCCCTCGAGGGGGATCTGGCTCGCGACGACGACCATGGGCACGCCGGTCGCGTACGCCTCCTGCAGTCCCGCGAGCGAGGTCAGCGCGCCGGGGCCGGTGGAGAGGAACAGGACGCCGACGTCGCCGGTGGCCCGGGAGAAGCCGTCGGCGGCGAAGGCCGAGTTGTTCTCGACGCGCGACGACACGAAGCGGAGGTCGGAACGGGACAGGGCGTCGAAGAGGCCGAGCGCGTGCTGGCCGGGGATGCCGAACACCGTCGTGGCCCCCAGGGCGGAGAGCGTCTCGACGACGAGATCACCGCCGTTCCGCTGCCCGCTGACGGGAGTGGGAGGCACGGAGGCCGCGCCGCCGGTGATGTCCATCTACTCGCCCTCGGAGGCCGGCGTCAGCGTGTCGGCCATCAGCGTCACGAGGTCGTAGGCGACGTGGGAGGCTGCGACGCCGGTGAGTTCGGCGTGGTCGTAGGCGGGAGCGACCTCGACGACGTCGGCGCCGACGAGGTTCAGTCCGCGCAGCCCGCGCAGGATCTCGAGCAGTTCCCGGCTCGTGATGCCACCGGCTTCGGGTGTTCCGGTACCGGGCGCATGCGCCGGGTCGAGCACGTCGATGTCCACCGACACGTAGAGGGGGCGGTTGCCGATGCGTGCCCTCAGTTTGTCGATGACCTCGTCCACGCCCTGCCGGTAGACGTCGGAGGACGTCACGATGCCGAAACCGAAGCGGCGGTCGTCCTCGAGGTCCCGCACGCCGTAGAGGGGCCCGCGCGTGCCGACGTGGGAGATGGCCTCCGTGTCGAGGATGCCCTCCTCCACAGCCCGCCGGAAGGGGGTGCCGTGGGTGTACTCGGCGCCGAAGTAGGTGTCCCAGGTGTCGAGGTGGGCATCGAAGTGCAGCATGGCGACCGGGCTTCCAGCCCGTTCCGCGGCTGCGCGGAGCAGCGGCAGGGCGATGGTGTGGTCCCCGCCGAGGGTCACGAGGCGCGTTCCGTCCGCCGTCAGGTCCAGCGCGTTCTGCTGGACCGTCTCGATGGCCTCGTGGATGTTGAACGGGTTGACGGCCATGTCGCCGGCATCGGCGACCTGCACGCGCTCGAACGGCGAGACGTCGAGCGCCGGGTTGTACGGCCGCAGGAGGCGCGACGCCTCGCGGATGTGGTTGCCGCCGAAGCGCGCCCCGGGCCGGTAGGACACCCCGGAGTCGAAGGGCACGCCGACGACGGCGACGTCGGCGCGGTCCACCTGGTCCAGGCGGGGCAGGCGCGCGAAGGTCGCCGCGCCCGCGTAGCGGGGAATACGGGAGGAGTCGATGGGCCCGAGGTGGCCGCCTCCGGTGACGCGCAGTTCTTCCACAGCTTCCATCCGATCCGGGCGAGAAAGTTGCCCAATATGCACCAAACGTTTTGCATAAGGCTATTCTCCCGCGGGACCGGGGTCAAGGATCGGGACGGAGACCGGTTGTCTCGAAAACCCGTTAAGGAAGTGTTAAGACGCCCGAAGAGGAACCGCCCCGGCCCTACTGTGATGCTGTGAGTTCAACATCGGTACGCACCCTGCCGGCGCCGTCGAGCAAGCGCCTCGAGCGCTGGCTGCTCAACGAGTCCAGCCAGCCCACCGCCCACCAACCCGAACCGGAGCGGACGCAGCCCTGGTGGAAGGTCATGTGCCTGACCGGCGTCGACTACTTCTCGACCCTCGGCTACCAGCCGGCCATTGCCGCTGCTGCCGCCGGGGTCCTCTCCCCCCTCGCCACCCTCGTCCTGGTGGCCGTGACGCTCTTCGCCGCACTCCCCGTGTACAAGCGCGTGGCAGCGGAGAGTCCGCGCGGCGAGGGCTCCATCGCGATGCTGGAGAAGCTGCTGCCCAAGTGGCGCGGCAAGGTCTTCGTCCTGGTCCTGCTCGGATTCGCCGCGACCAGCTTCCTCATCACCATGACGCTGTCCGCCGCGGATGCCAGTGCGCACCTCATCGAGAACCCCTTCGCCCCGTCCTGGCTGCAGGGCCAGGAGATCCTCCTCACCGTGGTGTTCCTCGGCCTGCTGTCCGCCGTCTTCCTCCGGGGATTCCGCGAGGCCATCGGCATCGCGGTCGCGCTCGTCGCGATCTTCCTGCTGCTGAACCTGTGCGTCGTCGTCGTCGCCGCCGTGCAGATCGTCGAGCAGGGCGGGCTGGTGGGGAACTGGTGGGCCGCACTCAACACCCAGCACGGCAATCCGCTCGTGATGGTGGGGCTCGCCGTCCTGATCTTCCCGCGCCTCGCACTCGGCCTCTCGGGCTTCGAGACCGGCGTCGTCGTGATGCCCCAGATCGAGGGCAGGCCCGGCGACACGGAGGAGGACCCCGCGGGCCGCATCGCCGGCGCCCACAAGCTCCTCACGTCCGCGGCGCTCATCATGAGCGGCTTCCTCATCGCCTCGAGCTTCGTCACCACCCTGCTCATCCCCGCCGAGGCCTTCGCGGAGGGCGGGCCCGCCAACGGCCGGGCACTCGCCTACCTCGCGCACCTGTACCTCGGGGACGGCTTCGGCACCGCGTACGACATCTCGACGATCGGGATCCTCTGGTTCGCCGGCGCATCCGCCATGACCGGCCTGCTCAACCTCGTGCCGCGCTACCTTCCGCGCTACGGCATGGCCCCGGCGTGGGCCAAGGCCGTCCGCCCGCTCGTGCTGGTCATCACGCTGATCGCCATCGTGGTCACGTTCTTCTTCCGGGCCGACGTCGAAGCCCAGGGCGGCGCGTACGCGACGGGCGTCCTCGCCCTCATCACGTCGGCCTCCGTCGCCGTCACGCTCTCCGCCCACCGCAGGCACCAGCGGGGGCGGACCATCGGGTTCGGTATCGCCGCCGCCGTCTTCGTGCTCACGACGGCGGTCAACATGGTCGAGCGCCCCGACGGGCTCAAGATCGCCACCTGCTTCATCCTCGGCATCATCGTGATCTCGTTCATCTCCCGCTCACGCCGCGCCTTCGAGCTGCGGGCCACGAGCATCCGCCTCGACGAGACGGCACTGTCCTTCGTCAGTGCGCAGGACGACGGCGAGATCCTGCTGATCGCCCATGAGCCCAAGCGCCTGAGCAGCTCCGCCTACCGCCACAAGCTCCAGCACGCCTGCGCGGTCTCCCACTTCCCGAACACCGCCAGGCCCCTCTTCATCGAGGTGACCGTCGACGATTCCTCGGAGTTCGAGACGGAGTTGCAGGTGCGTGGCGTGGTGCGCCACGGCTTCCGCATCCTGGAGGTCCACAGCTCCAACGTGCCGAACACCATCGCCGCGGTGATGCTGCACATCCGCGACATCACCGGGCTCATGCCCCACGTGTACTTCCGGTGGACCGAAGGGGACCCCGTCGCCAACCTGTTCAAGTTCCTGTTCACGGGCGAGGGCGAGATCGCCCCGGTGACGCGTGAGGTCCTGCGTGCCGCGGAACCGGACGTGACCAAGCGTCCGTGGGTGCACGTCGGCTGAGGCCGGCTATTTCCCCGACGCCGCGGGCACGAGCGTCCACAGCACGACGGCCGTACGTCCGTCCGGATTCAGCCAGGTGTGCGGTTCGCGGCCCGGGAAGGTCACGGTGTCCCCGGCGTCCAGTTCGTACCGGTCGTTGGAGAAGATGAGCACGAAACGGCCTTCGATCACATGCAGGGTCTCCACCTCGCAGTCCACGGAGTAGAGCTCGTCCTCTCCCCGGCCGTGCGGCTCCACGACGGCGCGGATCATCTGCAGCCGCCGCTCCGAGCGCGCCGTCATCAGGCGCTCGTTGATGCCCTCCCCGCCGAGGCTGATGCGCGGGGCATCGGCGAGGCGCGTCAGGTGCGTCTCCGGCACGAGGAACAGGTCGCCGATGGAGATCGAGAGCACCTGGCACAGCGTCACGAGCGAGGCGACGGACGGCGACGTGAGGTCCCGCTCCACCCTGCTGAGGAAGCCCTTGGTCAGGCCCGTGGAGTCGGCCACCTGCTCGATGGTCATGCGCTGGGCCTGGCGCGTGGCCCGGATGCGCGAGCCGATGGCGACCGGCGTGTTCGTCGGCTCAACGGGTAGGGCCTTCATGCTTGTCCTCTCCTACGGCAATTCCGGAAGCCTACCTGTTCCCCGAGGGACATCCGGCCGACACACGACCTTGCCATGATTGGCAGGTGACGTCCGTCACGGGTAGCTTAACGGTCAACAATAGTTGCCCTTAAGGCATCAGGACCAGCAGCCAAAGGACCTCTTCATGCAAGCACTCAATATCGGCATCGTGGTGGCGTACCTCGTCGCCATGCTCGGCTTCGGGTGGTGGGGCAAGTCCCGCACCCGGAACGCCAGCGACTACCTCGTGGCGGGACGGCGCCTCGGTCCGTTCCTCTACACCGGGACCATGGCCGCCGTCGTCCTCGGCGGGGCATCCACGGTCGGGGGCGTGGGCCTCGGCTACCAGTACGGCATCTCCGGGATGTGGCTGGTGGTGGCCATCGGCACGGGCGTCCTGCTGCTCAGCCTCCTGTTCGCTCCCACAATCCAGAGGCTGAAGATCTACACGGTCTCCCAGATGCTCACGCTGCGCTACGGGCACCGTGCCACCCGGGTCTCCGGCATCGTGATGCTCGCCTACACGCTGATGCTCTGCGCCACGTCCACCGGCGCCTATGCCACGATCTTCGTGGTGCTCTTCGGCTGGGACCGGGCGGCGTCCATCGCCGTCGGCGGCGTGATCGTCCTGATCTACTCCACGGTCGGCGGCATGTGGTCCATCACCCTGGCGGACATGGCGCAGTTCGTCATCAAGACCGTCGGCGTCTTCGCCCTGATGCTCCCCTTCTCGCTGGCCGCCGCCGGGGGCTTCTCGGGGATCGCCGAACGGGCCGGGGAGGAGTTCTTCAGCATCACGGGGATCGGCGCGCAGAGCATCATCACCTACTTCGTGGTCTACACGCTCGGGCTGCTGATCGGCCAGGACATCTGGCAGCGCGTCTTCACGTCCCGGACGCCGGAGATCGCCCGCTGGGGCGGTTCCGCCGCCGGGATCTACTGCATCCTCTACGGCATCGCGGGCGCGGTCATCGGCATGAGCGCCAGCGTCATCCTGCCCGCCATCGAGTCCCGGGACGACGTCTACGCGGATGTCGCCCTGAACGTCCTGCCGATCGGCATCGGCGGGCTCGTGCTCGCCGCGGCCGTGGCCGCTATGATGTCGACGGCGTCCGGTGCGCTGATCGCCGCCGCCACCGTCGCACGGACCGACGTCGTCCCCTTCGTGGCCGGCTGGTTCGGCAGGGACACCGGGGAACGCGCGACGTCGGACCACGACGTCCGGTCCAGCCGCTGGTGGGTCCTCGGCCTCGGCATCGTAACGATCGCCCTTGCCGTGATCGTGCAGGACGTGGTGGCCGCCCTGACCATCGCCTACGACATCCTCGTCGGCGGGCTCCTGGTGGCGATCCTCGGCGGCCTGGTCTGGCGTCGGGGCAACGGCATCGGAGCAGGAGCGTCCATGGCGGCGGGTTCGCTCGTCACCCTCGGCGTCATGGCCTATCTCGAGATCACCGCGGAGAACCAGTACGACGGCATCTACGCCAACGAGCCGATCTACTACGGGCTCGCGGTGTCGGCGCTCGTGTACGTCGCCGTCTCCCTCCTCACCCGCCCCACCGCGCCGGAGGTGATGGAGGCCTGGGACCGCCGGGTTGCCGGGCAGGTGCCTGACGACGTGCCGGTCGACGCCGCCCGCTGACCGCGGGCAGGCCGGACGCGACGGAAACGCAGGAACGCAGGAGGGCTCCCGGCATGCGCCGGGAGCCCTCCTGCGTTCCGGGGCGATCGCGGCCGGTGACGCTCGAGCGCCGCGGACCACGATGCGGTCGCCGTCAGGCGGGTGACGACCCTCCGTGACGGCCGGTGGTGTCGCGGGTGCGCGAATCGTCGAGGGCGCGGGCGCCGTCGAAGGTGCCGGCAGTGTCCGCGCGGTCGTCGCCGTCGTCGTCGTGCCCCTGGACCCTGCGGTTCTGCGTGCCCGGGCGGTCGTCCGCCTCGTCCGTCGCGGGGAGCGCCTGGGCGACCCTGGCGGCCTGCTCCTCCTTGGGCGTGGAGCTCAGGCCGTGCCCGGTCTCGTCGAGCGCCGTCAGCACCTCGGCCTTGTCGACCTCAGCCTCCGTGATCTCGTCGTCCTTCTCCTGGTTCCACGCCTTGATCGCGGCCCAGCCGACGGCGGCCACGGGGACGGAGAGGATCGCGCCGATGATCCCGGCGAGGATGGTGCCGGCGGTCAGGGCCAGCAGGATGACGAGGGCATGGACCTGTAGCGTACGGCCCATGACCACGGGCTGCAGGAAGTTGCCCTCGAGCTGGTTCACGACGATGACCGCGATGATGACCATGAGCGCCACGAAGGGCCCGTTGGCCACGAGGGCGATCAGGGCCGCGAGCACGCCGGCCAGCGTCGCGCCGACCAGCGGGATGAAGGCGCCGATGAAGACGATGGCGGCCAGCGGGAGTGCCAGCGGGACGCCGAGGAAGAAGAGCGCGAGTCCGATGAAGACGGAATCGACGAGGGCCACGATCGCGGTGCCGCGCACGTAGCCGCCGAGGACGGCCATGCTGCTGTAACCCACCCGGCGGGCCTTGACCAGGCGCTTGCCCTTGAACGCGCGGAGCATGAAGGCCCAGATCTTCTCGCCGTCCTTGAGGAAGAAGAAGAGGATGACCACCATGAGCAGGGCACCGGCGATGAAGTTGCCGGCCGCGCTGAGGCCCGAGATGGCGCCCGCGCCAGCGGTGCTGCTCGTCGCGAAGTCCACAGCCGCGTCGCGCGCCTGCTGGATCTGGGCGTCGTCGATCGGGATGGGACCGTTCTGTGCGTAGGCGTAGAGCTGGTCGAAGCCCTCCGTCGCGCTGGACGCCAACTCGCCGGCCTGACCCACGACGGCGAACACGATGCCCGTGATGAGGCCACCGAACACCAGCAGGAGCAGCAGGAAGGACACGCCGGTGGCCAACGACGCCCCCCAGCCCTTGCGCCGTAGCCAGTTCACGAACGGGCCGATCGCGGCCGC
Source organism: Arthrobacter rhamnosi (assembly GCF_054510855.1). Taxonomy (NCBI): domain Bacteria; kingdom Bacillati; phylum Actinomycetota; class Actinomycetes; order Micrococcales; family Micrococcaceae; genus Arthrobacter; species Arthrobacter rhamnosi. The sequence continues at coordinate 69,464 of NZ_JBTNDT010000004.1, read as the reverse complement.
GAGGATCAGTGCCAGCAGCATCGGGATCACCACGAGCCGGACCTGGATCAGGGCGTACACGGCCACCACGGCGAGCACCAGGAGCAGGAGCACCTGCGCCACACGGATGCTGGCGCGCCCCAGGGTGTCGTGCCAGGGGCTTTGTGGAGCGGACGTTTCCGCCCGCGCTAATGGAGTCATCGAATGTCACCTTTTCCTTCGGCCCGAGGGCCATCGTCGAGCAATTGGGTGCGCACCTCGCGCCGGAGGACCTTCCCGATCAGGGACCGGGGCAGGTCCTCGGCCTGCACGATGGTGCGTGGGACCTTGTAGGCGGCGAGCGCCGCGCGGCAGGAGGACCGTAGCGCCTCGGCATCGAGCACGGCGCCGGGGGCCAGGACGACGACGGCGGCGACGTCCTCGCCCCCGCCGGCCCGCGGGAGTCCGACGACGGCCGCATCCGTCACGTCGGGATGGGCCCGGAGCGCGTCCTCCACCTCGGACGGCGCCACGTTGAAACCGCCGGTGATGATCAGTTCCTTGATGCGGTCGACGATCGTCAGGAAGCCGTCGTCGTCCATACGGACGATGTCGCCCGTGCGGAACCAGCCGCCGTCGAGCAGGGCCGCGTGGGTCTCGTCGGGCCTGCGCCAGTAGCCGGCGAACACCTGGGGCCCGCGGATGAGCAGCTCCCCCGCCTCGCCCGGCCCGCGGTCCCGGGTGGGGTCCTCCGGGTCGACGATCCGCACGTCGGTGCCGGGGAACGGCACTCCGACGGTCCCCGGACGCCGGGTGGGACCGATCGGGTTGCCTGCCGCCACGGGCGAGGTCTCCGTCAGTCCGTAGCCCTCGATCAGGTAACCCCCCGTCGCGGCCTCCCAGGTCTCGACCGTGGCCTGCGGGAGGTTCATGGCGCCGGAGATCGCGAACCGGATGCTGCGGAGGTCCGCTCCGCGGTCCGCAGCGCCCGCTGCGAGCCGGTCGTAGATGGGCGGGACGGCGGGCAGGAAGGTGGGTGGGCTCGTCCGGGCGGCGTCCAGCACCAGCCCGACGTCGAACCGGGGAAAGAGGACCAGGCGTGCCCCGATGCTCATCGCGAACGTCAGGCACAGCGTGAGGCCGTAGGCGTGGAACATCGGCAGGACGGCGTAGACGGTTTCACGGCCCGCCTCGAGGCCGGGCACCCAGGCGCGGCCCTGGGCGGCGTTGGCCAGCAGGTTCCGATGCGTGAGGATCGCGCCCTTGGGCGCGCCGGTGGTGCCGCTGGTGTACTGGAGGACGGCCGTGTCCTGGGGTGCCGGGCGGGGATGCCGGTGCGGCAGGGGCCGGTGGCGGAGCAGGTCCCGCCACGGCACCACGGTCCGGGGGCCGGCCGGTTTCTCCGTCGTCGTGAGCGCGGCCCTCGCGTCGCGGGCCCGGCGGACAGGCAGTCTCAGGGCGAGGCGGCGTGCTGCGGGCATGGCCCGGATGAGGTCGACCGTGACGACCGCGGTGACCGGGATGTCCCCGGGCAGCCTCTGGACGCGCGGGGCCACCCGATCCCAGACGATCGCCACCTTCGCTCCGTGGTCCTCGAACTGGTGCCTCAGCTCGCGGTCGGTGTAGAGCGGGTTGTGCTCGACGACGATCGCCCCGAGGCGGAGGACGGCGTAGAAGGCGATGATGTGCTGGGGGCAGTTCGGCAGCACGAGGGCCACGCGGTCGCCGGCGGTGACGCCGAGCGAGCGCAGGCCTGCCGCGGCGCGCGCCACGGCGTCGCCCAGGGCGCGGTACGTCGTGGAAGCACCGAAGAATTCCAGTGCCGTCGCTGCGCCGTAGGAGCGTACCGAGGAATCGAGCAGGTCGGAGAGCGTGCCGTCGGGCACGTCGAAGGACCGGGGTACGCCGGGCGCGTAGCTCGCCACCCAGGGCCGGGCTGCCAAATCCATAAGCCTGCTTCCTGTTATCCGTTCGACTGTAGCGCGGGTCTCCGGCTTCCGGTACCTGACCCGCCGGGACGGAGCCTGCGGCCCGGCGGTCCGGGGCGGTCCGGTAGGATGGATGGTCGAAGGGGAGTAGCTCCGCGTCCCGAGGACGCGCGGCCTGTCGACATACTGGCGCCAGAGGTGCCCGGCAGTCCACCGGATCCACCCGGCGAGCGAGACCTTCGGCCGAACCAGCGCACCTGCGTTCCACGGCCGGAGCCCCCCCCGCTTCGGCCGTGGCGCGCACGGGCACCCCGACCACCGGAGCATCCCCGTGACATCCCCTGAGCAGTCCCCTTCCCGGAACGACATCAAGCGCTGGCGCCAGTACCTCGCCGACGAGCGGGGCGAGGCCGCCACCTACCGCGATCTCGCCCGCCGCAGGACGGGCGAGGAGCGTGAGATCCTCCTCGGCCTGGCCGAGGCGGAAGGCCGCCACGAGGCGCACTGGCTTCAACTGCTCGGCAACGACGTCGGACGGCCCCTGAGGCCCTCCGTCCGCAACCGGATCCTCGGCGTGCTCGCCCGGCGCTTCGGGTCGGTCTTCGTCCTGGCCCTCGCGCAGCGTGCCGAAGGACGGTCCCCGTACGCGACGGACCCCTCCGCCACGAGCGCCATGGTGGCCGATGAGCAGATCCACGAGGAAGTGGTGCGTGGCCTCGCGACCCGCGGCCGCAACCGGCTGTCCGGGAACTTCCGGGCAGCGGTCTTCGGCGCGAACGACGGGCTCGTCAGCAACCTCGCGCTGGTCATGGGCATCGGTGCCACCGGCGTCTCTCCCTCGTTCATCCTGTTCAGCGGGCTGGCCGGGCTCCTGGCCGGCGCCCTGTCGATGGGCGCCGGCGAATACGTGTCCGTCCGGTCCCAGCGTGAGCTGCTGTCGGCGACGCGTCCCACGCAGATCACCCTCACAGCGGCGAAGGAACTCGACATCGCCGCGAACGAACTGGTGCTCGTCTACCGCGCGAGGGGCATGACGCCGGCGGCCGCCGAGCACCGCGCGGCGGAGCGCCTCGGCCTGTACAGCTGCGACTGCGACCCGAGCTTCTCCCTCCAGCCCGAGGAGGACGACGCCGTCGACGAGCACGAGGCGGTCGGCACCGGCCTCGGCGCCGCCGCGTCGAGCTTCTGCTTCTTCGCCTCGGGTGCCGTCATCCCGGTGCTCCCGTACCTCGTGGGCCTCAGCGGCGTGACAGCCGTCGTCGTCGCGTGCGTCCTGGTGGGACTGGCACTGCTGGCCACGGGTGCGGTCGTCGCCCTGCTGTCGGGCGCCTCGCCGCTGCGGCTGGCGCTCCGGCAGCTGGCGATCGGTCTCGGCGCGGCCGCGGTGACCTACCTCCTCGGCCTGCTCTTCGGCACGTCCGTGGCCTGAGCCGGCATCCGGGGAACGCCGTGCGCCCTGCGCGAACGGCGTTTCCCGTCGACCGCCGGAGTGCTGGAATGGTGCGCATGGACGAGCAGGAGGCGCTCGACGCGTACTCGGCGGCGATCGTGCGCATCGCAGAGTCCACCCTGCCCTCGGTGGCGGCGGTGACGGTGCGAACCGCCCGCGGTACCGGTGCGGGTAGCGCATCCGTGATCTCGCCCGATGGGCACCTGCTGACGAGCGCGCACGTGGTCGCCGGCGCGCGGCGTATCGAGGTCGCGTTCGGCGACGGATCCGTGCTGCCCGCCCAGGTGGTCGGCAGCGACCCGCTCTCGGACCTCGCCGTCCTCGCGGCGGACGGCCGCACTCCCCCGCCGGTGCCCTGGGGGGATGCCTCCAGACTCCGGGTCGGACAGCTCGTGGTGGCACTCGGCAACCCGCTCGGCATGGCAGGCAGCGTCACCGCGGGGATCGTGTCCGCACTCGGCCGATCCCTTCCCACGGTGTCCGGACGCGTGGTGGACGAGGTCATCCAGACCGACGCGACCCTCAATCCGGGCAGCAGCGGGGGCGTGCTCGCCGACAGCACGGGACGCATGGTGGGCGTCAACACGGCCGTCGCCGGTATCGGACTCGGCCTGGCCGTCCCCATCAACACGACGACGCGGGAGATCATCGACGCGCTCACCACCAGGGGCCGCGTGCGCCGTGCGTGGCTCGGCGTCGTCGGAGCCCAGATTCCGCTCATCCCCGAGATCGCGGCCCGCGTCGGTTCGCCCACGGGGATGCAGGTGGCATCCGTCGTCGCCGGGAGCCCCGCCGCCGGCGCCGGAGCCCGCGCCGGGGACGTGGTCATCTCGCTGGACCGCATACCCGTCCGCAGTGCCACGGGCATCCAGCGGCTGATGGTCGAGACCGCGATCGGCCGCCGGATGGAGATGACGGTGTGGCGCAACGGCGCGCTGGTGGACATCGTCGTGCAGCCCGAAGAGCTGCGGGTCGCATGACCGGCGCGGCGTCCCGCCCTGAGCGGCGGGCCGCACCTAGGTGGCGTCCCGCTCCACGTAGTCCTTGAGGTTGGCCAGCGTCGCCTCGATGCTGGCCGGATGGCGGCGGGTGAAGCCGGTGAGCCGGAAGACGAATCTCCAGGGCACCGCACGGCCGTCCCACTCCTCACGCACCAGCGTGGCGTCGCCGCGTGGCTCGAGCGTGTAGCGCCAGACGTGCGCCGAGAAGTGCCGCCATGCGATGCGGCGGCCCTCCTCGAACTCGACCACGTGGTTGAGGATCCTGTACCGGCCACCCAGCTTCATGTCCATCCCGAACTTCGCGCCCGGCGAGAGGCGGGACGGGCCGTTGGGCTGCTCGCCCCGCACGGTCCCCGATCCGTCGATCACGCTGTGCAGGGCGGGCGTCGCGAGGACCTCGAAGATGCGGGCTGCCGGTGCGTCGATGAGCCGCTCGCGGGAGATGAGGTAGGCGGAGTCCGTGCCGGAGCCGGCTGTCATGGCTTGAGCAGCACCTTGATGGCACGCCGCTCGTCCATTGCCCGGTACGCCTCGGCGACCTCCTCCAGCGGCATCTCGACGTCGAACACCCGGCCCGGGTTGATCGTCCCGTCCAGGACGTCCTTCAGCAGTTCGGGGATGTACGTGTGGGCCGGGGCCATGCCGCCGCCCACGGTGATGTTCTTCGCGAAGAGGAGGCTGACCGGCAGCTCGGGTCCGCCCGCAGGGACCCCGACGAAGCCGAGGTGCCCGCCCGGACGCGTGCTGCGCAGCGCCTGGTCCATGGACTCCTTGGTCCCCACGCACTCGAGGACCGAGTCCGCGAGGACTCCCCCGAGCAGTTCTCGCACCTTCGCCACGCCCTCGTCGCCGCGTTCCGCGACGATGTCGGTGGCCCCGAACTCACGCGCCAGGGCCTGGCGGTCCTCGTGGCGGGACATCGCGATGATGCGCTCCGCGCCGAGGCGCTTGGCGGCGAGCACCCCGCACAGGCCGACCGCCCCGTCACCCACGACGACGACGGTGCTGCCCGGGCCCACGTTCGCCGACACGGCAGCGTGGTGACCGGTCGACATGACGTCGGAGAGGGTCAGGAGGCTGGCGGTGAGGGCGGCGTCGGGCTCGGTGACGCCCTCGACCCTGCGGAGCGTGCCGTCCGCCTGGGGGACCCGCACGGCCTCGCCCTGGCCACCCTGCAGGAAATCGCCGTGCTCGTCGGTGCTGCCCCAGCCCGCGAGGTGGTCGCAGGCGACGGTGACGCCGTTCAGGCACTGCGGGCACTTGCCGCAGCTGTCGACGAAGGGGGCGATCACGAAGTCGCCGACCGCCAGGTCCCGGACGTCGTCGCCCACGGATTCCACGACGCCGACGAACTCGTGGCCGATCGCCTTGGGCTCCTTCGTGGGCCGGACACCGCGGTAGGGCCAGAGGTCGGATCCGCAGACGCACGAGGCCGCGACCCGCACGACGGCGTCCGTGGGACGGATGATCGTCGGATAGTCGCGGTCCTCGACGCGGATGTCGCCGGGCCCGTGGATGATGGTGGCGCGCATGAAAATCTCCTAGAAGCTTGCCTGACGCAAACGGTGGTTCCCCTGTCGCCACCTTACAAGCAGCGGAGGTCCCGCCCCACCGCCCGGGGTCGTCCGCCGTTCCCTTGCTCCGGCGCTCCGGCTCCGGGAGGGTCTTCCCGCCCGGACGGCGACCCATCCGACCGGGCCTTAAAGGCGGCAGCCTCCCCCGCACGGATGCGGGGGAGGCTGCCGGGGTGGGACGTGGATCAGAGCGTCGCGTAGACCTCGCGGAGGAGCTTCGCGGTCTCGGAGGGGGTCTTGCCGACCTTGACGCCGGCGGCCTCGAGGGCCTCCTTCTTGGCCTGCGCGGTTCCTGCCGAGCCGGAGACGATGGCGCCGGCGTGGCCCATGGTCTTGCCCTCGGGAGCCGTGAAGCCCGCCACATAGCCGACGACCGGCTTGGTGACGTTCGCCTTGATGAACTCGGCGGCACGCTCCTCGGCGTCTCCGCCGATCTCGCCGATCATCACGATCGCCTTGGTCTCGGGATCCGCTTCGAAGGCTGCCAGGGCGTCGATGTGGGTGGTCCCGATGACCGGATCGCCGCCGATGCCGATGGCGGTCGAGAAGCCGAGGTCACGCAGTTCGAACATCATCTGGTAGGTCAGCGTGCCCGACTTCGAGACGAGGCCCACACCGCCCTTGCCGGTGATGTTCGCCGGGGTGATGCCCACGAGGGACTCGCCGGGCGTGATGATGCCCGGGCAGTTGGGGCCGATGATCCGGGTGACCTGCTGGCCGTCGGCGTCGACCTTCGACTGGGCGAGGGCCCAGAACTCGGCCGAGTCCTGGACGGGGACGCCTTCGGTGATGACGACGACGAGGCCGATACCGGCCTCGATGGCCTCGACGACGGCGTCCTTGGTGAAAGCCGGCGGCACGAAGACGATCGACACGTCGGCGCCGGTCTCACGGATTGCTTCCTCGACCGTGCCGTAGACGGGGAGGGTGACGTCGCCGTGCGTGACGGTGGTGCCGGCCTTGCGGGCGTTGACGCCGCCGACGACCTGGGTTCCGGCCTTCAGCATGAGGGCGGTGTGCTTGGTGCCCTCGCCGCCCGTGATGCCCTGGACGATGACCTTCGAGTCCTTGTTGAGGTAGATAGACATGTGGGGAACCCTTTACTTTCCGTAGGCCAGCGCGGCGGCCTTGTCGGCGCCTTCGTCCATGGTGTCGGCGATGGTCACCAGCGGGTGGTTCGCCTCGGCGAGGATGCGGCGGCCCTCTTCGACGTTGTTGCCGTCCAGTCGCACCACCAGGGGCTTGTTGGCCTCGTCGCCGAGGATCTCGAGGGCGCTGACGATGCCGTTGGCGACGGCGTCGCATGCGGTGATGCCGCCGAAGACGTTCACGAAGACGCTCTTGACCTGGCTGTCGTTGAGGATGACGTCCAGTCCGGCGGCCATGACCTCGGCGGACGCTCCACCTCCGATGTCCAGGAAGTTGGCGGGCTTCACGTTGCCGTGCGCCTCGCCGGCGTAGGCCACGACGTCGAGGGTCGACATGACCAGCCCGGCGCCGTTGCCGATGATGCCGACCTCACCGTCGAGCTTGACGTAGTTGAGGTCGTTCTCCTTGGCCTTGGCCTCGAGGGGGTCCGCGGCGTCCTTGTCCTCGAGGGCGGCGTGGTCCGCGTGGCGGAACCCGGCGTTCTCGTCGATGGTGACCTTGCCGTCCAGCGCGAGGATGTCGCCGCTGCCGGTCTTGACGAGCGGGTTGACCTCGACGAGCGTGGCGTCCTCCTTCACGAAGACGTCCCACAGCTTGAGGATCGTGTTCACGACGCCCGTCCGCAGCTCGGGTGCGAAGCCGGCGGCGTCGACGATCTCCTCGGCCTTGGCCTGGTCGATGCCGGTCCCCGCGTCGACCGCGATGCGGGCGAGTGCCTCGGGACGCTCGACGGCGAGCTGCTCGATCTCCATGCCGCCCTCGACCGAGCACATGGCCAGGTAGTTGCGGTTGGACCGGTCGAGCAGGACGGAGAAGTAGTATTCCTCGGCGATGTCCGCGCCCTGCGCGATCATCACCGTGTGGACCGTGTGCCCCTTGATGTCCATCCCGAGGATGTCCGAAGCGTAGGAATAGGCCTCGTCGGGGGTCTTGGCGACCTTCACGCCGCCGGCCTTGCCTCGACCGCCCACCTTGACCTGCGCCTTGACGACGACGACGCCGCCGATCTTCTCGGCTGCTGCCTTTGCTTCTTCTGGGGTGTGCGCCACGATGCCGGCGAGCACGGGAACTCCGTGTGCCTCAAAGAGATCGCGCGCCTGATATTCAAACAGGTCCACGGGCTAGAGTCCTTCTACGTCGAAGTAGGTTTACAAGAGGGAACTTTAGCCCCTCGGCCCTGAGGCCTTCCCCAGAGTACCGGTTTAGTGAGTAAGGCCACACTTCTATCTTTTGTAGAAGAAATGCCCGGAATTGCCGGGTTTTCGGCCCCTGGAACCCGTGCCGGAGGCGGCTCAGGAACCGGCGTCAGGCGACCTTGGTCAGCGGGGCGTAGCGCAGCAGCAGCCGCTTCTCCCCGACGTCGAACCGCACCTTCGCCACGGTCTTGTCACCGGCCCCCTCCACGGACAGGACGGTGCCGTTCCCGAAACTGGCGTGGTTGACCCGGTCCCCGACCGCGACCGAGACGACCTCCTTCTGGGGCTGCACGCGTCCCACGCTCTTCGAGGGAGCCGGGGCGCTGCCGTTGAAGCCACCACCGCTGGCGCCCCAGTAGGATCCGCTGAACCTCGGTCCGCTGATGCTCCCGCCGGACGTCCAGGCCGGCTTCACCGCACCCTCGCGCTTCCAGGAGATGAGCTCCTCGGGGATCTCGCTGACGAACTGGCTGGCCGGGTTGTACTGGCTCTGGCCCCACATGCTGCGCACCTCGGACCGCGTGATGTAGAGGCGCTGGCGGGCCCGGGTCAGGCCCACGTACGCCAGGCGGCGCTCCTCCGCGAGCTCCTTGGGATCGGTCGCGGACCGCTGGTGCGGGAAGATCCCCTGCTCCATGCCCGTCAGGAATACCACCGGGAACTCCAGGCCCTTGGCGGTGTGCAGCGTCATGAGCGTCACGACGCCCTGCCTGCGGGCCTCCTCGACGGCGCGCTGCACGTCGGCTGCGGAACCGTCGGGAGCGTCGGGGATGGAGTCGGCGTCGGCCACGAGGGACACCTGTTCGAGGAAATCGCCCAGCGTCCCCTCCGGGTTGTCCCGCTCGAATTCGCGCACGACGGCGACGAGCTCGGCCAGGTTCTCCACCCGGGATTCGTCCTGGGGGTCGTTGCTGGTCCTCAGTTGTTCGAGGTAGCCGGTCTGCTCGAGGACGGCTTCGAGGGCGGCCGAGGCGCCCGATCCGCTGGCGACCTCCGCGAGGTCGTCGATCAGCTTCACGAAGCCGGCCACGGAATTGACCGAGCGCGTGGCCATGCCGGGCGCCTGGTCCGCCCGCCGAAGGGCCTCCATGAAGCTGACCCGCTCGCGCTCACTGAGCGCCGCGATGGCGTACTCGGCGCGGTCGCCGATGCCGCGCTTGGGCTCGTTGAGGATGCGGCGCAGGTTGACGACGTCGTCGGAGTTCACGAGGACCCGCAGGTAGGCGAGCGCGTCCTTGATCTCCTTGCGCTCGTAGAACCGGGTGCCCCCGACCACCTTGTAGGGCAGGCCGACGCGCAGCAGGATCTCCTCGATGGACCGCGACTGGGCGTTGGTCCGGTAGAACACGGCGACGTCGCCGGGGCGGAGGTTCGCCTCGTCCTGCAGCCGGTCGATCTCCTCCGCGATGAAGCGGGCCTCCTCGTGCTCGTTCTCGCCCACGTAGCCGACGATCTTCTCGCCGCTGCCCTCGGCGGTCCACAGCCGCTTCTCCGGCCGGTCGGGGTTGCGGGAGATCACCGCGTTGGCCGCGCTGAGGATGTTCTGGGTGGAGCGGTAGTTCTGCTCGAGCAGGATGGTGCGGGCGCTCGGGTAGTCGTTCTCGAATTCGACGATGTTGCGGACGTCGGCGCCCCGGAAGGCGTAGATGGACTGGTCGGAGTCGCCGACGACGGTCAGCTCCGCCGGATCGTCGGAGGACTCCCCCGGGACGCCGACGATCTCGCGGACCAGCGCATACTGCGCGTGGTTCGTGTCCTGGTACTCGTCGACGAGGACGTGGCGGAACCGCCGCCGGTAGTAGTCGGCGACGCCAGGGAACGCCCGGAACATGAAGACCGTCTGCGCGATCAGGTCGTCGAAGTCCATGGCGTTGGCCTGGCGCATGCGCTGGGCGTAACCCGTGTAGACCTCCGCCACGGCCAGCTCGAAGGGATCGGACGGATCGGCGTCGGACGCGAAGGTCTCCTCGTCGATCAGCTCGTTCTTCAGCGCGGAGATCTTGTGCTGGATCGCCTTCGGCGCGAACTTCTTCGGGTCGAGATCCAGCCCCTTGGCGACCAGCGTGATGAGGCGCAACGTGTCCGCGGAGTCGTAGATGGAGAAGTTCGAGTTCAGGCCGACGGACGCGGCCTCCCGGCGGAGGATGCGCACGCAGGAGGAGTGGAAGGTGGAGATCCACATGCGCTTGGCGACGTCGCCGATGAGGCCCTCGATGCGCTCCCGCATCTCCGCTGCGGCCTTGTTCGTGAAGGTGATGGCCAGGATCTGCCCGGGGTGGGACCGGCCGGTCGCCAGAAGGTAGGCGATCCGGTGGCTCAGCACGCGCGTCTTGCCGGAGCCCGCACCGGCGACGATCAGCAGCGGGGTCCCGCCGTGCTTCACCGCCTCCTCCTGCTGGGGGTTCAGGCCCAGGAGGAGTTCGTGCGCACGGTGCTCGTCGACGCCGACCCGCGAGGGGACGTGCCCGGCCGCGGGATCCGCCGGCTCGGCCGCCATCGCCGCCTCGCGTGCACGCTTCTTCTCGGCGGGCGTGGGCGGGGAGACGTAGGGATCGAAGAGCATGTCCATGGTCCTCCAATTCTAGGCGGTGCCCCCGACACTTCCTCCCGTCCCGCCCGGGGGCGGGCCGGTCCGGCGTCGCCCATACTGGGAGGGTGGCGAAGACGAGGGCGCAGATCAACCGGAAGCATGCAGCAGGCGCACCAGCGGCGGTACCCTCCGCCCCGCCTGCCGGAGATCGGGCGGACCGTAAGGACAACGGCAGCCTGATCCTCATCGCGGCGGCCGTCGCGTCCCTGTTCCTCTTCTGGTACTTCCACCTGCTCACGCTGGGCCAGATGACGCAGCTCAGCGGCGGGCTCGCCATGCCGGACATGAGGGTCGGCGGGTACGACGTCGGCTCCGTGGAGCGCCTGCGCGGAGCGATGGACGACGACGCCCGCGGCCAGTTGAGCTACCTCCACAAGACGGCGGGCACGCTCTTCCCCCTGATCTTCGCGTTCGCCTGGCTCCTGCTCGTCCAGCTCCAGGTGGGGCGCCGCCGGCTGCGCTGGCTGCTGTGGTCCCCCGTGATCCTGTTCGTCGTCGTCGACCTGTGGGAGAACATCGCGATCGACGCCATGCTCGCGCAGGCTCCTGATGCGGGCGCCGTGGCACTCGCCTCGACGCTGACGGTCCTGCGGTGGGTGCTGCTCGCGGGAAGCCTGGGAGCCGGCGCCGTGGCGGTCTTCCTGCCGCGGCGCGTGCGGCATCCGCGGACCGGCGCGGAAAGCGGCGCGAAGAACGGGTAAGCTGGGATCGCTGGATCAGCGGATCCGCGCCTCTGTAGCTCAGTAGGATAGAGCGTCCCTCTCCTAAAGGGAAGGTCGTCGGTTCGATTCCGGCCAGGGGCACAGGCAGCCCGGGACGACGGGGAACGACGTCGCCGGGGACGAGGAGGATGGGCACCGCGCCCGTCCTCCTCGCTTTTAACCACCAGGAGCAACCGCCAGGAGGCCGGACCGATGACGGACGTCCCGACGATCACCGTCACCGCGCTGTGCCTGCTCGACGACCACCGCCGCCTGCTGCTCGTGCGCAAGCGCGGAACCACGATGTTCATGCAGCCGGGAGGGAAACCGGAGCAGGGCGAGACGCCGGAGGAGACCGGCGTGCGTGAACTGTTCGAGGAACTGGGCCTCGTCGTCGGGCCCGGGGACCTCACCCTGGTCGGCTCGTGGGAAGGCCCGGCGGCCAACGAGGCCGATACCCGGCTGCTGGCCACCGTCTTCCTGTGCCCGCTGGCCGCGGAGCCCCTGCCGGCCGCCGAGATCGAGGAACTGGACTGGCTGGACCTGGACTCCGAGCATCACCGGCAGGACCTCGCACCGCTGCTGACGGACTTCGTCCTCCCGGCACTACGCGGCAGAACCCTCCGCCGGGCATCCTCCTAGACGCCGCTGAGGGCCTCGGGCTCCTCGTCCATCGCCACGTTCTTCTGCACGGCGAACTGCGTGCGGTGCAGTTCCTCGTAGCGCCCGCCGAGGGCCAGCAGCTCGTCGTGCGATCCCCGTTCGACGATGGTTCCGCCCTCGACCACGAGGATCACGTCCGCACTCCGGATGGTCGAGAGGCGGTGCGCGATGACCATGGCGGTCCGCCCCTCGAGCGCCTCGCTGAGAGCTGCCTGCACGGCCGCTTCCGACGTCGAATCCAGCGCCGCCGTCGCCTCGTCGAGGATGACGACACGCGGCTGGGCGAGGAGGAGGCGAGCGATGGTCATCCGCTGGCGTTCGCCGCCCGAGAGCCGGTAGCCACGCTCGCCCACCATCGTGTCGAGCTGGTCCGGCAGCGACCGGACGAGGGGCTCCAGCCGGGCACGGCGGACGGCGTCCCAGACCTCGTCGTCGGTGGCGTCCGGCCGGGCGAGCCGGAGGTTCGAGAGGATCGTCTCGTGGAACAGGTGACCGTCCTGGGTCACCATGCCGAGTGTGTGCCGCATGGACGCGAAGGTCAGGTCCCGGACGTCGGTGCCGGAGAGGCGCACGGCACCGCTGTCGACGTCGTATAGGCGCGCGAGCAGTTGGGCGATGGTCGACTTGCCCGCACCCGAGGTGCCCACCAAGGCCACCGTCTGCCCGGGCTTGATCCGGAAGGACACGCCGTGGAGCACCTCCTCACCGCCGCGCGTGTCCAGCGTCGAGACCTCCTCGAGCGAGGCGAGCGAGACCTTGTCCGCGGACGGGTAGGCGAAGCGGACGTCGTCGAACTCGACCGAGACCGGGCCGGCCGGGACGACGACGGCGCCCGGCTTCTCCTGGATGAGCGGTTCGAGGTCCAGGATTTCGAAGACCCGCTCGAAGCTGACGATCGCGCTCATGATCTCCACGCGCGCGTTGGCCAGGCTCGTGAGCGGCGCGTAGAGGCGTGTGAGGAGGAGTGCGAGCGTGACGACCTCGCCGGTGTCGAGCTGTCCGCCGAGGGCCAGGAACCCGCCCAGCCCGTACACCAGGGCGAGCGCCAGCGCGGAGACGAGCATCAGGGCCGTGAAGAACACGAACTGCAGCATGGCCGTGCGGACGCCGATGTCGCGCACGCGTGCGGCGCGGACCCGGAACTCCTCGGCTTCCTCGTCGGGCCGGCCGAAGAGCTTCACCAGGGTGGCACCCGGGGCGGAGAACCGCTCGGTCATCTGCGTGCTCATCGCCGAGTTGTGGTCGGCGGCCTCACGGCGGAGCGAGGCGAGGCGGCTTCCCATCCGGCGGGCCGGCACCAGGAAGATGGGCAGCATGACGACGGCGAGCACCGTGACCAGCCACGAGGTGCTCAGCATGACGGCCAGGGTGAGCACGAGGGCCACGGTATTGGTGACGACACCGGAGAGCGTCCCGCTGAACGCCTGCTGGGCGCCGATCACGTCGTTGTTGAGGCGGCTCACCAGGGCGCCCGTGCGGGTCCGTGTGAAGAAGGCGATGGGCATCTTCTGGACGTGGTTGAAGACGGCGGTGCGCAGGTCGAGGATGACGCCCTCGCCGATGCGTGCCGAGTACCACCGCGTCACGAGGGACACCGCGGCGTCGGCCACGGCGACCAGCGCGATGACGACGGCGAGCCACACCACGGTGCGGACCTCGCCGCGGGCGACGATCACGTCCACGACCTTGCCGGCGAGCACCGGCGTCGCCACGGCGAGGAACGCACCCACCACGGACAGCAGGATGAAGAGCACCAGCTTCGTCCGATACGGCACGGCGAACGTGAGGATCCTCCGGACGGATTCGCGGGAGAACCCGTGCGTGCCGTTCTTCGCCGTCGATATCTTGTACAGCGAGCTCCAGGCCGCGCCTTCCATGCTCATAGCAATTCCTCCCGTGCCAGTCCCGGCGCGGATCCCCGGTGTGTGGACCCGCGTCGCAATACTTCGGAACAATTAGTGCATGTCCCGGTGTTCACCCCAGTAGTGTTCTACTCCGGTCCCGGCCGGGTGGAGTGGAGGTACCTAGGGTTCAAGCCGTTGGCCACCTCTTCTATTTCCCCCGCCCGGCGCGCCCGTCCGTCCGAAACCGAAGGAAGTCCCATGACCAACCGCCTGTCCATCCTTGGTGCCGCTGCCGCCCTGACCCTCGCGCTCGCCGGCTGCGGGTCGTCGACCCCTGCGAATGAGGGTAGCCCCTCCGGGTCCGCGGAGTCCGGGGAGTCCAGCGCCCTGCAGGAGATCCAGGACTCCGGCGTCCTGACCGTGGGCACGGAGGGGACGTACAAGCCCTTCAGCTACCACGAGGAAGGCAGCGGGGAGCTCACCGGGTACGACGTCGAGGTGATCACCGCCGTCGCGGAGAAGATGGGCGTCGAGCCCGAGTTCCAGGAGACGCAGTGGGACGCGATCTTCGCGGGCCTGGAGGCCGGCCGGTTCGACGTGATCGCGAACCAGGTGTCCATCACGGACGAGCGCAAGCAGAGCTACGACTTCTCCGACCCGTACACCGTCAGCTCGGGCGTGATCGTCACGGCCGCCGACAACAACGACATCTCCTCCTTCGAGGACCTCGACGGCAAGACCACGGCCCAGTCGCTGACCAGCAACTGGTACGAGCTCGCGCAGGAAGCGGGCGCGAACGTCGAACCGGTGGAGGGCTGGGCACAATCCATCACCCTCCTCGAGCAGGGCCGCGTGGACGCGACGATCAACGACGAACTGACGTACCTCGACTACCAGAAGACGAACAACAACGAGGGCATCAAGATCGCGGCCACCACCGACGAGACCTCCGAGAGCGCCGTCGCCGTCGCCAAGGGCAGCACGGAGCTCGTGGACGCCATCAACAGCGCCCTCGGTGAGCTGCGCGCGGACGGTACTCTCGCAGAGATCTCCGAGAAGTACTTCGGCTCCGACGTCAGCGAGTGATGCGGCCGCTGGGGGTCGGACCGCGTCCCGGACCGCGGGAGGGCGCCCTGGCCGGAGGAGCTGAGTAGTGGACTGGGAGCTGCTCCGCACATCCTTCTGGCCCATGCTCCACGGCGGCCTGGTCGGCACCATCCCGCTGTCGATCACGTCGTTCGTGCTCGGCCTCGCGCTGGCCCTCGTCGTCGCGCTGATGCGCATCAGCGGGCAGCCGGTCCTCGCGGGCATCGCACGGTTCTACGTCTCGGTGATCCGCGGGACCCCGCTGCTCGTGCAGCTGTTCGTGATCTTCTACGGCCTGCCGTCCGTCGGCCTGACCATCGATCCGTGGCCCAGCGCGATCATCGCCTTCTCGCTGAACGTGGCAGGGTATGCGGCCGAGATCCTGCGTGCCGCCATCCTGTCCGTCCCGAAGGGCCAGTGGGAGGCAGGACACACCATCGGGATGTCCCGCACCCTGACCCTGCGCCGCGTCATCCTCCCCCAGGCGGCACGCGTCTCGGTGCCCCCGCTGTCCAACACCTTCATCAGCCTCGTCAAGGACACCTCCCTGGCGTCGCTGATCCTGGTGACGGAGCTGTTCCGCGAGGCCCAGCAGATCGCCGCGTTCTCGCAGCAGTTCATGCTGCTCTACCTCGAGGCCGCCGCGATCTACTGGGTGTTCTGCCTCGTCCTGTCCAGCGGCCAGTCCGCGCTCGAGAAGAGGTTGGACCGCTATGTCGCCCACTGATCCGCTGCATCCTCCCGTCACCTCCGGTCCCCTGATGACGGCCACGGCACTGCAGAAGTCCTTCGGCGACAACCAGGTGCTGAAGTCCATCGACCTGCACATCGACAGCGGGCAGGTGGTCGCGCTCGTGGGCCCGTCGGGCTCCGGCAAGACCACCGTGCTGCGCTGCCTGAACGGACTCGAGACGCCCGACGGCGGGACGGTCGCCTTCCGCGGCGGCCCCTCGGTGGACTTCGGCGCGAAGGTGACGAAGAAGGAGGCCCTGTCCCTGCGCGACCGCAGCGCCATGGTCTTCCAGAACTACAACCTGTTCCCGCACAGAACGGTCCTCGAGAACATCATCGAGGGTCCGGTGCAGGTGCAGAAGCGGCCCCGGAAGGAGGCCGTCGCGGACGCGGAGCGGCTCCTGGCCCGCGTGGGGCTCGCGGAGAAGCGGGACGACTACCCGTTCAACCTCTCCGGCGGCCAGCAGCAGCGCGTCGGGATCGTCCGCGCACTCGCGCTGCAGCCCGACCTCCTCCTCTTCGACGAGCCGACGTCGGCCCTCGATCCGGAACTGGTCGGCGAGGTCCTCACCGTCATCAAGGAGCTCGCCGAGGAGAAGTGGACCATGGTGATCGTCACCCATGAACTCGCCTTCGCCCGCGAGGTCGCCGACCAGGTGGTATTCATGGACGGCGGCGTCGTCGTCGAGCGCGGTCACCCCGACCAGGTGCTGCGCAATCCACGCGAGGAACGGACCCGCCGGTTCGTCCAGCGCCTGCTCAACCCGTTCTAACGGGCGGTCAGGCTCTGTCGCCTGCGGCTTCGCGCACGGCTTTCACAGCCATACCTCCCGGAACGTCGGGGCGTTGCGCTGCGACACGCCCTCTGGCGACGGACCGCGTGCACGACGCCGCATGCGCCCTGCGCCCCGATGACTCGGGTCCGAGGCCAGCGCCTGCTCAACCCGTTCCAGCGGGCGGTCAGGCCGTGATGCGGTCCGGGTGGGAGTAGCAGTTCAGGGAGGTCCCGCGGCTGAATCCGACGAGCGTGAGCCCGGCGTCGTCCGCGAGATCCGCGGCCAGTGACGACGGGGCGCTGACGGCGGCGAGCACGGGGATGCCGGCGAGCTGCGCCTTCTGCACGAGCTCGAAGGACGCCCTGCCGGAGACCTGCAGCACCGTTCCCCTCAGGGGGAGCATGCCTTCGCGCAGCGCCCAGCCCACCACCTTGTCCACGGCGTTGTGGCGCCCGACGTCCTCCCGGAGGCAGAGCAGCTCCCCCTCGGCGGTGAAGAGGCCCGCGGCGTGGACTCCTCCCGTGCGGTCGAAGAGCTTCTGGCTCTCGCGCAGCCGGTCCGGCAGGGATGCGAGCACGCCGAGGTCCACGGGAGAGGTGTCGGTGCGCAGGTCGAAGCGCGAGGACTTCCGGACCGCGTCGATCGAGGCCGTGCCGCAGATGCCGCACGAGCTCGACGTATAGACGTGGCGCTCCATCGCCGTCTCCGGCAGGACGGTGCCGGGCCGGAGCTGGGCCTCCACCACGTTGAAGGTCTGCTGCCCGTTCTCGTCGACGCCGGCGCAGTAGCGCAGGCTCGGCAACTGGCCCGGCTCCCAGACGACGCCCTCGGAGACGAGGAATCCCGCCACCAGGTCGAAATCGTCACCGGGGGTCCGCATGGTCACGGTGAAGGCGCTGCCTCCGAGCCGGATCTCCAGCGGTTCCTCGCCCGCCAGGACATCCTCCCGGCGCCCGGTCTGCGCTCCGATGCGGAACTTCGTGATGCGGCGTCGCTGTGTAACCCGGTTCATCCGGCACTCCTTAACCTCGGCCCTAGGACGAGGTTAGTTGACTCCAGCCACCTCCCGGCACTGTCGTCCCCCGCACGAGGAGGTGGACAGCGCGGGACCGGCGGGCGCCGGGGCGGAATTCCTCCGACGGAGGGAGCGCCCTGGCCCCGCATGGCTGCCCGGGTCAGCCGACCCAGGGCAGCGGGAGCGACGGGACGTCGTCGCCCGGCTCGCAGCCTGCTGCTGGAACGACCATCACGCCGTCGGCCCCGGCCAGTCCGCGCAGCATGCCCGAGCGCTGGTGGGTGCTCGGGACGGCCCGCCCGGACTCGAGCCGGTAGGGCACCAGCCGGCTCCTGCCGGGCAGGGGCTCGAACGCGTCGGCGCTGGTGACGGCGGCGGGTTCCTCGAGGGCGGTGCCCCTCAGTCCGGCGAGCAGCGGTGCGGTGACGGTGAGCATCGCCATCATGGCCGCCAGGGGGTTGCCGGGGAGTCCCACCAGGAAACGGCCGTCGGGCAGCCGTGCGAGGAGGGTCGGGTGTCCCGGCCGCATGGCGATGCCGTCGATGAGCAGCTCGGCCCCGAGTTCGGCGAGGGCGCGGCGGATGTGGTCGGCCGAGGAGCTCCCCGTACCGCCGGTCGTGATCAGGACGTCACCCGATGCCCGGGCCAGCGAGGACTCGTCGGTCGGCTCCGCGCTGATCGCGGCCACGACGTCGTCGAGGTCGTCCTTCGCCCGGCTGGCGACGTCGACGTGGCCGCCGAGCATCGCGACGAACCCCGGGAGCTGCGGCCCGAAGGTGTCACGGACCTGGCCGGGATGCGGCAGGCCGTGATCGATGACCTCGTCGCCGGTCATGAGCAGGGACACGCGCGGTGCCCGGAGGACAGCGAGCGTGTCGTGGCCGCACACCGCGGCCAGCGCGATCTGCGCCGGGTTGAGGACCACCCCGGCAGGAATGGCCATGGAGCCTTCCTCGGCTTCCTCGCCCGCCGGCCGGACGTGCTCGTGCAGCGAGGGCTCGCCGGGCCGGGCGGCCTCGTTCCGGTCCAGCAGGTCCCCGCGGACCGAGCCGTGCTCCGTACGGAGGATGCCGAGGGTATTCCGGGGAACCACGCCACCCGTGAGGATGAACGTCGCCTCCCCCGGGGCGAGCGAGACCCCGCCCGAGTCGGCGTGGGGTGAGGGCCTGCCCCGGCTCTGGTCCTCCTCGTGGCTCACGAGCTTCCACGGCGGCTCCCCGTTGACCGCCCAGCCGTCCATCGCCGAGGACGCATAGTGCGGGATGGCCTGCAGGGCGTGGACGGGCTCGGCGAGCGTCTGGCCCAGGGCATCCGCGAGGTTCACCGTCTGGAACGGCAGCGGGCGTCCGGCTCCGTGAGCCAGGGCGCGGGCGGTCCTCCAGTCGACATCGCGGGCATCGGTGTTCTCGCTCATTCGGGGCTCGCCTCTCCCGCAGCCCGGGCGCAGAGCGCCTCGGCCACGGCCATCGCCGATCGCATCGCCAGCTGCTCGTCCGCCTGGCCGCTGCCGACGGCGAGGCCGGCGGCGTAACCGACGACGAAGGTGGTCAGGGGGGCCGCCGGGCGGACGACGCCGTGCGCCGCCTTCCCCGCCAGGCCCAGGACGGCGTCGATGTCCACGTCCGTCCCGTCGATCTCGAAGGCGGCGAGCAGTTGCTCGGTCCAGTCGTGCAGCAGCTTGTTCCGATCGTCCATGGGCCCTCCGGGCGTTGCTAGGGGACGTCGACGCCGAGCGCTCGGGCATCGTTCCAGGTGTCGACGTCGTGCGTTGTGCCCGGCGGAACCGGGACTGGTCTTGTCTTCACACTAGCAAGGAGGCTGCGCATGGACAGGTTGTCGGCGGGTCCGCGCGCGAGGACGGCGTCGATGGCGGCCGCGAGGTCGCCGCTCCGGTACAGCGCCGCCAGCGGCTGGTCACGCCCGCCGTCGACCGCGACCAGGGAGACCGGCGCTCCTGCGGCAGCCTCGGCGAGCAGCACCTCGAGAAGGACGGCGACGCGGGGCATGTCACAGGCGACGACGGCGCACCACGGCGCTCTGGGTCCTGGTCCCGCCCGGAATCCGGCGACGACCGCGGACGCCGGTCCGGCGAAAGCGGGTTCCTCCCGCACGAACACGGCCGCCGGGGGAAGCCGCCCGGCGTCGCCGGGCTCCGGTCCCACGACTGTCAGGCGTTCCGCGCGGGCGAGGGCTGCGCAGGTGCGCTGGAGCAGGGTCGCACCCGCCAGGACCAGTCCGGCCTTCGGCACGCCGCCGAGCCGGGAGGACCTGCCACCCGCGAGGACGACGGCGTCGAACCTCGGTACGTCGGGTGTCACGCAGCTGTCTCGCTGAGGAACTCGTTCCACTGCGGCGCCGGCTTCTCGAGCTCGCGGATCTGCCACTGCGGTCCCCGCGGAGGCATCGGCACGGTGCGCAGCTTCCAGCCGAGGCTGCCGAGGGTCTTGTTCCCCTTGGCGTTGTTGCACTTCAGGCAGCAGGCCACGAGGTTCTCCCAGGTGTCCCCTCCGCCCCGGGACCGCGGCAGGACGTGGTCGATGGTCGAGGCGGTCTTGCCGCAGTAGGCGCACAGGTGGTTGTCGCGACG
This sequence comes from Arthrobacter rhamnosi, assembly GCF_054510855.1. Lineage (NCBI taxonomy): Bacteria > Bacillati > Actinomycetota > Actinomycetes > Micrococcales > Micrococcaceae > Arthrobacter > Arthrobacter rhamnosi. Next base: position 49,214 of record NZ_JBTNDT010000004.1, on the reverse strand, counting down.
CAGCACCCCCCGCCGCGTGGCTGTCAGGTCGTGGCGGTACGGGATCTTCACGTAGCGGTTGAGCAGGATCACCGAGGGTCTGCCGAGGATCTCGGTGGGGCCGACCACCGGTTCGCCGTCCTCCGCCACGACGCTCGCCTTCCCCGTGAGCACAAGCACCAGTGCCCGGCGGAATGTGATGACCGCAAGTGGTTCATACCCAGCATTCAGAACAAGAGTGCGCATGCGTGGCCTCATTGCTGACCTGTTCCCCGCACCGGTTGCCATCCCGGGGTACGGGAGAAGAGCTTCGGATTGACACTGCAAGGGTAAGCCGGAGACCGGCCTGCGGAGAATCCCGGCCGGGCGGGCTTGACGTACCGCGCCCGGCTCCCTCCTGCGACCGGTTAAACGCAAGGAACCGGCACAGCGTGCCGGTTCCTTGATCCTGATGCGTGCGGTGATCAGCCGCCAACGCGGATGTACACGCCACCCGAGCCGAGCTCGGCCGGTGCGATCACCGTGGTGTTGCCGTTGAATCCACCGTGGACGGCCTGGCCGCCACCGATGTAGACCGCGATGTGGGCTGCACCCATGCCGCCGTCGGCGTAGTAGATGAGGTCACCCGGGATGGCCTGGCCGGCGCTCACGGTGCGGCCCAGGGAGAGGTAGCCTGCCGGCCAGCCGTGGAAGTTGATGCCGGCAGCGGCGAGGGAGTTGCTGACGAGGCGCGTGCAGTCCTGCATGACGCCGAGCTGGCCCTTGGCAGCGGCGGCGATGGTCGCGGCGACACCGGAGGAGACTGCAGGGGCGGGAGCAGGTGCGGGAGCAGGTGCCGGGGCAGCTGCGCGAACCGGGGCGGCTGCGGGAGCCGGCGCGGGAGCGGCGACGGCCTGGACAGCAGCCACGGCCTGGACGGCGGGAGCCGGAGCAGCGGGAGCCTTCACGACGGGAGCCGGAGCGGCCGGAGCCGGAGCAGCGGGAGCCGGAGCAACAGGAGCCGGAGCGACGGGAGCCGGAGCGGCGGGGGCCTCAGCGACAGGAGCCTCGACGACAGGAGCCGGAGCTGCGGGGGCCTTGACGGCCGGGGCCTTCTTGGCGACGACCGGCTTGGCGTGGACCTTCACCGCGGTCCTGTTGAAGGACACGACGGTCTTGGACGACGCCACGACGGCCTGACGGGCCGAGGTGACGGTGATGCTGGAGGATGCGACGTCGCGCTGTGGCTGGAGATCGGCGGCGTTGGCTGCAACTCCGCTGGTCAGCACGAGGCCGGAAGCCGCGGCGATGACGGCGGCCTGGCGGCCGACCGATCCGGCGTTCGACGCTACTGCGGCGGAAAGAGCGGTCAGCGGGTTGGCGTTCTGGGGCGCGCGGTGGCGGGACAGCGAAGAGCTGGTGGACACGTTGGATTACCTCTCCCAACGCCTGCGAGGTGAGCTGTCGGATTCGGATGGGAGTCACCCGGCCGCTGCGCTAACAGCGACTTCACCCCAAGGATTTCTCGAAAGAAACCCGAAACTTGGTTCCCCCGCCTCTGCCATGCGATGGTGCGGACGGACCTCGAGCAATGGCAGAGCTAGGCGATTTGCAGGAGGGTGCCGGATCTAGAGCGAATTTGGCACGAAATGAACCGTACAACACAAATGCAGGTTATGTCACATTCTGGTCACAGAATGGTGTGTTATTGGTGACGGCGATTACGCCGCGACGGATACGAACACGTGGGACGCCACCTCGGGAGGCAGTTCCAGTGCACCCTCGACGCCGGGTACGCGCACGGAGACGTACCCTCCGACGGACTCGAGGTTCAGCTGCGCTCCCGGGCGCAGGCCGCCCTCGTCGAGCTGCGTGAGGAGTTCCGGATCCACCTGGATCGGCTCCGCCAGCCGCACGAGCGTGACCTGCTTCTCCGGCGAGTACGTGCCCATCGCGGAGAGCAGCGTGACGACGCCGTCGGTGAACAGCTCGGACTGGACGCCGCCGATGGCCTCGAGTCCCGGGATCGGGTTGCCGTAGGGGGATTCGGAGGGCTTTCCGAGCAGTTCGTAGAGCCGGCGCTCCACGCGTTCGCTCATCACGTGCTCCCAGCGGCAGGCCTCGTCGTGGACGTAGGCCCAGTCGAGCCCGATCACGTCGCTCAGGAGCCGCTCCGCGAGGCGGTGCTTCCTCATGACGCCGGTGGCCCTGCGGCGACCCAGTTCAGTCAGTTCGAGGTGCCGGTCGCCGGAGACGACCACGAGTCCGTCGCGTTCCATGCGACCGATGGTCTGGGAGACGGTCGGCCCCGAGTGACGAAGCCGCTCGGCGATGCGGGCGCGGAGGGCGACGATGTTCTCTTCCTCGAGCTCAAGGATGGTCCGCAGGTACATCTCGGTGGTGTCGATGAGGTCCGTCATGCGGTTCAGCTCCTTGGTGCGGTGAGGTCGCGCGGCTGGAATGCCTCACGCCGGTGGGGGTGCCACGGCCGGCACAGCCAGCTCCGCCCCACGCCTCCCAAGGTTAACCCATGGCGCGACGCGCCCGGCAATCAACTCCGACGACGCCACCGGCAGGCGCAGGAGGTCTCCCGCTCCGGCGTTCACAAATGGAGGGCCGACCTCCGCTGGGGCAGAATGAGGGCGATACCCGCCGCCGACACAGCTGGAGCGACCATGAACGACCTGCCCCGCATCCCCGACCACCTGCTTCCCGCGGACGGGCGTTTCGGCGCAGGCCCTTCCAAGGTCCGAAGCGGGCAGATCGACGCACTGGTGTCCGCCGGGCAGTCGCTGCTGGGCACCTCGCACCGCCAGGCTCCCGTCCGCAACCTGGTCGGCCGAGTGCGTGAGGGGCTCAGTACCTTCTTCGACGCCCCCGAGGGGTACGAGGTGGTCCTCGGCGTCGGCGGGTCCACCGCGTTCTGGGAGGTGGCGGCGTTCGGGCTCGTCGACCGGAAGGCGCAGCACCTCTCCTTCGGGGAGTTCGGTTCGAAGTTCGCCTCCGCGACCGACAAGGCGCCGTTCCTCGGCGCATCGAGCATCATCACCGCCGAGCCGGGCACCCGCCCTGACCCCGTCGCGGAGGCCGGCGTCGACGCCTACGCGTGGCCGCAGAACGAGACCTCGACGGGCGTCGCGGCTCCCGTGCGGAGAGTCGAGGGGGCGGACGACGGCGCACTGGTCCTCGTCGACGCCACCTCCGCGGCCGGCGGCCTCGACGTCGACGTGTCGCAGGCCGACGTCTACTACTTCGCTCCGCAGAAGAACTTCGCGTCCGACGGCGGCCTATGGCTCGGGCTCTTCTCCCCCGCCGCGCTGGAGCGTGCCGCGCGGATCAGCGCCGGCGACCGGTGGATCCCGGACTTCCTCGACCTCCAGACGGCGATCGACAACTCGCGCCTGAACCAGACCTACAACACCCCGTCGCTGTCCACCCTGGTCACGCTCGACGCGCAGGTCGAATGGCTGAACGCCCAGGGCGGCCTGCCGTTCGCTGCGGCCCGCACCGCGGACTCCGCCGGCCGTATCTACTCGTGGGCGGAGGCCTCTGCGGTGGCGAGCCCCTACGTGGCCCGCACCGAGGATCGCTCCAACGTGATCGTGACGGTGGACTTCGACGACGCGGTGGACGCGGCACGCATCGCCGCCATCCTGCGCGCGAACGGCGTCGTCGACGTCGAGCCGTACCGCAAGCTCGGCCGCAACCAGCTGCGCATCGCGACCTTCGTGGCCATCGAGCCCGACGACGTCTCGGCGCTCATCGCCTGCATCGACCACGTGGTCGAGAACCTCCTCTAGGACGTTCCGTCCGTCGCCTCGTGGTCCAGCCGGAGGCGGCGGGGAGCGGAACGGTCGTAGCGCAACCGCACGTCGTGGTAGCGCCACGCCCAGAAGATGCCCGCCGCGGCCGCGATGAGCCCCGAGGCCGCGGCCACTCCGAGGCTCCACCTCGGACCGAAGGCGTCGGAGACCCAGCCCACGACGGGCGCGCCCAGCGGGGTCCCGCCGAGGAAGATCGCGAAGTAGAGGGCCATGACACGGCCGCGCATCACCGAGTCCGTGGTCGTCTGCACGTAGGCGTTGGCGCTGGTCATCAGCGTCAGCGCGAACAGGCCGACCGGGACCAGGGCCGCTCCGAACAGCCAGAGGTTCGGGGCCACGGAGGCGAGGATGCAGGCGACGCCGAACGCGGCCGATGCCCCGAAGACGAAGCGCAGGCGAGGCCGTTCCCGCCGTGCGGACAGCAGCGCTCCGGCGACCGACCCTACGGCCATCACCGAGGACAGGATGCCGAAGACGCCTGCATCCTGGCCGAACTCGGTGCGCGCCATCGCGGCGATGAAGACGGCGAAGTTGAGTCCGAAGGTGCCCACGATGAAGATCGCGAGCAGGACCATCAGGAGGTCCGGCCGCTGCCGCACGTAGCGGAACCCCTCCCGGATGCGGCCCTTGCCCGGGGCGGACCGCGGCTGCGGGTTCAATTCCGAGCCGCGCATGGCGAGCAGTACGTAGACCATCGCGCCGAAGGTGAGCGCATTGATGAGGAATACCCAGCCCGGACCCACGCCGGCCGTGAGCAGCCCGGCGATGGCGGGCCCCACCAGACGGGCGCCGTTGAACGAGGCACTGTTGAGCGCGACGGCATTGGGGAGGTAGTCGTCGCGCACCAGCTCGGAGACGAACGCCTGGCGGGCCGGTGCGTCGAAGGCCGACACGATCCCGAGCGCCAGGGCGAAGGCATAGACGTGCCACAGCACGGCGGCATCGACGAGGACCATCAGGCCGAGGCCCACTCCGAGCAGGGCCATGGCGACCTGCGTGGTGGCGAGGAGGCGCCGTCGGTCGACCGTGTCCGCGATCAGCCCGGCCCAGGGGGCGATGACGAGCTGCGGCCCGAGCTGGAGCGCCATCACGATCCCGAGGGCGGATGCGTTCTGCGGTGTGAGGATGTCGTAGACGAGCCAGTCCTGGGCAGTGCGCTGCATCCAGGTACCGATGTTGGAGATCAGCGCTCCGATGAACCAGAGCCTGTAGTTGTGGATCCCGAGCGATCGGAAGGTGCTCAAGCCCCTCCTCTTCGGTTCCGGCGCCACTGCTGCATCACCCGGCGTCGGGCTGTCCTTCGGCGTCGCGGCTCGTTCCGTCATCGGTGCGGTCCGCAGAGGTCCCTGCGGCGTCCTCCAGCGGGTCGACGTCGGGGACGACTGCTTCCTCGGGCGCCCCGGCGCCCGGTCCGGCGTTCTCTCCGGCGGATGCGTCCTCCGGCACCTGCTCCTGGTTCCCGTCCTCGCCCGGGTCGGCAGGAATCACGTCCGACGGCGCCTCCTCCGGCTCCGAGTCCGACGGCGCTTCGTCCGGCTCCGAGTCCGACGGCGCTTCGTCCGGCTCCGAGTCCTCGGGGCGGACCCGCTCCGACCACGGCAGCCACTCGGGCGCCAGCAGGGAAGCCGCAGAGGGCAGCAGTCCCACCTCGCAGACCGTCACGTCCTTACTGCGGGCGACACGGGCGACGCTCGCGTACCACTGCCAGCCCCCGTATCCGGGCACGAAGGCCTCGAACCGGTGCGTGACGAGGCGCTCGCCCTCGATCGTGGCGGACACGTGACGGCCCACCTGTGCTTCGGGGGCGACCTCGAGCACTCCGCGGCGAGCCCGTTCCACGGCCGCTTCGAGCACGGCATCGGACTTCGGGATGCGGCGCGACACTTTCCGCGGCGCCTCCGTGGGGGTGGCGTCGGCGGGTGCGGCTCCGGCGTCGGTCGGAGCGGCGCCGTCGGCGGTCTCCAGGTTGCTCGAGGTCATGGTGGAAGCCTACGCGTCGAGGTCGTCGGCAACCGCCCTCAGGACGGCGGCGACCTTCGAAGCGTGGGACTTCTCGGGGTAGCGCCCCTTGCGGAGTCCGTTGGACACGCCGTCGAGGAGTTTGATGAGGTCTTCCGTGATGACGGCCATGTCATCCGCGCTCTTCCGCGTCGCCTTGACCACGGACGGTGCCTGCTCGAGGATGCGCGCCGACAGGGCAGAGGGTCCGCGGCGGCCGTCGGCCACGCCGAACTCGAGCTTGGTGCCGACCTTGACCTCGCTCACGCCCGCGGGGAGCGCGGAGGCGTGCAGGAACACTTCCTTGCCGTCATCCGTGGCAAGGAATCCGAATCCCTTGTCCGCGTCGAACCACTTCACTTTGCCGATGGGCACGTCGTTACCTCTTCTTAGCTGTACCGGGCGGGATGCGCCTGCGGTTCCGGTCCCGGGTGCGGGGACACCGCCGGGTGCCCAGGCGCACTGCCACCGCCGGGGAAGTCTGTGTCTCCTAGGATATAGCTTTTCGGGCGGCCCCCCTGCCGTGGTTCTTGTAGTCTGGGACGGCTATGATCCCGAATGAACCGGCACCGCGCCCCTCCTTCGAGCACCTCCAGCAGGGCACCGGCGGGTCCGGGCGGTCCTCCCGCCTCCGTCGCGCGCTGATGGTGCTTGCGGTCGTGTTCGCCGTCATCGGCCTGGTGTCGCTCGCCGCGATCCTCCTCACCGCTTTCCTCCAGGGGTCGGTATGGCCCGGGTTCGTGCTCGCCACCTACTTCTGCCTGCCGATCGCCTTCCTGCTGATGGGCGCGGTCGTCGTCTCGTCGGCGATCTCCCGCCGGAGATCCTGACAGCTCCCGTCCTGACGGTCTCGCCGGCGGTAGCCCGGCCTCGCCGGCAGTAGCCCGGCTCCGCCGGCAGGACCCTGGCCGAGCAGGGACTCCCCGGTCTGTCGGAGGCGCCGGGTAACCTTGGAGGGATGTCCGCGATCCGAGCACTGGCCGAACAGCTGGCCCTCCGGAGCGATGACGAACTGCGGAGCCTGCTTGCCGTCCGGCCCGACCTCATCCTCCCCCCGGTGCCTGACTTCGCCGCGCTCGCGGCGAGGGCATCCACTCGCGTCAGCCTGCAGCGCGCCCTCGACAACGTATCGCGCCCCCAGCTTCAGGTCCTCGAGGCGATCGTGGTCCTCGGCGAGGACGACGGCACTGCCGTGACCCGGGCGCGCCTGGCGTCCGCCTTCACGACGGCGGAGGTCGAAGCTCTCGATGCGATCCTCGCCGACCTCGGTCAGAGGGCCCTCGTCGTCGGTTCCGCGGAGGAGGGCTTCCTGCCGGTCGGGGCGTTGGCCGATGCGCTGGGGCCCTACCCTGCAGGTCTCGGGCGGCCCTTCCGCACGCTGGCAAGGTCGATCCCGCGCTACGGGCCGGCGCTGGTCCACGCCGTGTCCCTCGTCGAGGCCGAGGCTGCCACCGATGCGATGACGGGCGCGTCCGCCGCGCAGGTGCTCGACGGCGTGGTGGCCGATCCGGAGGCATGGAGCCGCGTCCTGGCCGACGCCCCCGACGGCGCGGCTCCGCTGCTCTCGCGACTGCGCGATGCTCCGGTCGGCTCGACGGCGACGGGAGGAGGGGACGGGGCCTCGCCCGCCGTGCGCTGGCTGGTGGACCGCTGCCTGCTGGCACCGCTGGACGCCCTCCACGTCGAACTCCCGCGGGGAGTGGGCAGGGCGCTCCGCGGTCACGTGGTCTTCGCGGCCCTCGAGACGACCCCGCCCGCCGGAGCGGAACGGACCACGCGCGCGAGCCTGCGGGACAACGCCGCCTTCGGCGCGATCGCGGAGACGCTCCGCCTGGTGACCGCCCTCCTCGGATCCGTCGCCGCCACCCCGGTCTCCACGCTCCGCTCCGGAGGAGTCGGCGTGCGGGAGCTGCGACGCGTCCGTGAGGCGCTGCGCACGGACGACGGCGAGGCCGCCTGGCTGCTGGAACTCGCGGCCGCCGTCGGGCTCCTGACCCTCGACCCCGACGATTCGCGCTGGAAGACCTCCCGCCTCGACGCCTGGGAAGCGCTGGACCGCGAGGCCCAGTGGCTCCTCCTGGTCGAGGGATGGCTGGCCCTGGACCGCGCACCGGCCCTGGTCGGTTCCCGGCTGCCCGACGGGACGGCCGTCAACGCCCTCGCCGCCGAGGCCTCCCGTCCCGATGCACCGATGGTGCGCCAGCGGTTCCTGGCCGTGGCCTCCGATCTCTCCGGTGCCCGCCCCGAGGAGGACGGCGGGCCCGCGGCCGGCCCGGCCGCGGTGCCGGTCCTCACCGAGCAGTCGGTCATCTCGCTCGCCACCTGGCACCAGCCGCGGCTGCACCGGCGCTTCGCCCGCCTGCTGCCGGGCATGCTGACCGAGGCGGCGTTCCTCGGCCTGACGGGGAGCGGTGCGCTCACCGACGCGGGGCGCCTCGTGGCGGAGGGACGCTTCGAGGAGGCCGCCGACGGCATCCGCCGGGCCCTGCCGGCCGCGGTGTCCCACGTCGTCCTGCAGGCCGACCTCACCGCCGTCGCTCCCGGGTACCTGCAGCCCGAGGTGGCGCGGGGGCTGCTGCGCATGGCCACACCGGAAGGACAGGGACCGGCCACCACCTACCGTTTCTCGGCCGACTCCATCCGCTCGGCGCTCGACGGAGGCGAGGACGCGGAGTCGATCCTCGCCTTCCTGCGCACCTCCTCCGCCACGGAGATCCCCCAGCCCCTGACCTACCTCGTCGAGGACACCGCGTCGCGGTACGGCAGCCTCCGGGTCGGGCGCGCCGGGAGCTACCTGCGCACGGACGACGACGCGGTCGCCGCGGCCCTCCTGGCGGACCCGCGTGCGGCGGCGCTCGGGATCCTGCAGGTGGCGCCGACCGTGCTGGTGTCGGCCGTCTCTCCCCAGGAACTGACCGCGCTCCTGCGGGACCTCGGGTTCGCGCCGGCAGCGGACGCCGTGGCTGCCGTCGCGAAGACATCCGCCGAGCCGGCGCCGGCTGCCCGGGTCTCGCCGGATCAGCTACGGTCGCGGCTCAACCCCTGGTCGGTCGCCGAGGAGGAGATCGCGGCACAGGTCGCCGCACTGCGCTCGGCGCGGCCCCGGCCCGCCGACTCCGCGTCCGGTTCGGACAGCGAGATCCTCCTGGGACTGGAGACCCTGCGGGCAGCCATCCGGTCTCGGAGCCGCATCCGCCTCGGCACCGCCGACAGCGAAGGGAATCACGTGCGCCAGGTCCTCGTTCCACTCTCGGTATCGGGAGGCCGCCTGCGGGTGTTCGATCCCGAGAAGCAGGTGGAGAAAGTCGTGTCCGTACACCGCGTCATGGACGTGGAAATCCTCGAAGGGAGCCCCGCAGATGGCTGACGGGCCGCTGATCGTCCAGAGCGACAAGACCATCCTGCTCGAGGTGGACCACGAGCAGGCAACCGAGGCGCGCCACGCGATCGCCGCGTTCGCCGAGCTCGAGCGGGCCCCGGAGCACGTGCACAGCTACCGGCTCACGCCGCTCGGGCTGTGGAACGCACGGGCCGCCGGACTGGATGCCGAGCGGGTCCTCGACACGCTCCTGAAGTATTCGCGCTTCCCCGTGCCGCACGCCCTCCTCATCGACATCGAGGACACGATGTCGCGCTACGGCAGGCTCCGCCTCGAGAAGGACCCCCAGCACGGCCTCGTGCTACGGACCTCTGACTACCCGGTGCTCGAGGAGGTCCTGCACGCCAAGAAGATCCAGCCCCTGCTCGGGCCGAGGATCGACGGCGAGACCGTCGTCGTGCACTCGTCCCAGCGCGGACAGCTGAAGCAACTGCTGCTCAAGCTCGGGTGGCCCGCCGAGGACTTCGCAGGCTACGTCGACGGGACACCGCATCCCATCGCGCTGGACGAGGACGGCTGGACGCTGCGCCCGTACCAGCAGCTCGCCGTCGAGAACTTCTGGTCCGGTGGCTCCGGCGTCGTCGTCCTGCCGTGCGGGGCAGGGAAGACCCTCGTGGGGGCCGCAGCCATGGCCACGAGCCAGACCACGACGCTCATCCTCGTCACCAACACGGTGTCGGCCCGGCAGTGGAAGGACGAACTGCTCAAGCGCACCTCCCTGACCGAGGACGAGATCGGGGAGTACTCGGGGGCCGTGAAGGAGGTGCGGCCGGTGACGATCGCGACCTACCAGGTCCTCACCACGAAGCGCGGCGGGCTGTACCCGCACCTCGAGCTGCTGGACGCGAACGACTGGGGCCTGATCGTGTACGACGAGGTCCATCTCCTCCCGGCACCGATCTTCAAGATGACCGCCGACCTCCAGGCACGCCGGAGGCTCGGGCTCACGGCGACCCTCGTCCGCGAGGACGGCCGGGAGGGGGAGGTGTTCTCGCTCATCGGGCCGAAACGGTACGACGCGCCGTGGAAGGACATCGAGGCGCAGGGTTACATCGCACCTGCCGACTGCGTCGAGGTCCGGGTGGACCTGCCACGGGACGAGCGCGTCGCGTATGCCATGGCCGACGACGCCGACAAGTACCGCCTGTGCGCGACGTCGGACACGAAGTCGGACGTGGTGGAGAAGCTCGTCGCTGCCCACCGGGGCGAGCAGCTGCTCGTGATCGGACAGTACATCGACCAGCTGGACGACCTCGCCGCACGGCTCGCAGCCCCCGTCATCAAGGGCGAGACGACCGTGCGGGAACGCCAGCGGCTCTTCGACGCCTTCCGGGCGGGTGAGATCCACGTGCTCGTGGTCTCCAAGGTCGCCAACTTCTCGATCGACCTCCCCGAGGCATCGGTCGCGATCCAGGTCTCCGGGTCCTTCGGGTCGCGGCAGGAGGAGGCACAGCGCCTCGGCCGGCTCCTCCGGCCGAAGAGCGACGGCAGGGCCGCGCGCTTCTATACCGTCGTCGCCCGGGACACCCTCGACCAGGACTTCGCCGCCAAGCGCCAGCGGTTCCTCGCCGAGCAGGGGTACGCCTACCGCATCCTCGACGCAGCCGCGATCGGCGACAAGGAGCCCAGGGACTCCTGAGCAAGTCTTCAGCAGCGGCTCAGCCAATTCACAGACAACGTGCGGATACTGGTGCCGTGAAGAAAACAGTCCCCGAAGCGAAACTGCTGGTCGTCGACGACGAACCGAACATCCGCGAGCTCCTCTCGACCTCGCTGCGGTTCGCCGGCTTCGACGTCGTCGCCGCCGCGAACGGACGCGACGCCCTTGCGGCCGCCGAGACGCACAACCCCGATCTCGCCGTGCTCGACGTCATGCTCCCCGACATGGACGGATTCACCGTCACCCGGCGCCTGCGGGCCGCCGGCCGCCACTTCCCCGTCGTCTTCCTGACGGCGCGGGACGACACCGAGGACAAGGTCACCGGCCTGACGGTCGGCGGTGACGACTACGTCACCAAGCCGTTCAGCCTCGACGAGGTGGTGGCCCGCATCCGTGCGGTCCTGCGGCGCACGCACCCGCTCGAGGACGACGACGCCGTGATCCGCGTCGATGACCTCGAACTGGACGACGACGCACACGAGGTCCGGCGTGGAGGGGAGACGATCGACCTCTCCCCCACCGAGTTCAAGCTCCTGCGCTACCTCATGATGAATCCCAACCGCGTCCTCTCGAAGGCACAGATCCTCGACCACGTCTGGGAATACGACTTCAACGGGGATGCGTCCATCGTGGAGTCCTACATCTCGTACCTGCGCCGGAAGATCGACCGGAGCTCCGACACCGTCGCCCTGATCCAGACGAAGCGCGGCGTGGGATACCTGCTCCGCTCCGCCGACAAGCGGTAGCGCCCTTCCCTTGATCAAGCGTTGGAACGCGGCGTCCCTCCGCTCGCAGCTGGTCGCGATCATCATGCTCCTCATGATCGTGACCGTCGGCATCACGGGCCTGGCCACCGTGTCCCTGCTGCGGCAGGGACTCGTGGACAGGCTCGACGCCGACATCCTCACCAACGCGAAAGTGGTCTCGGAAACCATCTATTCCGAGGTTCCCGCCGATGACGGGACGGTCCTCCGCTACTACGCGGCGATCCTCGACCGGGGCGCCTCCATCGTCGCCGAGAACCAGTCCTCCGATGCCGCGGACGTGCCGGAGCTGGACGGCCTCACCCCGGAGAGGATCACGGACCTCGAGAGTTCCGGCTTCGACGTCCCGGGGACCGCGCCCTCGAGCCAGGGCTGGCGGGTGCGCGTCTTCCCGTTCGCCAACGGCGAGGGGTACCTCGCCATCGCGTCCCGCCTGAACACCGTCAACGAGTCGGTGCAGGAGTCGACGGAGATCATCTTCACCTCGGGCCTCGTCACGACCGTACTCGCCTCGATCATCGCCTTTCTCGCCGTGACGCGGCAGTTCGCGCCGCTCGCACGGGTGGAGCGGACCGCCGCCGCCATCGCCACCGGGGACCTCTCCCGCCGCGTCGCCATCGAGCGGCCCACCACGGAGATCGGGCGGCTGTCGCGGTCCCTCAATGCGATGCTCGCGCACATCGAGCGTGCCTTCGCCGCCAGGACCGCCTCCGAGACGAAGATGCGCCGCTTCATCGCGGATGCCTCCCATGAACTTCGGACCCCGCTCGTCACCATCCGGGGATACTCGGAGCTCTACCGGCACGGGGCCCTGCAGAAGGACGAGGACATCGCCACCGCGATGGGCAGGATCGAGAGCGAGGCGATCCGCATGGGCCAGCTCGTCGAGGACCTGCTCACGCTCGCCAGGATCGATGAGCAGCGGCCCCTCGAGATGAAACCCCTGGACCTCATGGTGCTCGGCCACGACGCCGCCTTCGACGCTCGCGCCACGGCGCCGGACCGGTCCATCACCATCATCGGCCTCGACGGCGGGAATCCGCGCTCCGCTCCCACACGCGGTGACGAGGCCCGCCTCCGCCAGGTGGTCGCCAACCTGATGACCAACGCGCTCCGCTACACCCCGGAGGGCTCTCCCATCGAGATCGCCGTCGGCGTCGCGCCGGTACTGCACGGCACCAGCGACTCCGTCCTCGAAGTCCGGGACCACGGTCCGGGCATCTCCGAGGACGACGCCGCCAAGGTCTTCGAGCGCTTCTACCGGGCGGACACGTCCCGCCATCGCGAGACGGGCGGCACGGGACTCGGACTCGCCATCGTGGCCGCACTCGTCGCGCAGCACGACGGCACGGTGCGGCTGGAGGAGACACCCGGGGGTGGGGCCACCCTGTCCATCCGGCTCCCCCACGTGCCGGCGGACGAGCAGGACGACGATGCTGCCGGGGAGGACAGCGCGGGCCCCGGCTCCGAGGCCGCATACTCGAGCGGGATCACCCCGCCGCAGGCACCATCGGCGAAGCCGGTTATCCACAAGGGCCGCGACGACCGCTGACCGTTCGCCGCCGTGCCCTACCGTCGGATGCGTCAAGGAAGCGCGAGCACCCGGGAGCACAGCATGGCATTCTTCAACGTAGACACCGACAGCCTGGCTGCCAAGAGCAGCCAGGTGCAGGGCACCATCACGAGGCTGCAGGCGGAGGTGAACTCCATGCAGGCCGGCCTCCGTGAACTGGAGGGGCTGTGGACCGGGCAGGCAGCCACCAATTTCCAGCAGCTGATCCTGCAGTGGCGGGCCACCCAGCAGCAGGTCGAGGAATCCCTCACCGGCATCAATGCCGCCCTCGACGTCGCCGCCCAGCAGTACGCCGACGCCGAGCAGAGCAACGCCCGCATGTTCCTGAGCTGATCCAGCGGAAGGGCGGGCAGTCCTGTCCTGCTGCGGACGACGAAAGGGCGGCACCCCCTTTCGGGAGTGCCGCCCTTCTCGTACTGTGCGCGGGTGGCGCGACCAGCAGGGGGGACTAGAAGCCGCCCATGCCGCCCATGCCGCCCATGTCGTCGCCGCCGCCGGCAGGAGCTGCCTTCTCCGGCTTGTCGGCCACGACGGCCTCAGTGGTGAGGAACAGGCCCGCGATGGACGCCGCGTTCTGCAGCGCCGAACGGGTGACCTTCACGGGGTCGTTGACGCCGGCAGCCAGCAGGTCCTCGTAGACACCGGTAGCGGCGTTCAGGCCGTGACCGGCGGGGAGACCGCGGACCTTGTCGACGACGACGCCCGGCTCGAGGCCGGCGTTGAAGGCGATCTGCTTGAGCGGCGCGTCGATGGCGACGCGGACGATGTTCGCGCCCGTTGCCTCGTCACCCTCGAGCTGCAGGTTGGCGAAGGCCTTGGCGCCGGCCTGGATGAGGGCGACACCGCCACCGGCGACGATGCCCTCTTCGACGGCAGCCTTGGCGTTGCGCACTGCGTCCTCGATGCGGTGCTTGCGCTCCTTGAGTTCGACCTCGGTAGCGGCACCGGCCTTGATGACTGCAACGCCGCCGGCCAGCTTGGCCAGGCGTTCCTGCAGCTTCTCGCGGTCGTAGTCGGAGTCGGAGTTCTCGATCTCGGCGCGGATCTGGGCCACGCGACCGGCGATGGCGTCGGCGTCGCCGGCTCCCTCGACGATGGTGGTCTCGTCCTTGGTCACGACGACCTTGCGGGCGGTGCCGAGCAGGTCGAGGGTGGCGGTCTCGAGCTTGAGGCCGACTTCCTCGGCGATGACCTGGCCGCCGGTGAGGATCGCGATGTCGGCGAGCTGCGCCTTGCGGCGGTCACCGAAGCCCGGGGCCTTGACGGCGACGGACTTGAAGGTGCCGCGGATCTTGTTGACCACGAGGGTTGCGAGGGCTTCGCCTTCGATGTCCTCCGCGATGATCAGCAGCGGCTTGCCGGACTGCATGACCTTCTCGAGGACGGCGACGAGGTCCTTCACGTTGCTGATCTTCGAGTTGACGATCAGGATGTAGGGATCCTCGAGGACCGTCTCCTGGCGCTCGGCGTCGGTGACGAAGTAGCCCGAGATGTAGCCCTTGTCGAAGCGCATGCCCTCGGTGAGTTCGAGCTCGAGGCCGAAGGTGTTCGACTCCTCGACGGTGATGACGCCTTCCTTGCCCACCTTGTCGAGGGCTTCGGCGATCAGGTCACCGATCTGCGTGTCACCCGCGGAGATGGAGGCCGTGGCCGCGATCTCCTCCTTGGTCTCGATTTCCTTCGCGGAGGCGAGCAGCTCGTCGGTGACGGCCTTGACGGCCTTCTCGATGCCGCGCTTCAGGCTCAGGGGGTCCGCTCCGGCCGCGACGTTGCGCAGGCCTTCCTTGACGAGGGCCTGGGCGAGCACGGTGGCGGTGGTGGTTCCGTCGCCGGCGACGTCGTCCGTCTTCTTGGCAACTTCCTTGACGAGTTCTGCGCCGATCTTCTCGAACGGGTCGTCGAGCTCGATCTCCTTGGCGATGGACACGCCGTCGTTCGTGATGGTGGGGGCGCCCCACTTCTTCTCGAGTACGACGTTGCGGCCACGGGGGCCGAGCGTTACCTTGACGGCGTCAGCGAGGATGTTCAGGCCTCGCTCGAGGCCGCGTCGGGCCTCTTCATCAAAAGAAATGATCTTGGCCATAACGGCTTAGGTCCTTTCGGGACGGTTGCATTTCAGCACATCAATGCTTGCCTGCGTGTGGTGCCCGCGACGGCCGGGCGACGCCGGAACGATCTCTTTCACGTTCCTGCTCCACCCTCACCACAGAGGTTTGCCTGCTTCACCCGTCACGCGCTTCTTAGCAGTCTGCGCGCGCGAGTGCTAACTCAATAATTAGCACTCCCACCCCGTGAGTGCAAGCCGATCGGGCGCGTCGGAGTACCCTTGCCGTGCTGTCACACGGTGACTCCGGGACGCCGTTCCGGCTCCCCCTCGACCTGCGGATCACTGGAACTCGGGTCCGAGCACGACCGAGATAGCCGGCGAGACATCCGCGCTGTCGACCAGGTTCGTGATGCCCAGATCTTCAGCCACCGCCTCGGCCCCGGCCCGCTGCGCCTCGCCGTTGTAGAAGACCACCGAGGCGTCCACGGGAGCGCCGGCCCAGTTCCCGGGAAGCGCCGAGGTCCAGCCGGCGGATGCCAGCCGGCCGGCTGCCACGGAGGCCAGACCGGGGGCACCCGTGCCGTTGAGGACGTTCACAGTCTGCGCGCGGTCGGCATCGTCCACCTCGTCCTGGGCCGTGCCGTCCGGGGACGGTTCCCCCGTCGCATCCGTGCCCGCGTCGTCGTTCGCCGTCGGGTCCGAGGCCGGGCCGGAGGCCGTGGACGATCCGGTTGCCGACGCCGCGGCGCCGCCTCCCGCGAGGCCCAGCCGGGGAAGGATGAAGTAGGAGCCCAGGCCGATCAGGAGCGCGAGGACCCCCACGGTGATCTTCAGGGCGAGGCCGCTCGATCCGGCCGGGATGAGCCGCTCCCGGTGGACGCCCTGACGCACGGGAGCCTCCGGGACCCTGTCGAACTCGTCCCGCGGGTGCTCGGTCATGGGTGAGGATGGTCCTTCGCTCGTCGGGCTGGCGGGCAGTTCTAGATGTCCGCGCCGAGACGGCGTGCCGAGCGTGCCTTCTGGCGGGTGGACCTCAACCGCCTCAGCCGCTTCACGAGCATGGGATCGTGCGCGAGCGCCGCCTCGGTGTCGATCAGCGCGTTGAGCACCTGGTAGTAGTGCGTGGCGGACATGTTGAACAGGTCCCGGATGGCCTGCTCCTTCGCACCGGAGTACTTCCACCACTCGCGTTCGAGGGCGAGCATGCGCTGCTCGCGGTCACCCAGGGCCGCCTTCTTGTCCTGTCCGGAGGGCGCATCGGCAGGCTGCCGCATCGGCTCAGCCATCTCCATTACCGCCTTCCTTCAATGGGCACAACTACTACTCAATGGTAGTGGGGAATTACAGGCATGTCATTCGAGCGGACGGCGCCCCGGCGCCGCGGAAGAATAGTGCCATGACCGACGACGGCGCCCTCTTCGACCTCCCTCCCTCCTCGACGACGGGCACGGCACGAAAGACCGGTGGCGGGAGGCCGCCGACCTCCGCCCCGCCCTCGCCCAACGAGTCGGTCTTCCCGTTCGCTGCTCCCGCGGGCATCGAGGAGCTGGTCTCCCAGGACTGGGCGGCCGCGCTCAAGCCCGTCGAACCGGTACTGCACCAGCTCGCAGCATCGCTCGCGGCGGATCTGGACAAGGGGCTGCGGATCCTTCCGGACGCGCCGCACATCCTGCGGGCGTTCACCACCCCGCTGGACAGGGTGCGCGTGGTCATCGTGGGGCAGGACCCGTACCCGACCGTGGGGCACGCCGTCGGGCTCAGCTTCGCCGTCGATCCCGCCACCCGGCCCCTTCCCCGCAGCCTCGCGAACATCTACCGGGAGCTGGCCGCAGACACGGGGGCGGCCCCGCCTGCCACGGGTGACCTGTCCGGCTGGACGGAGCAGGGGGTCCTGCTGCTCAACCGGGTGCTGACGGTCCGCGCCGGCGATCCGGCCTCGCACCGCGGGCTGGGCTGGGAGCTGGTGACCGACGCCGCCATCCGCGCGCTCGTGGCCCGGGGCGGTCCGCTCGTCGCCATCCTCTGGGGCAAGGACGCACTCCGCCTCAAACCCCTGCTCGGCGCGACGCCGACCGTGGAGTCCGCGCACCCCAGTCCCCTGTCGGCCTCCCGCGGATTCTTCGGCTCCCGGCCCTTCAGCCGCGTCAACGACCTGCTGGCACAGCAGGGCGCGGAGCCCATCGACTGGTCGCGGACCACCGCCGGCGGCAGGGAAGGCTAGTCAGGGCGGGCAGCACCGGCCGCGCCCCGGCTATCGCCGCCGGTTGCGCTGCCGCTCGTTCGAGCTGAGTTTGCGCGTGAACGGTCGTGCCAGGTTGTCGCCGAGAACGACTCCGGCGGCGATGGCCAGCACCACGGTCAGGGCGTTGAAGAGGCCGAGGGCGCCGTCGGACACCAATGCCGAGTCGAGGGTGAGCATGTACATCGAACGAAAGATGGTCAGCCCGGGATAGAGGAAGAGGACCGCGGGAACAGCGACGACGAGCTGGGGCGCACCGAGCCGGAGGGCGACGACGCGAGACAGCGCTCCGATCAGGATCGCGGCCAGCGCCGGCGCGAGGCGGTAGCCGACGCCTGCGGTCATCACGGTGATCAGGAAGAGGTACCCGGCCACCGCGACGAGCGACGTGGGGATCACCAGCTTCACGTCGGTCTGCTCGGCGATGCAGATCATCGCGACGGAGATGAAGACCAGCACCGCCACCACGGGCCACGGGTACTGGCTGCCTGAGGAGTCGAGGACCTCGAGTTCGGGTATGCCGAGCGCCGTTCCTGCGACGAGCGCGACGGCGATACCGGCGACCAGCGCCGCGAAGATGAGGATCGCCGAGAGGAACCGCCCCGCGGCCGTGACCGGGAAGCCGTTGATGGCGTCCTGCGTCGCGGAGACCAGCCTGCCGGTCGGCAGGAGCAGGAGGATGCCGCCCACCACGACGAGGGCCGGGGCGATCGGCACCTGCAGCCACCAGAACAGCATGGCGATCAAGGTGACGAGCGCCGACGAGGTCGCGACCGAGAAGAACTCGGGTACGCGCCACTCTCCGAGCTTCCGGCTCACCAGATCCACGAGGATGCAGCTGACGAAGCCGATGAGGGACGCCAGCACCGTGCCGCCGGTGAAGGCGACGATGGCCGCCGCGAAGATGCCGAACGCGGCCGTGACCATCCAGCGTGGGAAGGGCTTGGGCCGGTGGGTGATCTCGTCGAGCCGCTGGACCGCTTCGGTACGCGAGACGCCGCCGTCCGCGATATCGGAGACGAGGCGGTGGATGGCCGTGAGGCCCGCGTAGTTGTTCGTCCACGACCGGACCACCCGCAGCACCGTCGTCGGCGTCTGGTCCTTGGCCGAGTAGTTGAGCACCACCGACTGGTTGGTGATGTCCACCTCGATGTTGTCCAGGCCGAACGCCGCGGTCACGGCGATGATGCTCGTCTCGACCTCGAGCGCTCCCGCGCCGTACCGGAACATGGTCTCGGCGAGGCTGAGGGCGAAGTCCAGGGCCTTGCGGGCGCTGGCGTCGGGCCCGGCGACCTGGACCATCGGATTCGCGTAGGGACTGCCCGCCAGCCGCTCGACGATGCTCATGGCCTGGGTGGGGGGAGACTCCCCCTGCACCAGGCGGCGGAGCATGCTGCGGGCCGCGGCGTTGGGACGGCTCGACGACGGTACGCGCTCCGGTGTGGTGGGCAGGGCGTCCGCGGGCCGCGGAGCCGACTGGCGCTGGCGGCCCTGCCGAGGGGTCCTCGGCTCCGCTGCCGGGCGCTTCTTCGGTGGAACGGCAGCTCCCCGCGCCTTCCGCCCGCTCCCCCTGCCGGCGGCGAGCTTCTTCTTCTCGTCCTCACTCGGATCGAAGGGCCGCTGGATGACGGGGAGTGCCTCCGCCACCGGCGAAGGGTTGGTGGAAGGCGATCGACCGTCCTCCGGGGTGGAACCGTCTGTCACAGCGGCCTTTCATGCGTCACGCGCCGCGGCGTCCGCGGGCTCTTCCTCAGTAGAACGGCTGGTGCGTGCGTCGCCAGTACACCTGGCGCGCCACACGCTCCGCAATCGTGTTCCACACACGATACTTCCAGCCGCTGACCACGAAGTCGTAGCAGCCGACGAAGTCCGTGACGGTCTTGGTGAAGCTCGTCTTGAAGAGCCCCAGGCCGTGGTGCGGGTGGGCAGTGTCCTTGAGCCGATCACTCGGCGGAGTTCCACAGAAGTCGTACTCGACGATCCCGAACTCGTCCTTGAGGTCGTTGATGGCCCTCCACTGCACGAGGTGCGAATCCCCGTACTGTGAGCGCCCGGGCCGGGAACCGCCGTCCTTGTAGGTCCCCTTCGACCCGTAGTTGATGACGAACGCCCCCACCGACGGTTCGCCGTCCTCGTACACGAAGTAGAAACGTCCCTGTCCGGCGTCCACGAAGTTCTGCCAGAAACGGCTGTAGTACTCGAAGGAGCGCATGCGGGCCGCGGAACGGTCCTCGATGTGCGACATCAGGGAGTACATCGCCCGGAAGGTCTCCTGCGTCGGCTCCATGCGCCGGACCTCGACGCCCTCACGCATGGCCCGGCGAACGGCGTTGCGGCCCCGCGAGTGCAGGTTCCGCAGCAACTGGTTGGAGTCCGGTGTGGTGTCCAGGATGGCCGTGCTGTCGTTCGGCTGCAGATTGAACGTCTTGACGAGGCCCGCGGCACGGAATACCTCGCGCACCTCGGGACCGTCCACGAGGTCGGGCTCCACCTTGATGGCGAAGACGCGGTGCCCCTCGCGCCGGGCGAGGTCGGCCACGGCCCGCACGGCCGCCGGGACGTCACCCGCCTCGGTGACCGCCGGTCCCTTGATGAGGTACCAGAGGGCCCCGAGCAGGGGCACCCTCTTCTCGAGGATGAGGTTGTGGCTCGTCGAGTCCGGGCCCTCGAGGACCAGGAACCGGGGCCGCCACCCGTGGTGCGACTTGACCTCCGCGAACGCCGCGGACTGGAGCACGTTGCCGCCGCCCGGATTGGACGTCACCAGCGCATCCCAGTTCTGCTGCTCCGTCGTGGTGGCGAAACGGGCGCTGAAGTCGGCCAAGATTCCTCATTTACTGTGGGCGGCGAGCGAAGGACGCCCTCAAGTCTAGCGGCTGTGTACCTGCCTCCCGTGGATCCGGCACCGATGTTGCCTGGGGGAACTGTCTGTCCTGTACTCGCTTCCTAAGGGTGGTTAGCATCAGGAGCATGGACTTCAGATACCTCGGCAACAGCGGCTTCAAGATCTCGGAAATCACCTACGGCAACTGGCTCACCCACGGCTCGCAGATCGAGAACGACGTCGCGACGCAGTGCGTGCGTGCTGCGCTCGACGTGGGCATCACCACGTTCGACACCGCGGACGTCTACGCGAACACGGCAGCGGAGACCGTGCTCGGCGAAGCACTGAAGGGCGAGCGCCGCCAGTCGCTCGAGATCTTCACGAAGGTCTGGGGACCCACGGGCCCCAAAGGACACAACGACGTGGGGCTCTCCCGCAAGCACATTCTGGAGTCGATCGACGGCTCGCTGCAGCGCCTCCAGACCGACTACGTGGACCTCTACCAGGCGCACCGGTACGACCACGAGACGCCGCTCGAGGAGACGATGCAGGCCTTCGCCGACATCGTGCGCCAGGGCAAGGCCCTCTACATCGGCGTCAGCGAGTGGACGGCCCAGCAGATCCGCGACGGCGCCGCCCTTGCGAAGGACCTCGGTTTCCAGCTCATCTCCAACCAGCCCCAGTACTCGATGCTGTGGCGCGTCATCGAGGGAGAGGTCATCCCCACCTCCGAGGAACTCGGACTGTCCCAGATCGTTTGGTCCCCAGTGGCACAGGGCGTCCTGACCGGCAAGTACACGCCGGGCCGGCAGCCGGAGCAGGGAACCCGCGCCTCGGACGACAAGGGCGGCGCCGACATGATCAAGCGCTGGATGGACGACGACGTCCTTGCGGGCGTCCAGAAGCTCGCGCCCATCGCCGACGGCGTGGGGCTGACGATGGCGCAGCTGGCCATCGCGTGGGTCCTGCAGAACAGCAACGTGGCCTCGGCGATCATCGGGGCCTCACGCCCCGAGCAGGTGGAGTCGAATGCCGCCGCTGCCGGCGTGAAGCTGGAGGACGATGTCCTGAAGGCGATCGACGACGCGATCGGCGGCCTCGCCGAGACGGACGTCGCGAAGACGGTGTCCCCCGAGACGCGGCCGGTCTGATGGCGGGCCCTGCGACGCTCAACGTCGCGGTCACCGGTTCCAACGGCAAGCTCGGGCGGAGCGTCGTCCGCGGCCTGCGCGAGGCCGGTCACACCGTCCTGGAGCTCGATCAGCACGGCGAGCGCGGCCCCGGGTTCCTGCGGATCGACCTGCGCGACTACGGCCAGGTCCTCGACGCCCTCCTCGGCGTGGACGACCGGCACAGCGGGTTGGACGCCGTCGTGCACCTCGGGGCGATTCCGGCTCCGGGACTGCAGGCCGACGCAGCGATCTTCCACAACAACATGACGGCCACGTACAACGTCTTCCAGGCATGCCGGCGGGCCGGGATCAAGCGGATCGTCTACGCGTCGAGCGAGACCGTGCTCGGGCTCCCCTTCGAGACCCCTCCCCCGTACCTCCCTGTGGACGAGGAGTACCCTGCACGGCCCGAGAGCACCTATTCGCTGGTCAAGCACCTCGAGGAACAGCTGGCCATCGAGCTGGCACGGTGGGATCCGGACCTGAGCATCAGTGCCCTGCGGTTCTCGAACGTCATGGACCCCGAGGACTACGCCGAGTTCCCCTCCTTCGACGCCGACGCGACTGCACGCAAGTGGAACCTGTGGGGCTACATCGACGGCCGCGACGGCGCCCAGGCGGTGGAGAAGGCCCTGCAGAATGCGGCGCCCGGCTTCGACCGCTTCATCATCGCTGCCGCTGACACCGTGATGAGCCGCGCGAGCGCGGACCTCGCCGCGGAGGTGTACCCCGGCGTGCAGGTGGTCCGGGACGTGGGTGGGCACGAAACGCTCCTCTCCATCGACAAGGCGCGGCGCGTCCTCGGGTACGAACCCCGGCACAGCTGGCGCGACCGCGACTAGCAGGACCTGCGCCCGATCGGGGCGGCGGTGGGGAACTGTCGTCCGGGCCGATTCATCAGTAGGCTGATGATCGAAGGATGCACAGCACCGACGAAAGGCAGAGATGATGACCGAGAACCTTCCCGATGAGGAACTGACCATCGTGGGCGAAGAGCCCGACGTGCCGAACGACTCGCTTGCTCCCGAGGCCTTCGATCCGGTCCTCGAGGGCCGGCCCGACGACTACCCCGACGCCGCGGAGAACAATCCGGACCGGTGGCAGGATGACCCCCTCCTGCAGGACGAGCCCAGCGCGGCCGTGACCGGCGACGACGAGAACGACTTCGACGAGAACGGCGTCAGCGCGATCGGCGAGGAAGGGTACCTGAGCGACCAGACCCTCCGCGAGGAGACGGCCGAGGCCCGTTACCGGCACGGGGACGAGCAGTATCCGCCGGAGGAGCCGATGCTCGGTGAAGCCT
The DNA here is from genome assembly GCF_054510855.1 of Arthrobacter rhamnosi. NCBI lineage: Bacteria > Bacillati > Actinomycetota > Actinomycetes > Micrococcales > Micrococcaceae > Arthrobacter > Arthrobacter rhamnosi. The sequence continues at coordinate 26,473 of NZ_JBTNDT010000004.1, read as the reverse complement.
CCGCGGACGTCGACTTCGGCATGATGGAGGACGACGAGGTCGACGCGAGCGACGACCCCGCGAACCGTGGCGGGTCGCCGCTGAGCGCGATGGACGAGCAGGACATCAAGTAACGCCCTCGAACGGAACGCTGCGAAGCCCCGGGAACTCCCCGGGGCTTCGTCATGTCCGGGGCTGCCCGCCGAAGTCCCCGCCGCGCGCCTCGCGCAGGGCGCCGGGAGCCGCCGGGGTACCGCCGACGGCGCAGTGCCTCGGGTGGTCGGCCTCCGGCACCCCGGGGTTCCGGATGCTGACGGCGGCCAGGAGTCCGCCCGCGATCAGTACTCCGGCACCGAGAAGGCACGCGGTACCGAATCCGGCTTCGAAGGTCCTCGGGTCGTCGTAGGCGTCTCCTGTCAGACCTGCGGCGGCCGGCAGGACGGCGATCGCGATGAGGCCCGCCGCCCGCGCGACGGCGTTGTTGACACCGGAGGCGAGCCCCGCCTGACGTTCCGGCACCGAGGACAGCGCCGTCGACGTCAGGGGCGCGACGAGCAGCGACAGCCCGAGGCCGAGCACGATCACCGGCGGGAGCACGTCCCGCAGATAGGACGCCTCCTCGCCGATCCGCAGCATGAGGACCAGTGACACGGCGCAGATGAGCGGACCGACCGCCATCGGGATGCGAGGGCCGATCCGGGAGCTGAGCGCGCCTGCCCGGGGTGACAGGACGAGCATCAGCGCCGTGATCGGCAGCATCGCAGTGCCGGACGCCACCGGGCTGAAGCCCGCCACGACCTGCAGATGGACGACGAGCAGGAAGAAGATGCCACCGAACACCGCGTAGATGAGGAACGTGACGGCGTTCGCCGCACGGAACTGCCGATTGCCGAAGATGCGCAGGGGCAGCATCGGATTCGCGGTGCGCCGCTCCACCGCGAGGAAGGCTACGGCCGCAGCGAGTCCCAGGACCCCGGACGCGAGGACTCCGGCGGACAACACGCCGTGGTCGGGCGCTTCGATCAGCGCGTAGGTCGTGCCGGCGAGCGCGAGCGCCCCGAGGGCTGCCCCGGCGATGTCGAGCCTGCCCGTCGCGCCGGAGTCACGGGTCTCCGGGACATGCCGCACGGCGATCCAGACGACGGCGGCCGCGACGGGGACATTGATGAGGAAGACCCAGCGCCAGGAGACGCTTTCGACGAGCCAGCCGCCGAGGAAGGGCCCGATGGCGGTGGCCACGCCCCCCAGTCCGGACCACGCTCCGATGGCCCGTGCACGATCCTCGCCCGAGAAGGCGGCCTGGAGGATCGCGAGGCTGCCCGGCGTGAGCAGGGCCCCTCCGACGCCCTGGAGGGCACGCGCCGCGATGAGCAGGCCGGCATCCGGAGCCAGCCCGCACAGCAGGGAGGCGACGGCGAACCAGATGACGCCGACCACGAAGACGCGCCGCCGCCCGAACCGGTCCCCCAGCGCCCCGCCGAGCAGGATGAAGGAGGCGAGCGTCAGGGTGTAGCCGGTGACCATCCACTGCAGGGCCGAGAAACCCGTGCCCAGGTCCCGCCCGATCGTCGGCAGGGCCACGTTGACGACGGTGGCATCGATACCGGCGATACCCGAACCCAGGACCGTCGCGACCAGGATCCATCGCCCGGAGGCCGTTCCCATCCGGATTCCACTCATGGCCCACCATCCGTCCACGCCCCGCGGTGCCGCGGGCGCACGCACAGTGTCGCACCGCCGTCGCCCATCCTCCAGTCCGCACGCCTCCGCGCCGGGCCGGTGACACGGGACACATCCGGAATAGCCCCCGGCCGGCGCCGGTTACCGACCAGTAGGAAACGACCCGGAAAGTAGGAACGCATGAAGCTGTTCTCCCCCCTGACCCTCGGCACGCTCGAACTCCCCAACCGCGTGGTGATGGCGCCGCTCACGCGCGTCCGCTCGGGCGAGGCCGGCATCCCCGGGGACATCGTCGTCGAGCACTACCGCCAGCGCGCCTCCCTCGGTCTCATCGTCAGCGAGGGAACCTACCCCAGCCATGCCGGGCAGGGCTTCCCCGGGCAGCCGGGACTGGTCGAGGACGAGCAGCTCGCAGGCTGGAAGCGCGTCACGGACGCCGTGCACGCGGACGGCGGTCGCATCGTCGCCCAGGTCATGCACGCGGGCCGCGTGACGCACCCCGACACGAACGGCGGCTACGAGGTCGTGGCCCCGAGCGCCGTCGCCATCGAGGGGACCACGCGGACCAGCACGGGCAAGCAGCCCTATCCGGTGCCGCATGCCCTCACCACCGAGGAACTGCCGGGCATCATCGAGGAGTTCGTGACGGCCTCGCGCAAGGCGATCGACATCGCCGGGTTCGACGGCGTCGAACTCCACGGCGCGAACGGGTACCTGCTGCACGAGTTCCTCTCCCCCGAGTCCAACCAGCGGAAGGACGCCTACGGCGGATCGCCCGAGAAGCGCGCGCAGTTCGTGATCGAACTCGTCACCGCGGTGGCAGCGGAAGTCGGAGCAGAGAAGGTCGGCCTCCGCATCTCGCCCGCCCACAACATCCAGGACGCCCTGGAGACCGACGCCGCCGATGTCCTGGCGACGTACGGGACGCTCGTCGACGCCCTCGCACCGCTGAACCTCGCCTACCTCAGCGTCCTGCACGCCGAGCCGACCGGGGCCCTGATCCAGGACCTCCGGAAGCGCTTCGGCGGACCTTTCCTGATCAACAGTGGCTTCGGACTCATCACCAACCGCGAGGAGGCCATCGCCATCCTCGAGGACGGTGTAGGAGACGCCGTCGTCGTCGGCCGCCCGGCCATCGCGAACCCCGACCTCGCCCGCCGCTGGCGCGAGAACCTTCCGGAGAACGAGCCGAACCCGGCCACGTTCTACTCCACCGGAGCCGAGGGCTACACGGACTACCCGTTCTACGACAGCTCGGCCAACAGCAACTAGGACACCACCTGGACAGGCCCGGACAGGGCCTGCCTGCATCGCAGGAAGGCGCTTCCGTCACGCGACGGGGGCGCCTTCTTCCGCTGGCACGCCGTGCCGGCGATGCCCCCGCCGGGCTGCCCATGTCGCGACGTGCGGGTACCGGGCCACCGCCCATCCGACCAGGAGCGCTGCCGCGAGGTGTGTGTGCAGCAGGAGCATCACCTCGGGTGAATGCCCTTTCGTGGTCCCGGTCCCCACCGGCACGTCGCCGCCGTGGTGGCCCTCAGTTCCGGGAACGCTCGACGACGGCGCCTCCGCCAGACCGCCGAGCAGCCAGTGCAGGACCTGCTGCGCCGCTCCGAGGAGGAGCAGGAGCGCCCAGACGGGGAACCTGCCCTGAGCCACGATCGCTGCAGCCAGCACCGCGAGCGCGGCCAGCCCGCCGAGGATCGGCGCGGTCGGCAGGATGCCACCGGAGACCGCATGTGCAGTGAGTCCCAGGGCCAGCGACGCGAGACCAGCCGCAGCCGCCCCCACGATCCGCGTACGGCGCAGCACGTCCGCTCCGCCCGTCTCCCCCTGTGTCTCCATCCCACGATGGTAAGCATGCTGATGACGCCGCGTCACGTGGGGCATCGCGCTTATGCGCCGGTCGGCGGATCCGTACACTGACGGCAAGGGAGCTTACTTTCCCCCGAACCGAGAGGACCAGTGCATGTCAGAGAAGCCGAGCGACGACGACCGCATCCACAACGAAGCACCCGCAGAGGGCGACCAGGAGGCCGCCACGGAGGACATCCGCGTGCACGCCGAGGATCCCGCCGAGGGAGCGGATCCCGACGACCAGGATGGTGCGGGCAGCTAGCACCACCTGCCCGAGGAGGACCTCGTGACAGAGGGAAGCGCCGGTCATCGACCGGCGCTTCCCTCTGTCACGCCCCCGTGCACGGATTGTGCGGGAACACCTCGGACCCTGGGGGATCCCGGGTGACGCGTCAGCGCGTCCCTTCGACGATCTCGCCGAACGGAACCTCCTTGGACGTCTCGGCGCCACGGTCGAGAGCCTGGTTGCTGATGAGGATGCCGTGCTTGCCCTCGGCCACCGACTGCTTCATGACCATCAGGACCGTCTCGGCGAAACCCTCGTCCTGGGCCTCGAGGTAACGGATGTACGCGGGCGGAAAATTCTCGGGAACTGTGAGCATGACCCCACGCTACCCGCCGCCACCCACGCGTGCCGAGTGATTTTCAAGCCCGGCAGCGCACCCGGAAATCCTTCTCAGCCGTGGGTCGAGGGTGATAGACCATGAGGGTACTTGGTATCTCCGGTAGGCCGCCCTCACCGGAGGCCACCACCTCTGACACGACAGGGGAGCCTCCTGACGCACCGACTCATAGATCACGCCCATCTGTTCGAACTGCCCGGCCCCTGGACCACCATCTATGCCGAGGGCAGCACCGGCACGGTGGACGGGCTGGCGAACGACGAGATCCTACCGCGCAGCATCGCCCCAATCTCCCCCTACCCGTCGGGGGCGCTCGAGCAGAAGCCCATCGCTGCCCTCCTGCGCTGGCCGACGGGCCCCGACGTGCCGGCAGCGGTCTAGTGCCGGAGGACACGGCCGACACCGTCGCCGACTTCGTCGTCCGCCACCTCACCGCCTGGCGCGTGGACCGGATCTTCGGTTACAGCGGAGACGGCATCAATCCCCTGCTCGGTGCGCTGCGCCGGGCAGGGGCACCGGCCTTCATCCAGGCGCGCCACGAGGAGGCCGCGGCCTTCATGGCCGTGGCGCACGCCAAGTACACCGGTGGAGTGGGCGTTGTCACGGCCACCCAGGGACCCGGGGCGGTCCACCTGCTCAACGGCCTGTACGACGCGCGCATGGACAGCGTGCCCGTCGTCGCCGTCATCGGGCAGCAGAGCCAGACCGTGCTCGGTTCCGCCTATCAGCAGGAGATCGATCTCCTCAGTCTGTTCAAGGATGTGGCGTCGGAGTTCCGCCAGCAGGTGGCGAGTCCGGAACAGTTGCCCATGGTCCTCGACCGGGCCTTCAAGGCCGCCCTGGCCACGCGGTCACCCGCCGTGGTCATCCTCCCGCACGACGTCCAGCAGGCACCCGCCCCCGAGACGCCGCACGAGCACGGGGTGGTGCCGTCGTCGCCCGTGTGGTCGTTGGGGTGCGTCTCTCCCCGGGAGACCGACCTGCACGACGCCGCCGCCGTCCTGAACGCGGGACGGAAGATCGCGCTGCTCGTCGGGCAGGGCGCGGCCCACGCCCAGCAGGAGGTGCTCGCTGTCGCGGACCGGCTGGGAGCCGGCATCACGACGAGCCTGCTCGGTAAGCCGTATGTCGACGAGTCGCGCCCCTTCGTGACCGGCACCATGGGTCACCTCGGCACGACGGCGAGCGCCCACCTCCTGGACAATTGCGACACCCTGCTGATCGTCGGCTCGAACGACCCGTGGACCGAGTACTACCCGGCACCGGGCCAGGCCCGCGCCGTCCAGATCGACATCGATCCCAAGGCCATCGGCAACCGGTATCCGGTGGAGGTGGCACTGCATGGCGACGCCGCGGAGACTCTCTCCTCACTGCTCGTCCTGCTGCACAGCCAGCAGGACCACGCGTGGCGCGAGGAGGTCGAGGAGCAGGTGCGCCGATGGGACCGGGTATCCACCGAGCGCGCCATGACTCCGGCCGAGCCCGTGAATCCCGAGCGCGTCGTCCATGAGCTCAACGCGATCCTGCCGGCGGATGCGCAGGTCGCGGTCGACGTCGGAAGCTGCGTGTACTGGTACGCGCGGCAGCTCCGGCTACCCCGCGGCGTTCCTGCCCACCTGTCGAGCACGCTCGGGTGCATGGGCGCGGGCGTCCCCTACGGCATCGCCGCGAAGCTCGCCCGCCCCGGCCGTCCCGTCGTCGTCCTCGCAGGGGACGGCGCGATGCAGATGGCAGGGCTCGCAGAACTCGTGACCGTCGCGAAGCTGTGGCGCGACTGGGCTGATCCCCGCTTCGTGGTGTGCGTCTTCTCCAACCGGGACCTCGCGGAGGTCTCCTGGGAGCAGCGGGAGATGGAGGGCGAGCCCCGCTTCGAGGCCAGCCAGGCCCTGCCCGACGTCGACTGCGCCGCCCATGCGCAGCTGCTCGGCCTCGATGGCGTCCGCGTGACGGACCCGGACGACCTCGCCGGTGCCTGGCAACGGGCCTTCTCGGCGGACCGGCCGTTCGTCCTCGACGTCGTCGCCGACCCGGACGTACCGCTGCTGCCCCCGTTCCCGGCAGGCGCGGCGAAACTCGATCCCATCCGCGGAGCACTGGAGGCGGAACCGGCGGGCAGCGCCGCGGGCCTCGTGCAGCGCTATGCGGACATCGAGGAGGGCACGGGTTCGTCATAGGACCTGCCCCTACCCTCCGCCGCCTCGCTCTTCCACCGATCGGCCACCCGATTCCTTCGATTGCTGTCCATCCGGCCCTTGGGTAGCGTCGGAACCCGGCGTGGGCCCCCGCGCCGCTCGAGAAGATCAGAGCCTGTGAGGAGAACTGCATGACCGATGTCGCCAGCCAGCCGCCCGCCGAAGGTGATGACCGCGCCGTCCTGACCAACCGGCAGGGCCACCAGGTCTACGACAACCAGAACTCCCGGACCGTGGGCGCCCGCGGCCCCGCCACGCTGGAGAACTACCAGTTCCTCGAGAAGATCAGCCATTTCGACCGGGAGCGGATCCCGGAGCGCGTCGTCCACGCCCGCGGGTTCGTCGCCTACGGCGAGTTCGAGGCGACCGGGATGTGGGGCGAGGAGCCGATCGCCGCTTACACCCGCGCGAAGCTGTTCTCCGAGCCCGGGAAGAAGACCGACGTCGCCATCCGCTTCTCGACCGTCATCGGCGGACGCGACTCCTCCGAGGCAGCCCGTGACCCGCGCGGCTTCGCCGTGAAGTTCTACACGGAGGACGGCAACTGGGACCTGGTGGGCAACAACCTCGCGGTGTTCTTCATCCGCGACGCCATCAAGTTCCCCGACGTCATCCACTCCCTCAAGCCGGATCCGGTCACGTTCCGGCAGGACCCGGCCCGCATCTTCGACTTCATGTCGCAGACACCGGAGTCGATGCACATGCTGGTGAACCTCTTCAGCCCCCGCGGCATCCCGGCGGACTACCGCTCCATGCAGGGCTTCGGGGTGAACACCTACAAGTGGATCAACGCCGACGGGAACTCGAAACTGGTCAAGTACACGTGGCAGCCGCACCAGGGCGTGAAGAGCCTGACCGAGGAGGACGCCGCCAACATCCAGGCGACCGACCTCGGGCATGCCTCCAGGAACCTCTACGAGGCCATCGAGCGCGGCGACTACCCGAGGTGGGACCTGTACGTGCAGCTGATGGACGACGGCGACCACCCCGAGCTGGACTTCGATCCGCTCGATGACACGAAGACCTGGCCGGAACAGGACTTCGAGCCGAAACTCGTCGGCACCATGACGCTCAATCGGAACGTCACGGACCACCACAACGAGAACGAGCAGATCTCCTTCGGTACGGGTGTTCTCGTCGACGGGCTCGACTTCTCGGACGACAAGATGCTCGTGGGCCGTACCTTCAGCTACAGCGACACGCAGCGCTACCGCGTGGGTCCGAACTACCTGCAGCTACCGGTGAACTCCGCGAAGAACGCCGCCGTGCACACCAACCAGCGCGGCGGGCAGATGTCCTTCGGGACGGACCTCGCGCCGGCGCAGAACCCGCACGTCAACTACGAGCCGTCCATCACGGGTGGGCTCCGCGAGGGACAGTACCCGACGCACGACGAGCAGGGGCCGGAGATCTCCGGGCGCCTGACGCGCAAGCGCATCCCGCTGACCAACGACTACCTGCAGGCGGGCCAGCGGTACCAGTTGCTCGAGCAGTGGGAGAAGGACGACCTCGTCGCCAACTTCGTGACCCTGATCGGGCAGGCGGCCCGCGCCGTGCAGGAACGCATGGTGTGGCACTTCTACCTCGTCGACGACGAACTCGGAGCCCGCGTCGGGGAAGGACTCGGCATCGGCCTCGCCGACGTCAAGGACCTGCCTCCGCTCGCCAGCCAGACGCTCTCCGAGGACGAACTGGCCCGCCTGAAGAACCTGGGCAACAATGGCCCCCGCAACGTCGAGGGCCTGACCATGACCCACTGCGTGCCCAACGAGCACGTCGTCGTGAGCCGCTAGGCGGGTCAGGCCCGGCTAAGCGCGGCGCACGGGTGTGCCCGGACCGGGGCGGGAAGGCTCAGCATCCCGCCCCGGTCCGGGTTCGGCCCCTAGGCGAAGGTGGCGGCGTCGATGACGAAGCGGTAGCGGACGTCCGAGGCGAGGACGCGCTCGTAGGCGTCGTTGATCTTCCCGGCAGGGATGACCTCGATCTCGGAACCGATGCCGTTCCGGGCGCAGAAGTCGAGCATCTCCTGCGTCTCGGCGATGCCGCCGATCATGGAGCCGGCGAACGAGCGGCGACCGCCGATGAGCGCCATCGCGTTCACCGGCAGCGGCTCGGCAGGCGCACCGACGTTGACCAGGGCGCCGCCGACCGTCAGGAGTCCCAGGAAGGCGCTGATGTCGATCTGCGCGCTGACCGTGTTGATGATGAGATCGAACGAGCCGGCCAGGTCGCTGAACGTGGTCTCGTCGCTGGTGGCATAGTAGTGGTCCGCGCCCAGCCGCAGGCCGTCCTCCTGCTTCTTGAGGGACTGCGAGAGGACGGTGACCTCGGCGCCCATGGCGTGCGCGATCTTGACGGCCATGTGGCCGAGACCGCCGAGGCCGACGACGGCGACCTTCTTGCCGGGGCCGGCGCCCCAGCGGTGCAGGGGCGAGTAGGTGGTGATGCCGGCGCAGAGCAGGGGTGCGGCGACGTCGAGCTCGATGCCCTCGGGGATCCCCAGCACGAAGTCCTCGGTGACGACGACGTGGGTGGAGTAGCCGCCCTGGGTGACGGTCCCGTCGCGGTCGGTGGCGCCGTAGGTGCCCACCATCCCGTTGACGCAGTACTGCTCGTCGCCCACGGTGCAGTTCTTGCACTCCCCGCAGGAGTTCACCATGCAGCCGACGCCGACCCGGTCGCCGACAGCGTGCCTGGTCACCTCGGAACCGACCTCCGCGACGATGCCCGCGATCTCGTGCCCGGGCACCAGGGGGTAGGGCTGCGGCCCCCAGTCCCCGCGCACGGTGTGGATGTCGGAGTGGCAGATGCCGGCGTACTTGATCTCGATCAGGACGTCGTGGGGACCGACGTCGCGGCGTTCGATGGTGGTGGGGACGAGCTCTTCGTCGGCGGAGGGTGAGGCGTAGGCGTGGACTGTGGTGGTCATGGGTTTTCTCCTTCGAGGGGCGTTCAGTTGGTGGATGCGGCCGGCCGGCCGTAGTCCTGGTCGGTGACGTGCTCGCCCCACGTCACGACCTGGCCCTGGTCGTCCGCTTCATGGATGGCGATGTGGGCCATGAAGCGGTCGGCGGTGGCGCCGTGCCAGTGCTCTTCGTGGGGTTCGATGTAGACGACGTCGCCCGGGCGGATCTCCTGCACGGCTCCGCCGCGGCGGGCGACGTAGCCGATGCCGTCGGTGACGTAGAGCGTCTGGCCCTTGGGGTGGGTGTGCCAGGCGGTGCGGGCGCCCGGGCTGAACCGGACATGGGCGCAGCCGACCGCCGACTGCTCGTCGGGGGTGCGCACGCCGTCGATGTGGACCGTGCCCGTGAACCAGGCCTCCGGTCCCACCGTGCTCTGGCCGCCGCTCTGGGTGTACTTCATCGTTCGTGCCTTCCTTCGTGGGGGCGCGCCCGACCTGCGGACCATGCGGTCCGCAGGGGGCGCGTGGTGTCTACCGCTTCTTGGTCTTCTTGAGGTCGTCCGCCAGGGAACGTGCCTCGTCCGACAGCTGTGCGGCCCTGGTCTCCTCGCCGGCCCGGACGGCCTGCCAGTAGTCGATCTTCAGAGCGACGTAGCGCCTCCGCAGGGCGATCGCCCTCGCTTCGACGGCCAGTTGTTCCTGCTGGGCCTTCAGCAGCTCGATCTGCTCCAGGGCGGCGGCCGCCCCGAGTGCCCCGTTCCCGATGTAGCGGCGCATGTCACTCACGGACATCCCCGTCGCACTCAGGCAGGAGACCCAGGTCAACAGATCCAGATCCTCCGTCGTGTAGACCCGGTGCTTGCTGCTTGCGCCGCGGCCGATCGGGGTGATCACCCCGATCGATTCGTAGTAGCGCAACGTACTGGCGGGCAGCCCCGTCAGCGCCGCCGCTTCCTTGATCGTGTACGTTTTCCGGATGCTCGGTGCGCTCACACCCTCAACGATAGGAACTTCAAGTACTTGAAGACAACCGCCTCTGCCGACAGCGGGGATGGACCTTCTAGCGCCGGCGCCTCTCCGCTGCGTGTCGCCCCAACTCCGCGACGGCGGCGGCGGCGATCACGAGGGAGAGCGCCACGATGGCGAGCATGACGTAGAGCAGCACGAGGATGGTCATCGGCGAGGCGGCGGTGTGCAGGATGCGCAGCCCGCCGAGCAGCCCCACGGCCCAGAAGATCCCTACTCCCGCGAGCGCATACGCTGCCCGCTTCCGACCGCGATCGAACCCCATTCCCCGGGCGCACTGTGCCAGGAGGCCCTGCCATTGATCCATACCTCCACTATGGAGGGGCCCCCACAGTGCGGCGCCAGCACGTTCTATCGTGTCGCTCACATTGACAGTGGCAGGAGTACATGCTTGAGGCGGAAGATGCTGGTGTTCCTTCGGATGTCTCCCGTCAGCGCCCAGGGGTGCGCCGAAGCCAGGGCAGGATCCGCCAGCCACCCGTGACACCGGTGACTTTCGGGTCCGCCTCGAACAGGTTGCCGGGTGCGGGCGGCAGGAATCCCTTCTTCAGCGCCAGTGCACGGTAGGCGACGGCCACCGCCGGTTCGTACACGGCGGGCGCCACTGCCCGTGCATACACGAAGATCGACTGGATCCGGCCCACCTGCGTGAGCCGGCGGGGCCGGCGGGAGACCCGGACGATCGCCCGGGCCACCCTGACCGGATCCACGACCGGCGGCAGAGGACGGACGGGGCGCCCGGTGTAGTTCGCGGCGTGCTGATGGATGGGGGTGTCGATCGTCGCAGGAAGGACCGCGCAGACATGGATGTCCGGCGCATCCCGCGTCTCCATGCGGAGTACTTCGAGGAACCCGAGGAGCCCGAACTTGCTGGTGACGTAGGGACTCACCAGGGGCGAGGTGATGCGGGAGTACATCGAGGCCACGGACACCAGCACTCCCCTGCCCTGCCGACGGAAGACACGCAGGGCAGCACGCGCTCCGTACACCTGGCCCAGCAGGTTGACCTCGATGATCCGGTCGAACACCTCCGACGGCGTCTGCTCGAAGGTCCCGAAGCTGTACAGGGAGGCATTGCCCACCCAGACATCGATCCTGCCGAAATGCCGGACGGCCGCGTCTGCGAGCCGATCGACGTCGCCCTCGGACCCAACGTCCGTGGGCACCGCCAGAACCGCCGCACCCCTGTCCCGGCATTCCGCCGCGACGGCCTCGAGCGTGTCGGCGTCCCGGCCGGCGAGGACGAGCCTCGCACCGTCCTCGGCGAAGAGGCGTGCCGTCGCCCGTCCGATTCCACTCGACGCGCCCGTGATGACCACGGTCACTGCTGCATTCATCCTGTCAGCCTCTCCTCGACCCGGCCGCCCGGCCTCTTCCCCGGTCCCCGCGCGCGAAGGGAGCCCCCGCGAGGAGAGCTCCCTGTGCACGTTCCGGTCGACGCCTGGTCACCGACCTCCGCGCGGATCCTTGTCCTGAGTGACATCGGGGTCCAGCTCGTCCGCAGCCTGGATGTGGTGCGTCACCTTCTCGCGCAGCCCCTGCGCGTCGGTCTGCCGCGCCTGGGCCTGCTGGCGGAGACGCTCGGCCTCGACCTCGGCCCGCTGCGCCTCGGCTTCGGCCATTGCGGCCTTCGCTTCGCGCTCGCGCGCCTCGAGTTCCGTGTTCTTGGCCTTCTCGCGCATCTCGGCGGCACGTTGCCGGTCCTGCTCCTGCTGTCGTCTGCGCTGCGCGTCGCCCCGCTTCCGGGCCAGGAATGCCACCACGGCAAGAATCGCCAGGAGGACGATGATCCCGACGATGATCCACACCACTTGACTCGTATCCATTGCTGACTCCTTCACTCATCGGCGCTTCTGCGCCGGATCCGCCTAGCCGCCGAAGCCGCCCAGGCCGGGGATCTTGCCCAGCAGGTCCTTCGGGTTGATGCCGAACTTGGCGAGGAGATCCGAGTGCTGCTCCGGATCCACCTGGTCGGGGAGCTCGGACTGCGCCTGGTCGGCGTCGCCGTCCTTGCCCTGGCTCTTCAGCAGGTCGATGATCTGCGACTTGTCAATCTGCATGCTGCCTCCTCGTGGAACCACGCCCATTAGTAAGCGTGCTTATGGAAGCATGGCATAGGGCCCCGGACTTGTCACGGGTGCCCCGGGACACCGGACAATGGCTCCATGTCCCTCACCCTGACGCTCCTGGCCGACACGCATCTGCCCAAGCGCGCGAAGGAACTCCCCGCCGAGGTGTGGGCCGCGGTCGAGTCGTCCGACGTCGTCGTGCACGCCGGGGACTGGACCGATGCCTCCCTGCTGGACGATCTGGAAGCCCGCGCCGGCCGCCTTCTCGCGTGCTACGGGAACAACGACGGCGCCGACCTGCGAGCGCGCCTTCCCCTCGTCGCCCGGGCGAAGCTCGACGGCGTGCGCCTCGCCGTGGTCCACGAGACAGGGCAGAAGCAGGGGAGGGAAGCCCGCATGGCCGCGCTCTATCCCGACGTCGACGTCCTGGTGTTCGGGCACAGCCACATACCGTGGGATACAGGCACCGGCACGGGATTGCGCCTGTTGAACCCGGGTTCCCCCACGGACCGGCGCCGCCAGCCTTTCTGCACCTACATGACGGCGGTCATCGACGGCAGTGGGCTCCAGGCCGAGCTGCACCGGCTACCTCCCCGGTAACTGCGGATCGTCTCCCTGTCCAGCAGTACCGGGGAACGAAATCACCGCCCTTCACATATGTTCGTCAGGTCAACAAATCGCCTAGGGTTTCAGGGTGAGTACCGCGAGGACAGACGGCAGGACCGACCGGCGATCGAGTATCAAATACATCCTGATGCTCGGTGCGCTCGCTGCGCTGCCGGCCGTCACCACCGACATGTACCTGCCATCGCTGCCGACGGTCGCCGAAGAGCTCGATGCGACGCAGGCGGCCGTGCAGTTCACCATGTCCGGGATGCTGATCGGCGCGGGCGTCGGCCAGTTGGTCATCGGGCCGTTCTCCGACCGGTTCGGGCGACGGCTACCGCTCCTCATCGGCATCTCACTCCATGTCGTGACCTCGATCCTCTGCTCCCTCACTCCGGACATCGGTACGCTGATCGCGCTCCGCGTCTGCCAGGGCTTCTTCAACGCAGCAGCGTCGGTCGTGGCGATCGCCGTCATCCGGGACCGCTTCGTGGGATCGGACGCCGCGAGACTGCTGTCCCGGTTGATGCTCGTCATCGGGGTGGCCCCGCTCTTCGCACCGACGGTCGGGCAGGCCATCGCCGGGGCCTGGCACTGGAGAGCCGTGTTCTACGCTCTCGCGCTCATCGGCCTGGCCCTCGTCCTGATCGTCTGGCGCTTCATGCCGGAGTCCCTCCCACCGGCACAGCGCCGCCCCGGCAATCCCCGGGAGGTTGCGCGCGGCTACCTGTCCCTGCTCCGCGACCGGCGCTTCATGGCGCTCGCGGTGGTGCCCGGTCTCGGGCTCGCCGTCATCATGAGCTACGTCGTCGGTTCGCCCTTCGTGTTCCAGAACGAGTACGGCCTCAGCCAGGGTCAGTTCGCGGTGGTGTTCGCGCTCAACGGCGTCGCCCTCGTCGGCTCGGCCCAACTGAACGCGGCCCTCGTGCGTCGTGCGGCCCCCATCCGGGTGCTGCGGATCGCGGTGCTGGTGCAGATGGGCTGCGCGCTCGCCCTCCTCGCGATCGTGCTTACCGGGCTCGGGGGCATCGCGGGGCTCATGGTGGGGCTCTGGCTCGTCCTCGGGATGCAGGGGCTGACCGCCGCGAACGCCTCGGTACTCGCGCTGCACAACTACGGGCACATGGCCGGTACGGCAGCGGCCGTCATCGGGTCCCTGCAGTCGGGCGTAGCCGGGCTCGTCAGCCCGTTCGTCGGCCTCCTCGGGGGTGATTCGGTGGCCATGGTGTGCGTGATGCTCGCAGCGGTGTTCCTCACCCTGCTGGTCCTGGTGACGGGAACACCGACGTACCGCAAGGGCGGGTGGCGCGAACTCGACAGCATGGAACCCGGGGCGACGACGTCGGACGCTGACACCGAGCAGCGCCAGGCCGAACAGGTGGAGGCGCAGGGCCCGGACCAGCGCAGCTGACGCGCAGGGCCAGCGCAGATCTGGCACATGATCAGCCCGAGTGCCGCTTTTTCCGCCGGCCCGCGGGGTTCCGGACGGTACACTGGCCGACGCAGGCAGAGGGCCTGTCGAAGACCCGGGAGTCCCTTGAGCAAGCATCTGAACCGGACCGTGTCCGCCGCCGCCATCGTTCTGCTCGGCGGCCTCACCTTCGGCGCGCTGCCCGCCCAGGCCGAGGACTGCACCGTCGGTGACGGTACGAAGAAGTGCCAGAACGAGGTTGCTAATCGTCCCACGCCGGGTCCTCAGCCCCCGGCTCCAGTTGCCACCCCGACACCTACGCCCACGGTGGCCCCGACGGTGGCCCCGACGGTGGCCCCGACGGTGGCCCCCACGTCCCCGCCCGCCACGACACCTGCACCTGCACCTGCACCGACGGAGGAGCCCACCCTGGCCCCCGTCCCGGTTCCACCTCCCGCTCCCGAGCCCTCCCCGGCACCGGTGCAGATTCTCCCGGCCCCTGCTCCCGTGCCGGTGCCGCCCGTGGAGCAGGCCGTGCCGGAAGTCCTCCTGCCGCCGGTTCCCGAGGTCCTGCCGGACATCGTGGAGGCGCCGATCGAAGAGGCCACCGCGACCCCGAAGGCTACGAGGACTCCTACCCCATCGCCGACGCCGTCGGCTGCGGCGACGACGCAGGCCCCCGCGTCAGCGTCAGCCGAAGCCAGCCCGGAGGCTGTGGCCCTCGAGCGCACCGAGACGCGCAGGGGACCGAACGTCCCGCTGCTCGCCCTGCTCTCCGTCGTCATCATCGGCTGCATCGCCGGACTCGTGCAGGTCATCGGGCTCCCGAGGAAGGCCGTCGTCCTCCCGAAGGGGAGGCATTAGGGGTCCGGGCATTCTTGCCCAGGCGGGCCTGTTCGCACCGCCTGCGCCGTGGGTACCATGGAAATCCATCGGCCCGTCGGGCCGGACGGAAGGTTCACGAGGAGGTGGAGTCATGAAGAAGGCCATCGTCGCCGCGTTCTGCGCCGCACACGCCCCCATGAATCCCGCCTCCCCTGCATCCACGCGCTAGCCGTGCCCTGCGGGAGGCTTCCGCAGAGGATCCCCCGTGAACACTCTTACGCAGTACGGCTTCACCGACCCCATCGACGCTCTCTTCACCGCCCACTTCCCGCCCCCGTCCGGTGCGCGGCCCGCACGGGTGATCCGCACGGACCGCGGACGCGTCCTGCTCGCATCCCAGGACGGGCTGCTCCACCTCGACAGTGACCGCCTCGACAGTGACCGCCTCGACGGTGACAGCGCGCTCGTCACCGGCGACTGGGTGGCCACCGCGGGCGGACACCCGGCCGCCGGCGGTGATACCGTCCTCGGTCTCCTGCCCCGCTTCTCCCTGCTCAGGCGCAAGCGGGCGCATGACCCGCTGTCCGAGGCGCAGCTGCTCGGCGCCAACATGGACCTCGTGGGCGTCGTCGTGCCCCTGGACAGGCCCCTGTCGACCAATCGACTCGAACGCACCCTCGTGGCGGCCCGGGGCTCCGGCGCCCTTCCGGTCGTGATCCTGACGAAGGCCGACCTGAGTACCCGCTTCGATGACGTCGTCGCCGAGACGATCGACCGGGCGCGCGGCGTCGAGGTGGTCACCACCTCCGCCGAAGCGTCCGACGGGCTCGACGAACTCCGGGGGCGGATCGGCCCCGGGCAGACGATGGCGCTGCTCGGGCCCTCGGGCGCGGGCAAGTCGAGCCTGGTCAACGCCCTCCTCTGCAGTTCCCGCCAGGGAACGGGCCCGGTCCGGGCGGGTGACGGAAAGGGCCGGCATACGACGACCGCCCGCGAACTGGTCCCGCTGGGAGACGGCGCCGTCGTCATGGACACACCAGGGCTGCGTGGCTTCGCGCTGTGGGACGCCGAGGACGGACTGACGGACGTCTTCACCGACGTCGAGGGGCTCTTCCCCGGCTGCCGTTTCAGGAACTGCGCCCATGACAGCGAGCCCGGCTGCGCGGTCCGGGCGGCCATCGAGACCGGCGCCCTGCCGGAGCGGCGCTGGCAGAGTTACCGCACGATGGAGCGGGAACTCGCGGCCCTTCACCGGCGGCAGGAAGCGGCGAACCGACGACACTCCACCAGATCCGTCCGGCCGGCCAGGGATGTGGCTCCGGCGAAGGACTACCGGCGCCTGGTCGGAGAAGGCGGGTGAGAACCGGGGCTTTCCCCTGCACGTTTCGGGAAGCACGTGCCGAAACCCCAAGTGACCACCCGGGCGGGACCCCGCGGCGGGGGCCCGCCGCGACATGAAATACCCCTCCTGACGGGTATTCACCGGTCGGGAGGGGTTTGGTGGAGCCCCCTGTCGGATTCGAACCGACGACCCCCGCTTTACAAGAGCGGTGCTCTGGCCAACTGAGCTAAGGAGGCGTGCTGGCCGGGCCAGCGGCGCCGTCGTACCCGCCGCTCCAGGAGGCAGCAGGAATCGACGCTGAGCGCTCAATAAGGGTAGCCCAGCCGCGGCAGCGCGGGAAATCAGGCACGCCGCCTCCCGTTCGGCCGGCAGCCGGGCGATCCCGCGTCGTCCCCGTCCTCCGGCGTGCCGGTTCCGGGCCACCATGTCCACCGGGCGATCGGGCTGTGGCCCCGCCTTCGAGTGCTGGAGCGCCGGACCCGCGGAGGCACGAACCGATAGAGTCAGGTCAGAGACCACCTACTGCCATGGAGCCCGTTTTGAGCGCAGCACAACCTTCGACCACAACCGGCGTCAAACCCACCTTCTCGGCGGACGGCCAGTTCGGGGATTTCGACTTCATCGTCGTCTCCAACCGGCTTGCTGTGGACCGCGTCGTCGACGAGCACGGCGAAAGCTCCTGGCGGCGATCGCCCGGGGGCCTCGTCACCGCGCTCGCGCCGGTCATGGCGAAGGCCGACGGCGCCTGGGTCGGCTGGCACGGCGCCCCCGACGAGACGCTCGAGCCCTTCGACGAGGCGAACATGCGCCTGGTCCCCGTGCCGCTCAGCGAGGAGGAGGTGGAGCTGTACTACGAGGGCTTCTCCAACGCCACGCTGTGGCCGCTCTACCACGACGTGATCGCATCGCCGGAGTTCCACCGCACCTGGTGGGACTCGTATCGGAAGGTCAACGAGCGCTTCGCGGAGGCTACGGCGTCCGTGGCTGCAGAGGGCGCCACGGTGTGGGTGCAGGACTACCAGCTGCAACTCGTGCCCCGGATGCTGCGGCAGGCCCGCCCCGACCTGAAGATCGGCTTCTTCAACCACATCCCGTTCCCGCCGCTGGAGATCTACGCGCAACTCCCGTGGCGCCGGCAGGTCATCGAGGGACTCCTCGGCGCCGACCTCATCGGGTTCCAGCGCCCGAGTGACGCCAGCAACTTCCTCCGCTGCGTGCGACGCTTCAAGGGCTACACCATCAAGGCCCAGCAGGTGCAGATCCCCGAGGACGACGACGGCACTCCCGCCTACGTCTCACGCGCAGAAGCGTTCCCCATCTCCATCGACACGGCGTCGATCACAGAGCTGGCGCAGCGCCCCGACGTCATCGAGCGATCGAGGGAGATCCGGCGCGAGCTGGGCGACCCCCAGCACATCCTGCTCGGCGTGGACCGCCTCGACTACACGAAGGGAATCGGCCATCGGCTCAAGGCCTACGGCGAACTGCTCGAGGACGGCGCCATCACGGTGGAGGACGCCGCCCTCATCCAGGTCGCCAGCCCGAGCCGCGAGCGCGTGGAGCAGTACCGGCTCCTGCGCGAGGACATCGAGGGCGCGGTCGGCCGCATCAACGGCACGCACGACACCATGAAGAACACGGCCATCCGCTACCTGCACCACAGCTACCCGGTCGAGGAGATGGTGGCTCTGTACCTGGCGGCCGACGTCATGCTCGTCACGGCGCTGCGCGACGGCATGAACCTCGTGGCCAAGGAATACGTGGCGGCCCGCACCGGCAATACGGGCATGCTCGTCCTCAGCGAGTTCGCGGGCGCGGCGGACACCCTCCGCCAGGCGATCCTCGTCAATCCGCACGACATCGACGGCCTGAAGAGCGCGATCGTCTCGGCGATCACCATGCCGAAGACGGAGGCCATGCGGCGGATGCGGCTCATGCGCCGCCAGGTCGTCCACAACGACGTCGAACGCTGGTCGCAGGCATTCCTCAATGCCCTCCACTCCGGAGGCCCCGGTCATGGCGCTTGACGCGGACCTCCAGAACGCGCTGCGTGCCCTGGCCGCGACACCGCGACTGCTGGTCGCGCTCGATTTCGACGGCACGCTCGCCCCGCTGGTGGAGCGGGCCGAAGATGCGCGGGCCCTTCCGGCGTCCGCGGAGGCCGTCCGCGCCCTGGCCGGTCTTCCCGATACGACGACGGCGCTGATCTCCGGGCGTGCCCTCGGCAGCCTGCGGACGGTCGCGGACCCGCCGGCGGACACCCTGCTGATCGGGAGCCATGGCGCCGAGACCTGGACCGGGCCAGACGGCGCGCCCCTTGCGCTGACACCGGAGCAGGAGGACCTCCGGGCACGGGCAGTCGACGTCATCGAACGGGTCGTCGCCACTCACGAGGGGACACGTATCGAGTTCAAGCCGGCCGGCGTCGTCCTCCACACGCGGACGGCGGCCGACGACGTCGCCGACTCCGCCGTCTCCGCAGCCCGGGCGGAACTCTCGCGGATAGAGGGTCTCAGCGTGACCGACGGCAAGCGCGTCCTCGAGATCTCGGTGATCACAGCGGACAAGGGACAGGGGCTCGCGCTGCTGAGGGAGGCCGCCGGGGCGACGGCGGTCCTCTTCGCAGGTGACGATGTCACGGACGAACACGCCCAGCGGACACTCGGTCCGAACGACGTCGGCATCCGGATCGGCCCCGGAGACACTGCCGCGTCCTTCACCGTCGCGACACCGGAAGACTTCACCGAGGTCCTCCAGGAACTCGTGGCGTTACGGTCATCAGGTGCGCGCAGCTAGGGAACGTGTCATACTACGGGGGCGTGACCAAGGCCACCGGTACTGGTGGCTGGGCGCGCGCCACAACTGAATACTCTTCCATTCACTACGGATCGTCGGGCACGTACCTGCCCGTGAAAAGGAACCAAAACCATGGCAACGGTAACGTTTGACCAGGCCACGCGCCTGTACCCGGGCACCGAGAAGCCCGCTGTCGACAAGCTGAACATCGACATCGCCGACGGCGAATTCCTCGTCCTCGTTGGACCCTCCGGTTGCGGAAAGTCCACCTCCCTGCGGATGCTCGCAGGCCTCGAAGACGTCAACTCAGGACGCATCCTCATCGGTGACCGTGACGTCACGGATGTCCCCCCGAAGGATCGCGACATCGCGATGGTCTTCCAGAACTACGCGCTCTACCCGCACATGTCGGTCGCCGACAACATGGGCTTCGCGCTCAAGATCGCCGGCGTCTCGAAGGAAGAGCGTGCCGAGCGCGTCCGCGAGGCCGCAAAGCTCCTCGACCTCGAGAACTACCTGGACCGCAAGCCGAAGGCACTCTCCGGTGGCCAGCGCCAGCGTGTCGCCATGGGTCGTGCGATCGTCCGTAACCCGCAGGTCTTCCTCATGGACGAGCCGCTGTCCAACCTGGATGCCAAGCTCCGTGTGCAGACCCGCACCCAGATAGCCTCGCTGACACGGCGCCTCGGCGTCACGACGGTCTACGTGACACACGACCAGGTCGAGGCAATGACCATGGGTGACCGCGTCGCGGTCCTCAAGGACGGCATCCTCCAGCAGGTCGACACTCCCCGGAACCTCTACGAGCGCCCCAGGAACGTCTTCGTCGCAGGATTCATCGGCAGCCCCGCGATGAACCTCCTGGAACTGCCGGTAGCTGACGGCGGCGTCCTCTTCGGCGGTATCACCTACCCCGTCCGCAGCGACATCCTGAACGCCGCTGCAGGCAACACCGTCACGCTCGGTGTCCGCCCCGAGGACCTCGTCCTCAGCAGCCCGGGTGAGGGCCTGCAGGTCGAGGTCGACGTCGTCGAGGAGCTCGGCGCCGACGCCTACATCTACGGCCACACCACGCTCGACGGCAAGAACCACGACATGGTGGCTCGCGTCGACGGCCGCCGCCCACCCATGAAGGGTGACACGGTCTTCGTCCGTCCCGAGCAGGGCCACGTGCACCTGTTCGACACCTCCACGGGTGAGCGCCTGGCCGAGACGGTCTAGCGTCCCCGCGCACTACGTACGACGACGGCGGTGGCTCCGCCGGACATCCCTGGATGTCCGGCGGACGCCACCGCTTCGTTTAACGGCAACTACGCTTGATCCAGGATCCATCTCCCGCCCTGATACGAAGGCAGCACCATGACAGAGACCTCGAACGCCCAGTGGCATGACGAGCCCACCGACTACGACCAGGCGGGCAAGCTGCCGAGACTGCGGCCCGCTTCCTCGGAGGCCCCGAGTCTCGGGTCCCTGAACATCACCGCAGCAGCGACCGACTCCGAGCTGCTCGACCTCCCCTGGCACATCGCCCTCGAGCAGTGGCCCGCCAGCGCCCTCGCGGCACTTCCCCGCGGCATCTCCCGGCACATCGTGCGCTTCGCTCACCTCGGCGGCTCCGTCATCGCGGTCAAGGAGACCAGCGAGCATATCGCCCGCCACGAGTACCACATGCTCCGGAAACTCCAGCGGCTGGACGTGCCCTGCGTCGAGCCCGTCGCCGTGATCTCCGGCCGCACCACGCCCGAAGGCGAGGAGCTCGATCCTGTCCTGGTCACGCGGCACCTCAAGTTCTCGCTCCCCTACCGGGCACTGTTCTCGCAGACGCTTCGGCGCGACACCCTGACCCGGCTCATCGACGCCCAGGCACTGCTCCTTGTCCGTCTCCACCTCATCGGCTTCTACTGGGGCGATGTCTCGCTGTCGAACACTCTGTTCCGCCGTGACGCAGGATCCTTCGCCGCCTATCTCGTCGACGCCGAGACCGGCGAGCTGTACCCGGAGCTGTCGACCGGGCAGCGAGAATACGACCTCGAGATCGCCCGCGTGAACATCGCCGGCGAGCTGATGGACCTCGCCGAGGGCGGACTCATCGAGGAGAAGGTCGATCCGCTCGCGACGAGCGAGCTGATCATGGACAGCTACCGCCGGCTCTGGACCGAGCTCACCGAGAAGGAGTCGTTCGAACTCGGCGAGCGGTGGCGTGTCGGCGCACGCATCCGCCGGCTCAACGAGCTCGGATTCGACGTCGAGGAGTACGCGATCAAGACGGCGGCGAACGGCACCCAGATCCAGCTGCAGCCCAAGGTCGTCGACGCCGGACACCATAGTCGCCGGCTCCTCCGCCTGACCGGACTGGACGCACAGGAGAACCAGGCGCGGCGCCTCCTGAACGACATGGACGCCTACCGCGCGGACAACAACCCCACCCTCGATGAGGAGTTCAGTGCCCACCTCTGGGTGAACGAGGTCTTCGAACCCATCGTCCGCGCCGTCCCGCGCGAGCTGGGCGGAAAGCTCGAGCCTGCGGAGGTCGTGCACGAGGTGCTGGAGCACCGCTGGTACATGTCGGAGCGTGAGGACCGGAACGTACCCATGGCGGAAGCCGTGCAGTCATATCTCGACGACGAATTGCGGCACCGTCGCGACGAGGCGGCGATCATGCTGACGGCCGACGCCAAGACCATCGGGATCGACGAGGACTCGGAGTACGGCGACAACTAGGGGGCAAAAGGAAGGACCGGCGGTCCTGAGGCCGCCGGTCCTTCCGCTTGCTGTGCGCCGATCGCTACGGGCAGGTGACGGTCTGGCCCTGCACGGTGACCTGTGTGCCCGAAGGAACCCCCTGGCATGCTTCCGCCGCTTCCTGGATGAGTGGGGCGGCCGCGGCGATGAGCCCGATGATCAGGATCAGACTGATGGTGAAAAGCGCACCGACGATGATGCCGGCCAGCGCGAACCCGTTGCCCATCCTGGCACGCCGGGATTTCACGAAGGCCACGATGCTGATGATCAGGCCCACCGGGGCGATCAGGATGGCCAGGATGAATCCGATGATACCCAGCGTCCTGCCCGGATTCTCCGCGGGCTGGCCCTGATAGCCCTGCTGGCCGGGATAGTTCCCCGCGCCTGAGCCGTACTGCCCCTGCTGGCCGTAGGGCGAGGGGCTCTGGCCGTACTGCGGCTGGTTCTGACCGTACTGCGGCGGATTCTGGCCGTACTGGGGCTGGTTCTGACCGTACTGCGGCGGATTCTGGCCGTACTGGGGCTGGTTCTGCCCGTACTGCGGCGGATTCTGGCCGTAGGGCGAGTTGCCCTGCGATTCCGGATTGTTGTCAGACATGGCGCCCCCAAGGGAAGAAATGGAAAAGTGACGGAATTCCGGCAATTTCCTGAACATTATCACTGGGCTGATGCACCTACCCGGAGCTGGAGGGCAACGATCGTGGGACGATTGCCTTGCCTGGATTCAGGATGCCGTGGGGGTCGAAGACCTGCTTGACACGCGCCTGCAGTTCCAGGATCTCAGGCGACTGCTCCCATGAGAGCCACCGGCGCTTGTACTGACCCACGCCGTGCTCTCCCGTGATCGTCCCGCCGAGGTCGAGGGCACACCGGACCGATTCATCCAGCGCTTCCTCCAGCCACTCCTGCGCCCGCTCGCCTTCACCGCGGTCCACCCAGAAGGTGGGATGGAGGTTGCCATCCCCTGCATGCGCAACGACTTTCAGCCGAACGTCGTGCCGGGCAGCCATGGCCTCCAACTCCGCGACATAGCGCACCAGCTGCGATTTCGGTACGGCGACGTCCTCCCCCACCCTGTAGAGATCGTCGACCTCGTCGCCGCGGCTGTGCCGCCTCAGATCGACGAGCCGGTCGGCTTCCTCGGATCCCTCGTCGCTGACGCTCGCCCCCAACCCGACGAGCGCCGCGCGGATCGCTTCCGCTTCGGCCGCAGCTCCGTATCCATCGGTCCGGATGAGGAGGAGCGAACCGCCGCGCCGGCGGAGGTCGGACCCGTGGGCCCCGTCCAGTGCCTCGAGCGTCCTGCCGTCGAGCAGTTCGAGGATAGCGGGCTGTACCCGGGCACGACCGATGGCGAGCACACCCGCGGCGGCCGCCGGGAAACTGTCGAAGAATGCCGCCAGGGTACGCACGGTGCGCGGCAGGTAGCGAAGGCGCACCGTGATGCCGACGATGACGCCGAGCGTTCCCTCGGACCCGGTCATCAGTGCGGTCAGGTCATAGCCGGCCACACCCTTGAACGTCCGGTGCCCGGTGGACACGAGGGTCCCGTCCGCGAGCACGACGTCGAGTGCGAGGACCGAGTCACGCGTCACGCCGTACTTCGCGCAGCGGAGGCCACCGGCGTTCGTCGCAACGTTTCCGCCGATCGTGGACCAGCGGTAGCTTGCGGGATCCGGGGCGTACATCAGTCCGTGCTCCGCGACAGCGGCGTTGAGGTCGGCGTTGATGACACCGGGCTCGACGACGGCGGTCTCGTCGTCGGGGTTGACCTCCACGATCCTGTTCATGAGTTCCAATGACAGGATCACGCTGCCCTCGGTCGCGTGAGCACCGCCCGAGAGACCGGACCCAGCGCCTCGGCTGACGACGGGGACACCATGCCGTGTTGCCCATCCGAGGACTGCCTGGACGTCCTCGACGGACTGCGCCCGGATCACCGCGCGCGGAAGGATCGTCTGCACAACGGGGCCCTGGTCACGCGAGTAGTCGGTCAGGTCGGCCGGTGACGTCGACACCCGTCCCGGCAGTCCTGCTGCCAGTTCATCGATAGCTGCCTCGCTGATCATGATCCCCCCATGAAGCGCCGATAACGGGCGAGTGCCTCGGGCCAGAACTCCTGGTAGAAGTCGTAGATGGCTTGCGGGTCGGCCGTGGTCCACCCGGTATGAGTCAGTCTCAGTGTGGTGGCGTCCTGCCCGCCCGTTATCTCCAGCCGCACCACCGTTGTCGAAGCCGACCCTGCATGCTTCCACCTCAGTTCGAGCCACTCCCCCGGCCGGCCCCCGGTCACTTCGCCCCACACGTTCTCGTCATCCTGCGCGGAAGTCTCGACCAGGGCGTTGTCCTCCAGGTCGAAGAAACTGTTGTCTCCCCAGCGGCTCAACTCCCCGGCCGGCCACCACAGGTGGAGGTGTTCCGTCAGGCCCGCCCAGGCATGATCAGCCGGGGTGGGCACGGACACCGTCGTCCGTAGGTCCGGCCTCTCGCCGGGGACGTCGGGAGCGGCGGAAGGATGCGAGAACAATCCAGTCATGATCCGACACTACCGCTGCCGATGGCCAGTACGGTCCCGGTCGGCCGGGCTGGACCCGGCCGGCTACCATCCGATCCCGTGCGGCCGCCCCGAGGCACGACCGGCCGCACTCCGGCATACCGACCGCCGGAGTATTCGGTGCCTCGTGCCGGGGCGGGTGTCCCAGCCGAGGCCTTCCGATCGCAGGGATCAGCGTTGTAGTGTGATGGCGTGATCGTCCCGGATGTCCCTCAGGACGCCGTGGCGGTCGCGGATCACTACGACGATCTGGATCCGATCTATCGTCGGGTGTGGGGCGAGCACGTCCATCACGGGCTATGGGCGACGGGTCGCGAGACGCCGGCCGACGCCGTCGAGGCATTGGTCGATACCGTCGGTGATCGGCTGCACCTCAAGCCGGGCGAGGCGTGCGCCGACATCGGCTGCGGCTACGGCTCCACCGCGCGGCAACTCGCGGTGACACGCGGCGTCGGCGTGACCGGCATGACGCTGTCCGCCGAGCAGGCCGAGTATGCCGCTGCGCACCCCGTACCCGACGTGGACATCCATCTCCGCGACTGGCTCTCCAACGGGCTTCCCGATGCCTCGGTCGATGCCGCGTGGGCGATCGAATCGAGCGAGCACATGGTCGACAAGCTCCAGTTCTTCGCCGAAGCGCACCGCGTGTTGTCGCCCGGCGGCCGTTTCGTCGTCTGCGCGTGGCTCGCCGAGACCGATGCCGGCCGTTGGAAGATTCGCCACCTGCTCGAGCCGATCTGCCGCGAAGGGCGCCTGCCTTCGATGGGCACTCGCGAGGAATACGAGGCGATGGCGCTGGCGGCGGGCTTTACGATCGCCGACTACGAAGATGTCAGCCACCGCGTCGCGCGCACCTGGACAATCTGCGGACGTCGACTCGTGAAGGCCTTGCTCGTCGATCGTGAAATCCGTCGCCTCGCCTTCCGCTCACGCAATCGCATCTCCGTCCTGATCTTCCCCCGCCTGATCCTGGCCTACCGCACCGGCGCGATGCGTTACGGAATCTTCACGCTGTCGAAGGCGAGGGAGGACGGGGCCCGTCGCGAACCCGGCGACCCGACGCAGCAGGAGAGCGCCTGATCCTCAGCACTTTGATGGCGGGCCCCTCGCAGGCCCGGCCTTGCCCGGACGCGTCACGCAGGGCCTGGGCTGATGCCAGCCGGATTCCGGGCCTGTGCGGCCCGGCATCCGCGTGCCGGCGGGTGCTGGTGGTGTGCCGGCCGGGGTGGTGTGGTTTAAGTGGGGAAGGCCCCGCACCTGGTGGTGCGGGGCCTTCCCGTTGAATGGTTGTCCGGCGGTGTCCTACTCTCCCACACTCTCTCGGGTGCAGTACCATCGGCGCTGTGGGTCTTAGCTTCCGGGTTCGGAATGGGACCGGGCGTTTCCCCCACGCTATGACCGCCGTAACCCTTGCTACCTGACGCACCGTGTGTGCCCCGCGTGTTCGCGGGGGTGGTGGTGCCGGTAAATCTGTGGGTTACATCCGTCGTGCTGGATGTAAATGTGGGCTCTGTTCAGCCCGGTATTGAGTTATGCCACCGGTCGCCCCGGTCCGTCCTGTGCCGGTCCTGGTGGGGACTGGCGCGGGTGGTTCGGTGCTGGTGGTGGTGGTTCCTGTTGTTGGTTGGGAACCGCATAGTGGACGCGTAGCATGTGTGATCTTCACCCTCCCTGGTTCCGCCTGGGGTGTCCGGGAACTGTCACGAGGGTGCCCGTTGCCGGGTGTCTTCGTGGGTTCCTGTCCGCCCGTGGGTGGGGGTGGGTGTGTGGTGTAAGTTATCGGCTTATTAGTACCGGTCAGCTTCACAGGTCTTTCGTCCCTGCTTCCACATCCGGCCTATCAACCCAGTGGTCTGGCTGGGGGCC
>NZ_JBTNDT010000003.1:0-474858 GCF_054510855.1 Arthrobacter rhamnosi | reverse complement strand
TCAGCTTCTGCCCGGGGTAGATGGTCGAGCTGAGCGAGAGGTTGTTGGCCGTGAGGAGGCTCTGCAGGCTGACGCCGTTGCGGGCTGCGATGGCGCCCAGCGTGTCGCCGGCCTTGACCGTGTAGGTGCCGGATACGGGTGCGGGTGCCAGCTTCACGGGCGCGGGTGCCGGCTTGACGGGTGCGGGAGCCGGCTGGGTGGCCTTCGGCGGCGTCGACTGGGTGGCGCCGGTGAGCTTCAGCTTCTGCCCGGGGTAGATGGTCGAGCTGAGCGAGAGGTTGTTGGCCGTGAGGAGGCTCTGCAGGCTGACGCCGTTGCGGGCTGCGATGGCGCCCAGCGTGTCGCCGGGCTTCACGACGTAGGTCGTTCCCGAGGAGGGAGCGGCCGGGGCGGGAGCGGGTGTGGCCGCAGGTACGCTGCCTGTCAGCCGGATCTTCCGGCCCGGGTAGATGATGGTGCGCGCGGTCATGCCGTTGAGCTTGAGGACCGCGTCGGTGGAGAGGCCGTAGCGCTTGGCGATCGCGCCGATCGTGTCGCCCGGCTTGATCGTGTACTCGCTGGGAACGGTCTTCGCTGCGATGGCGATGTTCCGTGCCGGTACCTGGCCGGCGACGAGGGCGGCAGGCACAACAGCGCGCGAGGGGAGCGTCACTGCCGCTGCTGCGATGTGCCGGGTGGAGGAAGTCTGCGGGGCGGGGGCTGCCGACGCCGGTTGGGCGAGGGCGACGGAAGAGAGGATCACCGCGGGCAGGGCAGCGGTGGTCACGGCGACGTTCAGGGCGCGCGGGCGTGCGCCGGCAACCTTCCGGCGGTTCCCGTTCAGCGGTGCGTTCGATCGCTGGGCAGTCATGTTTCGTTCCTCGTCTGTTGGCGGCTGAGTCCGCGCGGACGCATGTACCCGAAGAGCTGGTCGTGGCCGGGCACCTGCACGTGCTGATGATGCTAATGAGTGCGCTGTTGATACTGTTACTTGTGTGACTCCTGTGAATCTACACGAAAAAGGGAGTAGCACAAGAGGTGCAGAAACCGCGGGATCCTTCCTCCCGGCGTGTCGCCGGGGGGAGCGCTCCGGTGCCGGCTGGACATCCCGGCCGGGCCGCGCGCGCCGCACGGCCCTTCGGGTGGAGTTGGCTGCCGGAGCATGGCAGGCTTGGACGGTGACTGAACTCGAACAACTCGTCCCGGCCTGGCTCAACCTTCCGGAGGTGGCCGAGGCCCTTGATCTGCCGATCACCAGGGTGCACTCGCTCATCAGCGACCGGTCCCTGGTGAGCGTGCGGATCGGAGAGCGCAACGTCCGCAGCGTGCCCGCCGATTTCCTGGTCGACGGCGATGTCCTCGACAGCCTGCGGGGGACCGTCGTCGTCCTCGCGGACTCGGGCTACGGCGATGAGGACATCATCCGCTGGCTCTACACCGACGACGACTCCCTTCCGGGTCGTCCGATCGATGCGCTCCGCGAGGGGCGGAAGACCGAGATCCGGCGTCGCGCCCAGGCAGCTGCCTGGTAGGAGGTCCTGCCTCGGGCGAGCCGCCCGCTGCGTCTCTGCAGCGGCGTCTATGCGGTACGGGTGACCGCCGCTTCCGCCAGCAGGTGCAGTGCGCGCCTCGACACGGCGTCGATCCCGAGCCCGGCCAGTGCTGAGAAGGCCTCCTCCGACTTGTCCGCGATGAGTCGCTCGGTGTGGGCCAGTGCGCCGCTCTCGACGATCAGGCCGCGCAGCATCCCGACCCCGCCGTCGTCCAGGGAGGTGTCGCCGAGCATCGCATTGATCCCGGCGCGGGCCTTGTTCCCGCTGGACCCCAGGGCGCGTGCGATGAGGAAGGTGCGCTTGCCCTCGCGGAGGTCGTCTCCCGCCGGCTTGCCCGTGACCGCCGGATCGCCGAACACGCCGAGGACGTCGTCCCGGAGCTGGAACGCCTCGCCGAGCGGAAGGGCGAAGGCGGAGTAGGCCCGCAGCATGGCGTCGTCCGCTCCCGCCAGCGCCCCGCCGAGCATGAGCGGACGCTCCATCGAGTACTTGGCGGACTTGAACCGCAGGATGTTGAGGGCGCGCTCCTCAGCGACGGCCGGTTCCTGGTCCGGGCCGACGGCCTCCTCCAGGAGGTCGAGGTACTGTCCCGCCATCACCTCCGTACGCATGCGGTTGAAGATCGTGCGGGCGGCACCGCCCGCGGCATCCGCGCACGAGGCCGTGAAGAGCTCCTCGCTGAAGGCGAGGCAGAGGTCTCCGGCCAGGATGGCGGCCGACACCCCGAAGCGCTCGGGGTCGAGGTGCCAGCCCGCGTCCGAGTGCCGGGCCGTGAACTGCCGGTGGACGCTGGGCCGCCCCCGACGGGTGTCCGACCGGTCGATGATGTCGTCATGGATCAGTGCCGCCGCCTGGAAGAACTCCAGCGCCGTCCCGGCGACGACCGGCGCCGACGCGGACGGTGATCCGCCCGCAGCCCGCCATCCCCAGTAGCACAGGAGCGCACGCATCCTCTTGCCGCCCCTCGTCAGGGTGGCGATGCTCGAGATGAGGGGTAGGGACTCGTCGGAGATTCCCAGCAGCACCTCCTGCTGCTCCGCGAGGAAGTCCTCGATCGTCTGCGTGAGTGAGGACCGGAAGCGGTCCTGCTCGGTGGTGACGGTGTCGGAGAGGGATCCGCCCGTGTCGGGGGTGGCAGGTGCGGACGGCATGGATCTCCCGGGCAGCTCGGCTGGTCGTGGTTCGTCCACTCTATCCGGCGGGCCCGGACGTCCTGCCGCGTACTCCGAGGACCCTGCCGCAGGTCGGGCAGGCGGGGCAGGTCGGGGATGGCCGGGGACGGGGCCGGTGGCCGCCGTGTCAGTGACGCTGCGTACGATATGTCCGTGTCGAACGACGAGGGACCGAGGACCGCTGAGCACGCGGAGTGCTCCATCCTGCACATCGACATGGACGCCTTCTACGTCTCGGTGGAACTCCTCGACCATCCCCACCTGCGCGGTGTGCCCGTCGTCGTCGGTTCCCCGTCGGGGCGCTCCGTCGTCCTGTCCGCGTCCTACGAAGCGCGCAGGTTCGGGGTGCGCTCCGCCATGCCGATGGCCGTGGCGATGCGGCAATGTCCCACGGCGGTCATCCTGCCGCCCCATCACGCCCGGTACTCGGAGGTATCGGGGCAGGTCATGCAGATCTTCCGTGCGGTGACCCCCGAGGTGGAGCAGCTGAGCGTGGACGAGGCCTTCCTCGATGTCTCCGGGTCCATCCGGCGACTCGGGGGCCCCCGCGTCATCGGCGAGCAGGTCCGGGCCGAGATCCGCTCGTCTCTCGGCATCACGGCGAGCGTGGGAGCCGCGACCACGAAGTTCGTCGCGAAGATCGCGTCGACGCGGGCCAAGCCCGATGGCCTCCTGCTGATTCCGGGGGACCAGACGGTCGCCTATCTGCACACGCTGCCCGTCTCCGCGCTCTGGGGTGTCGGGGCGAAGACCCAGGAAGTGCTCGCCCGGATCGGCATCCGGACCGTCGAGGACGTCGCCCATACTCCCGTGCCCACTCTCAAGAGGCTGCTCGGGGTGTCGGGCGAGCACGTCCATCACCTCGCCTGGGGAAGGGACCCGCGGCGGGTGGTCGTGTCGCGTCCGGAGAAGAGCATCGGCGCGGAGGAGACGTTCTCCCGCGACGTCGACGATTCGGACGTCCTGCGGCGGGAACTGCTGAGGCTCGCCCACCGCACGGCGACCCGGCTCCGGGCCTCCGGGTACCGCGCCGGGGGAGTCTCGCTGAAGCTCCGCTATGCGGACTTCTCCACGCTCACCCGGTCGAAGCGGCTCGACGAGCCGGTGGACAGTGCGAATGCCCTCTACAGTGCAGCGACAGCTCTCCTCGCAGCACTGGGGGAGCGTCCCATGTCGGTCCGGCTGATTGGCCTGCGTGCCGAGTCCCTCGAGAGCGGAGGGGACGGCTCCACGCAGCTGACCATCGACCGGCGGGACGACAACTGGAGGATCGCCGAGCGCGCGCTGGACGACGTGAATCGGAAATTCGGGGACGCAGGGGTCGTCCCTGCGGGCCTCCTGTCTCCCCGTCCGGGCGGACGGCAAACGGGCGGGTCGGGTGAGCGCGCTGCGGAGAACCGCAGGACCGCTCCCGGACCCGATCGGGCGAACCGCGCGGGAGTGTCATCGGCACCGGGAGCACCGCCGGCACAGCAGGGGGACGATGGACGGAAACCGCGCCGTTGAGCCGATCGGGAGGCAAATAGCATTCGCCGGAACAGCCAATCAACCCCGCATTGTGACTTTGCACCTACCCCGTAGCAAACTAGTCTTTAACCCGGTAGCCCAACTGCCGTGGAGTACGCAAATCTCTTCTCCGGAGCCCGTGGTCATCGGCCCTTCCGCCGGGAACCTGGGCCGCGTCCGAAACGTTGGTGGGGTGAAGGAACGTTGGTACCCATATCAAGGAGGCGGTCATGGCACTCTCGGAACACGAGCAGAGGTTGCTTGATCAGCTTGAACAGCAGTTGCATGCCGACGATCCGAAATTCGCGCACTCGATGGCCTCGGACACCCGAAAGTCCATGTCGACCCGGCGTCTCGTCATCGGATCGCTCATCACGATCGCCGGAATCCTCGTCCTTCTCGCGGGCATCGTCTACCAGAACATCTTCATCGGGGTGGTCGGCTTCCTGATCATGGGCGGCGGAGTGTATTTCGCGACCACGAAGTCCCGGCAGGTGGAGGAAGGGCAGCCGATGAGCAAGCCCTCGAGAGCCGCGTCCGGTGGCAAGACCGGATTCATGTCCAGCCTGGAGGACAAGTGGGACGAGCGGAAGCGAGACCAGACCTAGACCGGGGCGGCACCCGCCGCCCGGACTCCTGCTGACGGCACGTGCTGCCGGAACGCCCAGAAAGAACCCGCCACGGCGGGTTCTTTCTTTTTTTGCGCAGGTTCGATGCACCGTCACTGCAGCTTCACCGCAGCTTCACCGCAGGTCCGACGCAGGCTCACGGCAACTCCGGAAGCCCTTCCGCCGCGCCCTCCACTCTCCTCCCCGGAACCGCCCCCGACGCGGCCCGCGCCGTTGCCGCCAAGGCCCTGCCCACAGGGGGAGCGACACGCGCCCCGCCGCGCCAGGCTGCGTTGACCGTGGAGAGTTGTGGAGTAAAGTGGGGAATATAAGAGCAAGGCAGCACCGGGCTGGGCCTGGCGGACTCAGAACAGGCGGTCAGGGATGTTCCTCGGAACGCACACCCCCCGCCTCGACGAGAAGGGCAGGCTCATCCTTCCCGCGAAGTTCCGGGAGGAACTGAGCGAAGGGCTGGTCCTCACAAGGGGCCAGGAACGGTGCATCTACGTGTTCAGCATGAGTGAGTTCGAAAGGGTTCACGAACAGATGCGCGCGGCACCGATCTCGTCACGCCAGGCGAGGGACTACAACCGCATCTTCCTGTCAGGAGCCTCGGACGAGGTTCCCGACAAGCAGGGGAGGATCACCATCCCGCCGGCACTCAGGAGCTACGCGGGACTGGACCGGGACCTCGCGGTCATCGGTGCAGGAAGCCGCGCAGAGATCTGGGCGGCGGAGGCATGGGAATCCTATCTCGACGAAAAGGAGGCCGCCTTCTCCGACACGGATGAGGATGCCTTCCCGGGCATCATCTGACTCGGCACCACCAGTACGACCAGGACGACGAGCAGGACCAGCAGGGCAGCAACGACGACGCGGATGGGCGATGTCCCTTGGATGAGATCTCCAGCCGCCGGTGGTTGAACTCCTGGCTTCACTTCCCCGAAGCCAGGCGACGACCTCCCGGCCGGATGGGGATCTGATCTAAGAAGGCGGAGCTCCCTCCCGACAGCCTGCACACACCGAGACGATGTATGACGAGCTGCAGGGGAGAGAGTGCGCATGGGGGATGGCCGGCCGACGGGTGAGCGTCACATTCCCGTCCTCCGCGACCGCTGTGTATCCCTCTTCGCTCCAGCCGTCACCTCCGCTGAATCCGCCGGACGCCGGGCTGTGGTGGTCGATGCCACCCTCGGGATGGGTGGACACTCCGAGAGCATGCTGGAGCGTTTCCCCAAGGCCCACCTCGTAGGCATCGACCGTGACACCGAGGCCCTCGGACTCGCCGGCGAGCGGCTCGCCCCGTTCGCCGACCGAACGGATCTGGTGCACGCCGTGTACGACGAGCTGCCCGACATACTGGCCGACCTCGGCATCGAGGGAGTCGACGGCGTCCTGTTCGACCTCGGTGTCTCGTCCCTGCAGCTGGACGAGCGGGACCGCGGGTTCGCCTACTCCTACGACGCGCCGCTCGACATGCGCATGGACACGAGTCGAGGGATCACCGCGGCCGAGGTCGTCAACACCTACGCTGCGGAGGACCTGCTCCGCATCATCCGTACCTGGGGCGAGGAGAAGTTCGCAGGGCGGATCGCGACGGCGATCGTGCGGGCCCGCCAGACCGAACCCTTCCGGACCACCGCGCAGCTGGTGGACGTCATCCGCGGGGTGGTACCCGCCGCTGCGGCACGCACCGGGGGACACCCCGCGAAGCGCACCTTCCAGGCCCTGCGCATCGAGGTCAACGAGGAGCTGACCGTCCTCGAACGCGCTGTGCCCGCTGCCATCGACTCGATCGTGACCGGCGGCCGTGTTGTCGCGATGTCCTACCACTCCCTCGAGGACCGCATCGTCAAGAGCGCCTTCTCCGCAGGGACGAAGTCCTCCGCGCCCGTCGGTTTCCCGGTGGAGCTGGAGGAACACAAGGCCTATCTCCGCTCCCTGACGCGTGGCACCGAAGCGCCGACTGCGGCGGAGATCGAGGAGAATCCCAGGGCGGCATCGGCCAAGCTGCGGGCAGTTGAACGAATCAAAGCAGGACCCGTCGACAGGAACATCAGATGAGCCAGGCACTGACCGTTGAGAAGCGACACAGCGCTGCGGCCTTCTCGGGACACGGCGCACTCGCCGTCGCCCCCGAGCGGCTCGCGGGACGCTACGCAGGAACGTCCCCGAAGCCCAGGACCCCGCTGTCCGTCGTACCCGCGCGGCCGGCCCGCCGCAAGGTGCCCTTCGCGGTCTTCAGCCTGCTCGTGCTGGCCGCCGCGCTGGCCGCGGTCCTCATGCTCAACATCTCCGTCTCGGGCACACAGTACGAACTGGTGCAGCTCCGGAACCAGCAGGTCGCCCTGAGCCAGCAGAACGAGGCCCTGGTCCTCGAGATCGAGGGCAAGGAAGCGCCGCAGAACCTGGCGGCCGCCGCCACGAAACTCGGCATGGTCTCCTCCCCGACCTTCGGGACCATCGAGCTGGACTCGAAGAAGGTGACGGGCACCCCGGAACCTGCGACGGACAGCCCCAAGCCCGAAGTGCTGATCGCCGCTCCGAAGCTCGTCACCGAGCAGCCGGCCCCGGTGGCCGTCGAGGCACCTCCGGTCGAAACGCCCGAGGAGGCTGCGCCCGCAGGCGCGGAGAGCGACGCCGGCCTGCCCGGTGCGGACCCCGGCACCGCGGACCCGGACGTCGCGGCGGACAGCTCGGCCTCGGGAACGATCCCGGGCCCCCAGCAGCTCGGCTCGGACCAGTAGCAGGCATACCCGCCGCTCTCCGCCCTGCACGTACTGATCGACAAGGATTCCTCCGTGACCCCTGCACGCACCGGCAGCCCTGACAGCCTGCGCCTGGCCCTCGGCTCGACCCGGCTCCGCGTGGGGCTGGCCTTCGTCCTCGTGCTGCTGCTCGTCCTCGGGGTGCGCCTGTTCCAGCTGCAGGCGCTGGACCTCAACGGGATGGCGCAGGCGGGCCTGTCCAAACGGCTCACCAGCACGGCCGTGCAGCCGATCCGCGGGTCCATCGTCGACAGGAACGGCAAGTACTTCGCCCGGAGTGTCGAGCGCTACGACATCGTCGTGGACCAGCGCCTGAGCGCCGTCGAGGAATTCGACCGCAGCGTCCCCGACGGGGACGAGCGCGAGACGGACATCCCGATCGACCAGGGCTTCGCCGAGCTCTCGGCCGTCCTCGGCATCGACGCGGAGACCCTCAAGGGCTCCATCATGGGAGACAAGAGCTTCAACTACGTCGCGAAGTCGGTGACCCCCGAGGTCAAGGACCGCGCCCTGGCCGTCGGCATCCCCGGTGTCTACGCCGACAAGACCAGTGTGCGCACCTACCCGGCGGGCCCGGTCGCAGGGTCCGTCATCGGCTATGTCGGCGCGGACGGCGCCCCCCGGTCCGGGCTCGAGGTCTCCCTCGACGACCAGCTCACGGGAGAGGCCGGCAGCCGCACCTTCGAGATCGGCGGCGACGGCATACGCATCCCCTACGCGACCAACGAGGACGTGCCGGCCGTGGACGGCGAGAGCGTGCGTCTCACGATCGACCAGGACCTCCAGTGGTTCGCGCAGCAGACGATCGCCTCCCAGGTGAAGGACTACAACGCCGAATGGGGCAACATCGTCGTTGTCGAGACGGGGACCGGCGCCATTCGCGCGATGGCCGAGTCGACGACGCTCGACCCGAACGATCCCGAGGCGACACCGGCCGACAAGCGCAGCCCGAACTCCGTCAGTGCCTCCTTCGAGCCCGGCTCGACGACGAAGGTCATCACGATGGCGGCAGCGCTCGAGGAGGGACTCATCGAGCCGACGTCGAGGTTCGTCCTCGAGAACCGCTACACGGTGGGCGACCAGACGTTCAAGGACGCGTGGGAGCACGGCACGGAGAAGCGGACGGCCGCCGGCGTCCTGGCGAAGTCGATGAACACCGGAACCGTGCAGATCGGCCAGAAGCTGACCAAGCAGGAGCGCTACGACTGGCTCAAGAAGTTCGGGATCGGTGAGCCGCTCGGCACGGGACTCGGCGAGGAGAACCAGGGCCTGCTGACCACACCGGACAGCTGGGACGACCGCCAGCAGTACACGGTCCTCTTCGGGCAGGGCCTCACGCAGACCGCCCTGCACACCGCGATGGTCTACCAGACGATCGCGAACGACGGCGTGCGCCTGCAGCCCCGCCTGATCGATGCCTACATCGACCCGGACGGCACCGAGCACAAGGTTCCCGAGGCGGAGGGCACCAGGGTCGTGTCCGAGGAGACCGCGGCCGAGACGCGGAAGATGCTCGAGACGGTCACCGAGGAGGGCTCCGGCAAGTCCGGCGAGCTCGACCAGTACCGGGTGGGGTCGAAGACCGGCACGGCCGAAGCCCCCGGCGCCACCGGCGGCTACGACGGCTACACTCTGTCCTATGCCGGGATCGCGCCGATCGAGGATCCCCAGTACGTCGTGGTGGTCACGCTCCAGCGCCCCCAGGGTGACCTGTACTACCTGATTCCCGGCCTGTCCTTCCAGAAGGTCATGAAGCAGGTCCTCAATTCGAACAACGTTCCGGCCTCGACGACCAAGCCGGACATCTACCCGGTCGAATACTGACCCGGAGGCCACAGCACCGTGCAACTGAACACCTCCCAGGGGGCCCCCGCTTCCCTGATGCGGCCGCGTGCCCCGCACCCGGTCGAACTCTCGGCGGCCCTCGCCGCCGCCGGCGCGCCCGCCGGTCCGGCGTCCCAGGCCGGGCTTCCCACCGTCACCGGCATCACCCTCGACTCGCGGTCGGTCCTCCCCGGCGACGTCTACGCGGCCCTGCCCGGCGCGACCCGGCACGGCGCCGAGTTCGCGGTGCAGGCCGTCCGGGCAGGCGCAGTCGCGATCCTGACCGACGAGTCGGGCGCGCGCATCGTGGCCGAGGCGGCCCGCGGGGCGGACGACCTGCCGATGCCGCCGGTCGTCGTCGTCCCCGATCCCCGGCGTGCCGTGGGACCGCTCGCCCGCGAGATCTTCTCCGGTCCCCAGGACGACCGCGCGGGTGCTCCTCCGGCCCTGTTCGGCATCACCGGAACGAACGGGAAGACCACCTCCACCTATTTCCTCAATGCACTCCTCGAGGCGCTCGGCAGGTCCACCGGACTCATCGGCACCATCGAGATCCGCGCCGGTGCCGACGCCATTCCCAGTGCCCTCACCACGCCGGAATCGCCGCAGGTGCACTCCCTCCTCGCACTGATGCGGGAACGGGGCCTCGACGCGGCCTCCATGGAGGTCTCCTCGCACGCTCTGGAGTTCGGCCGCGTCGACGGCGTGCGCTTCGACGTCGCCGGCTTCACCAACCTCACGCAGGACCACCTCGACCTGCACGGCACCATGGAGGACTACTTCGCCGTCAAGGCCACACTCTTCACGGCGGAGCGCTGCCGGCGGGCCGTGGTGCTGGTCGACGACGTCTGGGGCCGCAGGCTCGCCGACGCGGCCGACGTGCCCGTCCTGACGGTGCGGACCGGCGAGGACGGGGGAGGTCCGGCAGCGGACTGGACGGTGACCGGCGTCGGACCGAGCGGACTCGGCCACGCGTTCGTCCTGGCGGGGCGCAGGGGGGAACACCTCCGCGTCCGCACCGGCCTGCCCGGGACGTTCAACATCTCCAACGCAGCCCTCGCGACGGCCATGGTCCTCGCATCGGGTGTCCCGGTGGAGGACGTCCAGCGCGCGCTGGATGTGCATGATCCCTTCACCACGGAAGTGCCCGGACGCATGCAGCTCGTCGGCGAGGCCCCCGCCGCGATCGTCGACTTCGCGCACAACCCGGACGCCCTCGAGCGGACCCTCGCCTCGGTCCGCCGGCCGGGCGGCCGGGTCATCGCCGTGTTCGGGGCCACCGGCCAGCGTGACGAGACGAAGCGCCCCGTCATGGGTGCCGTGGGCGCGCGCCTCTCGGACCTCCTGATCGTGACGGACGACGACCCGCACGACGAGGACGACGCCGTCATCCGGGCCGCCGTCCGGTCGGGCGCGGATGCGGCAGTCCGGGAGGAAGGGCTCGACTGCGAGGTGCTGGAGGTCTTCCCGCGTGCCGATGCCATCGACCGTGCCGTCGCCCTCGCGACGCCCTCGGACACCATCATCATCGCCGGGCGCGGGCACGAGGTGTGGCAGGAAGTGAAGGGCGTGAACCTGTCCCTCGACGACCGCGTCGAATTGCGGTCCGCGTTGACAAGGCACGGATTCTCTGTGCTTTCCACCTCCGGGATAGAGTCCTGAACCGTCATGATTGAATTCAGCGCAGCCGAGATCGCGGCACTCACGGGCGGTGTCCTGGTGGGAGCCGGATCCACCTCCATCACCGTCACCTCCGCAGCCACCGATTCCCGGGAGTGTGTGCCCGGGTCCCTGTTCGTCGCCAAGCCCGGCGAGGAGTCCGACGGGCACCTCTTCCTAGGAGCGGCCTTCGAACGCGGCGCCGTCCTGGCGCTGGCCGAGCGCGAGGTCTCCCGGCCCGACGGGACGCCGTTCGCCGCCGTCGTCGTGCCCGACGCCGTCCTCGCGATGGGCGAGCTGGCCGCCGAGACGGTCCGCCGGCTCCGCGGCAACGGAGAGGTGACCGTCATCGGAATCACCGGCTCGGCGGGGAAGACCACCACCAAAGACCTCCTCGCCGGCATCCTGGCGGCGGAGGGGCCCACGGTCGCGCCGCGCGGCTCCTACAACGGCGAGGTCGGGGTCCCCCTGACCGTCTTCGAAGCAGGGTGGGACACCCGGTACCTCGTCATCGAGATGGGCGCCACCAAGCCGGGGCACATCGCGTACCTCGCCTCGCTCGTCCAGCCCGACATCGGCGTCGTGCTGGGCGTCGGATCGGCGCATGCGGGGGAATTCGGTGGAGTCGAGAACATCGCCCGGGCCAAGGGCGAACTCTTCGAGGCCCTCGCACCGACCGGCACTGCCGTCATCAACGCGGACGACGAGCGCGTCCTCGCGATGCAGGGGCGTACCCGCGCGCGGACCGCGTTCTTCACGTCCTCCGAGGACTTCCGAGCGGACGCGGACGTCGTCCGGGCGCGCAACAGCACCACGACCGCCGACGGCAACCCCTCCTTCCTGCTGGTCTTTCCCGACGGCAGCGAGCACGACGTCGTCTCACCGCTCCTCGGCCTGCACCACACCGGGAACCTGCTCGCGGCGGCGACTGTCGCCTACGAGCTCGGCTGCGCCCCGGAGCGCATCGCGGCGAGCCTCCGGGTGCAGACCGCGGCGAGCCGCTGGCGCATGGAGCGCACCGAGCGCCCGGACGGCGTGACCGTGATCAACGACGCCTACAACGCCAATCCCGAGTCGATGCGCGCAGCGCTCCGGACGCTCGCCGAACTCGGCGGCGGACGCCGCAGGACCTGGGCGGTGCTCGGCGAGATGCTCGAGCTGGGGGACCGCTCCATCGAGGAGCACGACCTCCTGGGCCGCGTGGTGGTGCGCCTGAACATCTCGAAGCTCATCTGCGTGGGGCCCAACACCCGGGCGCTGTTCAACGGCGCCGTGCTCGAGGGTTCCTGGGGGAGCGAGGCGGTCCACGTCGACGACGTCGAGGCCGCCGAGCGGCTCCTCGCCGCCGAGTTGGAGCCGGGTGACATCGTCCTGCTCAAGTCCTCGAACGGCGCAGGACTGCGCTTCCTCGGGGATCGTGTGGCCCGGGACCTCCCCGCCCGGCCGGCGCCGGACGGCAGCCAGGGTGACGCTCCCGACGGCCCGCCGGGGGACACCCCGGACGAGGAGCCCGCCGCCCAGAACGCACACATCGAAGCCGGCAGTGGACCTGACGCTTCCGGAAAGGCCCAGCAGCCGTGATCGCACTCCTCATAGCCTCGGCCTCGGCACTCTTCTTCGCCCTCGTCGGCACGCCCCTCTTCATCCGGTTCCTCGTGACCAAGGGGTACGGCCAGTTCATCCGCGACGACGGTCCGACAGCCCACCACACCAAGCGCGGCACTCCCACGATGGGTGGGGCGGTGATCGTCGGATCGGTGCTGCTGGCCTACTTCCTGACGCACCTGCTCATGATGGCGACAGGCTCGACGGTGGGAGGTCCCAGCGCGTCGGGAGTGCTGCTGCTGTTCCTGACCGCAGGCATGGGACTGGTGGGCTTCGCCGACGACTTCATCAAGATCTCCAAGCAGCGCAGCCTCGGCCTGAGCGCACCGGCCAAGATCATCGGCCAGACCGCCGTCGGTGTGACCTTCGGCGTCCTGGCCCTCCAGTTCCCCGACGACAACGGACGCACCCCGGCCTCGACCGCGATCTCGTTCATCCGTGACACGCCGATCGATCTGGCCTTCGCCGGAACCCTGCTCGGGGCGATCCTCTTCGTCGTGTGGTCCAACCTGATCATCACGGGGGCGAGCAACGGCGTGAACCTCACCGACGGCCTGGACGGGCTGGCTGCCGGCGCATCGGTCCTCGTCTTCGGTGCCTACCTCCTGATCGGTATCTGGCAGAGCAACCAGAACTGCGGTGCGCCCGGCGCGGGAAGCGTCTGCTACGAAGTGCGGGACCCGCTGGACCTCGCGCTCATCGCCGGCGCCATGTGCGGAGCGCTCATCGGCTTCCTCTGGTGGAACACTTCACCCGCGAAGATCTTCATGGGTGACACCGGCTCGCTGGCGATCGGCGGCGCGATCGCCGGGTTCGCGATCCTGTCCCGCACCGAGCTCCTCCTGGTGATCCTGGCCGGACTGTTCGTGATGATCACGCTCTCCGTGATCATCCAGGTGGGCTACTTCAAACTGTCGGGCGGCAAGCGCGTCTTCAAGATGGCACCCCTGCAGCACCACTTCGAACTAAAGGGCTGGCAGGAGGTCACGGTGGTCGTCCGGTTCTGGATCCTCGCCGGGCTCTTCGTGGCCAGCGCACTCGGAATCTTCTACGCGGAATGGGTCGTCGGATGAGCGAAGCGGACGGCACCGCCGGTGCCCCTCCCTGGGAGACGCCGCGCGTCAGGGACCTGACCACCTGGGATGCGGACTGGGCGGGCCTGCGGGTCGTCGTCGCCGGCATCGGAGCGTCCGGCTTCTCCGCAGCCGACACGCTGATCGAGCTCGGCGCCGTCGTCGTCGTGGTGGACGGCGGTGCGACCGAGGAGAACGAGGCGAAGGCCGACACCCTGCGCATCGTGGGAGCGCACGCCGTGCTGCTCGGCCCGGACTCTGCCGCCTCCCTGCCGCTCGTCGACGGCGAGCAGGCCGACCTCGTCGTGACCTCTCCCGGCTGGCGGCCCACCCAGCCGCTCCTCGCCCAGGCAGCAGCCGCCGGCGTGCCCATCTGGGGCGACGTCGAGCTCGCGTGGCGCGTGCGCATCCGCGAGGGCCGCCCCACCGCCGAATGGCTGACCATCACCGGGACCAACGGGAAGACGACCACCGTCGGCCTGACGGAATCCATGCTCCTCGCCGCCGGGAAGCGGGCGGTCGCGGCAGGCAATGTCGGCACACCGATCCTCGACGTCATCCGCGACCCCCAGGGCTACGAGTTCCTCGCCGTCGAACTGTCCAGCTTCCAGCTGCACTGGTCCCACTCCATCTCACCGCTCGCGAGCGTCTGCCTCAACATCGCCGAGGACCACGTGGACTGGCACGGCAGCTACGAGGCCTACCTCGCCGCGAAGGCCTCGGTCTACGAGCGGACGAAGATCGCCTGCATCTACAACGTCGAGCAGCGCGAGACGGAGGAGATGGTCGAGGAGGCCGACGTCGTCGAGGGCTGCCGGGCCGTCGGCTTCACGACCGGCATGCCGTCCATCAGCATGATGGGCGTCGTCGAGGACCTGCTCGTGGACCGCGCCTTCATCGAACAGCGCAAGGATTCGGCCGCGGAGCTCGCCTCCGTCAGCGAGCTCGGGGAGGTCGTCCCGCGGCACCTGGTGGCCAACGCCCTGGCCGCTGCGGCCCTCGTCCGTGCCGCGGGCATACCCGCGTCGGCAGTGCGCGACGGCATCCGGGCCTTCCAGCCGGGCGACCACCGCATCCAGGTCGTCGCGAACGAGGGGGGAGTGCTCTGGATCAACGATTCGAAGGCCACCAATCCCCATGCGGCCTCCGCGTCCCTGGCCTCGTTCTCCTCCGTGGTCTGGATCGCCGGCGGGCTGTCCAAGGGCGTCTCCTACGACGACCTCGTGAAGACCCATGCACGGCGTCTCCGGGCCGTCGTGCTCCTCGGCGAGGACCCGGAACCGCTCCTGGGCGCCCTCTCCCGACACGCACCCGATGTTCCGGTCTCCCTCCACCCGAGCCTTCACACTGGACAGGGGAACGGCGGCGAATCGTCCGATCCGGTGACCAGCGATTCCCTGATGCAGTGGGTCGTCGCCGAAGCCGGGCATCTCGCCCGGGACGGCGACACGGTCCTGATGGCTCCGGCCGCTGCCTCTATGGACCAGTTCTCCTCCTACGCGCATCGGGGAGCCGCCTTCATGGCGGCCGTCGGTGCGCGTGGCGGACAGGGGACAACCGCGAAGGAGTCGTAATGGTGGCCACCCCAACCAGGCCCGGAGGACGCAAGCCCTCCGTCCGGCCGGTCCGGACCAAGGAGGCGGGCAGGACCGCCAGCCCCGGCAACGCTATTCCGGCGGGCAGCACGACCGCCGGGAGTGCCGCCGCCAGGGCGCGGACCATCAAGCCCGGTGGGCCGGCGACGGTGGAGCACCCCACCCACTCCGAGCGGACAGACGGGGGCGTCCGCGCGCTGGTACGGCGCGGCTGGGTCTTCCTCGAGGGCTCCGACCGGGCCCCTTC
This sequence comes from Arthrobacter rhamnosi, assembly GCF_054510855.1. Classification (NCBI taxonomy): domain Bacteria; kingdom Bacillati; phylum Actinomycetota; class Actinomycetes; order Micrococcales; family Micrococcaceae; genus Arthrobacter; species Arthrobacter rhamnosi. The sequence goes on along the minus strand of NZ_JBTNDT010000003.1, from coordinate 459,269 downwards.
CGGGTCGAGCTACTACCTGATTCTCGGCTCGGCCCTCGCGCTGACCGCCATCGGGCTGATGATGGTCCTCTCGGCCTCGTCCGTCGAGGCCATCTCCGAGGGCAAGCACACCTTCGACCTCTTCCTCAAGCAGGCCATCTGGGCCGGGGCGGGCCTCGTCCTGATGCTCGTGCTGTCCAGGCTCGGCCCCCGCGCCTACAAGGCACTCGCCTGGCCCAGCCTCGGCATCGCCATCGTGCTGCTGGTCCTGGTGCTCGTGATCGGCGTGGAGATCAACGGCAACAAGAACTGGATCCGCATCGGCTCCCAGACCTTCCAGCCGTCCGAACCGACGAAGCTCGCACTGGCACTCTGGTTCGCCGCGGTGCTCGAGCGGAAGAAGGGGCTCATCCGGGACTGGAAACACGCCATGATCCCGGCGCTGCCCCTCGGCGGCCTGCCGATCGGCCTCGTCCTGATCGGCGGGGACCTCGGAACCGGACTCGTCCTCATGATGATCGCCGGGGCGGCGCTGTTCTTCGCGGGCGCGCCGCTCAAGCTGTTCTCCCTCGCCGGGGCCGTCGCGCTGGCGGGCTCCCTCCTGATGGTGGCGACGAGCTCCAACCGTGGTGGGCGCATCAGCGCGTGGCTGGGCCTGAACTGCGACGACGGTGCGGACCTCTGCCTGCAGTCGAACAACGGCCTGTTCGCCATGGCCTCCGGCGGCTGGTTCGGCGTGGGGATCGGACAGAGCCGGCAGAAGTGGAACTGGATCCCGGAAGCGCACAACGACTTCATCTTCGCGATCATCGGCGAGGAGTTCGGGCTGATCGGCACCCTCGTCGTCGTGCTCCTGTTCGGCATCCTCGCCGTGGCCACCATCCGGGTTGCGCTGCGCTACACCGATCCCTTCGTGCGGATCCTCATGGGGTCCGTCCTCGTCTGGATCATCGGCCAGGCCTTCGTCAACATCGGCATGGTCACGGGCCTGCTGCCCGTCATCGGCGTACCGCTGCCCTTCATCTCCTACGGCGGCTCCGCGCTGACGTTCACACTCGCCGCCGTCGGCGTCCTGCTGTCCTTCGCGCGGAAGACACCGCACACGCCCGCCCCTCCCACCTCCGGAAGAAGCCACGTCCTTTCATGACATCCCGCCCTGAACGCACGGTTGAACCCACGGTCGAACGTACGGTTGAACGCACGGTGTCGGTCGTCCTCGCGGGTGGCGGGACAGCCGGGCATGTCAGCCCCCTGCTCGCCATTGCCGGAGCGATCCTCGAGCAGCGTCCTGGAACACGCATCACCGCCGTCGGGACCGAGGCAGGTATGGAGACCCGCCTGGTCCCGGCCGCCGGGTTCGAGCTGCGGACGATCGACCGCGTGCCTCTGCCGCGGCGACCGTCGACAGACCTGGTCAAGCTCCCGGCCCGCCTCGTTCGCGCCGTGCGGCAGGCGCGCACCATCCTGTCCGACGCCGCGGCGGACGTCGTCGTCGGCGTGGGCGGCTATGTCTCCACCCCGGTCTACCTCGCGGCCTGGACTCGACGCGTGCCCGTCGTGATCCACGAGGCGAACGCACGTCCCGGCATCGCCAACAGGGTGGGGGCCAGGATCGCGGCACGCGTCGCCGTCGCGTTCGAGGGGACCGGACTCGCCGATGCGGTCCTGGTCGGCATGCCGATGCGCAGGAGCATCGCGGATCTCGACCGCGCGGCGGCCCGGACGGAAGCCCGCGCCTCGCTCGGGCTCGACCCCGACCGTCCGACGCTGATCGTGACCGGCGGATCCTCGGGAGCGGCGAGCCTCAACCGGTCCGTGGCCGCAGCGGTCCCCGAACTGACCGCCGCCGGGGTGCAGGTCCTGCACATCACCGGTCGCGGCAAGCAGGTCCCCGGGAACGACGGCGCCCCGCTCGCCACACCCGGGTACCACCAGGTCGAGTTCGTCGACGGCATGGAGCGGGTCTACGCCGCCGCCGACCTGCTCATCGCCCGTGCCGGTGCCGCGACCGTGAGCGAGATCAGCGCGGTGGGCCTGCCCGCCGTGCTCGTCCCCCTGCCGCACGGCAACGGGGAGCAACGGCTCAACGCCGCGGGACTCGTGGAGTCCGGTGGGGCCATCCTGGTGGACGACGCTGCGTTCACCCCCCAATGGATCCGGGAGAACGTGCTGACCCTCGTCACCGACCCCGTGCGGCTCGGCGGGATGTCGGCGGCCTCCCATGCGCAGGGCGTCCGCGACGCGGACCGGCGGATGGCCGATCTGGTCCTCGCCGCGGCGGGAGCCGGACGATGAACGCCGGACACGAGGCGGCAGGGCCGGCGGTTCCGGCCCTCCGGAACCAGGCAACGACGACGGCCCGGAGATCGGGCGGAACGGAAGGCAGCGGTATCGCAACGAGCAGCACCGCGCCGGCACGCGATGCCGGACTGCAGGAACCCGTGCACTTCATCGGACTCGGCGGCGCAGGGATGTCGGCTGTCGCGCGGGTCCTCCTCGGCCAGGGCCTGCGGGTGTCGGGGTCGGACGCCGCCGAGTCCCGGAGCCTCCGCGCGTTGGCGGCACTCGGCGCGGACGTGACCGTGGGCCACTCCGCCGATGCCGTCCCTGAGGCAGGGTCGGTCGTGATCTCCTCCGCGATCCGCGACACGAACCCGGAACTCGTGGAGGCCCGCCGCCGGGGACTCCCCGTCCTGCACCGCTCACAGGCACTCGCAGCCGCCATGACCGGGCGGCAGGCCATCGCCGTCGCGGGCACGCACGGGAAGACGACGACGACGGCCATGATCACGGTGCTGCTCCGCAGCGCCGGGCTCCGCCCGTCCTTCGCCATCGGCGGGGACGTCGCCGCCCTCGGCGTCAACGCCGAGTGGACCGAAGGGGACGTGTTCGTGGCCGAGGCCGACGAGTCGGACGGGTCCTTCCTGAACTACACGCCGAGCATCGCCGTCGTCACCAACGTCGAAGCAGACCACCTCGACCACTACGGCACCGCCGACGCGGTCCACTCGGCCTTCCAGGAGTTCGCACGGCGCCTTCCCGAGGACGGGCTCCTCGTCGCCTGCGCCGACGACGCCGGGGCTGCAGCACTCGCCGCGGGCGTCCCCGCGGCGCGCCGCGTCCGGACGTACGGCTACGCCGCGACGGCGGACATCCGGATCAGCGGGATCAGGGCTGCCGGCAGCTCGACCGACAGCCTGCTCTCCTTCCTCGTCGACGGCCTCGATGCCCAGCAGGAGCTCCGGCTCCGCGTCCCGGGGCGCCACAACATCCTCAATGCCGCCGCGGCGTTCGCCGTCGCGCTGGAACTCGGCGTCGATCCTGCTGTCGCTGCGGCAGGGCTGTCCTCCTTCACCGGCGCAGCGCGCCGCTTCGAGGCGAGGGGAGAGGGCGACGGCGTCCGGGTCTTCGACGACTACGCGCACCACCCCACGGAAGTACAGGCGGCACTGACCGCGGCCAGGACGGTGGCGGGGGAGCACCGGGTGCACGTCCTCTTCCAGCCGCACCTCTTCTCGCGGACCCGGGAATTCGCGGCAGGCTTCGCCGACGCACTGGCCCTCGCCGACACCGCGACCGTGCTCCCGGTCTATGCGGCGCGTGAGGACCCCGTCGACGACGTCGGAGGCTGGACGATCACGCAGCTCATGCCCGGAGCAGGCGCCGCGTACAGCGAGGACCCTGCCGAGGCCCTGCGCACGGTGACGGGCCACGCGCGGTCCGGCGACATCATCCTCACCATCGGCGCGGGGGACGTCACGCAGTACGGGAACCAGCTCGTCGGCCTGCTGAGGGAGCGCGCCACCGCCCCCGGACCATCGGTGGCCGGGGAGTGACGCCGAGGAAGCCTCCCGTCACGCGTGCCGCGGACCGGGGGAGCGGGAAGGTCTCGCTGCTCGACCGGGCGGACGGCCCGCTGCCGCGGGGCACGATCCTCGACTTCCCGGCTCCGCGGCGGACCCACCGGGTGCGCAACGCGGTGCTCGCGATCACCGCGGTGCTGCTGTGCCTGGGCGGCGTCGTCGCGTACGTGGTCTTCTCGCCGGCACTCGCCCTGCGGACCGTCGTGGTGGAGGGCAACTCGCTGGTTCCCACGGCCGAGGTCGATTCGGCGCTCGCTCCGCTGATGGGGACGTCGCTGACGCGGATCTCGCCGGACCAGGTGCGCGACCTGCTAGCGGACAAGGCGCCCATCGAGGACGTCGAGATCGCGGCCGAGCCGCCGTCGACGCTCGTGGTCATGATCCAGGAGCGCGTGCCGGTCGCGGTGCTGCAGAGCGGACGCGGGTTCGTGCTCATCGACTCCGAGGGGCGCCAGCTGTCGAGTGTCGCACGGCGCGAGGAGGTCAAGCTGCCGCTGATCGACGGCGGGACCGACGCGGTCAACTCCGAGGTCTTCTCCTCGATCACCGCGGTCCTGGCCGAGCTGCCCGTTCCCGTCCTGTCCCGGCTCAAGAGCGCATCGGCCAGGAGCGTCGACTCGATCCAGCTGTCGCTGTCCGGGGACCAGAGGATCTTCTGGGGGAGCGCCGAGCGCAGCGCCGAGAAGGCGAAGGTACTCGAGGCGCTGCTGGCGATGCGCGCCACGGACCCGCCGGTGAAGGAGTTCGACGTGAGCACTCCCGACCGTCCGGTGACGCGATGAGGCCGGATCGAAGCAGGCCGAGGCCATCCGAAGCCGGGCGGAAGTCTAGCCTTAAGGAGGCGCGCGGCAAGCGACATGCCGACACGCGGCGTTCGGTCATTGCAACGCGGATCGCTTGCACCTAGCGTCAAACATAGAAGTTACTTGACATAACGTTAACTCTCAACCTGAACGTTAACGTTCTTTCGGGTAAAGGTTGAAGCCGGATCACCGGCAGCCCCCGTACAGCACACAGATTCGAACAAGGGACACAGGACGTGGCAGCACCTCAGAATTACTTGGCCGTCATCAAGGTCGTCGGCATCGGCGGCGGCGGCGTGAACGCCGTCAACCGCATGATCGAGGTGGGACTCCGCGGCGTCGAGTTCATTGCCATCAACACCGATGCACAGGCGCTCCTCATGAGTGACGCCGACGTGAAGCTCGACGTCGGACGCGAACTCACGCGCGGCCTCGGCGCCGGCGCCGACCCGGAGGTGGGCCGCCGCGCCGCGGAGGACCACTCCGAGGAGATCGAGGAAGTCCTGCGCGGGGCGGACATGGTCTTCGTCACGGCAGGAGAGGGCGGCGGTACCGGTACCGGCGGCGCTCCCGTCGTCGCCCGCATCGCGCGCTCCCTCGGCGCCCTCACCATCGGCGTGGTCACGCGCCCGTTCACCTTCGAGGGACGGCGCCGCTCCAACCAGGCCGAGAGCGGCATCGACACCCTCCGCGAGGAGGTCGACACTCTCATCGTGATCCCGAACGACCGGCTGCTGTCCATCAGCGACCGCAACGTCTCGATGCTCGACGCCTTCCGCTCGGCGGACCAGGTGCTGCTCTCCGGCGTGCAGGGCATCACCGACCTCATCACCACGCCGGGCCTGATCAACCTCGACTTCGCCGACGTGAAGTCCGTCATGCAGGGCGCCGGCTCGGCGCTCATGGGTATCGGCTCGGCGCGCGGTGAGGACCGCGCCGTCAAGGCCGCGGAGCTCGCCATCGCGTCGCCGCTGCTCGAAGCATCCATCGACGGCGCCCACGGTGTCCTGCTCTCGATCCAGGGTGGCTCCGACCTCGGCCTCTTCGAGATCAACGAGGCCGCACGCCTCGTCCAGGAAGTCGCGCACCCGGAGGCGAACATCATCTTCGGTGCGGTCATCGACGACGCGCTTGGCGACGAAGCGCGCGTCACCGTCATCGCGGCCGGGTTCGACCAGGTCGACGCCACCTCGCAGCCGGTCGCGGCCGCTGCTCCCGCCTCGAGGCCGGCCGTCGCGCCGAGCGTCGGCGGGGACCAGCACCGCATGGCCGGGGCAGCCACCGCCGGCCTCGGCGCCTGGTCGCAGCAGCGTGCGCAGAACATCCAGGCCGTGCCCGCGGACTCGGGCTTCGACGTGGACCTTCCCGCCATCGTGGAGCCCGACCTGTCCGCCGGGCGTTCGGACGACCTCGACGTGCCCGACTTCCTCAAGTAGTCCGGCCGTTCATGCAGGCAGCCGCAGGTCCCGGACGCGCGTCCCCGTTCCACTGGAACGAGGAGGTGCGTCCGGGACTCCGGGTGGCTTTCACCTCCACCGGTGCAGGCAACCTCGCCCTCCATGTGGGGAGCGACCCGGACGGCGTCCGCGGCAACCGGCGCCGCCTCGAGGATGACATGGGGATCGCCGCGGGATCGCTGCGCTTCATGAGCCAGACCCACTCCGACAGGGTCGCCGTTCTGGACGGGACGGCGGGTGCGCCCGACGCGGACGGCATGATCTCCCCGCACGGGACCGAGCCGCTGGCGGTGCTCGTCGCCGACTGCGTGCCGATCGTCCTCGCGGACGTATCGCTCGCCGAGGGCGGCACCGGCGCCACGGCCGTGGTCCATGCCGGCCGTGCCGGCGTCGGCAACGGGATCATCGAGGGTGCCGTCCGCTCCCTGCGGGGCCTGGGCGCGAGGGACCTGTCCGCCTGGATCGGCCCGTCCGTCTGCGGTGCCTGCTACGAGGTCCCCGAGGACATGATGCGCGCCATGGCACGCACCCTTCCGGAGGCCGCAGCCAGGACGAGGACCGGGACGCCGGCGCTCGACCTGCCCGCAGCGGTCCGGCGACAGCTCGAGCAGTCCTCCGTCCGGGTCGAACCGGTGCGGGGGGAGTCCTGCACCCTGGAGAACCCCGCCCTGTACTCCCATCGCCGCGAACCGGGGGCCGGCCGCATCGCCGGCCTGGTGTGGCGGGCGTGACCGAGGACGGACGCGTGCAGCACCACGGCACCCGGGCACGGGACCTCGAGGCCCGGCTCGGTGCGGTGCGGAAGCGGATCGCGACGGCGGCAGAGGCTGCGGGGCGGAGCGCACCGGAGCTCATCGTGGTGACCAAGTACTTCCCGTCCTCCGACCTGCGCATCCTCGCCGACCTCGGGGTCCGGGACGTCGGGGAGAACCGCGACCAGGAAGCCGCCGCCAAGGCGGCCGAGCTGGAGGACCTCGCACTGGCGTGGCACTTCATCGGTCAGCTGCAGACCAACAAGGCGAAGTCGGTCGTCCGTTACGCGCACAGCGTGCACTCGGTGGATCGCGCCGCGCTGGTGGCGGCGCTGGGCAAAGCCGTCGCGGCCGAGCAGGAACGGCGGACAGCCGCCGGGCTCGGAGCGCGGGACGACCTCGAGTGCTTCCTCCAGTTCACGCTCGATGCCGAGGCCACCTCGGGCGGCCGGGGAGGAGCCCTTCCCCGCGAGGCCGGTGCACTCGCCGAGGCCGTCACGGCGACCGCGGGCCTGCGCCTCGCAGGCGTAATGGCCGTGGCGCCGCTCGGCACGCCGCCCGCGGCTGCGTTCGAGCGGCTGCTGCGCATCGCCGACTCGGTGAGGGCCGTCGACCCGTCCGCCACGGCCGTTTCGGCGGGTATGAGCGGGGACCTCGAGGAGGCCGTCGCGGCCGGGGCGACACACCTGCGGATTGGTTCTGATGTCCTCGGTCCGCGTCCGGCCGTGGGGTAGCGTCGAGGCTGTAACGGCGGCACGACGGGTAGCCGGGTGCGGCATGCGGCACGCACCGGAGTCCACGATCCACTCTCTCTCAGAACAGGAGTCACCATGGCTGGCGCACTGCGCAAGACAATGATCTACCTTGGGCTCGCCGACGGTGACGAGCACTACGAGCCCGAAGCGAAAAGCGCGCACAGCAGGAACGAGGACTATTCAGTGGATTACGACCGCGACGAACGCCATCTCGAGCCGGCTCCTGCCGCCCGGGTAGCCCCCGCCGAGGAATACCGTGCCCCCGTCACGCCGATCAAGCGCGCGCCGTCGTCCCGCGAGGACTCCGCCGCCCTGCGCCAGATCACCACGATCCACCCCCGCTCCTACAACGACGCCAAGCTTATCGGCGAGAGCTTCCGCGACGGGATCCCGGTCATCATGAATGTCACCGACATGGGGGAGGCCGACGCGAAGCGTCTGGTGGACTTCTCCGCAGGGCTCGTGTTCGGGCTCCACGGCAGCATCGAGCGGGTCACCAATAAGGTGTTCCTGCTGTCGCCGTCGTATATTGAAGTCCTCGGCGAGGACCTGAAGGCCAGCGAAGCGCAGACCAGCTTCTTCAACCAGAGCTGAGCCCAGCGGCCGTCACGGTCGCGTCCGACCCATCAAGGCCCGAAGGACTGGAACCGCTCTGTGAGTTTGGTATTTGCCCTGATCTACCTGGTACTGATGCTGTTCCAGCTCGCCCTGATCCTGCGGATCATCTACGACGCCGTCCAGGGGTTCGCGCGCGACTGGCGCCCGCAGAAGCTGGCCCTCGTGCTTGCCTCGGGCGTCTACTCGGTCACTGATCCGCCGGTCAAGGGCCTTCGCCGGCTCATCCCGCCGCTGCGCATGGGCGGCGTGCAGCTCGACCTCGCATTCCTGGTGCTCTTCATCCTGGTGCTGATCCTGATGTCCGTGTCGGCGGGCCTCGCAGCCTAGCGTCCCTCTCCGTTTCATGATGAAGTTCCAGAAGATATACGCTGAATTCCAGTTCGACGTGAGTCCAGCGGTTCATGTCCACAGTCCGGTACCGCAGCTCGGCCCCGCCAGCAGGCGGGCCGGCTCCTATCAGTATGAGGTGACCATATGGCTCTGACGCCAGAAGACGTTGTCAACAAGAGATTCCAGCCGACGAAGTTCCGCGAGGGCTACGACCAGGACGAGGTGGACGACTTCCTCGACGAGATCGTCGTCGAGCTCCGCCGCCTGAACGCCGAGAACGAGGAACTGCGCAAGGCCGCGGGAGGCTCCTCGGACGTCTCGCCGACGACCGCCGTACCGTCGCCGGTCGCCGCCAGCACGAAGACCGACGAGGTCCCCGCCGAGGACAACGTGCCGGCGGTCGCCGCCGACGTCGAAGAGCCTACGCCAGCTCCCGCTCCCGCCGCGTCGACCAACACCGCCGAGTCCGCTGCCGGTGTCCTCGCCATGGCCCAGCGCCTGCACGACGAGTACGTCACCGCCGGTCTCGAGCAGCGTGACAAGATCATCGCCGAAGCCCAGCTCGAGGCCAATGGCCTGGTCAACGACGCCCAGGACAAGAGCCGTACGATCCTCGGCGAGCTGGAGGACCAGAAGTCCGTGCTCGAGAGCACCGTCGAGCAGCTGCGCGGGTTCGAGCGCGACTACCGCGCCCGCCTCAAGGCCTACATCGAAAGCCAGCTGCGCGATCTGGACGCCCGCGGGTCCCTCGCGACCGACGCGGCGGCTTCCTAGCAGGATGTCCCGCCCGGTTCCGGCCGGGCAGCAGGAGAAGGGCCGGTTGCCGGGGCGCACACCCCGGGGACCGGCCCTTCCGCCGTTCCGGCCGCTCCCGCGGCACACCACCCAGCACCTACACCTTGGACAGATCGTGAACGAGCACCAGCCCGCCGAACCCGCTCCCGAGCCGCAGACCGGATCGTCCGCGGTCCCGGACGCCCAGCCCCCGCACGCCCAGTTCCCCCACGCCCAGTCCCCGGACTCCGCGCCGAGTCCAGTGGTCCCGGGCACAGCCGGCCCGGGGTCCGCCTCCCCGGAACCTGCGAGTCCGGAACCTGCGAGCCCGGAACCTGCGAGCGCTGGCCCGGCGGGCGGTGCGACGGCCGCCGGCGCGGCCCCGGGGCGGAGCCATGCCCGCCGGGTCCCGGCCCGGTACGGCGTCGTGATGCTCCTCTGCACGCTCACCGCCTACGTCATCGATCAGCTCACCAAGGCCTGGGTGGTGTCGACGATGAGCGAGGGCCAGATCATCCCCGTGCTCCCGCCCCTGCTCAACTGGCGCTTCATCCGGAATCCGGGAGCGGCCTTCTCGATCGGGACGGACTACACCTGGGTCTTCACGATCATCATGGTGGTCGTGGCCGTCGCCATCGCGCTGCAGGTGCGGAACATCGCCTCCTGGGGCTGGTCGGTGGCGCTCGGCCTGGTCCTCGGCGGGGCGCTCGGCAACCTCACGGACCGGCTGCTGAGGGAACCCTCGTTCGGCCAGGGCCACGTCGTGGACTTCATCGCGCTGCCGAACTTCGCCATCTTCAACATCGCGGACTCCGCCGTCGTGAGCGGAGTGGTGCTCATCTGCATCCTGACCCTGCGCGGCATCGGCATGGACGGCCGGCGCAGCTCGGACACGCAGGCAGCCGGACGGGCGGCCGACGCGCCGGAGGGCAGGACCGCGGAGCGTGATGGCGATGGCCGATGAGCACCAGGAGGTCTTCGTCCCCGAGTCCGACGGCGGCAGCCGCGCCGATGCGGCCCTCGCCCGCCTGCTCGGCGTCTCCCGCTCGGCGGTCGCCCAGTGGTGCGCCGACGGCAGGGTGCTGCGCGGCGGGACCCGCCTCGCGAAGTCGGACCGCGTCCACGCCGGCGACCGCCTCGACGTGGACCTGCCGGACCCCGAGGACAAGCACCGTGTGATCCCGGAAGCCGTCGACGGCATGGGCATCCTGCTCGACGACGAGGACTTCGTCGTCGTCGACAAGCCGGTCGGCGTCGCCGCGCACCCGTCCCCGGGCTGGGTGGGACCCACCGTCGTCGGCGCCCTCGCCGCCGCGGGATACCGGATCTCGACGTCGGGCGCGCCCGAGCGCGTCGGCATCGTGCACCGGCTCGACGTGGGTACCTCGGGCGCGATGGTGGTCGCCAAGACCGAGCCCGCCTACACCGCGCTGAAGCGTGCCTTCAAGGAGCGGACGGTCGAGAAGGTGTACCATGCCGTGGTGCAGGGCCTGCCCGAGCCGCTCACGGGGACCATCGATGCTCCCATCGGACGCCATCCCCACCACGAGTGGCGCTTCGCCGTGATGGAGGGAGGCCGGGACTCCGTGACCCACTACGAGGTGCTCGAGGCGTTCGGCCGTGCCAGCCTCGTGGAGGTGCACCTCGAGACCGGCCGCACGCACCAGATCCGCGTGCACTTCTCCGCGCTCCGGCACCCCTGCGCCGGTGACCTCACCTACGGCGCGGACCCGCGCCTGGCAGCCGAACTGGGCCTCACGCGGCAGTGGCTGCACGCCCACCGGCTCGGCTTCGCCCACCCCCGGACGGGCGAGCCGGTCTCGGTCACGAGCCCCTATCCAGTGGACCTGGCCTACGCCCTGACCGCGCTGTCCAGGGGCCTCGTGTGACACGCCGGGGCGACCTCGGAGGATAGTCCCGCGGCGGTCCCCCGGGCGCCGGCGCACTAGACTTGTCCGGTGGCTACTCCTGCATCGACCGACTCGTTCGTCCATCTCCACAACCACACCGAGTACTCGATGCTCGACGGCGCGGCCCGCCTGACGGACCTGTTCAGCCACACCGAGGAACTCGGGATGAGCGCCCTCGCCACGACGGACCACGGGTTCGTCTTCGGTGCCTTCGACTTCTGGAGCAAGGCCAAGAGCGCCGGCATCAAGCCCATCATCGGCGTCGAGGCGTACCTCACGCCGGGGACCGCCCGGAACGACCGCACCCGCGTCCAGTGGGGCGGCGGCGGGCGCGACGACGTCTCCGGCGCCGGAGCGTACACCCACATGACGCTGTGGTCCGAGACCACCGAGGGCATGCACAACCTGTTCCGGATGTCCTCGCTGGCGTCCCTCGAGGGCTACCTCTACAAGCCCCGCATGGACCGCGACCTCCTCCAGACCTACGGCAAGGGCCTCATCGCGACCACGGGGTGCCCGTCCGGCGAGGTGCAGACGAAGCTCCGCCTCGGCCTGTACAACGAGGCGAAGCAGGCGGCCTCGGACTTCCGCGACATCTTCGGCGCCGAGAACTACTTCTGCGAGCTGATGGACCACGGGCTCGACATCGAGCGCAACGTCAAGGCGGACCTGATCAAGCTCGCCCGGGAGCTCGGCCTGCCGCTCGTCGCCACCAACGACCTGCACTACACCCACGCCGAGGACTCCAAGGCCCACGCGGCGCTGCTCTGCGTGCAGTCCGGATCCACCCTCGCCGATCCCAAGCGGTTCAAGTTCGACGCGGACGAGTTCTACCTCAAGTCGCCGGCCGAGATGCGGGCGATCTTCCGGGACTATCCAGACGCCTGCGACAACACGCTGCTCATCGCCGAGCGGTGCGACGTCGACTTCAACACCAAGGCCAACTACATGCCGCGGTTCCCGGTCCCCGAGGGCGAGAACGAGCAGTCCTGGTTCGTCAAGGAGGTCGAGACCGGGCTGCAGTACCGCTACCCGGCCGGCGTGCCGGATGACGTCCGCAAGCAGGCGGAGTTCGAGGTCGGCGTCATCACCCAGATGGGCTTCCCTGGGTACTTCCTCGTGGTGGCCGACTTCATCAACTGGGCGAAGAACAACGGCATCCGGGTGGGCCCGGGCCGTGGCTCCGGCGCGGGCTCCATGGTGGCGTACGCCATGCGCATCACCGACCTCGACCCCCTCAAGCACGGCCTCATCTTCGAGCGGTTCCTGAACCCCGAGCGCGTCTCCATGCCCGACTTCGACGTCGACTTCGATGATCGGCGCCGCTCCGAGGTCATCCGCTACGTGACGGAGAAGTACGGCGACGAGCGCGTGGCCATGATCGTCACCTACGGCACCATCAAGGCCAAGCAGGCCCTCAAGGACTCCTCCCGCGTCATGGGTTACCCGTTCTCCACGGGGGAGCGCCTCACCAAGGCCATGCCGCCGGACGTCATGGGCAAGGGCCTCGCCCTCGCGGACGTCCACAACAAGGACGCCAAGCGCTACTCCGAGGCCGAGGAACTGCGGGAGCTCCTCACGAGCGACGCCGACTCCGCGAAGGTCTTCGAGACGGCCCTCGGCCTCGAGGGGCTGAAGCGCCAGTGGGGCGTGCATGCGGCGGGCGTCATCATGTCCTCCGACCCCCTGATCGACATCATCCCGATCATGCGCCGTGAGCAGGACGGCCAGATCATCACCCAGTTCGACTACCCCACGTGCGAGGGGCTCGGACTGATCAAGATGGACTTCCTCGGCCTGAGGAACCTGACGATCATCACGGACGCCGTCGAGAACATCACGGCGAACAAGGGCGTGGACCTCGTCCTCGAGGACCTCGAGCTCGATGACAAGGAGTCCTACGAGCTCCTGGCGCGCGGGGACACCCTCGGCGTCTTCCAGCTCGACGGCGGGCCCATGCGCTCCCTGCTGAAGCTCATGCGCCCCGACAACTTCGAGGACATCTCCGCCGTCCTGGCGCTGTACCGGCCGGGGCCCATGGGCGTGAACTCACACACGAACTACGCCCTGCGCAAGAACGGGCTGCAGGACATCGAGCCGATCCACCCCGAACTCGAGGGACCGCTCGAGGAGATCCTCGGCGGGACGTACGGCCTCATCGTGTACCAGGAGCAGGTCATGTCGGCCGCGCAGAAGCTCGCGAACTTCACGCTCGGCCAGGCGGACATGCTCCGACGGGCCATGGGCAAGAAGAAGAAGTCCGAGCTGGACAAGCAGCAGGCGGACTTCTTCGCGGGCATGAAGGCCAACGGCTACTCCCAGGCGGCCATGGACAAACTGTGGACCGTGCTGGAGTCCTTCTCCGACTACGCGTTCAACAAGGCCCACACCGCGGCCTACGGGCTGGTGTCCTACTGGACCGCGTACCTCAAGGCGCACTACCCCGCGGAGTACATGGCGGCACTGCTCACCAGCGTCGGCGACGACAAGGACAAGCTGGCGATCTACCTGAACGAGTGCCGCCGCATGGGTATCACGGTGCTGCCCCCCGACGTCAACGAGTCGAGCGTCAACTTCACCCCGGTGGGCAAGGACATCCGCTTCGGCATGGGCGCCATCCGCAACGTCGGCGCGAACGTCGTGGGAGCCATGGTGGGCGCACGGGAGGAGAAGGGCGCCTTCACGTCCTTCAGCGACTTCCTGCAGAAGGTCCCCGCCGTGGTGTGCAACAAGCGCACCATCGAATCGCTCATCAAGGCCGGTGCCTTCGATTCGCTCCGCCACCCCCGCCGGGCCCTCGCGATGATCCACGAGGAGGCCGTGGACTCCGTGATCGTCCTCAAGCGCAACGAGGCGGCCAACCAGTTCGACCTCTTCAGCGCGTTCGACGACGGCCCGGACGCGGTCGGCGGCCTGTCCGTCGAGGTCCCCGACCTGCCGGAGTGGGACAAGAAGGACAAGCTGTCCTTCGAGCGGGACATGCTCGGGCTGTACGTCTCGGACCACCCGCTGCAGGGCCTGGAGGGGATCCTCAGCCAGCACGCGGACTCGTCCATCCCCTCGATCATCAGCGAGGAGGGACCGGCCGACGGCGCGATTGTCACGATCGCCGGCATGATCACGTCCCTGCAGCGCAGGATCGCCAAGAACAGCGGCAACGCCTACGCGCGGGCCGAGGTCGAGGACCTCGCCGGATCCATGGAGGTCATGTTCTTCGGGCAGGTGTACGGCCCCATCTCGGCGGTCCTGGCGGAGGACCTGATCGTGGTGGTCCGCGGACGCCTGCAGCGCCGGGACGACGGAGCCGTGATGCTCAATGCGCAGGAACTCACGGTGCCGGACCTCAGCGAGGGACACTCCGGGCCCGTGGTGATCTCGATGCTGCAGCACAAGGCCACCGAGACGGCCGTGACCGCGCTCGGTGACGTCCTGCGGACGCACCCCGGGACGAGCGAGGTGCTGATCCGCCTGAACGGATCCCGCACGGTCGAGGTGATGAAGCTCGGCGTCGACCTGCGGGTGAATCCGACGCCGGGCCTCTTCGGTGACCTGAAGGTGCTGCTCGGGCCCGCCTGCCTCGACGCCTGACGGGCGGACGGCGCCCTCGGCCGACGCCCTCAGATGACGCCCTCGGCCGACGCCGTCAGATGACGTAGTCGGTGGCCGTCGGTGTGCCGTAGCTGCCGCCGTGGTAGAGCAGGGGAGCGCCGTCCGGCCCGATGTTCCCCGCGATGACCTCGGCGACGACCACGGCGTTGTTCTCGAAGGACAGGCGCATGCTGATGCGGCCCACGAGCCAGCCGGCGACATCCCGGATGATGGGGACGCCCTCCGGTCCCGGCTCCCAGTGGTCGCCGGTGAAGCGGTCCTTCGTCCGGGCGAAGCGGTTGGCGAGGCCCTCGTTCTCCGTGCTGAGCATATGGGCCCCCACGAAATTGGTGTTCGCGACGGCGGGCCACGAGGACGACGTCCGGGCCATGTTGAACGAGAAGCGGGGGGGCTCGGCGGACAGCGAGGCGACCGAGGTGGCCGTGAAGCCGTAGGGGACGCCGTCGTACACCGCGGTGATGATGGCGACGCCTGCGGCGTGACGGCGGAAGACCTCGCGGAAGGACTCCCCGTGAGGCTCGGACGGGGACTGAAGGCCTGTCTGGGCGGGGCTCGGGTTGTTCACGTGGTTCCTCCGGGATCGACGTCGGCGGACAACGCGGTTGCGGATGGCCGGTCCGATGCTGACGGCCCTCTACGCTGCCACCACCACACTAGGCGCGCACCGCGCGCCGGGCGCGGTTTGTTAATGTAGAAGTCATGCATGCACGCCAGGAGCCGGACACCGGATCAAGCACGTATCCACCTCCGGTCTACGCCGTGGCCGAGGACCGGAGGTCCGTGCCGCCCCTGGGCGTGATCTGGTGGCTGGGATCCACGATCCTGCTCGGTGCCCTGGTCGGAGCGTCCTGGTGGCTCCTCGCACCCACGGGGCGCCTCTTCGGCGACCCCGTCTCCGCCGACCAGTGGCTGCTCCGCGACCTGACCCTCGCGGGCCTGGAGCTGGCCGCCGGCATCGCCGTCGGGACGGTCGTCGCCCTCCGCCTCGGGCTGCCCGGGGTGGTGGCCCGGATCCTCGCCGCCGTCGGCGGATCGATCCTCGGTTCCGTCCTCGCCCTGGTGGTCGGCGAGGGCTTCGCCCACCTCCTCGGCCCGCAGGGGCGCGACGACGTGCCCGGCTCCGCGTTCCTGCTGCAGTCCTACGGAGCGCTCGCCGTCTGGCCAGCCGTCGCCGCCGTCATCATCTTCTCCACCGCCCTTCTCGGCCTGTCGCGCCGACGGAGCTGACCGCGCGGAGCTGCGCGCTCCACGTCGGCGGAGCCGGGCTGACCCGGACTCTGCGCTCCCTGCCCTCCCGGTAGACTCTCAGGGTGAATCCAGCGCCCACCACCCCGACCGTCGGCTTCCGCACCATCGACCTGCGCGGCCGTACCCTGTCCCCGGGAGAGCTGAAGGGCGCCATGCCCCGGGCAGCCGCCAGCGCCTCCTCCTCCGAAGCGGCCGTCCAGGCCATCATCGACGACGTCCGGTCGCGTGGCCTCGAGGCCCTGCGGGACTTCGCGCAGCGGTTCGACGGCGTCGAGCAGGAGCACCCCCGCGTCCCCGCCGCGATCATCGAAGCGGCTGTCGCCGGGCTCGACGCCCCGGTGCGGGCAGCACTCGAGGAAGCAATCCGGCGCGCGCGTGTCTTCGCCCGGGCACAGGTCCCGGACGACGTCGAGGTGGAGGTCGCCCCCGGAGCCCACCTCACGCACAAGTGGATCGCGGTGGACCGCGTGGGGCTCTACGTCCCCGGCGGTCTGGCGGTCTATCCGTCCTCCGTGGTGATGAACGTGGTGCCCGCGCAGGCCGCCGGCGTCGGCTCGATCGCCCTCGCGTCGCCACCGCAGAAGGAGTTCGGCGGCTGGCCGCACCCGGTCATCCTCGCCGCGGCATCGATGCTGGGCATCACCGAGGTGTACGCGATGGGTGGGGCCCAGGCCATCGCGGCGCTCGCCTACGGCGTCGAGGGGGAGGCCGACGGGTCCGGGCAGCACGCCATCGATCCGGTCAACGTCATCACCGGTCCGGGCAACGTCTTCGTCGCCACCGCCAAGCGTCTGGTCCGCGGGCGGGTCGGCATCGACTCGGAGGCGGGCACCACGGAGATCGCGGTCCTCGCGGATGCCACCGCCGACGCCGACCTCGTGGCCGCCGACCTCGTGAGCCAGGCGGAGCACGATCCCCAGGCCGCGTCGGTCCTGGTGACGGACTCCGAGGACCTCGCGGCCGCCGTCGTCCAGGCCCTCCAGCGGCGCGCCGCCGCCACACGGCACGCCGATCGGGTCCGCACGGCGCTCTCGGGTCCCCAGTCGGGCGTGATCCTCGTCGACGACCTCGACCACGGCATCGCCGTGTGCGATGCCTACGCCGCCGAGCACCTCGAGATCCAGACGGCGGACGCCCGGGCCGTCGCGGGGCGGATCCGCAATGCGGGTGCCATCTTCGTCGGCAACTACAGCCCCGTCAGCCTGGGCGACTACTGCGCCGGATCGAACCACGTCCTGCCGACCAGCGGGACGGCGGCCTTCGCCTCCGGCCTGAACGTCACGACCTTCCTGCGTGCCGTCCAGCTCGTCGACTACGACCGCGAGGCGCTGCGCGAGGTGTCGTCCTCGATCGTCGCGCTGTCGGGTGCGGAGAACCTGCCCGCGCACGGCGAGGCGGTCACGGCCCGCTTTGACGACGCCCTCTGAGACCCCCGACGGACCTCGAGCACCACATCTGGTAATTACAGTGTTGTTGTTTCACCACATGTAGTCCTAAAATGAGCAGGACGATCGCCAGCGACGGGAGGGGAGCCATGTACTGTCCGTACTGCCGCAACCCCGACTCCCGGGTCGTCGACAGCCGCCTGGCCGACGACGGGTCGGCGATCCGCCGCCGTCGCCTCTGCCCGCAGTGCGGCCGCCGCTTCAGCACGGTCGAGACCACGAGCCTGAGTGTCATCAAGCGGTCGGGCGCCGGAGAGCCGTTCAGCCGGATGAAGATCATCAACGGTGTCCGCAAGGCATGCCAGGGCCGGCCGGTGACCGAGGACGACCTCGCGCTCCTGGCGCAGGAGGTCGAGGAGAACGTCCGTGCCAGCGGGGTGGCCGAGATCGACGCGCACGAGGTGGGACTCGCCATCCTCGGTCCGCTGCGCAAGCTGGACCAGATCGCGTACCTGCGCTTCGCGAGCGTCTACCAGGGCTTCGAATCGCTCGAGGACTTCGAAGAGGCCATCCAGACCCTCCGCCAGCAGGCGAAGGACAACGAGCGCGTGCCCAGCGGGGTACGGAGGCCGTTGACGGCGCACTAGCGCCCCCGGAACCCCGGTGGTGGCTGCGGAGGGGAAGCCGACGCCACCACCGGCACCACGTCAGCCAGTGGCAGAGCTGCCCGGCACGAAGAAGCCCGGTACGGCGTGCAGCCGTACCGGGCTTCTCCGTTGGTTCAGCCCAGGTCGTTCAGCCCAGGTCGGGTGGGGTCAGGGCGAGGGCGCCGGCCGGCGTATGGCGCTTGGTGCCCAGGAGCAGCGCCGCCTGCAGGGCGCCGCCCACGATGCCGGCGTGGTTCTTCAGCTGTGCCGGGATGATCGGGGTGCGCAGCTGGAGGGACGGCAGGTACTCGCTGCTCCGCTTCGAGATGCCGCCGCCCACGATGAACAGCTCGGGCGAGAAGAGGAACTCGACGTGCGAGAAGTAGCGCTGGAGCCGCACGGCGTACTCGTCCCAGTCGATCCCGTCCCGCTCGCGGGCCACGGCTGATGCCTTCGTCTCGGCATCGTGCCCGTCGATCTCCAGGTGACCGAGTTCGGCGTTGGGGACCAGCCGGCCGTCGAAGATGAAGGCGGAGCCGATGCCCGTACCCAGGGTGATGACCAGGACCGTCCCCAGCTTGCCCTTGCCCGCACCGTAGCGGACCTCCGCGAGCCCTGCCGCGTCGGCGTCGTTGATGACGTGGACGTCGCGTCCGAGGACCTTGGTGAAGAGGGCGTCGACGTCGGTGTTGACCCAGCTCTTGTCGACGTTCGCCGCCGAGCGGGCCACGCCGTGCTGGATGATGGCCGGGAAGGTGACGCCGACGGGCACGTCGGCGGCGGGCCCCTCGGGCCGCGAGGAGAGCTCGGCGACGATCTGGGCGACGACCTCGGCGACAGCCTCGGGCGTGGACGGCTTGGGCGTCGGGATGCGGTAGCGCTCCCCGACGATCACGCCCTTCTCGAGGTCGACGATGCCGCCCTTGATGCCCGTGCCGCCGATATCGACTCCGATGACCGTTGCGGGGAGCTTCTTCAATTTCTTCTTGTCCGTGTCCTTGGCCATGATTCTCCGTCGACGAGTGGTTGGGCGGCCGGCGCTAGCCGGACGGGGGGGGTGGTGCGGTGTGCGGGCAGGGTCCGCGGGGCTGCGCTAGGGCAGGGTCAGGATCTCCGCGCCGCGGTCGGTGACGACGAGCGTGTGCTCGAACTGCGCCGTCCTCTTCCGGTCCTTCGTGACGACGGTCCAGTCGTCCGCCCACATGGTCCAGTCGATGGTCCCGAGCGTCAGCATCGGTTCGATGGTGAAGACCATCCCCGGCTCGATGACGCGGTTGTAGGCGGGGGCGGCGTCGTAGTGCGGGATGATCAGGCCCGTGTGGAACGCTTCTCCGACGCCGTGCCCGGTGAAGTCACGGACAACACCATAACCGAAGCGCTTCGCGTAGGACTCGATGGTGCGTCCTATGACGTTGATCTCGCGTCCGGGCGCGACGGCCCGGATCGCGCGGTTGAGGGACTCCTGCGTGCGCTCGACGAGGAGGCGGGACTCCTCGTCCACGTCGCCGATGCAGAAGGTGTAGTTGGTGTCCCCGTGCACGCCGTCCTTGTACGCGGTGATGTCGATGTTGAGGATGTCGCCGTCCTGGAGCTCCGTGGAGTCGGGGATGCCGTGGCAGATGACCTCGTTGAGCGATGAACACAGCGACTTCGGGAAGCCCCGGTACCCGAGGGTCGACGGGTAGGCGCCGTGGTCCAGGAGGAACTCGTGGCCGATGCGGTCCAGGGAGTCCGTGGTGACGCCGGGTTTCGCGTGCTTCCCGACCTCGACGATGGCCTGGGCGGCGATCCTGCCGGCGATGCGGATCTTCTCTATGGTCTCCGGCGTCTTGACCTCGGAGCCCGTGAACGGTGTGGGCGCGGTGCGGCCCACGTATTCGGGGCGCGGGATGCCGGGGGGAACGGGGCGCTGGGGCGAGAGGGTGCCGGGGGTCAGGGTCCCAAGGGGAGCGGTGGGGGAGGACTGGGGCATACCCTTGATCCTATAGCGGCTCGGGTCACCGGCTGAAAGGCGCGTGATCGCCGGATGACACGGCCAGATGCCACGGATCGAGGAGGTCGCCATGACGGAGTACTGGTTCAACGTGCGCACGCACGAGGTCGAAGAGGACCGGCAGTCGGACTGGTCCCAGCTGATCGGGCCGTACGCGACGCGGGCTGAAGCCGAGAAGGCCCTCGAGAAGGTCCAGCAGCGCAACGATGCCTGGGACAAGGACGACGACTAGGGATCGTTCCGGCCCGAGCTCCGCCAGGTGCACGGGCCAGGTGCACGGGCCAGGCGTGCGGGGCCAGAGGTACGGGTCAGGGGTCCGGCTAGAAGGTGTGGTCGGGACCGGGGAACGTGCCCGCACGCACGTCGTCGGCGTAGGCGCGGGCCGCTTCGGAGAGGACGCTCCGGACGTCGGCGTACTGCTTGACGAACCTCGCCTGCCGGCCGCCGCGCAGCCCGGCCATGTCCTGCCACACCAGCACCTGGCCCGTCGTGCCCGGGCCCGCGCCGATGCCGATCGTCGGGACGCGGACGGCCGCGTCGACCGCGTTCGCGGTCTCGGCGGGCACCATCTCCATCAGCACGCAGAATGCCCCCGCGTCGGCTAGCGCGACGGCGTCGTCGACGATCCGCTGCGACGCCTCCCCACGACCCTGCACGCGGTAGCCGCCGAGCGCGTGCTCGCTCTGCGGAGTGAACCCGATGTGGGCCATGACCGGGATGCCCGCGCGAACGAGGGCCCGCACCGTGTCGGCGTAGGCCGCGCCGCCCTCCATCTTCACGGCGTGGACCAGCCCCTCCTTGAGCAGGCGCACGGAGGACTCGACGGCCTGCTGGGGTGAGACCTCGTAGCTGCCGAAGGGAAGGTCGGCCACGACGAGGGCCCGCGTCGTCGCCCTGCTGACGGCACGGCTGAAGAGGATCATCTCGTCGAGCGTGATGGGCAGGGTCGTCGCGTGTCCCAGGACGTTGTTGGCCGCCGAGTCACCGACCAGGAGGAGTTCGATGCCGGCCTCGTCGAAGACCTGCGCCGCATACTGGTCGTAGGCCGTCAGCATGGCGAAACGCCCGCCCTGGTCCTTGGCCTGCTGCAGGTGGTGGATCCTGATCCGGCCGGCCGGCTTCGTGCTTGCGGGGGCGGTCGCCTCCCGTGCCGGCGTCGTCGTGGCTGCTCCCTCTCCGTAGGGGGCTGGCAATTCCGCGGAAGTCATGCCATGAGACTACTGGACCCTCTGCCTGCGGTCCCCGGAGGCAGGTCCTCCGTGGGGTGGGCCGTGCACTGCGCGTAGCGTCTGCCAGGGATTACCGGCGCGCCGCAACAGGGTGGGCACGGTGCACCTCATCAGCGCGCGGGTCAGTAGAGTGTTGACGGCAGGCGCACGCGCGCACGAGGCGCATCGGCGCCCCGGGAACGGTGCAGCCGGACGCGCACGACGTCGGGCATGGACAGCCCGCTGCCCCGACCGGGTGGCCCGGGCGACGAGTCAAGGAATGAGGGTGGTCATGGACCGGCAGCAGGAGTTCGTACTGCGAACGATCGAGGAGCGCGACGTCCGCTACGTGCGTCTGTGGTTCACCGACGTCGTCGGCTCGCTGAAGTCGGTCGCGCTGGCTCCTGCCGAGGTCGAAGGCGCCTTCGAGGAGGGCCTCGGGTTCGACGGATCCTCCATCGAGGGACTCGCCCGGGTCTACGAATCGGACATGCTGGCCCAGCCCGATCCGACCACCTTCCAGATCCTGCCGTGGCGCGGTGACAAGGAACAGACGTCGCGCATGTTCTGCGACATCCTGACGCCGGACGGCCAGCCGTCCACCGCCGACCCGCGCGGTGTCCTCAAGAAGACCCTGGCGAAGGCTGCCGACATGGGCTTCACCTGCTACACGCACCCGGAGATCGAGTTCTACCTGCTGAAGTCGGCGGACGTCGGACCCGACGGCCAGCCCGTGCCGGTGGACTCGGCCGGCTACTTCGACCACGTTCCGGGCGGGGTGGCCCAGGACTTCCGCAGGACGGCGGTCGCGATGCTCGAGTCCGTGGGCATCTCGGTCGAGTTCAGCCACCACGAGGCCGGGCCGGGGCAGAACGAGATCGACCTGCGGTACGCGGATGCGCTCCAGACCGCGGACAACATCATGACGTTCCGGACCATCATCAAGGAGGTCGCGCTCACCTCCGGCAGCTATGCGACGTTCATGCCCAAGCCCTTCTCCGAGCACCCGGGCTCGGGCATGCACACCCACTTCTCCCTGTTCGAGGGGGACACCAACGCCTTCTTCGAGGCGGGCGCCGAGTTCCAGCTGTCGAAGACGGCCCGCCAGTTCATTGCCGGCATCCTGCGGCACGCGCCCGAGTTCACGGCCGTGACCAACCAGTTCGTCAACTCGTTCAAGCGCCTGTGGGGCGGCGGCGAGGCGCCGAGCTACCTGTCCTGGGGCCATAACAACCGCTCGGCCCTGGTCCGCGTGCCGCTCTACAAGCCCAACAAGGGCCAGTCCGCGCGCATCGAGTACCGCGGCATCGACTCGGCGAGCAACCCCTACCTCGCGTACTCCGTGCTGCTGGGTGCCGGGCTGAAGGGGATCGAGGAGGGCTATGAGCTGCCGCCTGCCGCGGAGGACGACATCTGGAGCCTGACCGCTGCGGAGCGCCGGGCGATGGGGCACGATCCGCTCCCGGCCAGCCTGCATGACGCCATCCGGGTGATGGAGGAATCGGAGCTCGTCGCGGACATCCTGGGGGAGCAGGTGTTCGAGAACTTCCTCCGCAACAAGCGCGCCGAGTGGCACGACTACCGCATCCAGGTGACGCCGTACGAGCTGCGCAGGAATCTCAACATCCTGTAGGCCTGCGTGCATCTCCGGTGCTTGGCTAGGGTTGGCCCATGAGCCTTACCCGCAAGCTGATCAGTTACGGGTTCACGGACCTGGAGAAGAGCAGGCGCTTCCTGGACGCGCCCGAGCTGCAGGGGCTGAACGACGACGCCCTGTTCGGCGGGATCGCTGCCGCCGCGAACCCGGACCTGGCGCTGCAGTCCCTCGTCCGCCTCCTTGCCGTCAACCGCAAGGCCTCGATGGCGGCCTTCTCCGACGAGGGCCGGCGCGGCCCCCTCTTCCGGCTGCTGGGAGCGTCCGAGGCGCTCGGCGAGTTCCTCATGCGCCACCCGGAGCACCTGGATGTCGTCCGCCCGAGCCCTGCGACCCTCCCGGACGTGGCACCGGACGACCTCCGGGCGCTGCTGCTGCGGTCGGTCGACGCCGAACCCGCCGATGTGAACCCGGTGGCCGGCAGGCTCGGTGTGGACGCGTACCAGAGGCTCCGCGTGACCTATCGGCGCCTCCTGACGGACCTCGCGGTCCGCGACCTCTGCCACCGTGCGCCCGTCGACTACCTGCCCGTCGTGTCCCGCGAACTCGCGGACCTCGCGGCCGCCGCCCTGGAGGCCTCCCTCGCCGTCGCCCGCGCCGAACTGGGGGAGGTGTACGGACCCGACGTCGTGGCCCGGGTGAAGCTCGCCGTGATCGCCATGGGGAAGTGCGGTGCGCGGGAGCTGAACTACATCTCCGACGTCGACGTCGTCTACGTCGTGGAAGGCGAGGACCTCGACGACACACTGCTCACCAGGATCGGGACGGGCCTGGCCTCCGGCATGTCCCGCGGGGTGTACTCGCCCGGGCCGGAACCGGCCCTGTGGGAGGTCGACGCGAACCTGAGGCCCGAGGGCAAGGACGGGCAGCTCGTGCGCACGCTGCAGTCCCACGTGTCCTACTACGAGAGGTGGGCCAGGACCTGGGAGTTCCAGGCGCTCCTCAAGGCCCGGGCCGTCGCAGGGGACCCGGACCTCGGCCGGCGCTACGAGGCGGCCATCGCCCCGTTCGTGTGGGCGTCCTCGCAGCGCGAGGGGTTCGTCGAGGCGGTGAGGGCCATGCGCCGCCGCGTCACCGACAACATCCCGCGCGACGAGGAAGCACGCCAGCTCAAGCTCGGCCCCGGAGGCCTGCGGGACGTCGAGTTCACCGTCCAGCTGCTGCAGCTCGTCCACGGTAGGCTCGACGAATCCCTCCGCGTGAGGGATACCGTGACCGCGATCGGTGCGCTGAGCTCCGGCGGATACATCGGTCGCTCGGACGCGCTGGACCTCGACGACTCCTACCGCTACCTGCGGGTCCTCGAGCACCGGATCCAGCTTACGCAGATGCGCCGGACGCACCTCATGCCGGAGGACAACTCCGCCCTGCGCGCCCTCGCCCGGTCCTCCGAGGGCTGCATGGTCACGGTGAGGCCGAGCGCGCAGAGCCTCGTCGACAAGTGGCAGCGGACCCGGAGGCTCGTCAAGCGGCTCCACGAGTCGATCTTCTACCGGCCCCTGCTCAACAACGCGGCGACGCTGCAGCCCGAGGACGTCCAGCTCACGGCCGAGGCCGCGCAGGCCCGCCTCGCCGCCCTCGGCTACCAGGACCCGCGCGGGGCCATGCGGCACATCGAGGCCCTCACCGGGGGCCTGCGGCGCCGCGCCATGCTGCAGAAGCAGCTGTTGCCCATCCTCCTGGCCTGGTTCGCCGACGGCGTGGACCCCGATGCCGGCCTGCTCGGGTTCCGCCGGCTCAGCGAGTCCCTCGGTGACAGCCACTGGTACCTGGGCATGCTCCGCGACTCCAATGCCGCCGCGGAGAGGCTCTGTGCCGTCCTGTCGAGCAGCCGGTTCATCACCGACCTCCTGGAGGTATCGCCCGAGTCGACACAGTGGCTCGGCTCCGACGCGGCGTTGGTCCCGGACACCTTCGACGCCCAGTGGCAGGAGATCCAGTCGAAGATGTCGCGGCACCCGGAGCCCGGTGAAGCCATCCGCCTGATCCGCCTGATCCGCCGCCGGGAGCTGCTGCGCATCGCCATCGCCGACAGCTCCAACCTCCTGTCCCAGGCGGAGGTGGGGGAGGCTCTCGCCGACGCGGACCGTGCCGCCGTCCTCGGCGCGCTGCACGTCGCGGAGAGCCAGGTGTTCGGGCAGGAGGAGCAGCTCACCGACGTCGTCGTGATGGCGATGGGACGCCAGGGCGGTCGGGAGATCACCTACGGCTCGGATGCGGACGTGATCTATGTGCACCGGCCGTTCCCGGGGGCCGACGAGGCCGCGGCGCAGAAGCAGGCCGAAGCCGTGGTGTCCCGCCTGGCTGCCCTGCTCACCCAGCCCTGCAAGCCGCCGGTCCTGGCCGAGCGGGTCCTGGAGATCGACGCGGCCCTCCGGCCGGAGGGCAAGCAGGGGGCGATGGTGCGGTCCATCGGCTCCTACCGCGAGTACTACCGGCGCTGGTCCCTCGTCTGGGAGGCGCAGGCTCTCCTGCGGGCCCGTCCCCTCGCGGGCGACGACGGGCTCGCCGCGGAATTCATCGATCTCATCGACCCGGTCCGGTACCCGCGGGAGCTCAGCGAATCCGACGTCCGCGAGATCCGGCGGATCAAGGCACGTGTCGAGTCGGAGCGGCTCCCGCGCGGAGCCGACCCCTCGAGGCACCTCAAGCTGGGGCGGGGAGCACTCAGCGACGTCGAGTGGCTCGTACAGCTGCTCCAGCTGCAGCATGCCTCCGCGGTCCCCGCCCTGCGGGTGCAGTCCACGCTCGCCGCACTGGACGTGATCGAGGCGGAGGGCCTGCTCCCCGCGGAGGACGTCGCCACGCTGCGGGCGAGCTGGAGCCTCGCCACCCGCATCCGCGGGGCGAACGTCATCTGGAGCGGGCGGGGTTCGGACCTGCTGCCGGCTCCGCGCCGGGACCTGGAAGCCGTCGCCCGGTGGTGCGGGTACGGCCCGGGCAGCGGATCGGACCTCGAGGAGGACTACCTCCGGATGACACGCCGGAGCCGTGCCGTCTTCGAGCGGCACTTCTACGGGTACTAGGCCCTCCTGGTGATCCTCGCGCCGCTCACCCGTCGGCTTCGGCGAAGCGCTGCGCGAGGACCGGCGTGAGGGACCGCATGTAGGTGCTGGTCACGTGGTTGGAATCGAAGTACACGTGCACTCCGCCGATCACCGAAGAGCAGCGTCCGTCCGGGCAGAACTGGTCCTGCAGGTCGAGGACCTTCACCATCGGTGAGTCCATCGCCAGGGCGGCCTCGGCAAGGGGGTCAGCGACAACGGCCTCCTCCGAAGGGAGCGAGCAGGTACGGGGCGAGGAAGCGTTGGCCGTGAGGCAGTCGGGTCCGAGCGTGTCGAGTGTGAGGGGAGTGTCCCGCAGGACGTAGACCCGCACACCGGCGTCGACCCAGGTGCTGATGCGAGCGGCGAAGGCGTCCCTGTACTGGCTGGCCTGGTCCCGTCCCGAGCCGTCGTCGATCACCTCGCGCGCGCCGAACGCCGAGGCGAAGACCAGATCCGGCTTCTCCGCGACGATGCGGTCGGACACCGCCTGGCTCCACCCGAGGCAGGCGTCCTGCGACGCCCTGTTCGAGGGCTTCCCGTTGAACTCCGTCCGGCGCACGCCGATGTACGGGCACCCGCCGACCAGGCTCTCCTGGAGGTGCCACCGGGACTCCCGGGCCAGCCCGTAGAGCGCAGTCTTCCAGTGTTCGGCGTGCGAGTCGCCGACGAGCCATGCCTCACCCGAGGCCTCGTCGGCGCCCGCGAAGTCACACGTACTCAGGCGGGCACCGCCACTCACCACGATGGGGTCACTCGCTTCGGTGCACTCCTCGCCGGTGAACCAGGGCGCCTCGTCCGGTCCCACCTCCGGGACCGCCGGTGGACCGAAGGGATCACCGCACTCGGCGTTCGAGAGGCTCTTGGCGCCGAAACAGGGACCGCCCGAGATCGCCTCGAGGGCCGCCTGCTGGCGGTTCCCGGCAGCACCGGCCGCGACCATCATGGCGGTCGCGAGGAGGACCACGGTCAGCAGAACCGACAGCAACAGGACCAGGCTCCTGCGGACACCGTAGCGGGGCAGCAGGGACGTCCTGCCCGGGTCCTCGATCAGCTTCTTGCTGGCGAAGGCGAGCACGAGGGCCCCCACCAGGAGGAACGCCGTGTCGATCGGCTGGAGCTCCCGCCCGAGACCCGCGGGCACGAGGAGCAGCAGGGGCCAGTGCACCAGGTAGAGCGAGTAGGAGATGTCCCCGAGGAACTGCACCGGTCGTGCCGCCAGGAGTGCGTTCGGGGACCAGTAGGGGGATGCCGGGCCGGAGGCGATGACCAGGACCGTGCCCACGACCGGGATCAGAGCGAAATAGCCCGGGAAGAGCGTGCGCTCCGAGAAGCCGACGGCGGAGAGCAGGATGAGCGCGTATCCCAGCACCTGCGCGACACCCGCGAGGGAGGGCCGGGTGGGCCGGGTGCTCCGGCTCCTCAGGGCCCGCACCGCGATGAGCGATCCCGCCGCGAATTCCCAGGCCCGCACCGGAGTCACGAAGTAGGCGGCGTTCCTGCTCGCGAACGTCATGGAGATGCAGAGGAGGAGGGAGAGGAGGAACACGGCGCCCAGGACCAGTGCGAGCAGGGCGTGGCGGCGGATCCCCTGCCGGCGGGCGAGGGCGACCGTGACGACGAGGAGGACGGGCCAGACGAGGTAGAACTGCTCCTCGACCGACAGCGACCAGTAGTGCTGGACGGTGGACGCGGATTCGGTCTGCGCGGAGTAGTCCACGGATTTCAGCGCCAGGACCCAGTTCTCGACGTAGAGATTCGCCGCCAGGGTCTCCTGCGCGAGACCGGCCCACCGGCTGAACGGGAGCACGATCCAGGCGGTGACGAGGGAGACCAGGGACACGACGAGGGCGGCCGGCAGGAGGCGGGCCGCACGCCGGGCGTAGAAGGAACCGAAGCGGATCCGCCCGGTGCGTTCCAGCTCACCCAGGAGGTGCTTCGTGATGAGGAAGCCGGAGATGACGAAGAAAATGTCGACGCCGACATACCCACCGGGCAGCAGATCCGGTGCGGCGTGATTCACCACGACGAAGGAGACGGCGAGCGCTCGCAGGGCCTGGATGTCCGTGCGTGGCGCCGCCCTGTCCGCCCTCCGGGCGGTCGAGGGGGCGCCAGCGAGCGGTCGGGCCGGCGGGGCAGCCGTGTCGAGATAGGTCATCGGTCCTCCTGGGACGCCTCGAGGAACCGCGTCAGGACTTCGTGATGGTCAGCTGCGTGGCGGGGCACGTGTCAGCGATCCGCACCAGGGCCGCCTTCTCCCGGGAGTCCACGGTCATGCCCCACCGGGACTTCACCACCACCCATCGCGCCACGTAGGCACACCTGTTGGCCGGGGGCATCCAGTCCTCCGGGCCCTTCGCCTGCTTCTGCTGGTTCAGGAGAGTGGTCTGGGCTGCGAGGGAGCCGGCGTAGCCGATGTCGTTGTAGAACGCCACGCGACGGGTCTGGGTCCAGTTCCTCGCCCCGGATCCCCAGGCCTCGGCCACGGGCACCGTGTGGTCGATCTGCACGGTGGTCGCGGAGGTGTGGATCTTGTTGTCGAACGTCGTCACCCAGCGCCCGGTCGCAACCGTGCAGCGACGGGTCGACGTGTAGGTCATCGCGGCCTTGGTCTCCGCGACGAGTACTTCGGCGCGGGTGTTCTGGCAGTCGCCGTCGGCGTCTTTCCAGTCGCCGAAATAGCGGGCCCGGTCATAGCCGGCGTTGTTCTCGGCCGCGAGGGGCAGAGCGCGCGCGGCTGCACGGAAAGTGGTTCCATAGGTGACTCCTGCCTCCGCAGGAGCGGCGAGGCCGGTGAACAGGAGCCCGGCTGTCAGGACGGCAATGAGCCCGGATGAGATCTTCATGTGTTCCCTCGAAATGATGGCGTCCCGTTTGAACGCCAGGAGAACTTTTGCACGATGTGTCACACATCGGCGGGTGCCATGCCGGGCCTTGGCTGAAATTCGGTCCATCCTGCGTCGAACGGGGATGGATCAGCACCCCTTCTCGCCGCCGGGTAGGGGCCGAACGACGAACGGAGGGTCCCTCGGATGTCATCCGAGGAACCCTCCGCGCACACCCGGTCCGGAGGCGGCCTACCCGCGCTTCCGACCCGTTCTGCTGCTAGACGCCGTAGTAGAGCTCGAACTCGTAGGGGTTCGGGCGCAGCGAGAGCGGCTTGATCTCCATCTCGCGCTTGTACTCGATCCAGGTGTCGATCAGGTCCTGGGTGAAGACGTCGCCGGCCTGCAGGAACTCGTTGTCGGCCTCGAGAGCCAGCAGGGCCTCCTCGAGCGACCCGGGAGCCTTCTGGATGTCCTTGGCTTCCTCAGCAGGGAGCTCGTAGAGGTCCTTGTCGATGGGCTCCGCGGGTTCGATGCGGTTCTTGATCCCGTCGAGGCCCGCCATGAGCTGGGCAGCGAAGGCCAGGTACGGGTTCGACGACGGGTCCGGCGCGCGGAACTCGATGCGCTTGGCCTTGGGGTTCGATCCGGTGATGGGGATACGGATACCGGCGGAGCGGTTGCCCTGCGAGTAGACCATGTTGACCGGGGCTTCGAAGCCCTTGACCAGGCGACGGTAGGAGTTCACCGTCGGGTTGGTGAAGGCCAGGACGGCGGAGGCGTGCTTCAGCAGGCCGCCGATGTACCAGCGGGCCATGTCCGACAGGCCGGCGTAGCCGCGCTCGTCGTAGAACAGCGGCTGTCCGTCGCTCCACAGCGACTGGTGGCAGTGCATGCCGGAGCCGTTCTCACCGAAGACGGGCTTCGGCATGAAGGTCGCGGACTTGCCCCAGGCGTCGGAGACGTTCTTCACGATGTACTTGAACTTCTGCAGGTCGTCCGCAGCGTGCGTCATGGTCGTGAACTTGTAGTTGATCTCGGCCTGGCCGGCACCGCCGACCTCGTGGTGCGAACGCTCGACCTCGAGGCCGGCCTTGTCCAGCTCGACGCAGATCGCGTCGCGCAGGTCGGCCTGCTTGTCCACGGGGGACACCGGGAAGTAGCCGCCCTTGAACGGGGTCTTGTTGCCGAGGTTGCCGCCGACTTCCTCGCGCCCGCTGTTCCAGGGAGCCTCGATCGAGTCGACCTTGTAGAAGCTTCCCTGCGGGGAGGACTCGTACTGGACGTTGTCGAAGATGAAGAATTCCGCCTCGGGGGCGAAGAACGCCGTGTCCGCGATGCCGGTGGAGGACAGGTACGCCTCGGCGCGCTCTGCGACGCTGCGGGGATCGCGGTGGTAGGGATCGCCCGTGCGGGGGTTGACGATGGAGAAGTTCAGCGCGAGGGTCTTCTCCGTCCGGAACGGGTCGATGAACGCCGTCGTCACATCCGGGATGAGCTGCATGTCCGATTCCGCGATGCCCTGGAAGCCGCGGATGGAGGATCCATCGAAGAGCTGGCCGTGCACGAAGAAGTCCGCGTCGACCGACTTGGCGGGAACGTTGAAGTGCTGCTGCACTCCCGGGAGGTCGGTGAACCGGACATCGACAAACCTGATGTCTTCGTCGGCGATGAACTTGAGGACCTCGTCCGCATTCTTAAACATCGATTCATGCTCCTAACGCATGGCTGGGGGAAAACCGGCGCCAGCGCGTGTCCCTGCGCCGCATGGGATATCACGGGCTCTGGCAGGCTGGTACGCTACCGCCGACTCGTCCCAACTGTATGAGCGGGCAGTTTCTCGCTGGTGTCGTCTTTGTTTCCGGGACGTTACATGACGTGAACTGCGCCTCCCACCCTAGCGGCCCCGGGAACGCGAAGGCATAATACGGCCGGGCCGGACCCTCGCGGCGCGCGGGTAGGCTGGGGGCGTGGTGAACAGGAAGAACATCGGGTCGTGGATGGAAGGCCCGCCGCCGTCGGGCGATCAGCAATGGCCGGGACAGCGACTCGGCCGGCCCGAGTCGGGGCCCGGGTCCATCGCCCGTTTCCCGCCCAGGGCCGGTGCGCTGCTGATCGACTGGGTTCTCTGCTCGCTGATCTCCGCCGCGTTCTTCGACTACGACGGCTTCGCGACGCTGTACATCTTCCTCGTGGAGCAGATCCTGTTCGTGGGTTTCTTCGGCTACAGCATCGGGCACCGTCTCCTGCGGATGCAGGTGCAGACGCTCGACGGAAGGCCGGCCGGTTACCTGACGGCCATCGTCCGCAGTGTGCTCGTCTGCCTCGTCATCCCGGCCTTCATCATCGACGCCGACCAGCGCGGTCTCCATGACCGGGCCCGGAACACCGGCCTGTTCCGTATCTAGCGCTGCTCTCCTTCCGGGAGATCCGATCCCGCACAGCGAAGAGCCCCTCCCGTCATCGGGAGGGGCTCTTGCGGTCAGCGCGGCCTGCGGTCAGCGCCCGCGCATCGCCTTGCGGTCGGGGCGGGCCTTGAAAGGATCCACGCCCTTGGGGATCGGAAGCTTGGTGCCCAGTGCGGCCAGGCGCTTGTCGACCGCGTGCACCTCCTGCTTGGTCAGCGTCTTCTTCAGCTTCTGCACGGTCTTCGGGACCTTGGAGAGGGGCACCTGACGGTCCCCGCGGCCCGTTTCGATCACGTGGATCGGCACGTTCGGGATGATTCTCGCCATCTTGCGCTTCTCACCGTCGAGGAGCTGCTTGACCCGCGTGGAGGGGCCCTCGGACACGAGGACGACACCCGGCCGGCCGATGATCCGGAACACGGCGTCCTGCGTCCGCGGGTTGACCGCGACCGGCTGCTCCTGCAGGATCCACCCGCGGCGGAGGACGCTCAGCGCGGCGCCGGCAGCGCCGGGCTTCCCTTCGATCTGGGAGAACGCCGCGCGTTCGGCCCGGCGGGACAGGATGAAGATGGCCGCCAGCACGGCCAGCGGGACCGCGATGATCATCAGCGTGATGACGTTGTTGATCAGGAGTCCGACGAGCAGGCCGAGCGCGATGATCCCGACGAACGCCAGCAGCATGAACCAGACGGCGCTCGGATCGTTGCGCCGGGTCATTTTGAAGACTTCGACAACCTGCTTCATCCGCCCGGCCTGCTTCGGCGCAGCCCCGGCTTTCGGTTTGCGCGAGAAGAGGCGGCGTTTGGGCGTGGGGGAGCCTGAAGGATCGATTGCGTGCGACATAGTACTTCGATTCTACGGGATGAGATCAGGATGACCGCCGGTTCACCGACGACGTGCTGGGGTTCCGCGGGCGGAGGTAGGCGCCCGACAGTACCTGCGTCAGCCGGCGAGGAGCGAGGTCGCTTCCTGGGAAGCTGAGCCGGAGTCGTCGAGGTGCGCGAGATCGGAGGGCAGTTCGAGGCCCTTCTTCCGCATGGCGCGCGCCCAGAGGCGGCCGGCCCGGTAGGACGAGCGCACGAGCGGGCCGCTCATGACGCCGAGGAAGCCGATCTCTTCCGCCTCTTCGCTCAGTTCGACGAACTCACCGGGCTTCACCCAGCGGTCGACGGGCAGGTGCCGTTCGCTGGGGCGCAGGTACTGGGTGATCGTGATGAGGTCGCACCCTGCGGCGTGCAGGTCCCGGAGGGCCTCGGAGATCTCCTCGCGCGTCTCGCCCATGCCGAGGATGAGGTTGGACTTCGTGACCATGCCACGGTCCCGTCCCTGGGTGATGACGTCGAGTGAGCGCTCGTAGCGGAAGGCCGGACGGATGCGCTTGAAGATGCGCGGCACCGTCTCCACGTTGTGCGCGAACACCTCCGGGGCGGCATCGCAGATCGCGGCGATGTGCTCGGGACGCCCGGAGAAGTCGGGAATCAGGATCTCGACGCCGGTGCCGGGGTTCATGCTGTGGATCTGCCGGATGGTCTCGGCGTAGAGCCAGACACCCTCGTCGGCGAGGTCGTCACGGGCGACGCCGGTGACCGTCGCGTAGCGCAGGTTCATGGACTTCACCGACTGGGCGACCTTGAAGGGCTCGCTGCGGTCCAGCGGCTGCGGCTTGCCCGTGTCGATCTGGCAGAAGTCGCACCGGCGGGTGCACTCGGAGCCGCCGATGAGGAAGGTGGCCTCACGGTCCTCCCAGCACTCGAAGATGTTGGGGCACCCCGCCTCTTCGCAGACGGTGTGCAGGCCCTCCTTCTTCACCAGGTTCTTCATCGCGACGAACTCGGGTCCGATGTTGACCTTGGCCTTGATCCAGTCCGGCTTGCGCTCGACCGGCGTCTCGGCATTGCGCGCCTCGATGCGCAGCAGGCGGCGGCCCTCGGGGGCAAGGCTCACAGTAAAGCTCCTTCTGGCTGGATGCCATGGGTGGCGCCGGAGGCGGCAGTGCCGGCGGCGCCGATCTGGGCGGCGTCGTCCTCGGCCACCAGCAATGCCTCATTCTTGCGCAGTTCGGCCTCGATAAGCGAAACGACGTCCGAGGGAGGCACGGTCCGGCCGCACTCGGCGGAGATGGACGTGACTCCGGCATCACTGATGCCGCAGGGGACGATCTGCTGGAACGGCGCGAGGTCGTTGCTGCAGTTGACGGCGAAACCGTGCATCGTGACCCGATTCTTCACACGGATGCCGATCGCGGCGATCTTCCGCGCGGGCCGGTCGTCCGTCGCCGCCAGCCAGACGCCTGACCGGCCGTCTATCCGGATGCCGTCGATGCCGAAGTGGCGGAGGGCGGTGATGATGACGTCCTCGAGGGTGGAGACGTAGTCCGCGACGCGTGCAGGATTCCGCAGGGCGAGGATCGGGTAGCCCACCAGCTGTCCTGGGCCGTGCCATGTGAGCTTCCCGCCGCGGTCCACGGGGACGACGGGCGTGCCGTCGAAGGGGCGCTCGTGGTCCTCGGTGCGCTTGCCCGCGGTGTACACGGGCGTGTGCTCGAGCAGGAGGACCGTACTGGGCGCGGCGCCCTCGACCACCTTTGCATGCAGGTCCTTCTGCATCTCCCAGCCCTGCGTGTACCCGATGTAATCCGGAGCGAGGCCGACGCGCGACAGCACAAGAGTCATGGAGCAATCGTAATCCCGTCCGCGACGTTCCTTCCCACCGGTTCCGCCGCGCCCGGGGGCCTAGCCGTACTGCTCAGGGACGTACTGCTCAGGAACGTACTGCCCAGGGACGAAGTGCTCAGCGACGAACTGCTCAGCGACGTCGAGCGCCGCGTCGCGCCGGACCAGGCGCCATCCCCGGTCGGCCCGCCGTACTTCGAAGCACGCCAGGGGCGAGACCGGATCGGCCTGTGCCCGGAACCGCCAGAAGTCGGCCCTCAAGCACCGCGTCGTCGGCGCCTCCCCGGCATGGAGGGGCACCACGGGCAGTGCGTGCCAGGTGGACCAGTGACGGCTGCGCCCGACGACGCGCCAGAGCGACCCGCGCCAGCGCAGGCAGGAGGGCTCGGGCGAGCCGCCGGTCTCGTCGAAGGTGAGCGCGACCGCTTCGTCGCACGGTCGCCAGGGGCCGGTCGTGTCGGGGAGGGGCTTCATGACGGTGCCTGTCTCGTAGGTGCCTGAGGATTAAAAATAGAACGTATGTTCGACTAAAGCAACGGGCACGAAGCAGTTGCGGGAGACCCTGTGGACAACGCAGGCCGCCCTGCTCCGGTGGTCTAGAACTGATGCATGAGCGAGGCCGCGCCGTCACTGCCCACAGGGGATCACCGGGGGACTCCTGCGGGCGAAGTCCCGCCGGATGCGCCGTCCGGTCCACTGCCGTCGCGTTCCTCCGCCGAGGACGTGCCACCGCCTGTGGTCCAGGGGCTGCGCGTGGGAAGGCTGCTCGGCAGGGGCGGGTGCTCCGCCGTCTGGCTGGTGACGGACGACGCCGGCCGGCGGTTCGCCCTCAAGGTGGCGTGTCCGTCCCGGACCGGCGAGGGTTCATCCAACCATCCCGTGGGCGCACCATCCGTCCGGCGCGGCCGTCGTGTCGCGCAGGCCCTCACCGGATCATCCGCGTCGGAACCTCCTGCCGTCGCGTCGACGGAGGAACAGCTCCAGGAGGCGGACGGGGAGCAGCCGGAGCCGGGAGTCGGGGCTGAGGACATAGTCCGGGAGCTCCGGCTCCTGCAGCGGTTCTCCCACGAACACCTTCTCAGGGTGCACCGCATGGTCCGGACCGACCAGGGGCCGGGCATGCTGATGGATCTGGCACCGGGCGGTTCACTGCTGGGCCTCGTCAGCAGCAGGGGCCCCCTTCCCATCCCGGAAGTCGTCACGGCCCTCGTGCCCATTGCGCAGGTGCTCAGCCACCTCCACGGCGCCGGAGCGCTGCACGGCGACGTGACGCCCGGAAATATCCTGTTCAGTGCCGAGGGCAAGCCGCTGCTCGGGGACTTCGGAACGGCGCGGCTGCTCGGATCCGACAGGGGCGCCACTGCGGGCACACTGGGTTTTCTCGATCCGACGCAGCGTGGTCCGTTCGATTCCGGTGCGGACGTCTTCGCGCTCGCGGCCGTGTCCTGGTTCGCCCTGACGGGCAGGGTTCCCGGTCCGACGGAGCAGCGGCCACCCCTCGTCCTGATCGTTCCAGAGGTCCCCCAGCAGCTCATGCAGCTCATCGAGGATGCACTGAGTTCCACCCGGGACCGCAGGCCCACGGCCGACCACTTCGCCCGCATCCTGCTGTCCAGTGCAGCGCCGGACCCCGTGAACCTCGTGCCGGCAGTCCACACCAGCGTGCTTCCCGAACTGGTGACGAGGCGCGCAGGCCCACGCCCTGCCGTCCAGCGGCCGGGGTGGATGCGGATCATCGGGGGGCGTGGAACCACCATGAAGGGAACGTCGGGAGATGCACGCCGACCGCCCCTGCGCGGGCATCCGGTTCCCTTCCGCGGCGCGGCTGCGGTCGCCCCTGCCCGCCGCGGGACAGGCCGACTGGGCGACCGGGTCAGGAACCGCGGCGCCGTGGCGGCAGCCCTGGCCGCCGTCGCGCTCCTGGTCGCGGGGATCGCCGTGACACTGGGCGGCTCCGGCGCACCGCACGCTGGCCCTCTCGGCCCGATGCCCGGCCCCGGTTCGAGCGCGGGCCCCGGTTCGAGCGCAGGTCCCGGTTCGTCAGCAGGGCAGGGGCCGGGCCGGGAGGGAGCCGACCCCGGATCGGAAGGACAGGTGGGGACTGAAGGATCCGGGGGAGCGGGGTTGCCGTCCGAGCCGCCGGCCGGGGCACTGCTGACCGGTGATCCTGTCACCGCGCTCAGGAGCCTCGCGGATCTTCGGGCATCAGCCTTTCGAACGGCGGACACGGCCGTCCTGGCAACCGTCGACGTCGAAGGATCCCCTGCACTGTCAGCCGACCGGAAGGCCGTGGCGGCGCTCGCGGACTCGGGCCGGAGGCTTCAGGACCTCTCGATTGACATCCGGGATCCCGTGGTGCTGGGCGAGGCCGACCTCCAAGCGACGCCGGCGGTCGGCAGCCTCCCGGGAGTCACCGGAGCGCCCGGTGGCACGCCGGTGTCCCTCATCCGGGCGACGGCCGCGCTCTCGTCGTACACGGAGAGGGCGGCGTCGACACCGCCGGCGCACGCCGAGCCGGGTCCGCTGATGGCTGCGGGCCAGCAGGAGCTCATCTTCATCCTGTGGAAGTCGGGCTCCGCCTGGCGGATCCACTCCGTCGTCTCCCCTCCGGGGTGACACGGTGCGCAACCGCTCCGAGTGCACGACGCGTGCCGATCCGAAGGCCGATCGGGTCCCGCCGCGCGTCCGGCCGGCCTACCGTTCGGTCGACCCGGCGGTCCGGCGCACCCACTCGGCGAGTGCCTCGGGCGTGGGCTCGTCGAACGCGAAGCCGGCACCGGTCAGGGCTCGGGGCTCCATGCGCTGACTCACGAGCAGGAGTTCGTACGCGAGCTGGCCGACGACCGATGTCAGGATGGCGGCGGGAACGCGGAACCACACGGGCCGGTGGAACGCCCTGCCGAGCTGCAGCGTGATGGTGTCCAGGGTGGCCGGTGCCGGAGCGCTCACGTTGACGGGACCGCGCAGGGGTGCGGTGAGGAGGAATTCGAGGGCCCGGACCTCGTCGTTCAGGCTGATCCAGGGCCACCACTGCCGGCCGGAGCCGAGGGACGTCCCGGCGAAGAACCGGATGGGGATCAGGAGGTTGGGTAGCGCCCCGCCGTCCCTGGCCATCACGATGCCCGTGCGGGGCAGCACCACGCGGACGGAATCGGGAGCGCGCAGCGCTTCGGCCTCCCACCGGCGGCAGATGTCGGCGAGGAGCGTCCCGCCCGACCCCGAGCCCTCCGTGAGGACCTCGTCGCCCCGGTCCCCGTAGTAGCCGGAGGCCGACTGGCTGATGAAGACCTCCGGCGGATTGCCGGCCCTGCGCATCGCCTGGACGAGGGTGCGGGTCGCCAGGATCCTCGAGGAGTACAGCGTCTCCTTGTAGCTCCTGGTCCAGAGACCGCCCGCGATGCCGGCTCCGGACAGGTTGATGACGGCGTCGGCGCGCTCGACGGCCGCGACATCCAGTTCACCCGCCGACGGATTCCAGCGGACCTCCCTCGGGCCCTTCGGCGCCCTGCGGACGAGGCGCGTGACCTCGTGGTTCTTCTCGAGCTGGCGGGTGAGGGCTGTTCCGATGGTCCCGGACGCGCCGGCGAGGAGGATGCGCATGGATCCATCGAACCACTTGTTCCGGGCGAAGGGTACCGGGGCATCCTCGCCGCAGGCTGCACCGGGCGCTCCTGGATCCCCGACGCCGTCGCGGTCACGGGGGCCCATTGCCGGGCGGCCGGCGTGCACCGCGGTATGCAGAAGGACTCCGGACAGTGTCCGGAGTCCTTCCCTGTCGTGCAGTGGGGCGGGTCAGCCGTGGAGCGTCGCGGTCAGGGAGATGTCCTTGACGGCGGCCAGGGCCTGCGACACGGGGCAGCCCTCCTTGGCGGCCTGCGCCACGCGCTGGAAGTCCTCCTCGGACAGGCCCGGCACCGTGGCGTCGAGCGTGAGGCGGATGGCGGTGATGCCCGTCCCCGGCTGGAAGTCGACTTCCGCCTTCGTCTCGACGCGTTCGGGGGTCTTGTCCTCCTCGCCCAGGGCGTGGCTGAAGGCCATCGAGAAGCAGGCGGAGTGTGCGGCGGCGATGAGCTCCTCGGGGCTCGTCTTGCCCTCGGACTGCTCGGCGCGTGCCTTCCATGTGACGTCATAGGTCCCGAGACCGGACGAATCAAGCGTTACCTGGCCCGAGCCGGAGGGGAGGTCCCCGCTCCAGACGGTGTGGGCTGTGCGAACGGTAGCCATGGTTCTCCTTGCTGTAGAACGGGCGCGGGTGTCGCGTCCGGTACTTCACCCCATCCTAGGGAGACCCAGGACGTAGTTCCATCGCCCGAGGCCCTCGCCCTAACCGTGGTAGGGGATCGGCCGGGCTCGACCCGACCGGGACAGGTGGGCGAACGCAGAGGAGCCGCCTCCCGGGCGGGAAGCGGCTCCTGTGCAGCCGGCCGAAGCCGGGGCGAACTACAGGCCGAGGTCGGCCTCGAAGGCGCCACCTTCGAGGCGTGCCTTCAGCGTCTGCAGGAAGCGGCCTGCATCGGCGCCGTCCACGAGGCGGTGATCGTACGTGAGGCTCAGGTACATCATGGAGCGGATGGCGATGGTGTCGTCACCGTCGACCCCCGTGATGACCACGGGGCGCTTCACGATGATGCCGGTTCCGAGGATGCCGACCTGCGGCTGGTTGATGATCGGGGTGTCGAAGAGGGCGCCGGCCGATCCGATGTTCGTGATCGTGAAGGTACCGCCCGAGAGCTCGTCCGGACCGATCTGCCCGTTGCGGGTACGTGCACCGACGTCGGCGATCTTCTTGGCGAGCCCACCGAGGTTGAGGTTGCCCGCATCCTTGATGACCGGAACGAGCAGGCCCTTCTCGGTGTCGACGGCGATCGCGAGGTGCTCGGCGTCGTGGTAGGTGACTTCCTTCTTCTCCTCGTCGAAGGAGGCGTTCAGCTTCGGGTGCTGCTTGAGCGCCTCCGTGACGGCCTTCGAGATGAAGGGGAGGAAGGTGAGCTTCGCGCCGTTCTGCGCCTGGAAGGTGTCCTTGGATGCCGCACGGAGCTTCGCGACGCGGGTCATGTCGACCTCGATCACCTGGGTGAGCTGTGCGGAGACCTCGAGCGACTCGCGCATGCGCTTGGCGATGGTCTGGCGGATCCGCGGAGCCTTCTCGACCGTACCGCGGAGCTTGGACGGCTCGACGGCGGGAGCCGCGGGCTTCGACGGCGCGGCGGGTGCCGACGCGGCCTGGGGCGCAGCTGCGGGCTGTGCCGCGCTCTGGGCCTTCCGGGCTTCAGCGGCCTCGAGGACGTCCTGCTTGCGGATGCGGCCACCGACGCCGGTCCCCTTGACGGTCGAGAGATCGACGTCGTTCTGGTTCGCGAGGCGACGGACGAGGGGCGTGACGTAGGCGGAGACGTCGGAGGCGTCGGAGTCTTCCGACGTCGAGGACTTCTCGGCAGGAGCGGACGGCTTTTCCTCCGCAGCGGCGGGCTGCGGGGCCGGGGCGCCGCTGGCATCGTCGTCGGGCTCGGAGGTGCCGGAGGCCCGCCCGGCTTCCTGGCCGGCGCCGGGCTTTTCCGTGGGGGCGTCGTTGCGCTCCTCGGACGGTGCGGCGACGAGGGGCTCACCCGAGGCTGCTTCGACCTTCTTCGGTGCGGCTGCACCGGACCCGATCACGGCGAGCACCGCGCCGACCTCTGCGGTCTCGTCCTCGTTGACGCGGATCTCCTGCAGCTTGCCCGCGACGGGCGAGGGGATCTCGGTGTCGACCTTGTCCGTGGAGACCTCGAGAAGGGGCTCGTCGACCTCGACGTCGTCGCCGACGGCCTTCAGCCAGCGGGTGACGGTGCCCTCGGTGACACTCTCGCCCAACGCGGGGAGTGTCACCTCCGTGCCCTCGCCGGACGCGTCGGAATCACTGCTTGCTGCGGGTGCTGCCTCGGCCTGCGGCGCTTCCTCGGCGGGCGCGGCCGGCTGCTCGGGCTCTGCCGGCGCGGGGGCCTCGCTGCCCGCATCACCGCTGCCCGCATCGCCGCTGCCTGAGCCGTCACCGATGCGCACGAGCGGGGCGCCGACCTCTGCGGTCTCGTCCTCCGCGACGAGGATCTCCTCGATGACGCCCGCGATGGGCGAGGGGATCTCGGTGTCGACCTTGTCGGTGGAGACCTCGAGGAGGGGCTCGTCGACCTCGACACGGTCACCGACCTGCTTGAGCCAGCGGGTGACGGTGCCTTCGGT
The DNA here is from genome assembly GCF_054510855.1 of Arthrobacter rhamnosi. NCBI lineage: Bacteria > Bacillati > Actinomycetota > Actinomycetes > Micrococcales > Micrococcaceae > Arthrobacter > Arthrobacter rhamnosi. Next base: position 419,119 of record NZ_JBTNDT010000003.1, on the reverse strand, counting down.
GACGCTTTCACCGAGAGCGGGCAAGTTCACGGATTCAGACATAATGCGCCCGTTTCTCCTTCGTAGATCGTTCCTGGCAGCTGGTCGGCGAGCGGCGCCGGTCCAGCTGGAAATGCTTGACGTTCCTGCGACCGAGCTTAGTCCACGCCCTCAGGGCGTGGACCAGGCCGGTGGTGTGCTGGTGCCCGGCCTCAGCCGTGCAGCGGCTTGCCGGCGAGCGCGAGGTGCGCCTCGCCGAGGGCCTCGTTCTGCGTGGGGTGCGCGTGGATGAGGGGGGCGACGTCCTCGGGGTACGCCTCCCAGTTCACGATGAGCTGTGCCTCGCCGATCTGCTCGCCCATGCGGCTGCCGAGCATGTGCACTCCGACGATCGGGCCGTCCTTCTCGCGGACGAGCTTCACGATGCCGCCGGTGCCGATGATCGAGCTCTTGCCGTTGCCGGCGAGGTTGTACTCGTGCGTCTCGACGCGGTCGTCACCGAACTTCTCACGGGCGGCCTTCTCCGTGTAGCCGACGGAGGCGATCTCGGGATCGCTGTAGGTGACCTTGGGAATGTTCAGGTCGGCCACGACGACGGGCTTCAGACCGGCGATCTCCTCGGCGACGAAGATGCCCTGCTGGAAGCCGCGGTGGGCCAGCTGGAGGCCGGGGACGATGTCGCCGATCGCGTAGATGCTGCCGACGCCGGTGTGGAGGCGCTCGTTGGTGATGACGAAGCCGCGGTCCAGGGTGAGGCCGGCTTCCTCGTATCCGAGGTTCTGGGTGACGGGCCCGCGGCCGACGGCGACGAGCATGAGGTCGGCTTCGAAGGTCTTGCCGTCCTCGAGGGACACGACGACGCCGTTGTCGTTCTGCTGGACGGACTTGAACCGGGTGCCGGTGTTGAACTTGATACCGCGCTTCTTGAACGCGCGCTCGAAGTTCTTCACGATCGAGGCGTCCTCGTTCGGCACGAGCGAGGGGAGGGCCTCGATGATCGTGACGTCGACGCCGAAGGACTTCCAGACGGACGCGAATTCGCACCCGATGACGCCGCCGCCGAGGATGATGGCGGTCTTCGGCACGAAGTCCATCGTGAGGGCCTGGTCGGACGTGATGACCTTGCCGCCGATCTCGAGACCGGGGAGGCTGCGGGAGAAGGAACCGGTCGCCAGGATGATGTGCTTGCCCGTGTAGACCGTGCCGTCGACGTCGATGGTGTTCTGCGAGGCGAGCTTGCCGGCACCCTCGATGACGGTGATGCCCTTGGACTTGATGAGTCCCTGGAGTCCGCGGTACTTCCCGGCGATGATGCCGTCCTTGTACGCGTTCACGGCGGCCATGTCGATGGACTCGAAGCTGGCCTTGACGCCGTACTTCTCGGAGTCGCGGGCGCCGTCGGCGATCTCGGCCGAGTGCAGGAGTGCCTTGGTGGGGATGCAGCCGTTGTGGAGGCAGGTTCCGCCGAGCTTGCCCTTCTCGATGAGCCCGACGGTGAAGCCCAGCTGCACCGCCCGGAGTGCCGCGGCGTAACCGCCGCTCCCTCCACCGAGTACCAGGATGTCGAATTCTTGCGCAGTTGCCGATCCGGCCACTTGAACGCTCCCTCGCGTGGTCTGTTGACGCGCAGGGCGCGTCGGTTGATAAATCGATTGCTGATGCGGTCGCGGTGCGGTCGCAGGTGCTTGCTGGAATCTCGTTTTTCACCCTATCCCCAGAAGAAGCCTGCATCCACTTGAAGTGCATGTGGGACGCGCCATAGCGGCAGGATGTGCTCAGTCTCACGCGGCGCCCCTGCGGGCCGCGGAACGGCCGGGGGGAGGCAGCGGGGAGGGGCGGAGTCGCGGGCGAGCTGCGGGACGAAGGGGCGGGACGAAGGGGCGGGACGAAGGGGCGGGCGAAGGGGCGGGACGAAGGGGCGGGAAGGGCGCAGTGCCGGGTGGCACGGCGCCCTTCCCGCGGGGAACCTAGGCCGTGCGGGCCAGGACGTCCTCGACGTAGGCCAGCAGCGTGCGGACGCCGACACCGGTTCCGGCCTTCGGCGTGTACCCGTAGGGACCGCCCTCGTTGAAGGCCGGTCCGGCGATGTCGAGGTGGGCCCATGGGATCTTCTCGCCGTCGACCTGGCCGACGAATTCGCGGAGGAACACGGCAGCGGTCATCATGCCGCCGTGCCGTTCGCCGATGTTCGCGATGTCGGCGACCTGGGAGTCGAGGCTCGGACGGAGCTCCTCCGGCAGGGGCATGGGCCAGAACTGCTCACCCGCGCGGTCGGCTGCGGCCTTGACCGCGTCACGCACCCCGTCGTCGCCCATGACACCCGAGACGCGCGTGCCCAGGGCGACCATCTGGGCGCCCGTGAGGGTCGCGATGTCGATGATGGCGTCCGGCGCTTCCTCGCTTGCGGCGGCGAGGCCGTCCGCCATCACCAGGCGGCCCTCGGCGTCGGTGTTGAGGACCTCGACCGTGCGTCCGCCGTAGATGGTGAGGACGTCCTCGGGGCGCTGCGCGGTGCCCGACGGCATGTTCTCGGCGAGGCAGAGCCACGCCGTGACCCGAGCGGGAAGGCCGAGTTCGGCGACGGCGAGGAGCGTGGTCAGGACGACGGCGGCGCCCGCCATGTCGAGCTTCATGGTCTGCATGCCGGCGGCGGGCTTGAGGGAGAGGCCACCGGAGTCGAAGGTGATGCCCTTGCCCACGAGGGCGAGGTGGACGGCGGACCTGGCGGGCGTGTACTCGACCTTCACCATGCGCGGGGGCCGGGAGGATCCCTTGCCGACGCCGAGGATGCCGCCGTAGCCGTCACGCTCGAGGCGCTTCTCGTCCATCACCGTCACCTTGACGGGGAGCCCGCGGGAGAGATCCTTCGCGGCCTGCGCGAAGGTCTCCGGGTACAGGTGGCTGGGCGGCTGGTTCACGAGCGAGCGCGTGGCGTTGACGTTCTTGCCCAGGATGACTGCGCGCCGGAAGGCCGGTGCGAGGTCGGCGTCGTCGGCCGCGGACGTGTGGACGACGACGTTGCGGACGGCGGCCTTGTCCTTGGCGGGTGCGACGGTGCCGTCGGCCCGAATGCCCGACTTGTGGCCCTCGTAGCTGTAGGCACCGAAGGCGGCACCCTCGGCGACCGCCGTGGCCGAGGCGACCGAGGCGGCGGGGAAGGCGAGCACGACGGTCTCGAGGCCGGTCAGCTGGCGCACTGCGGCACCCGCAGCGCGGCGCAGGGTCTCCGGGTCGAGGACGTCCCCGGCCGGCGCCGCTCCCACACCGGAGAGCACGAGGGAGTCGGCTCCGGTCTCGGGCAGTCCCGGCAGGCGGCGGACCTCGTCGGCGGCACCGGTGATGCCGAGCACCTGGAGCGAATCTCCCAGGGCGCGCGCGGCCTTCGCCGGCAGCGGACTGTCGAGGAGGACCGGTCCGTCCGTCCCCTTGGCGACCGCGATCACGAGCGCGTCGCTCGGAATCTTCTTGAGGTCCTTCGCGGAAGCTGTCAGGTGTAGTTCGGTCGTCTTGATCACAGAATCTGTCTCCTCGTGTCCGGATGGGTTGTCCAGGTGCAGCGGTACTCGTGGTTCCGGTAGCTGGTGGCCCGGGAACCGTCCTGACGATCGTAGTCTCTGGCATGCCGCCGGCGGCGCGCGGCCCGGCAGCGGTGGGAGCCCGCCGGAACAGGGCCGGCGCTCCACCCGGGCAGTGCCGGTGCCGCGCGGAGCAGGGCCGGCGCCGGACCCGCAGGGGCCGGGACAGGGCTGCCGAACGGCGGGAGCACCCGGAATGAAGCAGGCCCGGGCGGTGTTGACACCAGCAGGACCCGACCGCGAGGAGAGAGCCATGCTGGATCCACGAACCCTGTACAACACGGACGCCGAGGTCTTCGGCGACCCGGAGACCAAGGGGCTTCCCCTGCTCGTGAGCCTCACCGGCTTCATGGACGCCGGGCACGTCGTCTCCCAGGTGAGCGAGGAGCTGCTGGAGATCCTCGACCACGACCTGGTTGCCGAGTTCGACGCCGACCAGCTCATGGACTACCGCGGGCGGCGACCGAAGATCACCTTCGCCGAGGACCACCTCACGGACTACCAGCCGCACCGGCTCGAACTGCACCGGCTGTACGACGGCCTGGGCGAGCCTTTCCTGCTCCTGACAGGCGTCGAGCCCGACCTGCAGTGGGAACGGTTCGCGAGCGCCGTCGTCGGACTCGTGGAGGACCTCGAGGTGCCCCTCATCTCCTGGATCCACGCCATCCCGATGCCGGTGCCGCACACCCGTCCGATCGGCGTGACGCTCCACGGCAACCGCTCCGACCTGATCGACGGCATGAACGCCTGGCGGCCGACCGCCGAACTGCAGGCGTCCATCGGCCATGTGCTGGAGCTCCGGCTCATCGAGGCCGGGCACGACGTCGTGGGCCACGTCATCCACGTTCCCCATTACCTCTCGGAGGCCGAGTACCCGCCCGCCGCGGTGGCCGGGCTCGAGTACCTGGGGGCCACAGCACGCCTGGTGCTGCCGACGGACCGGCTGCGTGAGACGGGACGCGACGTCGAGCGCCAGATCGCACGGCAGGTCGGCAACTCGGCGGAAGTGCAGTCCGTCGTCGCCTCGCTGGAGAAGCGGTACGACGAGTACGCGGAGGGAGCCGAGCGCCGGTCACTGCTGGTCAAGGAGAACAGCGAGCTGGCCAGCGCCGAGGAGCTGGGCGCCGCGGTCGAGGCGTACCTGGCGAGCCCGCAGGCGGAGGAGGAGTCCACCCTGCTGTGGGACACGGAGTTCCTCGGCACGAGCCCGATCGACTACGGCAGCCGCGGCGACCGCGAGGAGCCCACGACGCCCGAGGGACACGACGACGACGGACCGTCCGGTCCGGAGCCGCGCTCCCTGGCCTAGGGCGCCCGGACCCGTAGCCGGGACGCACCACCAGGGCGCACTCCCGCCGCGACCATCGAGCCCGCCCACCGCACCGGTGGGCGGGTTTTCCCATACCCGGGCTTTGACGTAACCGGGCGAAGCAGGAGCGGGGCGTCCGACGCGCCGCGCAATAATGGGGACGTGAATTCTTCGAGGGCGCTTCTGGTCTGGGCAGCAGGTGTGGCGGCCTACCTCGTCGCAGTCACCCAGCGCACCACCTTCGGGGTGGCCGGACTCGAAGCGACAGATCGTTTCGAAGCCTCCGCGTCGCAGTTGTCGGTCTTCACCGTGGTGCAGCTGCTCGTCTACGCGGGACTGCAGGTGCCCGTCGGTGTCCTCGTGGACCGGTGGGGTCCCCGTGTCCTCATCGTCACGGGCGGAGTGCTCATGGCCCTGGGCCAGGCACAGCTGGCCTTCGCGGACTCCGTGGCTGCCGGCATCGTCGGGCGCCTCTTCGTGGGCGCCGGGGACGCCACCACCTTCATCAGTGTCATTCGGCTGCTGCCCGCCTGGTTCGAGCCCCGGCGGATCCCGGTCCTCACCCAGTGGACGGGCATCATCGGTCAGCTGGGCCAGGTGGTCTCCGTCCTGCCGTTCGTGGCACTGCTGTCGACGTTCGGGTGGCAGACGGCCTTCCTCTCGGCCGCCGCCTTCTCCGCGCTCGCCGTCGCCCTCTCCGTCACCGTGATCCGCGACTCGCCGCACGTCAGCGAGCGGTCTCCGCAGACACTTCGACAGACCGGGATCTCGCTCGCGGAGGCATGGAAGCAACCGGGTACGCGTCTGGGGCTGTGGTCGCACTTCACCGTCCAGTTCCCCGGCACCGTCTTCGTCCTCATGTGGGGTTACCCCTACCTGGTGCGCGCCGAGAAGGTCGGGGAGGGCGTGGCCTCCGCCCTCATGACGCTGTTCGTCGCCGTGGGTATCGCCTGCGGGCCGCTCCTCGGACGCTACGTGGGCCGGCACCCCCTGCGGCGGTCCACCATGGTGCTCGCGATCGTGGCCCTGATGGCCGGAGCCTGGCTCGCGGTGCTGCTGCACCCCGGACCGGCGCCCCTGCCTCTCCTGGCGCTGCTGGTGATCGCCCTGGCGATCGGCGGGCCCGGCTCCATGATCGCCTTCGACTTCGCCCGCACCTTCAACCCCGCAGGCAGGATGGGAACGGCGACGGGCATCGTCAACATCGGTGGGTTCATGGCGTCACTCCTGTCCATGTTCGTCATCGGGATCATCCTCGACGTCCTCCTCGGAACCGGGTTCTCGCAGGGCGATCTCTACGCCCTCCCGTCCTTCCGGCTGGCGATGTCCGTGCAACTCGTCATCCTCGCGGCCGGGACCGCCGCCCTGCTCGTCGCGCGGCGGAGGGTGCGGCGGCAGATGGCCCAGCAGGGCGTGGTCGTCCCGCCCATCCGCGACGCCCTCGCCCGCGAGCGCCGGCGCCGCCGCGACCAGAAGGCCGGACGAAAGCCCCAGGGCGGCTGAGCTCGCCCCTGGGCCGCCTGCCCGGGACTTGTCCACATAGGGTCCGAAGGACGACCGCGCGCGGCGCAGGACCAGCAGGCTGGCGGCATGTCATCTCCTATGAGCCCCGCGCCGGACCACTCCCCGTCCTTCGCCGTCACCTCGCCGGCGGACATCCTGTCCTATATACCCCATGCGCTTGGCTTCATGCCCGACGAGAGCCTCGTGGTGCTCACGAGCACGGCCAGGAGACTGGGTGCGACCCTGCGGGTGGACCTGCCCGCCGACGAGGCGGATTCCTTCGGGTTCGCGGAGGGGGTGCTGTCCTTCCTGCAGGGTGACACCGGGGCCGACGGAACACTCCTGGTGATCTATACGAAGGAAAGCTGGCGGCGCCTGGAGCCACCACCGCGCAACGGACTGGTGGGGACCCTCGACGCCGTGCTCTTGGCCGCCGGCTTGCCGGTCCGGGCAGGATGGCTCGTCTCGCCGACCGGGTGGCGCGACCTCTTCTGTACCGACGAGGAATGCTGTCCGTGGCCGGGGCAGCCGCTGGACGCCGTCCTTTCCAGCCCTCTCGGCGCCGAGTTGATCTTCGGCGGAAGCGCGTTCGACGCATCGCCCTCCGAGGCCGTCCTCCGGGTGGCGCCCGCCGTCGGGGGAGAGGATACCGCACCGGGGCTACCGGCCGTCGAGGATGCCCAGGCACACTACGCCGCGTGCTGCGCCGGCCGGTGGACCGCACCGGCTCAGTTCCGGGCGACGTCCGCCGTGTGGGATGCCGTGATCCTGCGACCGGAGGTGTTCGAGGCGCGGGCCGAGCCCGGGATCGCGGGGTTCCTCCTGGCCAGTATCGAGTCACGGGCGGTCCGCGACTTCCTCCTGGTGAGTGCGTGCCTCGGGTCCGGTGCAGCGCTGGAGGGAGCGGCCGTCTGTGGTCTCCTGGGATCGGCTGATGCCGCTGCCGACACGTCGGATGGTGCGGCCCCACCCGACGGATGGATCCTCCCCGACGCGCGGTGCGCAGGGGGACTCCGCAGTGCGCTGGCAGAGGTGGCAGCGTCGATGGCGGAGCCGGCCGCGGTGCCCGCGACGGCGGCGACCACGACGGCGGCGACCACGACCGCGGCGACGCGGTCGCCGGCGACAGGGGGAGGTGCAGCAGTGCTTTACGCGGACGTCCTCGCCGGCCGGCACACGGGTGCCATAGCGTGGAATCGTGTCGACGCGATGACCTGCGTCCTGGCGCGGCTCGCCGCGGTGTCCGACGGCGAATCCCGTGCGGCTGCCCTCACCATGTCCGCCTGGTTCGAATACGCGCGAGGACGCGGTTCCAGGGCGGCGGTCTACCTGGAGGCGGCTGAGCGTGCGGTACCCGGCTACCGGCTGGCCCGCCTGCTGCATGAACTCCTCCGCCGTGGAGGCCTACCCGCCTGGGCCCGGAAGCGGTCGACCGCCTGGACGCCCGGTCCGCCCCCTGCACCGCCGGGTGCGGCGTGACCGGCGATTCGGGCCTTCCCTTCGGCGCGGAGGACATGCACCGAAGTCCATCGCGCATTTCCGGCGTGCGCCCACCACGTGAGACAATGGAGGTTGAGACCCGGTGGGGTCCGTGCATCAGAAAATCACCGAGCATTCCAGAACGGGCGTCGCGCACGAGCGATTTCCGGGGGAATAGCGAGGGCGGCAGGACCGTTCCCTAGGGAGTCGGTTCGGCCGGATTCGTCTGGAGATCAGCGCGGACTTGACAGGGTCATAGTGGTGTTGTCCCTCTGATTGCACCACACACCGCCGTACGAAAGGTTCTCTGTGCCGGTCAAGAAGACAGCAGTACCCGCGTCGACAGACGCTGGTACCACCACTACCAAGCGCCGGGTAGCGGCCAAGAAGCCTGCCACCAAGGCCGCTTCAGCCGCTGCGGCAGCAAAGGCTTCGACCTCGGACGCACAGGCCGCAGTGGACACGCTCGATGGAGCGGACCCCGCCCTGGACGTCGCCGCCGACGTCGACCCCGAGGACCTCAAGCCCGAAGCGGCGGAGGTCGGCACGACCACAGGCTTCGTCTACTCGGATGCCGATGACGACGACGCCCCCGCGCAGCAGGTCGTCTCGGCAGGCGCCACCGCCGACCCCGTCAAGGACTACCTCAAGCAGATCGGCAAGGTCGCACTGCTCAACGCCGAGCAGGAAGTGGACCTGGCCCTCCGCATCGAGGCCGGTCTCTTCGCTGAAGAGAAGATCGCCGCCGACCCGGACATGGATCCGAAACTGAAGCGTGAGCTCGAATTCGTCATCCACGACGGCAAGCGGGCGAAGAACCACCTGCTCGAGGCGAACCTCCGCCTCGTGGTGTCGCTCGCCAAGCGGTACACCGGGCGCGGCATGCTCTTCCTCGACCTGATCCAGGAAGGCAACCTCGGCCTCATCCGTGCCGTCGAGAAGTTCGACTACACCAAGGGCTTCAAGTTCTCGACCTACGCCACCTGGTGGATCCGCCAGGCCATCACCCGCGCCATGGCGGACCAGGCCCGGACCATCCGTATCCCGGTCCACATGGTGGAGGTGATCAACAAGCTGGCCCGCGTGCAGCGCCAGATGCTGCAGGACCTCGGCCGCGAGCCCACCCCCGAGGAGCTCGCCCTCGAACTCGACATGACCCCCGAGAAGGTCGTCGAGGTGCAGAAGTACGGCCGCGAGCCCATCTCCCTCCACACCCCCCTGGGCGAGGACGGCGACTCGGAGTTCGGTGACCTCATCGAGGACTCCGAGGCGGTCGTGCCGGCGGATGCCGTGAGCTTCACGCTCCTGCAGGAGCAGCTGCACTCGGTCCTGGACACCCTGTCGGAGCGCGAGGCGGGCGTCGTGGCCATGCGCTTCGGACTGACCGACGGCCAGCCGAAGACGCTGGACGAGATCGGCAAGGTGTACGGCGTGACCCGTGAGCGCATCCGCCAGATCGAATCGAAGACGATGTCCAAGCTGCGCCACCCGTCGCGGTCGCAGGTGCTGCGGGACTACCTCGACTGATCCGGCAGGATCCGTGAGAAGGGCCCTTCCTCCGGGAAGGGCCCTTTTTCGTGGCCGGAGCGGCCCGGGCAGTGTCGGCGCGGAGCGCGACGCCGCGGCAGGAGCGGCCCCGGACGCAGGAAGGGCCCCCTCCTGCTGGAGGGGGCCCTTCCTTGTATCTCAGCGCCTGTACACGGAGCGCTTGTTCGTCAGGTAGTGGGTGCGTCGATCGACGGTCAATCGCCGACGACGGCCGGCTTCTCGTGAAGCCGCTTCGTCTCGTCCTGCCACTCGGAAGTGAGCGGCTTCAGGTTTGCTTCGACGGCGCGCGCGTGGTGGCCGCAGAACAGAAGCTCTCCACCGGAGGACTGAAGGACTGCTCGAACGTAGGCCTGGGCGCCGCATCGGTCACAGCGGTCCAGGGCAGTGAGTTCGCGAGTTGCTACTGCAGTGGTCATGATTGCCTCCTCATGTGGATCGTGTACTCATATAACCACTATTCGTTGCCGGGCCCTCGCAGGTTGGGCCTCCTTTCGCTCCCGGCGTACCAGGGGTATGCGGTCTTCTCGGAGTACCGGGAATACGCGCCAGGACGCGCCGTCCGCTCCATGTCGGTGCTGCGTAATAAACTGAAGGCACTCTTTCCCCGCTATCACCCTCCTGACGCCTGTCCTGGATCGTGCCGTTCCGCCAAGGAGACTCTCCCACCGTGACACCCCCCACTTCGGACTACACAGCCCGGCACCTCTCCGTCCTCGAGGGCCTCGAAGCAGTCCGTAAGCGTCCCGGAATGTACATCGGGTCCACGGATTCACGCGGCCTGATGCACTGCCTCTGGGAGATCATCGACAACTCGGTCGACGAGGCGCTCGCGGGATACGGCCAGAGCATCACGGTGATCCTGCACGCCGACGGCTCCGTGGAGATCCACGACGACGGCCGCGGCATCCCGGTGGACATCGAACCCAAGACGGGCCTGAGCGGGGTCGAGGTCGTCTTCACGAAGCTCCATGCGGGAGGGAAGTTCGGCGGCGGGTCGTACACGGCATCCGGCGGCCTCCACGGCGTCGGAGCGAGTGTCGTCAACGCGCTGTCCTCCCGGCTGGACGTCTTCGTCGACCGCGGCAGCAAGACTTACGCGATGTCCTTCCGGCGCGGTGAACCCGGGATCTTCAAGGATGCGCGGACGCCGTCGCCCACGTCCGTCTTCGAGCCCTTCCTCGACGGTTCGCGCCTCGAGGTCGTGGGAACGGCCAAGCGCGGCGTCACGGGCACGCGCATCCGCTACTGGGCCGACCGCCAGATCTTCACCCCCGACGCGACCTTCTCCTACGAGGAGCTGCAGACGCGCGCGCGGCAGACCTCGTTCCTGGTGCCGGGCCTCCGCATCGCGCTGAGGGACGAGCGGAGGCTCCCGGGCACGCCGGGCGAGTCGGGTCCGGTGGAGGAGGTCTTCCAGCACGACGGCGGCATCTCCGAATACGCCGAATTCCTGGCACTCGACGCGCCGGTCACGGACGTCTGGCGCTTCCAGGGATCGGGCCGCTTCAAGGAGTCCGTGCCCGTGCTCGACGAGCGTGGACACAGCCAGATGGCGGAGGTGGAGCGTGACTGCGACGTCGACATCGCCCTGCGCTGGGGCATCGGCTACGAGACCACGGTCCGGAGCTATGTGAACATCATCGCCACGCCCAAGGGCGGCACGCACCAGAGTGGCTTCGAGCAGGCGCTGCTGAAGACCTTTCGCAAGGTCATCGAGGCCAACGCGCGCAAGTTGAAGGCCGGCACTGACAAGATCGAGAAGGACGACGTCTTCGCCGGCCTGACCGCTGTCCTGACGGTGCGCCTCGCCGAGCCCCAGTTCGAGGGCCAGACCAAGGAGATCCTCGGGACCTCCGCCGTCAAGGCCATCGTGGCGCGCGTGGTCGAGAAGGAACTGCAGGCGCGCCTGTCCTCCTCGGCGCGCAACGACAAGGCACAGTCGGCGCTGCTGCTCGAGAAGGTCGTCGCCGAGATGAAGTCCCGGATTTCGGCACGGGTGCACAAGGAGACCCAGCGGCGCAAGAACGCCCTCGAGACCTCGACCATGCCGGCCAAGCTCGCGGACTGCAGGATCGACGACCAGGAGCGGTCCGAGCTGTTCATCGTCGAGGGTGACAGCGCGCTCGGCACCGCGAAGCTCGCGCGGTCCTCCGACTACCAGGCGCTGCTTCCCATCCGGGGGAAGATCCTCAACGTCCAGAAGGCATCGGTGGGGGACATGCTGTCCAACGCGGAGTGTGCCGCTCTCATCCAGGTCGTCGGCGCCGGGTCGGGCCGGAGCTTCCAGCTCGATGCGCGGCGGTACGGCAAGGTGATCCTGATGACGGACGCGGATGTCGACGGCGCCCACATCCGCACACTGCTCCTGACGCTGTTCTTCCGGTACATGCGTCCCCTGGTCGAGGCCGGGCGGGTCTACGCCGCCGTCCCGCCCCTGCACCGTGTGGAGGTGATCAACGGTGGGTCGAAGGCCAACGAGATGATCTACACGTATTCGGAAGCGGAACTCACACGCCTCCTGGCCGCCATGGAGAAGAAGGGCAAGCGGTACAAGTCACCCATCCAGCGCTACAAGGGCCTCGGCGAGATGGATGCGGGCCAGCTCGCGGAGACCACCATGGATCCGCGGCATCGCACCCTGCGGCGCGTGCGGATCCAGGAAGCCGAATCGGCCGAGCGGGTGTTCAACCTGCTGATGGGGAGCGATGTCGCCCCCCGCAAGGACTTCATCGTCGCGGGCGCCTCGTCCCTCGACCGGGACCGCATCGACGCCTGATCTCCCACGACTTCTGGGCGGCCGAGCCGCTTCGGTGCTGTGGGGCGGAACCGGACCGTCCCGCGGGTGTCTCCCGTCCGGGCGCGGTACGGCGTGCATCGCCGGCGCCGGCCCCGAGACCGGAGGGGCGGCGCCGGCGATCCGCTACGGAGCCTCCGGGCCGAACCCCTCGGGGTAGGGGAACTTGTGTCCGTTGCAGAATTCGCCCGGGCTCGGGAACTCGGCCTTGAGCCCTTGCCTCACCAGCTGTCCGTAGGACTGGACGCGGCCACCCTCCGGGAAGGCCTGCTCAGGATTATCATTCAGGCCCGAGAACGAACAGATGGAGTTGGCGTGCTCGGTGCCTCTCTCCACCTGGCCCGCTGCGAATGCCGGGGACGTGCTCAAGCCTGCCAGTGCCAGGGCGCAGACTGCGGCGCCGAGTAGTGATGTCTTGCGCATGAAAGTGCCTCGATCTCTAGAAGTGCTCCTGCTTCCAGGTCGCTGACGCACGCGCGCGGTAGTGGTTGCAAACCACGACACTGCCCAGCGCAGGTCTGCTCCCTACGAGCCCACCGAGGCCCGTGCCGGGAAGTTTACGCAGGACCAGAACCGGGCGGAAGAGGGGTGAGGAGGACGTTTTCCGCCCCCTCTGCCCACCCGATGCCCACGATCGACGCGGAAAGGGCGGCGCCTGGCCTTCGAAAGGGAGGGCGGGTCAGCCGAGGAGTTCGGGAGCCACCAGCAGGACAGGTGGAACCACCAGCAGCAGGCCCGCGGCGGACAGGGCTGCGGCCTGCTGGATCCTGCTGAGAGGCGGCAGGGGAGTGAGCAGCCGTCGCAGCCGGTGGGCGGTCGACTGCGCATCCGTGGTGCCGCCGGTCACGGCCGCCGTCCCGTGCGCAGGACTCGGCCGGCCCTCCTCGCCGAGGGGATCCTCGAGCGCGTCCTGCGGCGAGGAGGACGACGGCAGGGCACCGGAGCCGACGATGGCGATGGCCCGTACGAGCGTCGGCTCGTCCACGGTACGGAGGGCCTCGTCGTCGGCCAGCATCTCGATGAGTTCGCTCACCGCCCGCTGTGCCAGCTGCGACGTCGGCAGCCACGGCAGGGCCGACCGCCACGCGGCGAAGGCCCACAGCAGCAGGTGGTGGCGTTGGTGCAGGTGCGCGCTCTCGTGCAGGAGGACCGCGTCGAGCTCGGCACGGGACAGGAGGCCCATGAGGCCGTCGGACATGACCGTGACGGACCGGGCCCCGCCGGGGAGGCAGTAGGCCACCGGCGCGGGATGACTGATCACGAGCGTCGCGGGCTGATCGGCCGCGGGAGAACTCAGCAGGGTGAGCATGTCCCGGTGGCGACTGCGCTGTCGCCGGATCCGGATGAAGGTCAGGACCAGGGTGAAGACGAGATGCCCGAACAACAGGGTGGCAGCGCTGATCGCGAAGACGTGGATCACGCCGAGTGTCTGGGCCGACTCGTCATCGATCAGGATGTTGAAGAACCCCGCCGATGCCGACACGAGGTTGTCGCCCAGTGGCTGGAGGCCCCAGACGAGCATCGCCCCGATCATGGACAGACCACCGGCGAGCGCGATCGACTGCCAGAGCACCATGGCGGTGAAGGGTGCGCGTGCGGGCCAGGAAGCGCGTGACAGTGCGATCGGGGCGGGCCACGCGAGGATGATCGCGAGTGCCGCGAGCAGGTACGAGGCCCAGAACACGGACGGGTCAGCTGCCGCCGAGCAGCTTGCGGAGGGTTTCTGCTTCCGCCTCGGAGACGCTGCCGATGAAGCGGGCCAGGACGGCTTCGCGGTCCGGCGCCGTCACGAGTACCTCGTGCATGAGTTCGGCCGTATGGTCCTCGCGGCTCGTGACGGACCTGTACCGGTGCGGGCGGCTGTCGCGCTCCCGCTCCACAAGACCCTTCTTCTCCAGGCGCGACAGCACCGTGAGCACCGTGGTGACGGCGAGTTCCCGTCCCACTTCTCCCATCGGCGCCTCGGCGATGGCGTCGCGCAGTTCATTCGCCGTCAATGCCTCCGGCGCAGCCCACAGCAGGTCCATCACTGTGCGTTCGAGGTCTCCGAGCGTTGCCATGTTCTTCCTTCAATCAAAACGCGATCCCGATCCGCCTCGGATCCGGACCCGCTCCCACCGGGAGCCAGAAGCGTGGTGCATCCAACGTACAACGTCGCGGCCAACATTTCTACTCCACGTAGAAATGAAGGGGAATTTGTTCTACGATGTGTAGAAGAAGTTCTTCTACGGCATGTAGAAGTCCCGCCGTCGCCGACGCCCGGCGCTGCTGAGAGGGCCCGATGGAAGCCTTGGAAATTGCCAGGTGGCAATTCGGAATCACCACTGTCTACCACTTCCTCATGGTCCCCCTGACCATCGGGCTGGGGCTCCTGGTTGCCGGGATGCAGACTCTGTGGCACCGCACCGGCAAGGAGGCCTACCTCCGCATGACGAAGTTCTGGGGAAAGCTCTTCCTCATCAACTTCATCATGGGCGTGGCCACGGGTCTGGTGCAAGAGTTCCAGTTCGGTATGGCGTGGAGCGAATACAGCCGCTTCGTGGGCGACGTCTTCGGGGCGCCCCTGGCCATGGAGGCGCTGCTCGCCTTCTTCGTCGAGTCGACCTTCCTGGGCCTCTGGATCTTCGGGTGGGGCCGGTTGCCCCGGCTCGTCCACCTGCTGTGCCTCTGGGCCGCCGTCCTGGCCTCGGTCCTCTCCGCCTACTTCATCCTCGTGGCCAACTCCTGGATGCAGCACCCCGTGGGCGTCGAGATGGTCGACGGCCGGCCGGTGATGGTCGATGCGTGGGCGGTCTTCACCAACAACACGGCCCTCGTCGCCTTCCCGCACACCGTCTTCGGCGCCCTCGCGGTCGCCGGGGCCTTCCTCCTCGGCATCAGCTGGTACCACCTGTGGAAGCGGCGCCGCGACGGACTCGACACCCTCGGCGAGGACGGGACCGTCGTCGTCGGCGACCCGGCCGGTGCCCGGGGTGCGGTGGACCACGCGGTATGGCTCCGCTCGGCCCGGGCCGGCGCCGTCGTCGCCATGATCGCCTTCGCGGGAACCGGGATCACGGGCGACCTGCAGGGCAAGCTCATGTTCGACCAGCAGCCCATGAAGATGGCCGCCGCGGAGGCCGCCTGCCACGACGGGACGGGCTTCTCGATCCTGTCCGTGGGCAACCTCGGTGCGCAGAGCTGCGATGACATCACCGCGGTCATCGAGGTACCCGGCGTGCTGTCCTTCCTCGCGAACGGAGACTTCACCACGGAGGTCAAGGGTGTCAACACCCTCCTGCCCGAGTACCAGGAGAAGTACGGCACCACGCTCCCGGACGACCCGATGTACGGCGAACGTGCCGGCACCGCGATCGACTACCTGCCCGTCATGGAGGTGACCTACTGGGGCTTCCGCATCATGATCGGTTTCGGCGCGATCGCCGCAGCAGCCGCCGCCGCAGCCCTCTGGGTCCTCCGCCGGGGGACCGTGCCGGAGTCCCGGTGGCTCATGAGGCTCGCGGTGTTCGGCATCCTCGCTCCCTTCGGAGCGAACTCCGCGGGCTGGATCTTCACCGAGATGGGACGGCAGCCGTTCGTCGTCGCTCCCAACCCGGATCCCTCCGGTATCGACGGTGTCTTCATGTTCACCGCGGCGGCCGTCTCACCCGGCGTGTCGCTGGCCGAACTCGTCACCTCACTCGTCGCCCTGACGGCCGTGTACGCCGTCCTCCTCGTGGTCGAGGTCCGGCTCCTCTTCACCTACGTACGCGGCGGCACGGCGTCGGCCATGCCCGAGCTGGCGCACGCCGCCGGCCCGCACGACGACGCGGACCCCGACAGGAAGGACGACGGCGATGTGCTGTCCTTCGCCTACTGACCCGGCTGCCGCGACCGCTGCACCCGTCCCCGCACCCGTATCCCCGACCTCCCCGAACGCCTGGAAGGTTCTCCGATGACCGAGGAACTGCCTACCGTCTGGTTCGTCCTGATCGCCGTGCTGTGGGCCGGCTATCTCTTCCTCGAGGGCTTCGACCTCGGAGTGGGGATGCTGATGAAGCTGATGGCCCGCAACGACACCCAGCGCCGCGTCCTCCTCAACACCGTCGGCCCCGTGTGGGACGGCAACGAGGTGTGGCTCGTGACGGCCATCGGCGCGATGTTCGCCGCCTTCCCGCACTGGTACGCCTCCCTCCTGTCGGCGCTCTACCTGCCCTTCCTGCTCGTGCTGCTCGGCCTGATCTTCCGGGCCGTCGCCTTCGAATACCGCGGCAAGCGGGACAGCGACGCCTGGCGGAACCGCTGGGACTGGGCGATCGCCCTCGGTTCCTTCACAGCTGCCGCAGGCATCGGCGCGGCCCTCGCGCTGACGACGACGGGACTGCCGCTCGACGCCGACGGCAACCGCGTGGGCGGGGCCTTCGCCTGGGCCACCGGCTCCGCGCTCCTGGGAGCTGCCGGCGTCGTCCTGTTCTGCCTCGTCCATGCTGCGGCCTTCGTCGCGCTCAAGACCGAGGGGGGAGTACGGGTGCAGGCGGACCGCCTGTTCCGCCGCCTGCTGCCGGTCGCGATGATCCCGTTCCTCGGGTGGGCGCTCCTCGTCCAGCTCGACACCGGGTCGGTGGTGACCTGGCTCGCCGCCGTCCTCGCCGTCGGAGCCCTCGCTGCCGCCTACCGCTCCTCCGTCGCGGGCCGCGACGGGCGCGCGTTCGCCGCGCTTGGAGTCGGGATGCTCGCGCTCGTGGGATCGATCTTCGGTGCGGCGTTCCCCGTGGTCCTGCCCTCGACCCTCGACCCGGCGTTCGACCTGACGGTGCAGAACGCCTCCTCCTCGCCCTACACGCTCGGCCTGATGAGCGTGGTCGCGTGCTTCGGAGTTCCGCTCGTCCTCGCCTACCAGGCCTGGACGTACTGGGTCTTCCGGCAGCGCGTCTCCGAGGCCAGCATTCCCGCGGCGCACGCCGTGACAGCCCTGTGAGCGGAGCCACCAGGACGCCCGTGCCCGATCTCCCCAGCCCCGCCCCGGCCGTCGCCGGGACCAGCGGACCGGTCGCCGGGACCAGCCGATACGAGGCCGGACACGAGGTTGGACACGAGGCCGCACAGGAGGCCCGGCCCGAGGCCCGCCGGGTGTCGCCGATGGCCGTGCTGAGGTCCGGGGGGCCGGCGGGAGCCGCCGGCTCGGCGTCGGCGGTCTATCTTCTCGGAGTCCTCGCCGCCGCCCGCGCCGGAGGGCTGGTGCTCCTGGCCCAGGCCCTCGCACTCGGTATCGCGTCCGTAGCCACCGGATCCCTCGACGCCAGCGCCGTCCTGCTGCAGGGAGTCCTCGGCGCCGCGCTGCGGACCCTCGCCGCGTGGGGCCAGGACGCCACCGCCGCCCGCCTCGCGCTCGGAGTCAAGGAGCGGCTGCGCGAGGCCGCCCTGCTCCGCGTGCTCGACGACGGCGGCACCACGCAGGCAGCGCCGGCCGGCAGCGGGCAGGGCTCCCTCGCCGTGCTCCTCACCCGGGGGATCGACGGCCTCGACAAGTACTACACGCAGTACCTCCCTGCGCTCATCACCTGCGCGGTGGTCCCGCTCCTCGTGGGTGCGCGGATCCTGGCAGCCGACTGGGTCAGCGCCCTCATCATCGTCCTCACGGTGCCGCTCGTGCCCGTCTTCATGGCGCTGATCGGCCTCCACACGCAGGAGCGCACGCAGGAGGCCGCCGCCGCCCTGGGGCGCCTGTCCGACCACCTGCTCGAACTCGCGAAGGGCCTGCCCGTCCTCGTGGGTCTGGGCCGCGCCGCCGAGCAGACGCGCGCCCTGCGTGACATCGCCGGCACCTACACCTCGCGCACCATGACGACGCTCCGCACCGTCTTCCTCTCATCGCTCGCGCTCGAACTCATCAGTACGATCTCGGTCGCCGTCGTCGCCGTGTTCGCGGGCGTGCGCCTCATCCACGGGGACCTCGGTCTGGAGACGGCCCTCGTCGCGCTGATCCTGGCGCCCGAGTGCTACGGGCCCCTGCGCGACGTCGGTGCCGCCCACCACGCCAGCGAGGACGGCGAGGAGGCCGGCACCCGGGTCCGCGCGGTGATCGACGCCCCTGTCCGCCCGGCGGTCCCCCCGGTGGAACAGCTCCCGGCCGGCCCGGGCAGCATCCGCGTCGAGCGGCTCTCCGCCCGCTACGACGGCGTACTCGCGCCCGTCTTCGAGGACGTCTCGTTCGTGCTCGAGCCCGGCTCCGTCACCGCCCTCCGGGGCCCGAGCGGTTCCGGCAAGTCCACCCTCGTGCGGGCGCTCGCCGGGGCAGCGGCCGTCCCGGCAGGGCTCCTCCTGGAGGGGCGCGTCTCCGGGCTCGACGGTGGCATCGCCTGGGTCCCGCAGCACCCGCAACTCCTGATGGGGACGGTCCGTGACGAGCTCGCCCTGTACGGCGGGCTGCCCGCGGATTCCCCGGCCATCGAGGAACATCTGGCTGCCGTCGGCGGTGCGGGACTCGCAGTGCGGCGCAGCGCGGAGCTGAGCCCCGGCGAGGTGCGGCGGGTCGCCGTCGCACGCGCATTGCTCAGCGCCCAGGACCCGTCGGTCCGGCTCCTGCTGCTGGATGAGCCGACGGCGCACGTGGACGCGGAGGCATCCCGTGCCATCCGCGAGGCCATCCGGTCGCGCCGGCCCGGCCTGACCGTCCTCCTGATCGCGCACGACGACGAAACGGCGGACGTCGCGTCGGCCGAGATCCGCCTCGGGCACGGTCCCGCCGGACAGGCGGCCCCGGGCCGCCCTGACCCGCAGGCATCCCCGGCGATCGTCGCCGGACAGCCGGTCTCACCCGACGGGCTCGTGCCGCAGCGGCGGTCCCACGACACGACCTCCTGGTTCCGCCGAGCCAGGGAGGTGCTGGCCCTCGTCCGACCCTGGGACCGGCGGTTCCTCGCGGCGGCCGCCCTGGGCCTCGGTGCCTCGGTGTTCGCCGTCGCCCTCACCGCGCTGAGCGGGTGGCTGATCGTCCGGGCCGCGGAGCAGCCGCCGATCCTGTACCTCCTCACCGCCATCGTCGGGGTGCGCTTCTTCGGCATCGGGCGGTCCCTCCTGCGGTATGCGGAGCGCCTCTGGCTGCATCGAGCCGTGTTCTCCCGGGCCGACGACACCCGGCTGCGGCTCTGGACCGGACTCCTCCAGGCCGGCCGCTCCTGGCGCACGATCGCCCGCGGTTCCGGGGGGATCGAGCGGCTCGTCGGAGATGTCGACGAACTGCGTGACCTGTCGTCGCGCGCCGTCCTGCCGGTCGTCACGGCCGTCCTCACGGGAGGAGCGGCGCTGGTCACCACCGCCGTGCTGCACCCCGCGTCCCTCGGCTGGCAACTCGTGTCCGTCGGCGGTGCCCTCGTGCTCGCCCCGGCGATCGCCGTGGCGCGTGAGCAGGCCGCCGGTGCTGCCGGCGTGCAGGTGCGCGCGGAGGCGCTCGAACGCGTCGCCGGTCTGCTGAGGGCAGCGCCCGGCCTGAGGGTGAACGGCGCCCACCGGGCCGCCCTCGACGCGACGCGGCGCCTGGACGGCCGTGCCGCGGCGGCTTCCCGCCGGTCGGCGGGCGCTGCCGGGGCCTCGACCGCGGTCATCGTCGCTGTCTGCTGCGCCGCGTCGCTCGGGATCCTGCTCGGTGCTCCGGGCCTGCCCGCCGATCTCACGGCCGTCCTGGTGCTGATGCAGCTCGCCCTGATCGAACCGTTCGTCGCGGGGGCGTCGGCCGTCCAGCACTGGGGTCCGCTGTCGGCCGTGGCCCGTCGCATCACGCCCTGGCTCGGCACGTCCGACGACGGGCAGGCGGGCAGGCAGGCGGGCGGGCAGGCGGGCGGCAGGAGCCGCGCGGGGCACACCGCCCCGCCGGTGCGGACCGTCTCCCTGGAGCACGCCGGCGTCGGCTACGAGCCGGGCCGCCCCGTGGTGAGCGACGTCGCCCTCGACCTCCGCCCAGGACGCTGGACCGGGCTCACCGGGCCCTCGGGCAGCGGCAAGTCGACCCTGATCGGGGCCCTGCTGGGGTTCCTGCCGCTCGACAGCGGGAAGCTCGTCGTCGACGGACGGCCTGCCACCCCTGGCGAGGCGCCGCGCATCGCCTGGTGTCCCCAGGAAAGCCATCTCTTCAATTCCAGCCTGCGCTCGAACCTGCAGCTCGCGCGCCCGTCCGGTGACCCTGCGACGGACGAGGAGCTCCACGCCGCGATCCGCGCCGTCGGGCTGGCGGACATGGTGGCGGGCCTCGCGGAGGGGCTGGACTCGCAGGCGGGAGCGGGCGGTTCGCGTCTCTCCGGCGGCCAGCGCCAGCGGCTCGCGGTGGCCCGGGCCCTGCTGACCCGGTCCGGCGTCGTCCTCCTCGATGAGCCGACGGCCCACCTCGATGCCCACGGCGCCCGCTCGCTGCTGGCCGACCTCCGGAGTGGACTCCCCGGCACGGCGGTCCTCCTCGTGACCCACGACCGGGACGAGGCGGCGCTGTGCGACGAGGTGGTGGCGCTGGGCGCCCGAACGTCCGCGCCCCTGGCGAGCGCAGCAGTACGCCGGCCCTGAGCGGGGCACGCCGTCCGACCCGCGGACGGGTTCACGCCCCTGCGCGCGCCCTGCCCTACGCTGGCGTCATGAATACGCGCGAGATCCCCGGACAGGACGCCGATGCCGGCATGCAGCCACCCGCGGCGCCGGCCCTTCCCGACCTCCTGGAGTGGCGGCCGCTGGGTTACCCGGACATCGAACCCTGGCTGGCGTTGATCCGGCGCATCGCCGCAGTGGACGAGCCGGACTGGGTGGAGCAGCGCGCCGACCTCGAGCAGGCCCTGGGGGCGTCGAAGAACGACCCGCGCCGCGACACCATCGCCGGCTTCGACGGCGACGGCGTGCCGCGCGCCTTCGGGCGGCTCTCCATGAACCGCGGGTCCTCGCTCGTGCACGGTGCCGGCGGTGTGGACCCGGCGTGGCGAGGTCGTGGCCTCGGCCGGGCCGTCCTCGCCTGGCAGACCTGGCGCGCCGGGATGCGCCTGCGGGAGACGGGCCAGGCGACGGGCGTCTTCCGGAACTACGTCGAGGAACGCAACGCCTCGCACCTGGCATTGCTCCGGGCAAGCGGCAGCACGATCGTCCGGTACTTCACCGAGATGACGAGGCCGCTCGACCAGCCGATCCCCGACCTGCCGTTCCCTGCGGAACTGGAACTCGTGAGCTTCGCGGAAGGCGCCGGCCGGAACATCGCCGAACTGGTCCGGCTCGCGCACAATGACGCCTTCCAGGACCACTGGGGGAGCGAGCCCCGCGACCAGGAGTCATGGCAGTTCACGGTCAGCCATCCCGAGTTCCGGCCGGACTGGAGCCTTGCGCTCGTCGACCCGACGAAGGGCGAGGTGGCGGCGTACCAGCTTGCGAGCTACGACCCGCACTCGAAGGAACTGCTCGGCCACTCCGAGGGGTACACGGACCTGTTGGGCGTGCGGCGGGCCTGGCGCGGCCGCGGACTGGCGCCGGCCCTGCTCGCCGAGGCGATGAGGCGCTACCGATCCGCGGGTATGGACAACGCGGGGCTCGGCGTCGACACGGAGAATCCTTCCGGCGCGCTCGGGCTCTACGAGCGGATGGGCTACGAGCCCACCCAGCGGTCCATCGTCTTCGACCTCCCGCTCGCCGGCTGATCCAACCACTGAGGCTTTTCCGCCCGCGGGCTGATCTCGCCGCTGGAGCGGGACCTACGAGGCCAGCCGCTCGGGCGCACCGGGGTTCGACGCAGTCGGCTCGGCATCCCGTCGAGGCTGGTTGATCTCGGCCCACACCGCATCGAGGGAGAGGCCCAGCACGTCGGCGATCGCGGCGATGGTCGGGAAGGCGGGGGTCGCCACGCGCCCCGACTCGATCTTCCGGAGAGTCTCCGGCGACACCCGGGCGTCGAGCGCGGTCCCGAGCATCGAGCGCTCCCCGCGGGCTCGCCGCAGCAGGGCGCCGAGGCGCTGCCCGCGCTCGACCTCGTCCGGAGTGAGCGGCAATCTGACCATGGCTCCGATTCTAGTACCGGGATAATATGGCCGGTATAGTTATTGGTCGCGTACGAAGGGCGCCGCACATGATCGAGATCCTGAACCCCTCCGAGCTGGCCCGGGCTCGCGATGCCGGTGCCCTGGTCGCCGACATCCTGCAGACCGTGAAGAGCCGCACCACGGTGGGTACGAACCTCCTGGACATCGACGCGTGGGCCGGGACCGTGATCGTGGAGGCCGGAGCGCAGTCCTGCTACGTCGACTACGAGCCGTCCTTCGGACGCGGGCCGTTCGGCCACTACATCTGCACGTCCGTCAACGACGCCGTGCTCCACGGCCTGCCGCACGACTACCCGCTCGCGGACGGCGACCTGCTGACGCTCGACCTCGCCGTCTCGCTCCGCGGGATCGCTGCGGACTCCGCCATCAGCTTCGTGGTCGGTGCGTCGAAGCCCGCGGAGAGCATGGCGATGATCGGCGCGACCGAGCGGGCGCTGGCCGCAGGAATAGCCGCTGCGCGACCCGGAGCCCGCATCGGCGACCTCTCCGCCGCCATCGGCGCGGTCCTCGGCGAGGCGGGGTACCCGATCAACACCGACTTCGGGGGTCATGGCATCGGATCGACGATGCACCAGGACCCGCACATCCCCAATACCGGACGGCCCGGCCGGGGCTACGTCCTGCGCCCCGGGCTGCTGCTCGCACTGGAACCGTGGATCATGGCGGACACGGCGAAACTGGTCACCGACGCCGACGGGTGGACGCTGCGCAGCGCGACCGGCAGCCGGTCCGCCCACAGCGAGCACACCATCGCCATCACCGACGAGGGAGCCGAGATCCTCACCCTGCCGCGACCGTGACGCAGGCCTGGTCCGGTTAGAGCAGCGTTCCCTGCGCGTCGTCGTCCCCGGCGCCCTGCGCCGGCGCAGAAGCCGGCGCGACGGCCTGTGCATCGGACAGCGGACCGCCCGCCGCGGGAACCGACGGGCGGGACGCCTCGATGAGGCCGAGCAGGCTGGGGCCGACGGCGTCGATCTGCTGCGTCAGGGCAACGCCGGAGCCGTCGCGCCGGCCGTGCTCCGTGGGCAACGCCCGGGCCACCCCGTTCGCGGAAGCAGCCCGCGCGGGACCGTGACCGGCCCATGCCAGCGACAGCGTCTCCTCGCCGCGGAGGAAGCGGTGCGCCCGCACGCCGGCCGTGGCGCGTCCCTTCGCCGGGTACTCGGAGAATTCCGTGACCTTCGCCGATCCCGCCGTCGTACCGGGCAGTGCGTCACCGGCTGCGGCCACCGTCACCACCACGCCCTGGTCGTCGTTCCGCGCGACGGCACCGAAGTGCAGGACGGCATCCCCGGCGGCGAGCTTGATGCCGGCCATGCCGCCCGCGGTGCGGCCCTGGGGCCGTACCGCCGACGCCGGGAAGCGCAGCAGCTGTGCGAGGCGCGTGATGAAGACGAGGTCGTCCTCGTCCGCGGCGGCCGCAATGCCCACCACCGTGTCCTTCGGCTTGAGCGAGATGACCTCCCAGTCGTCCCGGTTGAGCGGATAGTCCGGCTGGATGCGCTTGACCACGCCCTGCGCGGTTCCCACCGCGACCACGCCGCTGAGCGGCGCCAGCCCCACGAGGGATTCGCCGCGTTCCAGCGTGATGAACTCCGACGAGGGCACCCCGCCCGCGAGGTTCGGCACACCGGCGGTGGGCGGCAGAGCGGGCATGTCCATCACTTGGAGCCGGATCATCCGGCCCGCGGAGGTCACGGCCCCGACCTCGCCGCGCGCCGTCGAGGGCAGCACGGAGCGGAACGCGTCGTGCTTGATGCGCTGCCCGTCGCCGAACGGCTGGCGGTCCGAGGTACGCGCGAGCTGTCCGGACGCGGAGAGCAGCACCCAGCAGGGGTCGTCGGCGATCTCGAGCGGCACGATCGCCTTGGCGCCCTTGCCGGCCGGAGCGGGGAGGACGGATCCCCTGAGCGGCGCCGCGGCCTCCGACTCGAGCAGCACCGTGCGCCGGGGTGTGGCGAACTGCTCGGACAGTTCGGCGAGCTCGTCGGACACCAGGGTGCGGAGTCGCTCCTCGGACCCGAGGATCGCCTCGAGCTCCGCGATGTCGAGACGGAGCTGCTCCTGCTCCTTCTCCAGCTCGATCCGCGAGAACCGGGTGAGCTGGCGCAGCCTCAGTTCGAGGATGTGGTTGGCCTGGATCTCGGACAGGTCGTAGATGGACATGAGGCGCTCGCGTGCCGCGGACGCCTCGTCCGAGGACCGGATGATCTGGATGACCTCGTCGATGTCGACGATCGCGATGAGCAGGCCCTCCACGAGGTGCAGGCGGTCCCGCTTGCGCTGCAGCCGGAAGGAGGTGCGGCGGCGCACCACCAGGATGCGGTGGGTGATGTAGACCTGCAGCAGCTCCACGAGCCCGAGGGTCCGGGGCTGTCCGTCCACGAGGGCCACGTTGTTGATGCCGAAGGAGTCCTCCATCGGCGTGAAGCGATACAGCTGCGCGAGGACCGCGTTGGGGTTGAAGCCGTTCTTCAGCTCGATCACGAGCCGCAGGCCGTGCGTGCGGTCGGTCAGGTCGACGATGTCGGAGATGCCCTGCAGCTTCTTGGAGGTGACGGCATCCTTGATCCGCTCGATGACCTTCTCGGGTCCCACGGTGTAGGGGAGTTCGGTGACCACAAGGCCCGTGCGCCGCGCCGACAGCTGCTCGACCGTCACGGTGGCACGGGTCTTGAAGGACCCGCGGCCCGTGGCGTAGGCATCGCGGACGCCCTCGAGCCCCACGATCTTGCCGCCGCTGGGAAGGTCCGGCCCGGGAACGAAGCGCATCAGGTCCTCGAGCGACGCGTCGGGGTTCGCGATCAGGTGCCGCGCGGCGGCGACGACCTCGCCCAGGTTGTGCGGAGCCATGTTCGTCGCCATGCCGACGGCGATCCCGCTGGCACCGTTGACGAGCAGGTTCGGGAAGGCGGCCGGCAGCACTTCCGGCTGCGTGAGCTGGTTGTCGTAGTTGGGGACGAAGTCGACGACGTCCTCGTCGAGGTGGTTCGTCATCGTCAGGGCAGCCGCGGCCAGGCGGGCCTCGGTGTAACGCGCGGCCGCCGGTCCGTCGTCGAGCGATCCGAAGTTGCCGTGGCCGTCGATCAGGGGGAGCCGCAGGGAGAAGTCCTGGGCCATGCGCACCATGGCGTCGTAGATGGCGCTGTCCCCGTGCGGGTGCAGCTTGCCCATGACCTCGCCGACGACGCGCGCCGACTTCACGTGGCCGCGATCGGGGCGCAGGCCCATGTCCGTCATCATGTACAGGATGCGGCGCTGGACGGGTTTGAGTCCGTCGCGTGCGTCGGGCAGCGCCCGCGAGTAGATCACGGAGTACGCGTACTCCAGGAAGGACTCCTCCATCTCGGTTTCGACATCGATGTCGATGATCTTCTCGGTGAAATCCTCCGGCGGGGCGGAGCTCTGGCGCCTGGCCATGTGCGTGGCGGTTCCTCAACAACTCGGGTGTGCGAAATCGGTGGTCGGCGGGCATCCGTGGTCCGGGGAGGCGGTTCCGGCAGCGGTCCGGCCCACGCCCGGGGGATGCCGACTACCCTGAGTCTATGGTGGCGGACGGACAATACCCGGAATATTGGGAAGCTGATGTCGTCCTGCGCGACGGCGGGACGGCGCACCTGCGGCCCATCATGCCGTCCGACGCGGACGCGGTGCAGGCGTTCCACGTCCGCCAGTCCAAGAATTCGATCTACCTCCGGTTCTTCACGTACAAGGCCTCGCTGAGCGACAAGGAGCTGAAGCGCTTCACCGAGGTGGACCACCGGGATCGCGTGGCCTTCGTCATCACCCGCGGCGCCGACATCATCGGCATCGGCCGGTACGACCGCCTCGACGACCCGCTCGAGGCGGAGGTGGCCTTCAACGTCTCGGACTACCACCAGGGCCGCGGGGTCGGTTCCATCCTGCTCGAGCACCTGGCGGCCGCCGCCCGCGAGAACGGCATCCGGCGCTTCGCGGCGGAGGTCCTCCCCGAGAACCGCAAGATGATCACCGTGTTCGCCGAAGCGGGGTACGAGGTGCAGCGGCATTTCGACGACGGCGTCGTCATGCTCAGCTTCGACATCGACCCCACCCGGAAGTCGCAGGCCGTCATGGAGGCCCGCGAGCACCGCGCCGAGGCGAGGAGCATGGCTGAGCTCCTGACGCCGTCGTCGGTCGCGGTGATCGGCGCGAGCCGCGAGGAGGGCACGGTCGGGTATGCCCTGCTCGAGCACGTGATCGACGGCGGGTTCACCGGGAGGGTCTACGCGGTCAATCCCGAAGCCTTCGAGTTGCACGGCATGGTCTCCCACGCCTCGGTCGCCGAGGTGCCGGAGCCCGTGGACCTGGCGATCATCGCCGTGCCGCACGAGCAGGTGGACGCCGTCGTGGACGAATGCGCCCGCGCCGGGGTCCGTGGCCTGCTCGTGGCGACGGCCGGTTATGCGGACGACGACGACGGGCTCACCCGCCAGCGCGCTCTCGTGCACAAGGCCAGGGCCCACGGCATGCGCGTGGTCGGCCCGGCCTCCCTGGGGCTCGTCAACACCGATCCCGAGGTTCAGCTCAACGCCTCGATGGCCCCTGACCTCCCGCAGCGCGGCGCCCTCTCGCTGTTCAGCCAGTCCGCGGGCCTCGGCGTCCTCCTGTACGCCAGCGCGCGGCGACGGGGGCTCGGGGTGTCCTCGGTGATCTCCGCGGGGAACCGCGCCGATGTGTCCGGCAACGACGCCATGCAGTTCTGGGAGGACGATCCGAGCACGCGCGCCGTCGGTCTGTACTTCGAGTCGATCGGCAACCCGAGGAAGTTCTCCCGCATCGCCCGCCGCCTCGCGAGGACCAAACCCGTCATCGTGGCGAAGTCGGACGTCACGGGACTGCAGCTTCCGCCGGGACACGCCGTGCGGACCTCCCAGGCCCCGGCGGGCGCGCTCGACTCGATGCTGCGGCAGTCGGGGGTGATGCGGGTCGAGACGACGGAACAGCTGATGGACATCGCACAGATCGTCGCGAGCCAGCCGCTGCCCCGGGGATCCGGCGTAGCCGTCTTCAGCAACTCCTCGGCCCTCGGCAAGGTGGTCGCGGACGGCGTCGTGTCGCAGGGGATGACGGTCGCGCGGCTGGAGGCCGGACTGCAGCTCGACACCGGGCAGTCCGTCGCGCTGCCCGCCCTGGCCTCGGCGGTGGCCGAGGCCCTGCGTGAGGAGTCCGTCCACGCGGCGATCGTCACCACGCTCCCTGCCCGCGGCCTCACCGCGGACGCCGTCGCGGCCCGGCTGCAGCAGTGCGCCGAGGACGCCGGGAAACCGGTCATCGCCTCCTTCACCGGCATCCTCGACGCGCGCCTGCAGCTCGACGGATTGGTTCCGGCGGCACCGTTGGCCTCGCAGGCACTCGCGGACCGGGCGGCGGACGACGGAGCCGAGCCGGTTCGGGTACCCCTCGAGGGCGCCGGATCCCCGCCCGCGCAGGGTCCCGGCGCCGCCGCTGCGGTGGAGGCCGCTCCGCTGCCCCTGCAGCGCGGACTGCCGTGCTTCCCCAGCCCCGGGGCCGCTCTGGCCGCGCTCGGCGCCGTCGTGCGGTACTCGCTGTGGCGCTCCCGCGACCACGGCGAGTTCCTGGACCCGGACGGCGTCGACGTCGACGAGGCCACGAGCGTCCTGGCCGGCGTCCGGGCCCGGGTCGCCGACGTCGAGCTCACGCGCCTTTCCCCCGACGAGTGCGCAGCCCTCCTGGGTGCCTACGGCATCGGGCTGCTGCCGTCGGCGCGGTTCGCATCCGCCGACGAAGCGGTGGAGGCAGCGGACCGCCTCGGCTGGCCAGTGGCACTCAAGACGATGGACGAGCACCTCAGGCACCGACTCGACCTCGGAGGGGTGCGGCTTGCCATCGACGACGCCGAGTCCCTGCGGCGCACCATCACCCAGATGGAGAGGGCCCTCGCGCCCTTCGGCCGGTTCGGTATGGAGGTGCAGTCGATGGCGCCTTCCGGCCAGGCATGCAGCCTCCGCGCCATCGAGGACCCGCTCATGGGTCCGGTGGTGTCCTTCGGGCTGGCCGGCGACGCCGTCAACCTGCTGGACGACTGGGCCCACGCCGTGCCTCCGCTCAGCACGGGGGACATCGCGGATCTCGTCCGGGCACCCCGGGCGTCCCGTAAGCTCTTCGGCTACCAGGGGCTGCCGCCCGCCGACGTCGCCGCGATCGAGGACCTCGTGGCGCGCGTCGCCCTGATGAAGGACAACCACCCCGAGATCGCGCTGCTCGACCTCAACCCGGTCCTCGTCGCGACGACGGGCCTCTCGGTACTGAGCGCCACGATCGACGTCGGCAACCCCCAGCGGCGCACCGACACCGCACGCCGCGCCATGCGCGACTGACGTCCGCGGGTTAGGCACAACACGGCCCGGTGGGGGAAACTGGGGGCATGACCCCATCGCTTTCCGCCCCATGGCGTGACCTCGATGCATCGCTCGAGCGGGCAGGATTCTACCCACGGCTCGTCGCCGACGTCGTCCACGACGCCCTCGACGGGCGCGAGCCGCTGTCCCACGTCGCCCACCTGGAGACGCACTTCGAACGCACCGAGGTGCACCGGCACATCACCGTGCTCGTACTCACCGAGGACATGCTGGTCATCACGCACGTGGACGACCAGCAGCTCGACGACGCGGGCGAGCAGGTCATGGCGCAGGTCTCGACCGAGTCCGTTCCCGTCAGCCAGATCCGCTCGGTCGTGCTCAGCTACCTGTACGCACAGCCGCAGGACTACAAGCCCAGCGACCAGGTCCGCGAGATGACGCTCGCCATCGCCTGGTCGGGCGGGCAACGCCTCGACATCGGTCCTGCCAGCTGCGGCGACCCCCAGTGCGACGCCGACCACGGGTTCACCGGGACGGTCGCCCAGGAGGACATCGTCCTGCGCGTCAGCGCCGAAGCCGACGGCGTCCAGGCGGTGCAGAACGCCAAGGGGTTCGCGCGGGCGCTGCGGAAGGTCAACACGGCGAGCCCGGTCGCCGGAGGGTATATCGCGGCGCCCGACGCCGTGCGGCGCCAGCCCGGCTTCGGCGGCCGGTTCAACCGGGCTCACCAGCGGTAGCGGTTGATGCCTCTCCCGCATCGAGAGCCCCTGCCCTCGCCCCCCGCCTACGGCGCCTCCACCCTGGCCGAGGTCATGACCAGTGCCGCCGCGGCACTCGGCGTCGACGGTTTTCGCAACGCGCTCGCGCTGCCCCCCTCGAAGCGGATCGCCGTCGTCATGGTGGACGGTCTCGGCATGGCGCTGCTCAGGAAGTACGCGGCCCACGCGCCCTTCCTGCGCGAGAGCCTGGACTCCGCGCGCGTGCTCTCCTCCGCGTTCCCGTCCACCACGGCCGCGTCGCTCGCCAGCCTGGGCACGGGCCTGCCCCCGGGGCAGCACGGCCTGGTGGGGTACGACGTCCTCGACCCCGCGCAGGGGAGGGTGGTCAACATGCTCGGGGGCTGGGACGACGGCGTCGACCCCCGTGTCTGGCAACCCCACGCCACCGTCTTCGAACGGGTGTCGGCGCACCTGCCGGTCGTGACGGTCAGCCAGCCCCGCTTCGCCGACTCACCCATGACGCGGGCGGCACTGCGTGGCGGGACGTTCGTCGGAGCCGACACCATCCACGCACGGATCGACGCGGCCGCGGAACACCTGGCGAAGGCGCCGAGCACGCTCATGTACTTCTACCTGAACGACCTGGACAAGGCT
Source organism: Arthrobacter rhamnosi (assembly GCF_054510855.1). Classification (NCBI taxonomy): domain Bacteria; kingdom Bacillati; phylum Actinomycetota; class Actinomycetes; order Micrococcales; family Micrococcaceae; genus Arthrobacter; species Arthrobacter rhamnosi. Next base: position 389,178 of record NZ_JBTNDT010000003.1, on the reverse strand, counting down.
GGCCACCGGCACGGCGTGGACTCCCGGGAGTGGCTGCGGAGGCTGGAGGACCTGGATGCCGCGCTGAAGCTCCTCGCCCGCCGGGTGCCGCCCGACACGCTGCTGCTCCTGACCGCCGACCACGGGATGGTGGACGTCCCTCCGTCCCAGCGCATCGATTATTCGGAGCGTCCGGAGCTGGTCGAGGGCGTGGCCCACACGGGCGGCGAGGCCCGCATGCTCCACCTCTACCTCGACCCCGCGCTCACCGGCAGGAACCGCGCCGCGATGGCACTGCGGTGGCACGAGGCCTTCGGTTCCCGCGCGTGGGTGCTGACCCGGGACGAGGCCATCGAAGGGGGATACTTCGGCGCCGTGGCGGAGTCCGTGGTGCCGCGCATCGGGGATCTCCTCGTCCTGGCACGCGAGGGCATCGCCCTCATCGACGGGCGACGCGTGCAGCCTGCGGCGTTCGAGATGGTGGGGCAGCACGGCTCGCTGACGCGGGCGGAGCGCGAGATCCCGCTGGTGACACTGAAGAAACCTGCCGGCGGCGGTTCGCGCCGGGGGAGTAGCAAGGGGGCCGGCCGTGGCTGAGCTGTTGTTCTTCTCGGGCACCATGGACTGCGGGAAATCGACGCTCGCGCTCCAGATGGACCACAACCACAAGGCGCGCGGACGGCGGGGGGTGCTGTTCAGTTCCCATGACCGTGCCGGCGAATCGATGATCTCGAGCCGCCTCGGCCTGCAGGTGCCGGCCGTGGAGGTCTTCCCGGAGACCGACTTCTGGGTCGAGCTGACCCTGCGGCAGACCATGGGGGCGCGGATCGACTACGTGATCTGCGACGAGGCCCAGTTCTACACGGTGGACCAGATCGACCAGCTCGCGCGCGTCGTCGACGAGATGGACATCGACGTCTTCAGCTTCGGCATCACGTCGGATTTCCGCACGCGCCTCTTCCCGGGTTCGCAGCGGCTCATCGAGCTCGCGGACCGCGTCCAGGTCCTGCAGGTCGAGGCGCTGTGCTGGTGCGGCAAGCGCGCCACGCACAACGCACGCACGGTCGACGGCGTCATGGTGGTCGAGGGCGACCAGATGGTCGTAGGGGATGTCGACCAGCCCCTCGACCAGGCCCTCGACCAGCCCCTCGACATGGACGGAGGGCCCGCGAGGGGACAGGAGCCGGGTGCGAGCCCGGCTCCGACCGTCGGCTACGAGACCCTCTGCCGGCGGCACCACATGCGCCGGCAGACGTCACGGACGTCGCCGTCGCTCTTCTCCAACGAGGTGCCGCTGCCCTTCGAGGAGAGGCCGGCCGGTCAGCACGGGACCAGGGGCCAGCTGCAGGGTGCGGAGCCCGGCGCCCGCTCCTGAGCTCCGCCCACCAGGGGGCACGGTCGTCAGGCGACGCGGGACATCAGGTAGCGCGGGACATCAGGCGGCGCAGGACATCAGGGGACATCAGGCGGCGCAGGACATCAGGGGACATCAGGTGGCGCGGGACATCAGGTGGCGCGGGACATCGCGTAGCGCCGGCGTCCGTTAGGGTTGCTCCGCCGTGGCGCCGGGCAGGTCCGTTGCCCGCTACTCGCCCTTGCGTCCGAAGACGATGTCGTCCCAGCTGGGGACGCTGGACCGCTTCGGCTTGACGCGGCGCTCCGGGCTCGCCTCTGCGCCCTTGCCGGTCTCCGTGTCGGAATCACCGCCCGTATCCTTGCCGGAGTTCCTGCCCGCTGGGCGGCTCCCGCCGGCGGATACCCCGCCACCGGACATCCTGCCGCCAGCCCCTCCGTCGGCTCCTTGTCGTGCTGCCGCAGGGGGCTGCAGCCTGCGGGCGGGCTGCGCGAAGATGCTGATCTCGCGCGTCTCCGTGCTGACACCGTCATACAGCCTCGGCGTGCCGTCGTCATGGAGCGTGGGGTCGGAGGCAGCGCCCTCGAGCACGTCGCCATCGTCTCCAGCGTTGACCACGCCGTCGTCGTTACCGCTGTCATTGCCGCTGTCGTCGTCCCTGCCGGCCGCCGACGACGGGGCGAGCGCCAGACCCTGGACCGCGTCGTCCTGGTCCTCCGCTCCGTCCTGGCCTGTGCCGTCCTCGTCCCGAGGGTGCGCGGCAGGGATCCCGCCCCGCGACAACAGCGCAGCAAGGGCGTCGTCGCCTTCCTCGTCGGCGCCCAGGCGCTGCCCGCGCCGCGACCGGAGGACGTCCAGCAGGCCGTCCTGGTCGGCAGGAGTCCCGTCCGGCGTCTCGTCCGCCTTCTCCGCCTCGAAATCGAAGACGCGGTCGGCCACCGCGCTGAGCCGGCGGGACGGCAGGGGGGTGTCGAGCGGCTCGAGCTCACTGAGCACCTGCGCCCACCGGTTGCCGTTGGTGACGGTCTTGCGGGTCGGGTTGTAGGTCCACTGGGCGGGTGGCTGCTCGCCCAGATCCACCTTGGAGCCCTCGGGGAGGTCGAAGGACGCCTCGACGTGCCATGAGCCGTCAGGACGGCGCCACGAGTCCCACTCGAGGGATCCGAGGTCCACCCCGTAGCTCTGCACCCGGAACGCGACCATGTCCCCGAGCAGGGCGGGGCTGTCACCGAAGGCGGATCGGTAGCCGTCGTGGCTCGGTAGCGGCGACGCCACCTCGACGCGCTGCGCGAGGTAGGCCACGTAATCGCGCTCGGCGCGGACCGGACCCTCGTAGCGCTGCACGTGCGCCAGGTCGAGGCCGGATTCGGTGGCGACCTGTTCCGCCGTCGCGCCGGAGCGGATGCGTGCCTGGATGTCCCGGGGCGTCAGGTGGACCGGAGGTTTCGGGGGTTTCCGGCGAGGTTCCTCCGGGACTGCGGGGGACGGCGCTTCCGGGCCGGCCGGGGTGCTCGCGGCCCGCAGCTCGTCGTCGATGGGCAGCCGGTAGGACGCGCCCTGCTCGCCGCTCAACAGCAGATGCTCGCCATCCACACCCACCAGGCGTAACTCCTGCATCTATTCCTCCAGCCGACAATGATTCCTAGGTGAAACTCTGCCACTGAATGGCAGCCATTCCTACTACGAGGGAAGGTGTGGCGGCCGTCGCCGCGGCAGCGGGCACAAATTCCGGGCTCCCGGCGTTATGGGAGCCGTGGAGGTACGTTGCAGGATGGCCCCACATGTGGCCGAATGGATGGCCGGAGATCAGGGAGTGGAAGAGAACAGGTATGGCGACAGACTACGACGCGCCGCGCACGACGGCGGGTGACGAGGGCGACACCCAGCTCGACGGGTTCAAGGGGCACCTTCCGGTCCTCCGGACGGCACTGATCGACGAGGACGAACTGGCAGCGGCTGACTCGTTCGACCTGCCGGGGGCGGATCTTTCCAGCGAGGAGATCTCGGTGGAGATCCTGGCGGCGCAGGCGGACGAGTTCACCTGCGCCTCTTGCTTCCTCGTACGCCACCGCTCACAGATCGCGCTGAACAGGGGCGGGCAGCTGTATTGCATGGACTGCGAAGGCTGAGGGCCGCGCCCCGTGCCGCCCGGTAGGGGGCGCCGGGGCGGAACGCCCGCGAGGCGTCAGGCCGCGAGTGCTGCCGCGAGCCGCTCGGGGTGTCGTGACGAGACGAGCCAGTAGGGCGTGCGGTCTTCCGGGTCCGTGACCTCGATGCGGACCACGGGTGAGATCCAGCCGCGGATGCAGAGGTACGCGAGGCCGTTCAGGCCGGGGCCGCGCTGCTGGGTGGCATCCTCCCCGGTGAACCATTCGACGGACCCCAGGTACGTCCGTTCGATCGTCGCGCGGCCCACGGTCAGCGTTGCCGCGGTCACCGCGATGCGCGGCGTGGACAGGACCAGCAGCGTGAAGACGATCACCGCGACGACGGCGGCTGCCCCGTACCCGACGGCCATCGAGATCGGCGCGAACATCACGATCACGGCGGAGGAGAAGCCCGCCGCGATGAGCCAGACCCAGAACGACGGCCAGAGGCGCTCCTCGTACAGGACGGCCTGGTCGGGTGTGTTCTGGGGGGCTTCCCCTGGAGCGCTGGACATGAAACCAGCATTCCACCATTTGCGGACCGTCTCATCCCGGCGGGGGCCGGAAGGGGCCGGTCGAGGTCGGGCGGGACTGTCAGGTAGGCCTCGGGCAAAGGCGCTAAAGTGGGGGGCTGGTAACCGGATAGCTTGCGTGGGAGATGCGGTCAATGGGTACACAGCAGGACCTCCCGGTCCAGATCTTGATGCTCGACGACGGTCTCGAGCCGCCCGCCTATGCCACCGAGGGTGACGCCGGCGCGGACCTGCGGACCGCCGTCGACCTCGTCCTCGAGCCCGGCGAGCGGGCACTCGTGCCCACCGGAGTGGCGATGGCCCTGCCGCACGGCTATGTGGGCCTGGTCCATCCGCGATCCGGTCTCGCCGCGCGCCACGGCGTGACGATCGTCAATGCGCCGGGTACCGTCGACGCCGGCTACCGGGGCGAGATCAAGGTATGCCTCCTCAACACGGACCGGCATGAGGCCGTCACGTTCGCGCGGGGTGACCGGATCGCGCAGCTGGTCATCCAGCGCGTGGAGCGCGCCGCATTCGCCGTGGTGGACGACCTGCCCGAGAGCGTCCGGGGTACGGGCGGTTTCGGTTCGACCGGTGGGTTCGGCCCGCTCGATGCCACACCCGCGGTTGCCGGCGGCTGACCCGCCCGGCGCCGCACGGCACCACACCACTTCCCCCTCAGGGATCGCAGAAACGTCAGATACCTCGGACATGCCAGAAGGAAAGGGACCCGCCATGGCTTTTGGGCGCCTCAGGAAGAAGAAGCAGGACGACGCCGACGCGTTGGTGCAGCAGGAACCGGACGAAGCGGCAGGACCGGTCGACGAAGCCGCCGAATCCCCGGGCACGCCGGCTTCCGCCGACGCGGTGGCCGGTGGCCCTGCAGCGGACAGCGTCGGAGAGGCTCCGGCCGTACCGTCCGGCCACGTGTCCAGCACCGACTACGACCGGGCCGGACTGGGACCGTTCGACGTGTCGGAGAAGGACACCGACTCCGGCTACATCGATCTGGGAGCCCTCCGCATCCACGCCGCCGAGGGGCTCCAGCTGCGCCTCGAGGTCGAGGAACGCAGCAAGCGTGTCATCGCCGTGACCCTGGATCTCGGCGGTTCCACGCTGCAGCTCCAGGCCTTCGCTGCGCCGAAGACCGAAGGGCTCTGGGACGAGATCAGGGAGCAGATCGGCGCCTCCGTGGGGTCGCAGGGCGGAACGGTCGAGGAGCGCCCGGGTCGCCTCGGCACCGAACTCCTCGCCAAGCTGCCCGCACAGACGCCCGACGGCCAGGCCGGGTTTCGAGTAGCCCGTTTCGTGGGGGTCAACGGACCGCGGTGGTTCCTCCGCGGCGTCTTCGGCGGCCCGGCCGCCCTGGAGCAGGGCGCTGCGGCGGACGTCGAGAAGCTCTTCCGCAGCGTCGTCGTCGTCCGCGGCGACCACCCCCTCCCGCCGCGCGAACTGCTGCCGCTCCGGTTGCCGAAGGATGCGACCGCCGGCACGCCCTCCGCTCCCGCTCCCGTTCGTCCGGACCTGAACCCGCTGGAGCGCGGTCCCGAGATCACCGAGACCCGCTAGTCCGCCATGCCCACCCGGCAGTACGCACCAGGTTCTGCCGACCCCTCGGGGCCGGTAGGCCGGCCCGCACCCGCGGCAGCTGCCGGACTGCCCGCCGCACTGCCCGAGCGCGGCAGGATCAAGGCGCGCGGGGTCATCGACAGGATCACCATCGCGCCCGTGACGTCCTCGCCGTCGTTCACAGTCCTCGCGAGGATCGACTGGAACGGTGCGGAGGAGAACGTGCGCATTGTCTGGATGGGCCAGCGCCGCGTCCCCGGCATCGAAGCCGGGGTCTCCCTGCGGTTCGAGGGCATGCTGAGCCGGGTCGATGGCACGCCCACCGTCTACAACCCCCGCTACGAGATCATCGGCCGCCCCGAGGAGTACTAATGAGGAACCCCACATGAGCCACCCGGCGAACGATCCCGGTGCCCGCCCCGAGCCCGAGGACGGCGTCGGCCGTCCGGCCGCCGGCAAGGCGGCCCCGACGGCGGCGGACCTGGCGACGCAGTACGCTGCGAAGTCCGGTGTGCGGCGCAACGACGCCGGCCAGATCGACGTCCTGTCCTCGATCGGCGGCGTGCAGGGGCTGGCGGAGAGCATCGCGCCCGGGCTCGTCTTCACGATCCTCTTCACCATCACCACGGACCTTCCGGTGTCACTCGTGGCGGCGCTGGCGGTGTCCGCAGTCTTCACCGTCATCCGGCTCGTCTCACGGACGCCGGTCACCCAGGCCCTCGCCGGGCTCGTGGGCGTCGCCTTCTGCGCCTTCGTCGCCCTGCGGACGGGGAACGCCGAGGACTTCTTCCTCCCCGGTTTCTTCATCAACGGTGGCTACATCATCGCGATGGCCGCATCGGTGGTCTTCCGCTGGCCCTTCGCCGGGCTGCTCTTCGGCTTCCTCCGGAACGAGGGCATCGAATGGCGCAGGGACGCTGCCCGCGTCCGCGCGTACTCGATCGCCACCTGGATCATCGTCTCGGTGCTGGCCCTGCGACTCGTGGTGCAGGTACCCCTCTACCTCATGGAGAACGTCGCGGCCCTCGGCTCGACGCGCGTGGCCATGGGGCTGCCGCTCTACGCGCTCGGTATGTGGCTCGCGTGGATCGTCTCGCGCCCGCCCGTCTCCCCGGCCCCCGGCTCCTAGCGTCCGGTGCCGTCGTTGCGGGCCGACAGTGCGACCCGCAGTTCGTCCTCGGCCGCGATCGCCGCGAGGAAGAACATCTCGTCGCCGCCTTCGACGACGTCGTCGGGACTCGGCGTGATGGGGGAGTCGTCCCGCAGCACGGCCACCACCGCACAGTCCTCGGGCAGGCGGATCGCGCCGATCGTCCCGCCGACGAGGGGGGAATCCTGCGGCACGGTGAACTCGACGATCGAGGAGACCCCCGTCTGCAGCGTCAGCAGGCGCACCAGGTCGCCGATCTCCACGGCTTCCTCCACGAGAGCTGTCATGAGCCGCGGCGTGTTGACGGCGACGTCCACGCCCCAGGAGTCGTCGAACATCCAGTCGTTCTTCGGATTGTTGACGCGACCGACGGTGCGGCCCACGCCGAACTCGCTCTTGGCGAGGAGCGAGACCACGAGGTTCACCTTGTCGTCGCCCGTCGCCGACACCACCACATCGGCCTCGTCCAGGCGCGCGTCCTTGAGCGTCGTGAGTTCGCACGCATCGCCGATCAGCCACTTGGCTCCCTTGAGCCCGCTGCGCCCGATCACCTCGGGCTTCTCGTCGATGAGCAGGATCTCGTGCTTGTTGCCGAGCAGTTCCCGTGCGATCGAGGAGCCCACGCTCCCGGCGCCGGCGATGACAACCCTCATTGGACTTCCTCTTTCGGTGCGGCGGCGAGGATGCGCCCGATCTCGTCGGTCGCCGTCGTCTTCATCATGGCGTGCAGGATATCCCCCTGCTGGTAGCTCGTCTCCGCCGTCGGCAGGATGCCCTCGCCGAAGCGGGTGATGTACGCGATCCGGACGCCGCTCGCGGCCTCGATACTCCTGAGGGACCTGCCGAGCCAGGCGTCGCTCAGTGCCAGTTCACCGAGGATGAGCCGCCCCGAGGTCTCGCGGAAGTCGCCGTTGATGGCCTGCTCGGGCAGGATCCTGCGCAGCACCTGGTCGGCGCTCCAGCGCACGGCCGCGACGGTGGGGATGCCGAGCCGCTGGTAGATCTCGGCGCGTCCCGGGTCGTAGATGCGCGCGACGACGTGGGGTACGTGGAAGGTCTCCCGGGCGACGCGGGTTGCGAGGATGTTGGAGTTGTCCCCGCTCGAGACCGCGGCGAAGGCGTAGGCGTTCTCGATCTCCGCGTACTTGAGCGTCTCGCGGTCGAAGCCCACTCCGGTGACCTTGCGTCCGCCGAAGGAGGAACGCAGGCGGCGGAAGGCACGGTCGTCCTGGTCGATGATCGCCACCGAGTGGCCGGAATCGTCGAGCGTGTGCGCGAGGCTGACCCCCACCCTGCCGCATCCCATGATCACAAAATGAGCCACCGAGGGCACCCCTGATTCCTGCTGTAGATCCTGCTGTCCCGAGCCGTACCAGCATCAAGCCTAGTGGCTGGCGGGAGGCGCGGACGCGCTAGTCTGAGGCCTGTGCTGACTTTTCTCGAGGCCGTCAAGCGGGTGCTGGTGGGCAAGCCGTTCGCCAGCGACAGGCTGAGGAACAGGAGCCTGCCCAAGCGCCTCGCCCTGCCCGTCCTCTCCGCGAGTGCGCTCTCCTCGGTGGCCTACGCCCCGGACGAGATCCTGCTGACCCTCGCCCTGGCGGGAGTGGCGTCCGTCGCCATCTCGCCCTGGGTGGGACTCGCCGTCATCGCAGTGCTCCTCGTCGTCGTCGCCTCCTACCGTCAGGCCGTGCGCGCGTACCCGTCCGGCGGCGGGGACTACGAGATCGCCAAGCGGAACATCGGCCCGATCGCAGGCACCACCGTCGCCTCCGCGCTCATGATCGACTACCTCCTCACCGTGGCCGTCTCGGTCTCCGCCGCGGCCCAGTATCTCGTCTCGCTCGCCCCGGCGCTGGAGGACCTGCGCATCGCCCTCGCCGTCGCGGGTGTCGCGGTGCTCGTCCTGCTGAACCTGCGTGGCATCACGCGCGGCGTCCGTGCCCGCGCCGTCGTCACCTATGCCTTCCTCGCCGGGATCTTCGCCCTGTGTGCCACCGGGATGGTCCAGGCCCTCTCGGGGACGCTCGCGCGGGCACCCAGTGCGCAGTTCGAGATCGTCCCGGACGCCGCTCTCGATGCCGGGCTGGTCGGTCTGGCCGGCGCACTCCTCATCCTCCGGGCGTTCTCCGCGGGTGCCGCGGCGCTGACCGGCCTGGAGGGGCCGGCGTCCAACGTCCCGCGCTTCGAGGCGCCGCAGGGCCGGAACGCCGCGACGACGCTCCTGATCCTCGGCGTCGTCTCCTCGGCCATGCTCGCAGGCGTCCTCTACCTCGCGAACGCGACCCGCGTGCACGTGGTGCAGGACCCCGCCGCGCAGCTGCTGCTCGACGGTCGCCCCGTTCCCGACGACTACATCCAGGCGCCCGTGGTCAGCCAGCTGGCGAGGACCGTCTTCGACGCCGGCTCTCCCGCCTTCTACCTCGTCGTCGCGGCGACGGCGCTCATGCTGATGCTCGCCGGTCACGCCGCCTTCAACGGCTTCCCCGTGCTCGCCTCCATCCTCGCGACCGACGGCTACCTGCCCCGCCAGCTCCGCACCCGGGGAGACCGGCTGACCTTCAGCAACGGGATCCTCGCCCTCGGCCTCGGCGCCGTCGTGCTCATCCTCGTGTTCCGCGCGGACGTCACCGCGCTCGTGCAGCTGTACATCGTGGGGGTCTTCGTGTCCTTCACCGGCGGCCAGCTCGGGCTGATCCGGCACTGGAACCGGATCCTCCACAGAACGGTGGGCAAGCAGGACCGCTGGAGGGTCCGCAAGTCGCGGGCCATCAACACGCTCGGCTTCGGCCTCACCGCGGCGGTCCTCGCCGTCATCCTCGTCACGAAGTTCGGGCACGGCGCCTGGATCGCGGTGCTCGCCATGGCGATCCTGTTCGCCGTCATGCGCAGCATCAAGAAGCACTACGACACGGTGGCCGAGGAACTCGCGATCGACGACGCCGTCCGGCTGCGTGCCCTCCCGTCCCGCGTGCATGCCGTGATCCTCGTCTCACACGTGCGCAAGCCGGTCCTGAGGGCGCTGGCCTTCGCGCGCGCCTCGCGCCCGTCGCGCCTGGATGCCATCACGGTCGACGTCGACCCCGAGCAGACCCGCCAGACGCTCGCGGACTGGGAGAAGCACGAGATCCCGGTGCCGATCACCGTCCTCGCCTCGCCCTACCGGGACACGATCACCCCGATCCTCGAATACATCCGGACGATCCGCAGGGACGCCCCACGGGACCTCATCGTGGTCTACATCCCCGAATACGTGGTGGGAAAATGGTGGGAGCAACTGGTCCACAACCAGACCGCCCTCCGCATCAAGACACGCCTGCACTTCGTGCCCGGCGTGATGGTCGCCAGCGTGCCGTGGCAGCTCGCGTCCTCCGACGCGGCCCAGATCTACCAGGACCTGAAGTAGGAAGACACCCATGACCGACGCCGTACCAGCCGCCGCCCCCACGACCACAGGGGCGGAGGAGCCCGCAGCACCCGGCAGCACGGCCGAGCTGACCATCGGACGGCCGGCGCACGGCGGCCACTTCGTCGCACGGCACGAGGGTCGCGTGGTCTTCGTCCGGCACGCACTGCCGGGCGAGGTGGTCCGGGTGCGCTTCACCGAGACGGACGACGACGCCAGCTTCTGGCGGGCCGACGCCGTCGAGGTGCTGCAGGCCTCGCCGCACCGGGTGGCCCACCCGTGGCCCGTCGCCGATGCCCTCAAGGCCTCGGCCAGGGGCCGCTCGGCGGTCGGCGGGGCCGAGTTCGGCCACATCGACCTTGCGGAGCAGCGCAGGCTCAAGGCGCAGATCTTCGAGGAGCAGCTGTCCCGCCTGGCGAAGACCGACCGGACGGTGACCGTCGAAGCCGCGCCCGGTGAGGCGGCGGACGGGCTGGCCTGGCGCACCCGGGCGGCCTTCGCCGTCGACGCCGCCGGGCGTCTCGCGATGCACCTGCACCGCTCGCACGCGGTCCTCCCGGTCCGGGACATGCCCCTGGCCGTCGCGGCGATCAACGACCTCCGACTGTGGACGCTGGACTTCACCGGCATCGAGCGGGTCGACGTCGCCGCGCCCTCGGGCGGGGGAGAGCCCCTCGTGCTGCTCGTTCCGGCCGCCGGCACGACGCCGCGCCGCGTCGCGGCCGTCGCGTCCTCTATCGACGGCGCCTCGGTGGGCGTGCTCGATGCGGAGTCCGGTCAGGTCCAGCGACTGAAGGGCCGGACGTGGCTCCAGGAGAGCGTCCTCGGCATCGACTACCGCGTGACCGGAGCCGGCTTCTGGCAGATCCACCGGGGCGCGCCGGAGGCCCTGGTCACGGCGGTGCTCGACGGGGTGCAGCCCGCGGCGGGGGAGCGCATCGCGGACCTCTATGCCGGAGCGGGCCTGTTCACCGTGCCGCTCGCACGCGCCGTCGGACCGGACGGCGCGGTGCTGTCGGTGGAGGGTTCACCCGGGACCAGCCGGGACGCCCGGCGCAACCTCCACGGGCAGGACCACGTGTCCATTGTGCAGGGCCGAGTGGACGCCGTGCTCGGCCGATGGACCGAACCACTCGACGCCGTCCTGCTCGACCCGCCGAGGGCTGGAGCAGGCAGGAAGGTCGTACGGCAGATCGTGCAGGCCCGCCCCCGCGCCGTCGGCTACGTGTCCTGCGACCCGGCGTCGTTCGCGCGCGACCTCGGCTACTTTCTCGGCGCCGGGTGGTCCCTCGACGCGCTGCGCGTCTTCGACCTGTACCCGCACACGCACCACATGGAGTCCTTCGCGCGGATCCTGCCGCCTCCGGCCTGAGCGCGCCGCGGGGCTCGAACCCGGCGGGAGCAAGCTGTGGATGGCACCGCTCCGAATCCCCGACGTTAGAGTTAACGGGATCGAGGGCGACGACCCGCCACACCAAACGAACCGAGGAGGCGCCGATGGGACTCTTGGAGACGATCCACGGCCCACAGGACCTGAGCAAGCTCAGCCATGCGCAGCTGACAGCACTCGCGAAGGAGATCCGCGCCTTCCTGGTCAGCAACGTCTCGCGCACCGGCGGGCACCTGGGACCCAACCTCGGGGTGGTCGAGCTGACCCTCGGCATCCATCGCGTCTTCGACTCGCCTCGCGACAGCATCATCTTCGACACCGGCCACCAGTCCTACGTGCACAAGCTCGTCACCGGACGGCAGGACTTCAGCACGCTGCGCCAGCAGGGCGGGCTGTCCGGCTACCCGTCGCGGGCGGAGTCCGTGCACGACGTCGTCGAGAGCTCCCACGCCTCGTCCTCCCTCTCCTGGGCGGACGGCATCTCCCGGGCCCGCGTTCTGGGCGGCGAAGGTGACCGCTACACGGTGGTCCTGGTCGGAGACGGCGCGCTCACCGGCGGCATGGCCTGGGAGGCGCTGAACAACATCGCCGCGGACAAGCGGCGCAGGGTCGTGATCGTGGTCAACGACAACGGCCGCTCGTACGCCCCTACCATCGGCGGCGTCGCCGACTACCTCGCCTCGCTGCGTCCTACCCTCGACTCCGTGCGCACCCACCGCGTCTACGAGCGCACCCTCGACTGGTTCAAGCAGCGCATGCAGACCGGCGGCCCCGTGGGCGAGTTCAGCTACAAGAGCCTCCATGCCATGAAGAAGGGCATCAAGGACTGGTGGGCGCCCCAGGGCCTTTTCGAGGACCTCGGCATGAAGTACGTCGGTCCCGTGGACGGCCACGACCAGTCGGCCGTCGAACAGGCGCTCCACCTCGCCAAGAACTACGAGGGCCCCGTGATCGTGCACGCGATCACGGAGAAAGGCCACGGCTACGCGCCCGCCCGCGCACACGAGGCCGACCAGTTCCACGCCGTCGGCATCATCGACCCGGAAACGGGTGAGCCGGTGGACGCCGCGGGCCAGCAGTCCTGGACGTCCGTGTTCGCCAACGAGATCGCGGACATCGCGGACGAGCGGCCGGACATCGTCGGCATCACCGGGGCCATGCTGATCCCCGTCGGGCTGCACCGCTTCGCCGCACGGCATCCGGAGCGCGTGTTCGACGTCGGGATCGCCGAGCAGCACGCCCTCACGAGCGCCGCCGGCATGGCGTATGGCGGGCTGCACCCCGTCATCGCCCTCTACGCGACCTTCCTGAACCGCGCGTTCGACCAGCTCCTCATGGACGTCGCCCTGCACAAGGCCGGCGTGACGATCGTCCTCGACCGGTCAGGGGTCACCGGGCCCGACGGCGCGAGCCACCACGGCATGTGGGACCTCGCGATGCTGCAGGCCGTTCCGGGGCTCCACCTCGCTGCGCCCCGCGACGCCACCCGGCTGCGGGAGGAACTGCGGGAAGCCGTCGCCATCTCGGACGCCCCGAGCGTCGTGCGCTACTCCAAGGGCTCCGTCGGCGCCGAGGTCGAGGCCGTCGAACGCCTGCAGGACGGGGTGGACGTCCTGTCCCGCAGGCCTGCCGGCTCGCGCTCCAACGACGTCCTGATCATCAGCGTGGGCGCCATGAGCGAACTGGCACTCGACGTGTCCAACCGGCTCGGCGCGCAGGGCATCAGCTCCACGGTGATCGACCCCCGCTGGCTTCTGCCGGTCCGCCGCTCGGTGATCGACCTCGCCTCCGAACACCGCATCGTGATCGTCATCGAGGACGGCGTGCGCGCTGGTGGCGTCGGGTCGAGGATCCGGCAGGAGATGCGGTCGGCGGGCGTCGACACCGCCCTCAACGAGGTGGGTCTCCCCGTCGAGTTCCTGGACCACGGCTCACGGAACCAGGTCCTCGAGCGGGTCGGCCTGACCGCCCAGAAGATCACGCACGACGTCGTTGCACAGGTCCTCGGAACGAAGGTGCCCGTCGCGCGGCCCCTCGCCGGTGACCAGGCGCCCGCGACCGGTCAGATCCCCAAGCTCTAGTCCCAAGCTCTAGTCCCGAGCCGCCGTCCCGAGCCTTGATCCCGAGGCCCGATCCCGGGCGGGTCCGGTGCGGGTCGGGAGTCCCTTTCGAAGGGTGGTGTGAGACAATGGCGAAGGCTGGCGGGGGAACCACATTCCCCCGCCGGTCCAGTGACAGGCTTCCGTTCCGAGAGCGATGCTTCCGTCCTACCGAGTCCGCCCCGTCGGCGGAAGTAGGCGGAATCCGCTGGCGGGACCCACCGTCGACAAGGGCGGCTGAGTTGGAAAAGCGCCACTGGTCTCCGAGTGATTCCGCACCCCAATGACGGTGTGACCCCGGACGACATGACAACGACTTCCGGTCAGCCGCCGGGCGAAGGGCCCGCGGCGGTCCGACATACCGCCCTGGAGGGCGCTGGAATGTGGCCGGTGCCGCAGGGGCTTGGAGCAGGCACCTATGGATCAGTCAGAACAGCTGGGGAACGAACAGAACGCACCGGAAGCATCAGCTGCCGGGCAGGACGCCCAGGAGCAGGCCGCACCGGTGAAGGCGCCGAGGAAGCGCCGTACCGCCAGCGCACCGGCCGGAGCGCCTCCCAAGGCGCCGGAGCCGTCACCCGAGGCGGCAGCGGCCGCCGAACCCGTCCGCAAGAGGGCCACCCGGGTCCGCAAGCCGGTCGTCGTCACCGACGAGACCGCAGCCGAGGCACCCATCCCGTCCGGGTCCGACGTGCCGATGGACGGCACGGCCGGTTCGCAGACCGTGTCCTCTACCGACGCCGCGCCCGCCGCATCCACCCGCGCGCCCCGCACCCGCCGTCGTGCCGCGACGGCCGAAGCAGGCCCCGCCCGCCCGGTGGAGCAGCCCGCCCCCGCGGAGACCACCCCCACCGATGCGCTCGCCCCCGTGACCGCATCCGACGAGGCGGCGGCCGGGACGGCCCCCGCCGAAGCCCCGGCGGTACCAGCAGACAGCGCCGGGAATGCGGCCGGCACCGAGGCCGACTCGCCCGCCGAGGAGAAGCCGACCCGCGCGCGCCGCACGACCAGGACCCGGAGCCGCCGGGCCTCCGAGCCCGTGCAGGCGGACGACGCGGAAGCAGCGGACGCCGGAGCAGCGGACGCCGGAGCAGCGACGACCCCCGTCGCGGGTTCCACGTCGGCCGCTGCCACGGAACCCCAGGAATCGCCCGGCGCCGCGCCCGAGGACTCAGCACAGGAGGACGAGCCGGCGGCCGAGAACCGCTTCGACCCCTTCGCCATCCCCGAGTCACCGCTGTCCCTCCTGTTCCACGCCCCGGACCTCAGCACCGTCTCCGTGCCGTCCGTCAAGATCACCCCGCCCAGCGAGGAGGACAGCGAGGAGGAGGATTCCGAGGAGTCCGGTCGCCGTTCACGCCGCAGCCGCCGTAGCCGGAACCGCACCCGCGATGCCGCCCCCGCCGAGGCCGGCACGGACGACGCCGAAACGGAGGACTCCGACGACCGGTCCCGCTCCAACGGGCCCGAGGAGGGTGCGGGCGTCACCTCACGCCGTCGCCGCCGTCGTCGCCGTGGCGACCAGGACCTCGAGCTGACCGGCGGCGAGGACGATGATCCGCCCAACACCGTCACGCGGGTCCGGGCTCCCCGGCAGGCCAGCGAGCCCGTCTCCGACCGCGTGACCAGCGTCCGCGGATCCACGCGCCTCGAGGCCAAGAAGCAGCGCCGTCGTGAATCCCGCGACACGGGCCGTCGCCGCCAGGTCATCACCGAGGCCGAGTTCCTCGCACGCCGCGAATCCGTGGACCGCCAGATGATCGTGCGACAGCGCGACGACAGGATCCAGATCGGCGTGCTCGAGGACGGCATCCTGGCCGAGCACTTCGTGTCCAAGACGCAGCAGGACTCGCTGATCGGCAACGTGTACATCGGCAAGGTCCAGAACGTGCTGCCGAGCATGGAAGCCGCCTTCGTCGACATCGGACGCGGCCGCAACGCCGTCCTCTACGCAGGCGAGGTCAACTGGGACGCCGCCGGCCTGGACGGCCAGCCGCGCCGCATCGAACTCGCGCTGAAGTCCGGTGATCCCGTCCTGGTCCAGGTCACCAAGGATCCCGTGGGCCACAAGGGTGCGCGGCTCACGAGTCAGATCTCCCTGCCCGGCCGCTACCTCGTGTACGTCCCGGGCGGCTCCATGACCGGCATCTCCCGCAAGCTGCCCGACGTCGAGCGCAACCGCCTCAAGCGCATCCTCAAGGACAGGCTCCCGGAGAACGCCGGCGTGATCGTCCGGACCGCGGCCGAAGGCGCCAGCGAGGAAGAGCTGACGCACGACATCAACCGCCTGCGTGCCCAGTGGGAGGAGATCGAGCGCAAGGCCGGCTCCACGAAGACCCTCGCACCCGAGCTGCTGTACGGCGAGCCCGACCTCACCATCAAGGTGGTGCGTGACGTGTTCAACGAGGACTTCTCGAAGCTCGTCGTCTCGGGCGAGGAGGCCTGGGACACCATCGAGGCCTACGTCATGTACGTCGCTCCGGACCTCGTCGGCAGGCTCGAGAAGTGGACGAGCGAGGAGGACATCTTCGCCGCCTCACGCATCGACGAGCAGATCTCGAAGGCCCTGGAGCGCAAGGTGTTCCTGCCGTCGGGCGGCTCGCTCGTGATCGACCGCACCGAGGCCATGACCGTGGTCGACGTCAACACGGGCAAGTTCACCGGCAGCGGCGGCAACCTCGAGGAGACCGTCACGAAGAACAACCTCGAGGCGGCCGAGGAGGTCGTGCGCCAGCTGCGGCTCCGCGACATCGGCGGGATCATCGTGATCGACTTCATCGACATGGTGCTCGAGGCGAACCGCGACCTCGTGCTGCGCCGCCTCGTCGAATGCCTCGGCCGGGACAGGACCAAGCACCAGGTCGCTGAGGTGACCTCGCTGGGCCTCGTCCAGATGACCCGCAAGCGCATGGGTACGGGCCTGCTCGAGGTCTTCGGAGAGGACTGCGAGCACTGTGCGGGCCGCGGCGTGGTCACCCACATGGAGCCCGTGGAGCACCGCAGCCACACCGCCGTGCCGGATACCCAGCAGCCCGCGCGCCAGGACAGGGTCTCCCGGAGCGAGCGCAAGCGGAACCGGGGCCGCGGCGGCCAGCAGCAGGACGAGAACGGGGTCCAGCCGGTGGCTCCTGTCGCGGACAGCCCCGACCGCGCGGCGAAGGCGGAGGCCGCACGCGCCGCCCTCGCCAGCATCGCTGCCGCCACGCACCACCACGAGGAGGAGCACCCGGCCGCGGTCGCCGACATCCAGGTGACGGAGGCGGTCCTGACGATCAACGGCGAGACGGTGACGCTGCCCCGCGCGGACAACCGCCGCCCGACCGTCCAGGAGAGCCCGGAGGTGCCGGCAACCCGCCTGACGCTCGACAGCCTGAGTGAGGCCTTCAACAGGAGGCCCGCGGGCGACGATGCTGCAGCCGGGGGAGCCGACGGATTCCAGGCGCCCGAGGGTGGCAGTGAGGTCCGCAGTGAGGTCCGCAGTGAGGTCCGAAGTGAGGGTGGCGATGAGGGACGCAGTGAGGGCGGCAGCGCAGACAGCGCGCCGGAGACACCCGTCCGCACCGAGGTCCCCGTCGCGGAGGCGCCGGCCCGGCGAAACCGCCCGCGCCGTCGCGTCGCCCGCAGCGCGCAGGGCGCCGCGGACACCACGATCGAGACGCAGACCGCCGAGTCCGCCGCGCAACCCTCCGGCACCCGGCATGTCGCCAGGGCCCAGGCGCCTGTGCGGAGGCCGGAGGCCTCGGCGTCCGAGCCGCTCATCTTCGGCGTAGGTGTACCCGCCTCGGAGCTGTAGCAGCCAGGTGCCGGTGCGTCCGGCGCACGGAAGGCCGGAGTCCCAGTGGACTCCGGCCTTCCGCGTTCCCGTGGACGACCGGCTGCGTGCACGACCGGCTGCGTTGACGACCGGCTGCCGGGACCCGCGGCGGTCCGGCCCGCGGCTGCCTCGACCTGCCTGGCTGCGCTAGGCTTGATCGCGACACGGGGTGCCCTGCCGGATGCAGGGCTGAGATCAAACCCGTCGAACCTGATCTAGCGGGCGCGTGCGCCCGACGCCTAGCGGAGGGATGTCACCCATGCATACTGCGGTTACCACACCCACGTCCGGAATTCCCAATATCCTCAGCATCGCCGGCTCCGACCCGAGCGGCGGAGCCGGGATCCAGGCGGACATCAAGAGCATCAGCGCCAACGGTGGCTACGCGATGGCCGTCGTGACCGCCCTGACGGCGCAGAACACCCGGGGCGTCACCGGCGTGCACACCCCTCCCGCGGAGTTCCTCCGGCAGCAGCTCGACGCCGTCGCCGAGGACGTGTCCATCAGCGCCGTGAAGATCGGGATGCTCGGTTCCGCCGACATCGCGCGCTGCGTGGCGGGATGGCTCGACGACGCCCGCCCGCCCGCCGTGGTGCTCGACCCGGTCATGGTGGCCACGAGCGGAGCCCGGTTGCTCGACGACGCCGTACGGGCCGTCATCGACGTCGCCCGTCGCGCGTCGCTCGTCACCCCCAACATCGCGGAACTCGCCGTACTCGTCGGAGCCGAGCCGGCGACCTCCTGGCCGGAGGCACTCGCCCAGGGGAGCACCCTTGCGGCGCGGCTCGGCACGCGTGTCCTGGTGAAGGGCGGGCACCTGCCGGGGGAGCGGTGTCCCGACGCCCTCCTCTCCCCGCCGGGAGGTCCCGACGACGCACTGGTCCTCGACGGGCGGCGCGTGGACACGGTGAACACGCACGGCACGGGCTGTTCCCTGTCGTCGGCGATCGCCAGCCGGTACGCCGCCACCGCCGACTGGCCCACGGCCGTCCGCGAAGCGAAATCCTGGCTCGAGGGGGCGCTCGAGGCCGCGGACCTCCTGGACGTGGGAGCGGGCAGCGGACCCGTCCACCACTTCCACTCCGCGGTCGACCCGCGCATGCACCACCGCTTCGCCGATCTGGCCTGGCGGGACACCACGGCGGTCCGGAACGAGATCCTCGCGCTCCCCTTCGTCACCGGCCTGACGGAGGGGACCCTGCCCGCCCACCATTTCGCCTACTACCTGCAGCAGGACGCGCTCTACCTCCGCGAGTACTCCCGCGTGCTCGCCAGCGCCGCCGCTCTAGCCCCTTCGGAGGACGACCAACTGTTCTGGCTGACGGCGGCGACGTCGTGCCTGCAGACCGAAGCGGAGCTGCACCGCACCTGGCTGGCGAGGGAAGCCGGGGCCCGCTTCGGCGAGGGCGAGGCGGGCCCCGTCACGCGGGCGTACTGCGACCACCTCGCGGCGGCCGCCGGACGCGGCTCGTACGCGGAACTCGTGGCCGCGGTGCTGCCGTGCTTCTGGCTCTACGCCACCGTCGGGGATCACGTGCAGGAGAAGGTGGGCGACGGCGTTCCGTCCGGCCCCCACCCCTACGCGGACTGGATCGCCACCTACGCCGATCCTAGCTTCGCGGCAGCCACCGCGCGTGCGCAGCAGATCGCGGACGATGCCCACCGGCGTGCCTCGCCCGCGGAGAGGAACGCCATGCTCGCGGCGTTCAGGTGGTCCGCCACGTACGAACGGGACTTCTTCGACGCTCCGCGCGTCCACGGCCCCGGCGCTGGGCGGCACGAGCCCGCTGATTTGCAGGAAGATGCTGTTCTGGCGTAATCTAGACCCTCGGTGCACCCGCCTGTTAACCGGCATGTCTGGCAGCAACGGTGCGGGATTTCCGGCACGAAGAGCAACCTCCAGGTTTGCTGCCGAGGCGCACCCAGGTTTTTTCATCAGAAGTCAAGATTGTCGAGAGAAGTGAGTTCCCAAGTGGTGTACGCGATTGTCCGCGCAGGCGGCCGCCAAGAAAAGGTTTCTGTAGGAGACCTCGTTACCCTTGACCGCGTCACCGGTCAGGCAGGAAGCACGTTCAAGCTTCCCGCCCTCCTTCTGGTAGACGGCGTCAAGATCACCTCTGCAGCGGAGGACCTCGCGAAGGTCACCGTCACTGCCGAGATCGTCGAGAATCTTCGTGGACCGAAGATTGTCATCCAGAAGTTCAAGAACAAGACCGGCTACAAGAAGCGCCAGGGTCACCGTTCGGAACTGACCCGCGTCAAAATCACAGGCATCGCATAGTCCCTTCGGGCTATCGATCGGTCACGTACGAAACTTCAGCGAAGGCAGGCATAACTCATGGCACATAAGAAGGGCGCAAGCTCCACTCGCAACGGCCGCGACTCGAACGCACAGTTCCTGGGCGTCAAGCGCTTCGGCGGCCAGGTCGTCAAGGCCGGCGAGATCATCGTCCGCCAGCGCGGCACCCACTTCCACCCGGGCGCCAATGTCGGCCGCGGCGGCGACGACACCCTGTTCGCACTCGAGGCAGGGGCCGTTGAATTCGGCACCCGTCGCGGACGCAAGGTCGTCAACATCGTAGGTGCGGCAGCAGAGTAAATCTGCCTGCACACGATGCACAAGCATTCGGGTGGGGTGAGCCTCTACGGCTCGCCCCACCTTCTTTTAAGCCGGTTAGACTCGGCACAGTGAAGCATTTGTAGAAGGAGACCAACGTGGCGAGCTTCGTTGACCGCGTAGTCCTGCACGTATCCGGAGGCACTGGTGGCCACGGCTGCGTCTCCGTCCACCGCGAGAAGTTCAAGCCCCTCGGCGGGCCCGACGGCGGCAACGGCGGCGACGGCGGCGACGTTATCCTCCGCGTCGACCACCAGACCACCACCCTCCTCGACTACCACCACGCCCCGCACCGGCACGCCACGAACGGCGGCAACGGCATGGGTGACTGGCGCGGTGGCAAGAGCGGGGAGACCCTGATCCTTCCCGTCCCGGACGGCACCGTCGTCAAGACGAAGGACGGCGAGGTCCTCGCGGACCTCGTCGGTGAGGGCACCGAGTTCGTCGCGGCCGCCGGTGGTCAGGGCGGCCTCGGCAACGCTGCGCTGTCCTCCCAGAAGCGCAAGGCCCCGGGTTTCGCCCTGCTCGGCATCCCGGGCGACGAGCGGGACGTCGTCCTCGAACTCAAGTCCATCGCGGACATCGCCCTCGTGGGCTTCCCCTCCGCCGGCAAGTCCAGCCTGATCGCCGCGATGTCGGCTGCCCGCCCGAAGATCGCCGACTACCCCTTCACCACCCTCGTGCCGAACCTGGGCGTCGTCGAAGCGGGTTCCACGCGCTTCACCATCGCGGACGTCCCCGGCCTCATCGAGGGCGCGAGCGAGGGCAAGGGCCTCGGCCACCACTTCCTGCGCCACGTGGAGCGCTGCGCCGCCCTCGTGCACGTGCTGGACTGCGCCGCCCTCGAGACCGACCGTGATCCGCTGAAGGACCTCGGCATCATCGAGCGTGAACTCGAGAAGTACTCGGTGGACATGAGCTACGCCGGGCCCGACGGTGACGTCGTCCCCCTGAACGAGCGCCCCCGCCTCGTCGCCCTCAACAAGGTGGACGTGCCGGACGGACGGGACATGGCGGACTTCGTCCGTCCCGAACTCGAGGCGCGCGGCTACCGTGTGTTCGAGGTGTCGGCCTCCAGCCACGAGGGACTGCGCCAGCTGGGCTTCGCGATGGCCGAGATCGTCGAGAACGCGCGCAAGGCCGTCGCCAGCGCACCCCCGAAGGTCGCTCCGCCGGTGCTGCGCCCCCGCGGCGTCAACGCCGCACCGTTCCGGATCCGCCTCGAGGAGAAGGACGCCCTGCCCCTCTTCCGCGTGCTCGGCGAGAAGCCGGAGCGCTGGGTCAAGCAGACCGACTTCACGAACGACGAGGCCGTCGGGTACCTCGCGGACCGCCTGGCCAAGGTCGGTGTCGAGGAGGAACTCTTCAAGGTCGGCGCCAAGCCCGGCGACACCGTGGTGATCGGCGAGGGCGACGGCGTCGTGTTCGACTGGGAACCGACGATGATGGGCGGCGCGGAGCTGCTCGCCGGGCCGCGAGGCTCCGACCTGCGCCTCGCGGAGTACGTCCGGCCCACGCGCGAGCAGAAGCGCGAGGAGTACCAGGAGCGCAAGGACGCGAAGGCTGCAGCCCGGGCCGACCTCGAGGCCGACCGCAAGGCCGGCATCTGGACCGAGTCCGTGCAGAACCGCAAGCAGCCCGCTCCTGCCCAGCGGGAAGCGGACGCCGAGTCCCGGGACTAGGCGCGCGTGGCCCAGGAACAGTCGCAGCATCCGCTGGCGTCCCGTGCCGGCCTGCCCGCCGCGGGACGGATCGTCGTCAAGGTCGGTTCGTCGTCGCTGACATCGGTCTCCGGCGGGATCTCGAGTGAGGCCCTCGTCGGCCTCGCCGATGTCCTCGCGGAGCGGCGGATGGCCGGGACCGAAGTGATCCTGGTGTCCTCCGGGGCGATCGCCGCAGGGCTCGCGCCCCTGGGCCTCGCACGGCGGCCTGCGCAGCTGTCCACGCAGCAGGCGGCCGCGAGCGTGGGGCAGGGTCTGCTCATGGCCCAGTACTCGCAGGCTTTCGCCGCCCACGGCGTCACGGTGAGCCAGATCCTGCTGACCGCGGAGGACCTCGTCCGGCGGTCCCACTACGCCAACGCCCACCGTGCCATGGAGCGGCTCCTGAACTTCGGCGTCGTGCCCATCGTGAACGAGAACGACACGGTCGCCAGCCATGAGATCCGCTTCGGCGACAACGACCGGCTGGCCGCCCTCGTCGCCCACCTCGTCAAGGCGGAGGCACTCGTGCTCCTGTCCGACGTCGACGCCCTCTACGACGGACCGCCGAGCGCGGGTGCGAGCCGGATACCGCTCGTCACCTCACCCGCGGACCTCGAAGGGGTCACGATCGGGCGGGCCGGCAAGGCGGGTGTAGGCACGGGCGGCATGGTCACGAAGGTCGAGGCCGCCACCATCGCGGCGTCCTCCGGAATCCCCGCCCTCGTCACGTCGACGGCGAACGCCGCCGCCGCGCTGCGCGGGGAGGACGTCGGCACCTGGTTCACGGCGACCGGCAAGCGGCAGCCCATCCGCCTGCTCTGGCTGGCACACCTCGCCCGGGTCCTCGGTACCCTCGTGCTCGACGACGGCGCCGTGCACGCCGTGGGGGAGCGGCGGCGTTCCCTGCTGCCGGCGGGAGTCGTCGGACTGTCGGGCGTGTTCGAGGCGGGCGATCCGGTGCAGCTCGTGAGCGGTGACGGAACCGTCGTGGCGCGGGGCCTCGTCAACTACAGTTCCGCGGAGCTCCCCCGGATGCTCGGGCGCTCCACGCATGACCTTGCGGAGGAACTCGGGGCCGAGTACGAGCGCTCGGTGGTGCACGTGAACGACCTCGTGGTGCTGCAGGCCGCCGCCGCGTCATGAAGGACAGCGCCTGAGGCCCGGCGCCCTGCTTCTCGCTAGAATGCTGGGATGACGGACCTGAAGGCTGAGACGACCACCGGAACGACTCCTGGAATGACTCCTGGCCGGACCGACGCCGCTCCGGCGTTGTCCCCGGAGCAGCTCACGGAGGCCGTCCACGCAATCACGGACAGGGCGCGCGCCGCGTCCCGCATCCTCGGCAGGGCCAACCGCGCCCGCAAGGACCGCCTGCTCCTTGCCATCGCCGACGCACTGGTGGCACGGCGGGACGTCGTCCTCGCCGCCAACCGGACCGACGTCGAACGCGGCCGCGCCGCCGGGACCTCCGACTACCTGCTGGACCGCCTGAGCCTCGACCCGGAACGCATCGATCGGCTCGCGGAAGCACTGGCACAACTGGCCGCACTCCCTGATCCCGTCGGGACCGCCGTGCGCGCCGAGACCCTCCCCAACGGACTCCGGATGCGGCAGGTCCGTGT
The DNA here is from genome assembly GCF_054510855.1 of Arthrobacter rhamnosi. Classification (NCBI taxonomy): domain Bacteria; kingdom Bacillati; phylum Actinomycetota; class Actinomycetes; order Micrococcales; family Micrococcaceae; genus Arthrobacter; species Arthrobacter rhamnosi. The sequence goes on along the minus strand of NZ_JBTNDT010000003.1, from coordinate 365,816 downwards.
GCCCCTCGGTGTCGTCGCGGCGATCTACGAGGCGCGCCCGAACGTCACCGTCGATATTGCCGGCCTCGCACTGAAGAGCGGCAACGCCGTCATCCTCCGAGGCGGCAGTGCGGCAGCCGCCACCAACGCCGCCCTCGTGGGCATCATCCGCGACACGCTGGACGCGCACGGACTGCCCGACGACGCCGTGCTCACCATCGATGAGTTCGGCCGGGAGGGCGCCCAGGTGCTCATGGCGGCCCGTGGGCGGATCGACGTCCTGATCCCGCGTGGCGGGCGTGACCTCATCCAGTCCGTCGTGACCACCGCACGGGTTCCCGTGATCGAGACGGGGGAGGGGAACGTGCACATCCTTCTCGACGAGAGCGCCGACGAGGACATGGCCATCGACATCCTCCTCAACGCGAAGACCCAGCGGCCGAGCGTCTGCAACACGGTGGAGACACTCCTCGTGCATTCCGGCTCCCAGGCTGCTCCCGGCGTCCTCGCGGCGCTCGTGAGGGCCGGTGTGACACTCCACGTCGACGACCGGTCGCGGGCCCTCCTGCCCGAGGGCGTGGACGCGCTGCCCGCCACCGACGACGACTGGGGTCGCGAGTACATGCAGCTCGACCTCGCGGTGCGGACCGTCGACAGCGTCGACGAGGCGCTTCACCACATCCGTCGGTGGAGCACCGGACACAGCGAGGCCATCATCACGAACAGCCTGGCGTCGTCGGAGGAGTTCGTAGCGGGCGTAGACTCTGCCGCCGTCCTGGTGAATGCCTCCACCCGGTTCGTCGACGGCGGGGAACTCGGACTCGGTGCCGAGGTGGGGATCTCCACGCAGAAGATGCACGCGCGGGGACCGATGGGGCTGGCGGAGCTCACGACGACCAAATGGATCGTGCAGGGTGAGGGGCAGATCCGCCGCTGACCCCGGCCGGCAGGCTGGGCAGCGCGCGTCCCTTTACGCGTACCATTGGAAGAAATGCCCGCGCCGGACCGAGACGGACCGGCGGAACCTGACCTGACAGAGGAACCACGATGCTCTACTCCCTCGGCAGCGCGCTGCTGGCGAACGAAGCCCTGGAACACACCGAGCTGCCCATGCCGGCCATCGCGTACGCGCTCATCGCCATGGGGGCCCTGCTCACGCTCATGATCGTGGCCCTGTCCTTCTCCAACGTGCGCAACCGCCACGAGGCCGTCGAAGAGCACATCGACCCGCACAAGCAGCACGCCAACAACCACGACCACGGCGAAGCGAACCGACACTAGCAGTCCCGGTGGCGGACAGGATCGAGCGGGACGTGATGGGTGGCCTGCGGCATCGTGACGGGTCGCCCTGGCGCCTCGGGGTCATGGGCGGTACCTTCGACCCCATCCACCACGGCCACCTCGTGGCCGCGAGTGAGGTCGCATCGGTGTTCGATCTCGACGAGGTCGTCTTCGTCCCGACGGGCCAGCCCTGGCAGAAGGCGGACAAGGACGTCACGGCAGCCGAGCACCGGTACCTGATGACGGTCATCGCGACGGCGTCGAACCCGAGCTTCACGGTCAGCCGGGTGGACATCGAGCGCCCGGGCCCGACGTTCACGATCGACACCCTGCGCGATCTGAAGGTGCAGCGGCCCGACGCCCAGCTGTTCTTCATCACGGGTGCGGACGCCATGGCGCAGATCCTGACGTGGAAGAACGCGGAGGAGCTCTGGTCCCTGGCGCACTTCATCGGGGTGACGCGGCCGGGCCACGAACTGAACGGCCGCGGGCGGGACGTCAGCCTGCTGGAGGTACCGGCGATGGCCATCTCCAGCACCGACTGCCGGCGCCGTGTCGGTGAGGGCAAACCCGTCTGGTACCTCGTACCGGACGGTGTGGTCCAGTACATCGCCAAGCACCGGCTGTACCGGGTGCCACTGGAGCACAGCCTGTCCTCGCGCGTCGAGGACGGCAACGTCCTGTCGACGGAAGGGGAGCACGGGGAAAACTCGAGCTCCGTACAACAACCAACTGGGTGAATCAGCAATGGGCAAGGCAGACGACAACGCACGGACTCCCGTGCCTTCGGACCGCGGCGACCGGGATGCAACGGATCCGGTCGAAGGGGCGGTCCGCGTGGAGACCCCTACCCGGCGCCAGTTGCGGTTGCAGCAGCCGCAGGGCCGGGTAGCCGCACCCCCGGCCGGGTCGCTCGGCGAGCCGCTGCCCGGCGGGCGCAGGGACCGCCGGCGCCAGCTGACGACGCAGCTGGCAGCTGTCGGAGCCGCAGCGACGCCACCCGCAGGTGCCACGGCAGCGGCGAATGCAGGTGCCACAGCCGCGACGTCACCCGCAGGCGTCCTAGCCGCGACAGACGCAGCGCGTACAGCCGATGACATGAGCATCGAGGAGGCCCTCGCGGCTCGCACGGCGCTCGTCAGGGACGCAGGAGGGCAGGCCGACGGCACGCCGAGCGCCTTCCCGGTGGATCCGGCAGTGCTGGCGCAGCAGAAGGCGCTGGCCGAGCGGGCTGCTGCCCTCACCTCCCGCGCACGCCGTGCGCAGGAAGTGTCGGAGCAGCAGGAGCAGAAGCCCGCGCCGACCGACCCTGCTGCGCCGGACAACCTGTCGATCGTCGCGCCGCCGGAGTTCGTCAAGCCTCCGGGTGCGATGTACGCCGTGCTGCGGGCGCCGTCGACCTCGCTCATACCCATCGTCCTGCCGAAGGCCCGGCAGGGCTCCCCCGAGAGCGAGGGCACCCCGCTGGGTGCACGGGATGCGTTCGGCCTGGAACCGCTCGACGCCATGACTGCTGGGCTGGGACGGCTCCGCCGCCTCCGCTACATCCAGTATTCGCTGCTCGGTGTGGGCGCGGCCGCGCTCGCAACCGGGATAATAATGACAGTCAGCTCCCTCAATGGGTGAAAATGCTGGCACCACACAAGGAGATCAGTGAGCGCTACCGAACAGTCCATTGGAATTGCCCGCACCGCGGCGCACGCCGCAGTGGACAAGATCGCCCAGGACATCGTCGCCATCGACGTGAGTGACCGCCTCGCCATCACGGACATCTTCGTGATCGCGTCCGCACCGAGTGAGCGGCAGGTCAACGCGATCGTCGACGGCATCGAGGAGGAACTGTCGAAGCAGGGCCTGAAGCCCGTGCGGCGCGAAGGTCGCAGTGAGGGCCGCTGGGTCCTCCTCGACTACGCCGAAGTGATCGTCCACGTTCAGCACGAGGAAGACCGGGTCTTCTACGCCCTCGACCGACTCTGGAAGGACTGCCCGTCCGTGGACCTCCAACTCGAGGGCGCGCTGCAGACCTCACCTCGGACCGCAGCGTCCGACGACGTCGCGGAGTGACGCGGTACCCCCACGCCGACCCCGCTGCTCGCCGCATCATCTTCTGGCGCCACGGGCGCACGGAGTGGAACCGCTCGGGACTGTTCCAAGGCCAGGAGGACATCGACCTCGATGAGACGGGTCGCGAGCAGGCGGTGCGGGCGGCGGAGGTGCTGGCGACCCGGCAGCCGTCGATGATCGTCTCCTCCGACCTGCGCCGTGCCGCCGACACCGCGGCGGCACTGGGTGAGCTCAGCGGCGTCGAGGTGTCCTTCGACGCACGGCTCCGCGAAACGGATGCGGGTGCGTGGCAGGGCCTGTCCTTCGCCGACATCGACGAGAAGTTCGCCGACGACAACGCGGCCTGGCGCGGGGGAGACCCCGAGGTGCGGGCGGGCGGTGCCGAGAACCGGCTGGAGGTCGGGGAGCGCATGCTCGCCGCAGTGACCGACGCCGTCGCCCGCATCGAGCCGTCGGAGACCCTCGTGGTCGTCAGCCACGGTGGATCGATTCGGGCGGCCCTGGCGGCCCTCATGGGGTTGCCCCCGCAGCGCTGGGGTGCCCTCGCCGGACTCTCGAACTGCCACTGGTCTGAAGTGCACGAGGTGGTGGGCAGGGCCGAAGCTCGCTTCTCCTGGCAACTGACCGAGCACAACGTCGGTCTGGGCTCGCTGCCGGTGGAGCCACTGGAAGGCTGAGGGGCCGGGCGCTCGATTTGGCGAAGCCGCCAGAATTTACTAGACTGATCAAGTTGCTTCGGCGGGGTGAAGACCCCGGGAAGCGGCGCAGTACGGGGCTATGGCGCAGCTGGTAGCGCACCTGCATGGCATGCAGGGGGTCAGGGGTTCGAATCCCCTTAGCTCCACAACGAACCGCTGGAACACAGGGCAAAAGCTCTGGTCCGGCGGTTTTTTGTTGCCTTCAGAGCGCACATGCCATCGTTTTGCCATCGTTTCGAGAACGGGTTCCATTGCCCCGATCCTCGTGCGGAGCTTCCTTAGCTGAGTCCGAATGGTGGGGGAAGGGACCTGACAGCGGCCCCGTGCCCATCCTGGCGTAGCTCCGGCCCCATCTTCGTGGCGCCCAGTAGCGGACCAAAGGTGCACAATCCTTCCGTTCATCCAGTCTTGGTTTGGTCCCTCAGAGTAGGAGCGGGTCATCGAAACGGCCGGCGAGGAAAAATACCAATCCGCGCCGAAACCTAAGCTCTGACGTTCCGGCGGCAAGGCCCGTCCTTGTGTCGTCCCCTCAACCGCCTATTGGCATCCCGACCCCGATTGTTTAACTAGGTTGCGCAGCTGAAGGTGAAGCTTCACAAAGACCTGAGCAGAGCAGATCTCGCCGCTCTCCGGCAGAGTTTCATGTCCTCGGCTTCCGAGGAACAGCGGTGGGTGCGCACGTCGGTTTCCAGCGCCGCGTTATTACGGTCGGTGGAAGTGACGTCCTGGTGGCAGGGACAGGAGGCATGCTCGTTGATGAGCAGTCACGCGGCACTGGGCTCGGCGGTGGAGCGATGCGACATGCTCAACAGGCGATGCGCGATGAAGCTCCGGTCGACTTCGGCTTCCCCGGATGCAGGCAACAGGTGGTGCCGTTCTACGAATCGGCGGGGTGGATTCAAGTTCACGCGACGGAGCGCTCCTTGTCCCGCTTGGACCAGACTTCTGTCATCGTTACCGACGATTGGCCGAATCTTGTCTGCTCCGCGATGCGTGATGCGAGCGGGTGGCCGCAGGGCGACATGGACGTACGTGGAACGCTTTGGTAACCCAGCATCGCATCATTCCATTGGAGGATCGCTGAGTGAACCGGACTGGTAGGACGTTGTGGTGGTTCCCTCCTGCTTAGCCAACGCCGCCACCCGTAGGGTGGGCGGATGGATATCGGCGCTGATGTGCTGCTCGTAGGACCTCGTGGACGACGTCTGTGCCTGGAACTGGTGATGGAGTTGAACCCGTCGATCAGGTCCGCCGCGTTCTGGCTCGCCCACGATTTGGATCCCGGCAAGGGGACATCCCGGGTGCTGATAACCGCTACCTCCGATGGGGGCGCTGACCGGCCACCGAGACCCTCCATGATGGACCTCATCACGCACCTGGCCTCGCTCGATGTGACACGGATCGGCGGTGCTGTGATCGACCGGGCGTTGGCCGCGGCGGTCGACACGTCTCGGCCCTGGCAGGAGCCGGACGGGGAGGACGTTCTGGCAGCGCTTCCCGAGGTAAAGGCCGCCCTTGCCCCGATCGCGCAGCACGTGATGACGGTGTCCCCCATGCAGTGGTGGCCGCAGGGCCGGCAGGTCGAGCAGTGGGCCATCGACTGGCGACCGGCAGATGATCCTGCGCACCTGCCTAGGAACCCAGCGCGCGCTCTGTCCACGTGGGCCCGCGACACCCGTGCGGAGGAGGTCCGGGCAGAGAAGGAACGCCCCCGGGATCCTCGCGCCTCCTGGTCGGGGACGTGGTGGTCCTTCCCACACGGAAGCCTGCAAACGATCGGACGGGTACCCCTGGGACTGGACCTCATCGAGGACTCCTTCGGGGAGGAGCACGCCACGGTCATCCCCGTCCGCGGCGTCGGCCGCACCTACGAGATCCGCACCGCGGACGAGTGGGTATCACTGTGCCGCGAGTACCCGCTGGAGGTCACAGCATCCCGGCGCCATGACTGGTTTCGGTATACCGGTCACGACGGCAGATGGGTCATCCCGGACTGGGAAAAGGTCGCACAGCGGTGGGACGCGGTGCACCTGACCGCTCTGGCCTACCTCACTGGCGCCAATCGTGCACTGCAGGTCGACGCCGACGTCCACACGGTCCTCGCAGGGTGGAATCCCGATGTGACAATATGGCTGACCGACGTCGCACGCGAATGGGAGGGCCCACGCCAGCACTGGCAACGCTCCACCTACGAGGAGGCCTGGACTAAGATCCTGGATGATCCGATAAGTCACTCCTAAGCCTGTCCCGCATTATCCCTCTGCGCTTCGCGCAGAAGGACAATGCGGCAGGTGTGGGACTGTAACCTATGTCTTCATTCCTTCGCGTGCTACCTGGCTTGGCAGCGCTGACGCTGTCCTTCCTTTCAGGGTATGTCTGGATGTTCGCAGGGCCATACAGTCCTTCCCTTTTCACCATCGCTCACGCCGGCTCCGCGATTCTCTGTGTCGCTGTCCCTTTCGGCTTCGTCGTGATTGGTCGTGCCACGGGGTGCAGACCAGACCTTCTGAAACTCGGCGCCATACTCCTAGCAATTGCGGGCATCCCCATGCTGGTAGCCGACGGGATCTATCTGCTCTCATTTAGATCGGTGGAAGGATCCTACGGAGATATAGGCGGCTTCGGCCTGATGTTGCTAGGTTTTGCCGCTCTCCTCATTACCTCGCTCGCCTGCGCCATCGGACTACCCATAGCGCGGCCGGCCGTCCTCACCCGGCCACAGGCAAGCAGCGAGCCTCACACCTGACGTGGAGAACCGTAACCCTCGCTCAGGGATCGGTCACCGCGCGCTGGTTAAGTAGGCAGTTCAGCGAGATCAAGGTCCTGAGAGATGGTCCTGGGTCCGGATATGACCGCTACTCTGCCGTCGTCCATGACGCAGATGGTAAGCGGGCTCGGTATGGACATCGGCTAGGGGCTTCAACGCAGGCGTTGAGAAAGCATAGTTTCTCTATCGATCCAGTGATTGGCCCTTCTTGTGGAGTCCGTGGGCTTACACTCAACGAAAAAATAGCTGCTTGTTATTGGGGGAACCATGGAATCGACAGCTAAGAAGTGCATCAGGTGGGGTGTCGTGCTGGTTGTTGCCGGAGGCTTCGTACTCGTGCTGCTTCCACTGTTGATCGGCCTGCTCGCTGAGGCAGCGGGCCCGACAGCAGCGATCGGAGTAGGAGCCGTAGACGTCGTTCTCACACTCGTGCGCTGGGCGATGATTCCCATGGGGACTACGCTGATCGGCGCTGCAATCATCATCCGGGCCATTGCCCCATCACTCGAGCGTTCTCGAGACACCCATACTTCTAACGCCTGAATTAGTCTGAAGGCGTCGCACTCTGGTGTGCAGTAGGTTTCTTGGGAGCGTCCCCCTTCGAGATCCTCGGTATCACTTAGCTTGTCAATCGAACCTCACGAAAGCTCGGATGGATCCTCCAGCGAATTCGTCTGTCTGCGTGTAGCCGAGAGCTTCGTAAAATGCCTTTTGCCTTGGCTCGTCATCAGTGATGAGGACCTTCTGCCGCACGTGCGGGTACTGTTCGAGGGCTCGCTCAGCAAGAGCACGTCCTAAGCCCCTCCTGTGGTGTGAGGGCCGGACGAGGATGTCCTGGAGATAGCAGATGGAAGCACCGTCGGAGATCACGCGCGCCAGTCCGACAAGCATCCGACCGTCGCGGGCAGCCACGAGTGTCGACGATCCTTCGAGTGCTTTCTGGAGCGTGTCCGGATCCTTGGTGTAGGCAAGCCATTCCACCGCGTTGTAGAGCCCGAGAACGTCGCTCAGCGCTAGGTCCTGAGCCCTCACAACCTCGATCGTGGTCATGATCCATCGAAACACAGCGCAAGCTCTCCTCCGTACTCGAGGTCTCGCATGTGCGTGCTGAAGGATCCCTCCGAGGGCGGTGAGGGCGGTAGCCGGGCTGGCCTCCACCCCCACCCGCTCCAAGCTTGAGCGACACAGGCCAAGACCCGGTAGCCCGCGATATTCTGCGACTGACATCCGCGCTGGTTGTCTTCAGCGGATTAGCGGCCACAGGAAAATCCTCGTCCCAGGCAGATGTTCCCTCACTGTTCGCACTGTCGCCGGAGCAGGCACACCTCCGGATCATTGACATGATGCCCGAATGGAGCCGATCCGAGCTGACAGCCGCCCTCTCAAGGGTGCTGGTGGTAATCGTTCATCATCATCGTGAGGCGGTGGACGCCTGGTCCAGAGAGATCTCTCGGCCAACAATCACTATGCGTGCCTGGATGCCGATTGCGGCGGACTCACCGCGCCCTAGGGAGTCCCTCCGAACCAGAGTCACAAGGTGGCTTGTCGGTGACCGGGGTGTTAGCTGGCCTGTGCAGTAGACCGGGGACCAGACGAAGGGAGAAGGGCCAAGCTTTCCTCCCGATCTCTCCGCGGACAGAATCGAGACGGCTTCTGTCATGTCCGGTGCGCTCCTTGCGCCGACTGTCAGCGAGTGATCAAGTCTGCTGCAATGATGACGAAGCCGCCAACGAGGAACACTACCGACACGGCTACCCACGCCGTGGCCAAACCAGTCGCGATCTCGGGCTGCCTACCCTCACCGATATTGAACGAGGATAGTAGGGCTTGCGCTTGCCCGCGGCCGATAGCTTTCCTCCCACGGTATGCAGCTGCGGCGAGCAGGATCATGATGAAACCAATACCCACGTGCGCCTCACACCACCTTCACTGGAATACTCATCGGTCGAAGCTACCAAGTCATACCAAACCCTCTCAGGCATCGAGGCGAGGCTTACTTCAATGGGAGCCGTCCGTCCAAGGACCCGCGGCGGATGCTTCGTGCTAGTTCTTTGTCCGCCGATCCTTGACCTTATCGAAGCGGTCGACGACTAGTGCCCCAACTATGACCAGAACGATCACGGCTACGCCGATCCCCGTAATCAGAAGCGCAAGGTTGACCGGCATCGCATCCGTGTTAATCCGAGTGGGGTACATGAACTGATCCAAGCCCGAAATACCCGCAGACACAACAACAAAAATTCCTCGGAGCCAGGGGCATGGGGCGCGGCGCGGTGGATCGTTGCTGCCACCCTTCCTTCTACGATGCCGCGGCTTTTACTGTTCGGTTTCGAACTATCCGCCCCCAAGCGACCCCCGCGGATGCTCCTGCGAGAAAACCTCCGAACCAGGCGTATCCGGCCGTACCGAGTGCGAACCACACGGCGATAAACGACACGAGCACGACAGGACTCATCCACCGCCGAGACACACCAAAACGCACCAACACGGCCCCCGCCAGCAATCCGGCAATCAGGACCGCAATCTCCAGCGGTACCTGCTCCGTCGGCACAAACACCATCACTGCAATTGAGGCCAACAACACCGGCCCGCTGAAGATCAACGCGCCCTTCCAAGGACGCCGAGGACTGCTTCTCATGAATTACCAGCTTCCAAAACTTGCTCCGTCAGTAACCAGGTCCGTTCCGAAAAATAGGTCCCCAAATTCGGCGGCGCCACCTGCATAAGCGTATCTACGGCGTGCCGGCGATCTGGGTCGCCGCGATCGTCTTGTTCTACTGGCTGAGGGGAAAGGCCGGCGACAACTCGGAGCCAGAAGGCAATGGAGCGCTGGAACCCCGTCGTCATCGGGGCGCGCATCGGCTTCTGCGCTGGGCCTGCTCTGGAAGGGTGCTCGAGCCGCCGTGCGGTAGGGCGGGGAGGCTTCCTCTAGTCACCGCACACATGGTGCTTACGCCCGGGCGACCGGGCATCCGAAGCTCGGGGAAAGCGCACCTCGAAGGACGGACAGGGGAGCGGGTCGGCACCCGTTCACCTGGTCCTAGGCGGATGGCGGCCCCTTGCGGGTCCCGGGCTCGACCCCCGGCGATGGACTAAGGGCCCGGAAAGGGCCTCCCGGAACTAGCCGACGGGTGAGAGGGGATCAGCTGAGAGTGTGAGGCACACTACCGGTCCTCGGACCGGGCGGGTTCGAATCCCGACGGGCTGCCTCCTTCAACATAGGAGGTGGAAGGCTCATCGATCAGCTTGCCGCCTTTTCTTTGCACGGGGAGACTTCACGATGTACCCGCACACATCCTGACCGAGCATCCGACCTACCATCGAGAGTGACCATGAACAGTACCCAGAGCCCGACCGTGGGCACAACGAACCGCATCCGGCGTTCGGGTTCGCTCGCCCTTGGCGTCACCGCGCTGCTTGCCAGCGCCCTCCTCACAGGCTGCACTCCGGAGGGGGACGTCATTGACGAGGACTATGCCCAGGTGTGTCAGGACAGGACCACGCAGGAGCGCGTCGAGGACAGCAAGTGCAGTGAGGCGGGCCGTTCCAGCGGGGCTTTCGGCTGGTACTTCCTGCCCATGATCATCAACAACTCCGGCCGCAGCACTGTCATTCCGCGCGTTGGGTCCCGGGTCTCGGGCGGCATCACCAATATCCCCTCGGGGGCGACCGCCAGAAGCGGGTTCTCCAGCGAAGGCCAGTCCGTTACACGCGGCGGCTTCGGCAACAGTGCGAAGTCCGGCGGCAGCGGCGGACGCTCCGGAAGCATGGGAGGCTGACGTGAAGCGCTTGCTGTCTACCCCGCGCCCGGACTGGAAGGAAAAGATCGCCAGCCAGGGCCTGCTCTACTCGACGACGATCATGCCCGACGGCTCGGAGATCGACTACTGGCACGAGGGCGCCTACTACCAGTTCGACCTTGCAGAGGTCGAGATGCTGGAGAAGGTCACCGAGGAGCTGCACGGCATGTGCATCGAAGCGGCCCGCTACCTTGCCACCGGCGCCATGGGCAACATCGGCATCAGCGCCGAAGCGATGCGGCTTGCTGCCGGTTCTCTGGCCCGCAGTGAGCCTGCCGTCTACGGCCGCTTCGACTTCTCCTACGACGGCGTGAACCCGCCGAAGATGCTCGAGTACAACGCCGACACCCCGACCGGTCTCATCGAGGCGTCCATAGCCCAGTGGTTCTGGTTGCAGGACGTCAAGCCCGAGAACGACCAGTGGAACGGCATCCACGAAGCCCTCGTCGCCGCATGGGACAAGCAGCGCTTTGGAATCGAGGGCCCGAGGCTGCATGTTGCGCACATCGAGACCGAAGAGTCAGGCGAGGACTGGATGACCGCCGCCTACATGCGCGACGTCGCCTCGCAGGCCGGTTGGGAGACCGTCGGCATCAACATGAGCGACATCGGTTGGGACGCCCGTCAGCACCGATTCGTGGACCTCGACAACAAAGCGATCAGCACCATCTTCAAGCTCTACCCGTGGGAGATGATGATGAAGGAGGAGTTCGGTCAGAAGATCCTTGACTGGCCCGTGATGACCCGCTGGGTCGAGCCGGCCTGGAAGATGTTCCTGTCCAACAAGGCCCTCCTGGCCGCCCTCTGGCACCTCTACCCGGACCATCCCAACCTGTTACCGTCCTACCTCGACGGACCGAACGGTATGGAGGAGTGGGTTGCCAAGCCCCTGCATGGCCGCGAGGGCGACAACATCCGCATCCACGCCAAGGGCGTCGAGATCGAGCAGCCCGGCGACTACGGAGCCGAAGGCTGGTGCTATCAGGCGTGGAGCCCGCTGCCCGACTTCGACGGTAACCGGCCGGTCCTCGGTGCATGGGTGGTTGACGGCGAGTCCGTCGGCGTCGGCATCCGGGAATCCGACAGCTACGTCACCGACTACTTCTGCCGGTTCGTGCCCAACATCATCGACGCGCCCGCGCCGAGCAACGGTTAGGCGACCATGACCATCTCACCCACGGGATCCACGGTGCAGGGCAAGGGACTGTCCGCCGGGGACCTCGGCCTCGTCGGCAGTGTCTCCGTCGGCCTGTCCTCCACGGCGCCTGTCTACTCGCTGGCCGCGACGCTCGGCTTCATCGTCCTGGCCGTCGGCGTACAGGCCCCTGCGGCGCTCATCGTCGCCTTCGTACCCATGCTGCTCATCGCCTACGCCTACCGCGAGCTCAACAGGGACACCCCTGACTGCGGGACGACATTCACCTGGGCGTCACGCGCGTTCGGGAAGTTCGCCGGCTGGATGGGCGGCTGGGCAGTGGCCCTTTCCGGCATCGTGGTGCTGGCCAACCTGGCTCAGGTCGCCGGGCAGTACCTCTGGCGCCTGGTAGATCCTGAGCTGGGCGACAACGTGCCGCTCGTAACCGCGACTGGCGTGGCCTTCATCGCCTCCTTGACGTGGACGAACTACCGCGGCGTGGACATCTCCGAGAAGATGCAGCGCACCCTGATCGCCCTGCAGTACGCCGCTCTGGCGCTCTTCACCGGGTTCGCTGTGTACCGCATCTCCGCAGGGGAGGCCTTCGACTTCACCGCAGTCAGCCTCGCCTGGTTCAACCCGTTCGCCGTCGAGTCCCTGTCCGCCTTCACCTACGCCATCCTGCTGGCCCTGTTCATCTACTGGGGCTGGGACACCTGTCTGGCGCTGAACGAGGAGACATCCAACCCGCGGAGTACACCCGGGCGCGCTGCGCTCATCTCATCGGTCATTCTGCTCGCCACCTACGTCGGTGTCAGCGTCGTCGTCATGATGTTTGCCGGCACCGGAAGTGAGGGTCTCGGGCTCGGCAACGAGGACAATGCCGCTGACGTGTTCTACTCCGTCAGCGAGGCCGTCATGGGTGACTGGGCGTGGGTCGCCGTGCTCGCCGTTCTAATCTCCGCGGCCTCATCCACGCAGACGACGATTCTCCCGACGGCGCGCGGAACCCTGTCCATGGCAGCCCACCGGGCATTACCGGAGCGATTCGCGACCGTCCACGCGAAGTACCTGACGCCCACGTTCTCCACCGTGCTGATGGGAGTGGTGGCTTCGGCCTACTACGTGGTCATGACACTGGTCAGCGAGGACTTTCTGGCCGACTCGATCGCGTCCCTGGGCCTGTTCATCGCCTTCTACTACGGGCTGACCGGCTTCGCCTGCGCCCGGTACTTCCGCCGCACCCTGCGCTCGAGCACCCGCAACCTGATGTTCCGAGGCGTGCTGCCGCTGCTCGGAGCGCTGATGATGACGGCCGCGTTCATCCTCTCTGCTGTCGACATGCTCGATCCTGAGTACGGGAGCACAGTGTTCGCCGGTGTTGGCGGCACATTCGTCATCGGTGTCGGGGCGATGCTGCTCGGCGTCGCACTCATGGTCCTCTGGTACGCCAAGGCCGGACGCCGAAAGGCAGCCGACGAAGCCATTGCCGAGTACACCGCCGCCTAGTCAACATCATCGTCGCGACCGCCGGTTTGCCCTAACCGCCAAGGGCAGGAATAACCGGCCGCTTCGCTCCTCGTCTCGGAGCCGCGAACCAGTGCACCGAGGTCCCGCCAGTGCTGTTCGGGGAGCTTCCCGTCTCGCGCAACGGTCTGACGCGGGCCCCCGAGGTCGACGGCGCGACGGGGCGGACGTGGACCGCAACGGCTGCGACACGCGCAGTGATGTACTCAAAGAGACCTGACCGAGGTTGCTCTCACGAACGCCACACGAGGAGGCTCCCGCAGCGCCCGGTGACGAGGTCTCCTATGCCAGCTGCGTCGAGGTGACGGCAGCCGCACCGATGCACGCCGGGAACCCCGACTTCAAGGACTCGCCCGACCCCGACGGGCACGGCGTAGGATGCACGTCATGACGACGGGGGAGAAGTCAGGCAGGCTCAGGTGATCGAGGTCCTCGGGCTGGTCGCGCGCGTTGCTTTCGAAGTTCTGCTCGAGGTTATGTGGTTCTGGGAGCCTCCCAGACGCAGAAGGTACGACGCTTACGTCCGGTCACTGCCCCCGGGTGAGCAGCCCCTGGCCCGCAAGCAGTGGAAGGCTGCTGACCGCGCGGGCAGCCTCGGACCAGGAAACAGCGGACCATGAGCCGCCTGTCGGACCTGCTCCACGATGCGAACACTGACAATCTGTCAGCCCGCCGGCTCCAGGCAAGCGAGACCGTCCTGCGCACCATCAGGATCTTGCTCGACGAGTAGGGGCGACGACACTGTGCGTGACCGCGGCCACGGGCAGTGCCGGGCCCCTACGCGCACAGCCAGCCGGACTGCTGTTACTCTGGCGCCACCGGACCAAGGAGCACAGTGCCACCGACCATCGACCCGCAGGACCTGACACCGAAGCAGATCGAGTTGATCAACGAAGGCCGGAAGCTCGAGGGCATCGATCTCACCATGTTCGGCTACTTCGGAGGTCCCGAGCTGCAGGGCGCGTGCATCGGCCGGATGCAGCTCGACGAGGACGGCCAGCTCCCGGCGTCCAACTACGACTCGCCCGAGGATCGGCTGGAAGCCCTGGTGATCGCGCAGCTCCTGCGCGGCGCCCTGCGCCAGGCGATTCCGATCGTGCTCGACGGGCTCTTCGACGACGTCTTCGCGATGCGTACGATCGAGGCTGCCGGTGGGGATCTGCAGGAGTACATCTCCTCGGCCGGAGCGAAGGTGGTCGACATGCTGCCGCCGGCATACCGGCACCACTACACCGCGGCATTCCTGCAGCGCTTCGCCGTCGTCGCGGCCGAGGTCGCTTCCGAGTTCGAACTGGGCTGGCACAGTGCCCGCACCTTTGCGCACGAGCTCGCCGTGTACTGCATCGCGAAGAAAGGTGTCCGGAACGCCGACACCGAGTACGGCGCGAACCTCGGAGCGGTCAACCTGGACCGGGCGACGGTCGGCCTTCTCGAGGACCGCACGGTGCTCGAACAGGCATACCACCCTGTCCCGGACGGCGAGGAGCCCGAAGCGCCGGCCTGGTTCGTGCCCTACGATCCGGCGTCCCGCGTCAACGCCTACCTCTATCCGCAGGGCATGCCCACCACCGAACAGGTCGACCTGCTCGAGCACCAGGTCACGAGCGAGGTGCCGGAGAAGTACCCCGGCACTGCACGCCAGCGGGCGCTTCGTACCGGCGACCTGGTCGACATCAGCCCGTACGCCTCCCGCCAGTACTTCCTGTGCCCCGTCGCCGTCGAGAAGGAGGTTCTGGAAGTCCTCGGGTTCACGGACCTGCCGGACGAGGCCGAGTGGGAGGACCTGCTGCTGCACATCGCCTGGCACGGCGCCGCCGAGCACCCGACCTGGAAGAGCTACGACTACATCGCTCCGGGTTTCGACGGCGAGCACGCGTACGTCGCCCTGGTCGCCGGCACCGACGAGATGCGCAGCCCGGTCCTGACGATCCAGTACCTCGGTGAGATCGGCGACGAGACGGACTCCGAGGAGTGACCGCGCGCTAGCGCTGGTGTCGCCGGCAGCCCCACTCGGAGCGGCCCGGTCACCGATACGCAAGGGCCTGCCGCTGACCTGCGGAAACACTGCGGATTCATGCCGGTAGGACCGTGTCGTCTCCCGGATAGGCTTCGGCGGGGGACAGCATTCGGGCTTCCCCGCCGCTGCCCACCACCGGTGGGATGACCACCGAGGACGCGCATGTTCACCCGCCCCCGCCGTATCACCCGAGGAGCGGCAGCGGCCACCATTGCCGCCCTGCTCGCCGGTCCGCTCTTGGCAATCCCGGCGTCCGCAACGGAAGCACCACCGGAGCCGATCGCCAACCCGGAGGTCCGTGGCACCGCGGTGCAGCAGCCGGTCGACCGCTTCATCGTGAAGTTCAAGGACCAGGCGCCGGCGAGATCCAAGTCCCGCGGCAACGCCTACGGGGTGAAGGTCAAGGAGCTCGGCATCACCGTCAAGGAGCTCAAGGTCATGGGCACCGGGGCGACCGTTGTGGAGACGAGCCGCGAACTCGAAACCGGTGAGGCCGAAGAGTTCGTCGCGTCCCTCGAAGCCAACACCGCCGTCGAGTACGCCGAGCCCGACCACATCCTGCACGCCACCTCGCTCTCGCCGGACGACGAGTTCTACCACTACCAGTGGCCGATCTTCGGGGAGAACGGTATCGACGCCAAGGCTGCGTGGGACACCACGACCGGCGAGGGCATCACGGTCGCCGTCGTCGATACCGGCATCACCCGCCACGCAGACCTCGATGCCAACGTGCTCCCCGGCTACGACATGATCGGTGATCCGGCGGAGGGTCGCGACGGCGACGGGCGGGATCCGGACGCGACCGATGAAGGCGATTACGGTGATTCCTCCGAGTGCGGTACAGCGCCATCATCCTGGCATGGCACCCATGTCGCGGGAACCATTGCGGCCGCCGCCAACAACGAAGGTGTGGTCGGCATCGCACCAGGGGCGAAGATCCTCCCCGTAAGGGCCCTCGCCGCATGCGGTGGCTGGATGTCCGACATCATGGACGGGGTGACCTGGGCCTCCGGAGGAGCCGTGCCGGGCGTTCCGGCAAACCCGAACCCAGCCAGGGTCATCAACCTCAGTGTCGGCGGCAGCGGCGGGTGCACCACCAGTTGGCAGAGCGCCATCAACGGCGCTGTCGGCCGCGGGTCGGTCGTCGTCGTGGCCGCTGGCAACGACAGTCAGGACGCCAGCTCCAGCAATCCGGCAAACTGTGCGAACGTCATCTCGGTTGCAGCCTCCGGCCGCGACGGAGGACTGGCGCCCTACTCGAACTACGGGGACATCGTCGACGTCGTCGCCCCCGGCGGCAACATGGACACCGATCCGCTCGGCGGCATCCTGTCCACGATCAACATGGGTTCCAGCGGTCCGGTCGAGGACTACAGCGGCCAGGCCTACGCCTTCTACCAGGGCACCTCGATGGCAGCGCCGCACGTCGCTGCTACCGCCGCCCTCATGCTCGCACTCAACGGCACCCTGAGCCCGGCGAGCGTTGAGAACATCCTCAAGGGCACGACCAGGCCGTTGCAGAGAGAGTGCGAGTGGGGCTGTGGCACGGGCCTGATCAACGCGCGAGCAGCTGTTGCGGCAGCACTTGAGGGTGGGTTGCCGACGCCGCCCGAGCCTGGCACGGTCATCGTCCCCGGACGGGTGCTCATCACCGGGAACGCGCGCGTCGGCCAGACACTCACCGCTGATCCGGGAGTATGGTCGCCGGCACCGGAGGCGTTCACCTACCAGTGGCTGCGCAACGGAGAGCCCATCACGGTCCACGGCACCGGCAGGGACCATGTGCTCGAAGCGGCCGATTACGACAAGCACCTCAGCGTCGTGGTCACGGGCACCAGGACCGGCTCCGCGTCCGTCTCGGCCACCTCCCCACAGACCGGCCTGATCGCCCCGGGGGAGCTCACCGGCTCCACGCCGGCCATCAGGGGAACGGCGGCCTTCGGCCAGACCCTCACCGCCGATGCAGGGACATGGACCACGGGCACCTTGCTCGAGTACCGCTGGTTCCGCGACGGCGTCCTCCTGACCGGCAAGACCGGGTCGACCTACGTGATCGCTCTGGAGGACGTCGGGCATCCGATCTCCGTTCAGGTCCTCGGCAGCCAGGCCGGCTACGGCACCCTCCAGAAGGAGTCCGCTCCAACGGCGGCCGTCACCACCGCATCTCTCACGGCCCCCGTGCCGACGGTCTCCGGCACGTCCAAGGTGGGCTACACCCTGACCGCCAACACCGGCACCTGGACCACGGGGACGACGCTGAAGTACCAGTGGTACCGCACCGGCGTCCCCATCACCGGGGCAACCGGCGCTACTCTCGCGTTGATCGCTGCCGACCTCGGCCAGACGATCAACGTCGGAGTCACCGGCTCGAAGACGGGCTACACCAGCATCACGCAATCCTCGGCACGCACGGCCGCGGTCGCCGCCGGCACTCTGTCAGCCACAAAGCCCACCGTCACCGGCACTACCAAGGTCGGATATACCCTTACGGCGAACACGGGCACCTGGACCTCGGGGGCGACCTTCACGTACCAGTGGTTCCGCACCGGCGTCCCCATCTCCGGAGCCACCGGAAAGACGTACGCGCTCACCGCGGCCGACCTCGGCAAGAACATCAGCGTCGGGGTGACCGGCTCCAAGGCCGGCTACACCAACGCGACCGTGTACTCGGTGCGGACGGCGGCCGTTGTAGCCGGCACCCTGACCGCCCCGAAGCCGACCGTCTCGGGCACGACCCGGATCACCTACACGCTGACGGCCAACACGGGCACCTGGACCGCCGGGACGACGCTGCGGTACCAGTGGTACCGCACCGGGGTTGCGATCACGGGTGCGACCGCGAAGACCTACAAGCTCACGAGCGCGGACCTCGGCAAGACCATGAGCGTCGGCGTGACCGGCTCCAAGGCCGGCTACGCCAACGCGACGGTGTACTCGGTACGGACCGCGGCCGTCACCCGGTAGGAACATCGAGCATGAAGGCGGGTCCGGGATCAACCTGGGCCCGCCTTCTTCGTCCGGTCGGCTCGCCGGTTCACGATAAGGGCCGACGCCGCCTGTCCGAGCGAGGCATTGAATACTGCACTTTTAGTGCAGTATGATGCACTCATGGATAAAAGCACATCGGCCCTGGCCACGGCGATCGGTGACCGGGTGAAGGAGCAGCGGCAGTCGAGGCGTTGGACCCTCGACCAGCTGGCGGAAGCGGCGGGGGTGAGCCGGCGGATGGTCGTCAATGTCGAGCAGGGAGCGGTGAACCCGAGCGTGGGTACGCTGCTGAGAATCGGGGACGCGCTAGGGGTCGGGCTGCCGGCATTGGTGGAGTCACCACGTCCCAGGCCCGTGGCGGTCACCCGCACCGGTGAGGGTGCGGTTCTCTGGAGGTCGGAAACCGGTGGCCGGGGTGTACTGGTGGCCGGATCGGAAGTACCGGATGTGGCGGAGCTCTGGGACTGGACACTGGGTCCAGGGGATCGGCACGGAAGCGAGGCCCACTCGGAGGGCACGAAGGAACTGCTGCAGGTCCGGCAGGGGTCCGTCACCGTGGAGGTGGGGGACGAGTCGTTCGTCCTCGAAGAGGGCGACGCCGTGTCGTTCCCCGGCGACGTCGCCCATGCCTACGCCAACGGAGGCGAGGAACCGGCAAGGTTCTCCCTGGCGGTCTTCGAGCCCGGAGCAGGGGCAGGACATGGAGAGGAGGTAATCGGTGCGTGAGACAGGGATGCTCCAGGAGTTCCTGGACGGTGCTCGGGTGGACTCTTCGGTGTTCTCGCTCCGGCCCGACTACCGCGCCGTCCTGCTGGCGGTGGACGGGCTGCTGCCGGGTCCCAGCGACGAGTCCAGTGACCTGCTGCTGCAGGCAGCGGAAACCTCGGCGCGGGAAGCGCTGGAGGAACTGCCGGTGGAAAACCTCCCTCAGGTGGCCGCATGGCGTGAGGCCTACAAGTCGTTCGGGGCGAAGCCGCAGCGCACGCGCAACAGCCTGGAGTCGCTGCTGCGCCGCGCAGGGTCCGGGCTGCCCCGGGTGAACCGACTGACCGACATCTACAACGCGGTGTCGGTCCTGCACCAGGTTCCACTGGGCGGCGAGGACCTGGCCGGCTACACCGGTCCGCCCCGACTCATCCGTGCCACGGGCGTCGAGCCCTTCGACACCGTCGCCGGCGGCGAGGAGGTGGTCGAGCACCCGGACCCTGGAGAGGTCATCTGGTGTGATGAGGCGGGCGTGACCTGCCGTCGCTGGAACTGGCGTCAAGGCCGCCGTACCCAGCTCACCGACGGCACAACCACGGCACTGTTCATCCTCGACGCCCTGGCGCCCCTGACCGATGATGCCCTCACTGCAGCTGCCGACGACCTGACCGGCCACCTGATGGATCTCGGACCCGACGTCACCGTCGTCGGCCGCCTCATCGCCGAGGACGGGGAGCACCGGCATGAGCGGTCCTAGGGCGGGTGCCGGGGTGCCGCCGTGGGGGCTCGCCGTAGCAGCGATCCTTTCCGTGCAGCTGGGATCGGCCCTCTCCGTGGACCTCATCCGGGAGATAGGTGCCGGAGGTACCGCATGGCTTCGGCTGAGCATGGGCGCCGTGATCTTCCTGATCATCGCCAGACCACCCCTGTCGCGCGTGCGGCGGAGCGATGTCCCGGTGCTGCTGGGACTGGGGATCACCACCGGGCTCGTGACGGTCGGGTTCCTCGCGGCGATCGAACACATCCCGCTCGGCACGGCGGTCGCCATCGAATTCCTCGGCCCGCTGACCGTCGCCGCCCTGCAGAGCCGTTCCCTGCGTGCGTTGATCTGGCCCGGTCTCGCTCTGTGCGGCGTTCTCCTCCTCACCGAGCCCTGGCACGGCGCGGTCAACCTGACCGGCATCCTGTTCGCCGGACTGGCCGCCGTCGGGTGGGGCATCTACATCACGCTCACCCAGCGTATCGGCGACCGCTTCACCGGCATCTCCGCGCTGTCCCTGACGATCCCGGTCGCGGCCCTCACCGCGGCAGTCATCGGTATCCCGCAAGCGGTGGGGCACCTCAGCCCCGGTATCCTCGCCGCGGCAGCCGGCCTGGCCATCCTCCTGCCCGTGCTGCCCTTCGCCCTCGAGATGCTGGCGCTGCGCCGGATGACAGCGACCGCTTTCGGGACCCTCATGGCACTGGAACCTGCCATGGGCCTGGTGCTCGGGATGATCGTGCTCCACCAGCAACCCTCTGCCATTCAGTTCCTCGGGATCCTCCTCGTCGTCCTGGCCGGCGCCGCAGCACAACGCGGCGGCCGACGGCGAAGTCCCGCCGAGCACTTACCCGGCGGGTCGACGCTGGACCCCATTCCCTGACGCCTCACCCATCATCGGAGCCGCTCCATGTTCACCGGCCTCAGCGCCTTCCCCCTCACCCCACTCGTCGACGACGAGGTCGACGAGACAGCCTTCGTGCGCCTGGTCGAACGTCTCGCGACAGCCGGCGTCGATTCCATCACGGCGCTCGGATCCACAGGCTCCTACGCGTACCTCACTACCGAGGAGAGAAGCCGCGTCGCCCAACTGGCCGTGGAACACGCCGCCGGCACCCCTGTGGTCATCGGCATCGGAGCATTACGGACCTCGCAGGTCCTCGCCAACGCTGCCAACGCGGAGAAGGCCGGGGCAACGGGCCTGCTCCTGGCGCCGATGACGTATCAGCCCCTCACCGAGGACGACGTCTTCGCGCTGTTCCGGACCGTCACAGCGCACTCCTCACTGCCCGTCATCGTGTACGACAACCCGGGCACCACCCACTTCACCTTCACCCCCGAGCTGTACGGGCGCATCGCCGAACTGCCCGGAATAGCCTCCATCAAGATCCCCGGCGTCCCCACCGAACGGGCGGAGGCTCGAACCCGGGTCGGGGAGATCCGGGCCGTCATCCCCGACCACGTGACCATTGGTGTCTCCGGCGACGCCCGCGCGGCCGCCGGACTGGCCGCCGGCTGCGATGCCTGGTACTCGGTCATCGGAGGGACGCTGCCGGTCCTCGCCCTGGGGATCACCCGGGCGGCCCGGGAAGGGCGGTTCTCCGATGCCATCGCCGAGTCGGAACGGCTCGCCCCGTTGTGGAACCTGTTCTCCGAGTTCGGTGGGAGCATCCGCGTTGTGGCCGCCATCGCCGAACACCTGGGGCTGGCGACCACATCCAGCCTGCCGCTGCCCCTTCAGGGCCTGACCGAGGCACAACGTCATCGTATCGCCGCGGTGATCGATGAACTCGGCCTCGACCGGTAACCCTGACGCCCGGGTGCCGGTGCGGATGAATCGTCGTCGCGGGGCGCTGGGCCGCTACGTCTTCGCTGCGACACTGGTCCGGAGTGCCGACGGCGGTGCCGTCGTCGCCATCGTCCTCCTCGCTCATGCCTCCGGGCTACCCGGGTGGCTGGCGGGAGTGCTGGGAGCATCCATCACCGCCCCCCACCTCCTCGGGCCCTTCATCGCCCGCCGGCTGGACACCGCCCGCGACGGACGCCGGGTCATCGCGTTCGCCGCCGTCCTCCACGGGCTGCTCCTTGCCGGCGCGGCACTGCTCATCCCCGTCACCTGGGCGCTTTGGCCGGCCGTTCTCCTGTTCGTCTCCGGGGTCTTCGGGCCGATGCTCACCGGCGGGATCAGCAGCCGCCTGTCCTCCATCGCCGGACCGGGGAAGCGCGACCAGCGCAGGGCACAGAGCTGGGACGTGGCGAGTTACGGAATCAGCGGCACCCTCGGTCCCGCGGCGGTGGCCTGGATCGCTGCTACCTCCGACGCGCTGACGGCACCCTTGGTCCTCGCCGGAGCGGCGGTCCTCGGTGCCGGAGCGGTCCTCGTGCTTCCCCGCCAGGAACCACCCGATTCGGCGGTAGCGGTGCCGTCGCCGGGCCGGACACTCCGGCACATGGGGAGAGACGGTCCTCTGCGGCGCACGCTGGGCCTCACCGTCACGGTCGCTTTCTCGGTTGCCGCATTACCGATCTACGCGGTCGCCATCGCTCCCGCCCTGGGCGGCGCTTCGACGGCCGGACTCCTGGTCGCCGCGTACGGGGTGGGTAATCTCCTCGGGTCAGCAGGACTGATGGTCCGGCCGCTACGCGGCGACGCGGACCGGCTCATGAGCTCCCTGGCCGTCCTCGTGGCATCAGCCTTGATCCTGGTACTTCTCGCCCCCTTCCTCGAGGCTTCCCTGGCGGCGTTCTGCCTGGCCGGAGTGGCCAACGCGCTGTTCTTCGCGGCAACATTGGCCGCCCGCAGCGAGTACGCACCCATCCGGTCCCGCGGGCAGATCTTCATCTGGGTGGGTGCCCTCAAGATCGCCGCTGGGTCAGCGGGAACCGCCGTCGCCGGTGCAACGACATCCCCCGCAGCCTGGGCGCCACTCGTCCTCGCGGCAGCACTCACCGCACTGGCGACGACCGCCAGCGTCATCGACAGACGCCGGCTGCCGTTCCGTCGTGAACAGGGGTAGTACCTGTCCACCTGCCGATCGGGGCCTGCGGTCATGGTGCGTCCTCGTCGGCAGGTGGTGCGGACAGGGTACGGTCGACGTCGTCGTGCAGGATGGCGATCGAGAGCAGGACCACTCCCAGATCGCCTACCCGCCGAAGCACCCCGTGGAGGGCGGCCTGATCGACGACGGCCCCGGTGAGCACGGTGGAACCCCCCGCACCCTGCGTGAGCGTGAAGCCCTCGAACCAGGAACCCCAACCCGCGTCGAGCTGCGCTGCCAGGCGGATCTCGTAGCGGTTCATCGCACCAGGTGGCCGACGCCTTCGTCGTCCGCTCCCGCGCGCGACACCGATCCGTTCCGCTGCTCGGACCAGAGGGAGTAGCCGAGCCAGATCAGGGCGAGGCCCATGGGGACGGCAGCCATGCGCTCGAGCGCGTGGGGCAGGAACGCGCCTGCGATCGGCGTGGCCGCCGCGGCGGCGATCAGCAGGATGCCCGCTCCGCGCAACAGTACCCGGGCGCGGATGACGGCGGTACCGAAGAGCAGCGCACCAACCACATAGAGCAGGGCCCCGACGTTGGGGAGTGCGGCCAGCGGGCCCAGATCTGTCACGGCCTCGTACCGACCGAACAGCCCGACGATATCCACGGAGACCTGGGGCGCGTCGGCGACGAACAGGGGCGCGATGAACGCTTCGACGAAGGTGAACGAGGACTGCAGGATGAAGAAGAAGCCGAACATCAGGTACCCGATGAGCCCGAGGACCCCGAAGCGCCGTACCTGCCGCAGATAGATGGCTGTGATTCCGACGACGGCGAGCACCGCCTCGGCGAAACTCAGGATGTGGACGACCGCCCAGCGTTGCGTGGACAGCGAAGCGACCACGTCGGCGGGGTGGATGAATTGGATGACGATGTAGGCGAGTCCCGCCAGGACGGCGGCGATCGCGCCTCCGCGGGTAAGGGTGGACGGCGTGATGCTCATGGTGCGCTCCTCGTATTCCGTGGCCGGGCGATCCGGCCACACCCGAAAGCTACGCAGCGATGTGGTGACGCGGCATCACCACATCCATGGATCGTGGGGTGATACCGCCGCAGGCGTCGCTAGATCAGGTCCAGCGATTCGGCCCGGTGGACGGCGGAGGCCCGGCTGGTGACATCGAGTTTTCGATAGATGTGTTTCGTGTGGGTCCGCATCGTGTTGAGCGAGACGTAGAGTTCCCGGGCGATCTCCGGGCCCGACAGCCCTGTGGCGAGGAGCCTCAGCACGTGGAGTTCACGGTCGCTCAGCGCCTCGGCGGGGTGCTCCGGGGCCAGGGCGGGGTCCGTATCGCGGAGTGCCTGGCTGAGCCGACGAACGTACCCGGGGCTGATGCCGGCGCCGGCCGCGGCGCGCAGGAGGGCCAGCATCGGTGCGCCCTCGTCGACGAAGAGCCGGAAGCCGCCCTCGGGTTCGGCCTGAACGAGGGCGCGTTCGAGGGGTCCGAGTGCGAGTGCTGTCTCGCCCTGCGCGTGGAAGGCGAGAGCCTGCAGCACGAGGATCTCGCTCAGGGTTCCCAGGCGCCCACCGCGTTCCGCCGAAGCCGCCAGCCGGCCGAGCAGGTCCTGCGCGTCGTCGAGTGAACTGCCCGGGGGAGTGACGGCGTGCTCCGCAATCAGCAGCCGGGCGAGGGTGACGTGTCCGAACTCGCGAAGATAATCCGGCGCGTCCGTGGACGCCAGCCCCTGCTCGTCCACCCAGGCCCGTGCCTCGGGAAGGCGCCCCAGTGTGATGAGGACGCGGGCGCGGAGCCCGCCGATCGGGCGGACGTCGGGGAAGAATCCACGGCGGTAATGCTCTTCCGCGCGCGCCAGCGACTCGAGAGCGGGATCCGGTTCACCGTCGGCTTCCTGCACTCTCGCCATCGCCACGAACCACCGGTAGCGATGCTCGTGCGAGAGGGCGGTGTCGCCCAGGTCCGTGCTGGCCGCCAGGTGACTCCTCGCGGTTGCGAGGTCGTTGCGCTCGCGGTACATCTCGCTGATGCCCGCGTGGAGGTCCGCTGTCGGCTGACCGCCGTTGCAGTGCTCGATGGACTGCTGCAGCGCGGTCTCGTAGAGCGTCTGGGCCTCCCGCAGCCGGCCGAGCGGCAGCAGCATGTCGGCGATGACCATGGTGGTGCTCAGGGCGTCGGTCAGGTTGCCGGCAGCCTGGAGGCTCTTCGCGGAGTTCCCGAAGGCGGTGACGCCGGCCTCGAGGTCGCCGTCGGCCCACAGGACGATGCCCACCATACCGGCCGCGGCGCCCCGCCCCAGGTGGTCCTCGGGTTCCGCTGCGTCCAGCGCGCGCCGGGCATGGAGGGACATCCCGGCTTGGTCTCCCCGCGCCAGGGCGAGGGAGGCACGGTAGAGCGCGATCGTGACGGGCAGGGCCCGGAGTTCCTCGCCGGGCTCCGAATCGTGCCGAGGTGCTGTGCCGTCGCCGTCGCCCGCGAGGAGACGTTCTGCCTCGGTCAGTCGGCGATCGGCGGACGCGAGGTCACCGGCGACGAGCGAGGACCATGCGGAGAACACCCGGAGAACAGGCCTGCGCTTCTGCGCGTTCTCCGGGATCCTCACCAGCCAGCCGAGGAGGGTGGCATCCTGCCGGCTCCTGCGGACGCCGGGGATGGTTGTCTCGATGACCCGCGCGGCCCGCGGGAAGTCGGCGGCCTCGAACGCATGCCGGATTGCCTCGTCAGGCGACCCGTTGGTCTCGTACCACTCACTGGCCAGGGTGTGGAGCTCCGCACTGCGTCCCGGGCCGCGCGCGAGCAGCCGCGAGCGCAGCACGTCGGCGAACAGGTGGTGGTATCGATACCACTGCCGGCTGTCGTCCAGGGGAACGATGAACAGGTTGGCGCGCTCGAGCGACTCCAGCATCTGGAGGCTGTCGGTCCGTCCGGTCACCGCGTCGCACAGCGGACCGCTGAGCCGGTCGAGGATGGCGGTCTGGAGGAGGAACTCGCGCACGGGGAGCGGCGCGTGCCGGAGAACCTCTTCGGTGAGGTAATCGATCACGAAGCGGTTGCTGCCGGTGAAGGCGTCGATGAAGCCGGGGACGTCGGTGCTGTCGCGCAGGGACAGTGCCGCGAGTTGAAGCCCTGCGATCCAGCCCTCCGTGCGCGTCGCGAGCGCTGCGACGTTCTCGTGCGTGAGGGGGAGTCCCATCACCCCGGTGAGGAACGCGGTCGTCTCATCGGGGGTGAAGCGCAGGTCGGCGGCGCGCACCTCGGTCAGGTCGCCGCCGGCCCGTAGCCGCGCCAGGGGCAGGAGCGGATCGGAGCGGCTCGCGATGGCGACGTGCGTGGTGGGCGGCAGGTGGTCGAGCAGGAAGACGACGGCGTCGCGGACGGACGGGTTCTCGATGACCTGGAAGTCATCAAGGAAGAGGATCATCGGCCTGCCGCAGCGGGACAGGTCGTTGATGAGCGCGGTGAGGGCCGCTTCGGCCGACGACCGCACGTCGTGCTCCTCCGGGCCGACGTCGGGGTCGGCGTGGTGGAGTGCCGCAGTCAGGTAGGTGAGGAAACGGACGGGATCGTTGTCACTGTCCTCGAGTGACAACCACGCGACGCGCATCCCCGGCTGCTGCCGCCGCAGCTGTGCGATCCACTCGGCGAAGAGGGCCGTCTTGCCGAACCCGGCGGGCGCAGAGACGAGGGTGAGACGTCGTCCTGCCTGGAGTGCGGCGGTCAGCCGGTCGGCGAGACGGGGGCGGGAGATCGCGTGCGGGCGCGGGGACGGCACGAAGAGCTTCGTCGCCAGGACCTCCATCACCATGGGCTCATCCTAGGATGCGGGGACTGCGCGCCGGAATCGGCCACGCAGGCCGCCGGTCGAGGGCCGCCGGCACGACGACGACCTACCGGAGGTGCGATGCGAGCGGCCGTTCCTCGCCACGCAGGGTCACGGAACGGGAGCCGCTGCGGCCGCCCGCGCGTACGACGCCGAGATGCGGCGGTAGACCGGAGTCCAGAAGGCCACCAGTGCCGCGGCGATGATGATGATCCCCGCGGCCAGGAAGACCAGGGCGATGCCCCGGGAGGTGCCTTCACCGAGCAGCGGGGCCAGGTGGGCGCTGCCCGCCGTCGACCGGGCGTACGGGATGATCCAGAACTGGGCGATCGGCGCGATCAGGAACGCCGTGACCGGCGCTGCCGCGGATTCGAACGCCATGGCGAAACCGAACACGCGCCCCTGCCGGTGCAGGGGAACGACCTGCTGGATGACCGTCTGTTCGGCGGCCTCGACGAACGGCACCAGGACCAGGTAGAGCCAGATGCCGAGGACGTACAGCCATGCCCATTCCCGCACCGTGAACAGCGCACCCACAATGCCTATCAGGACGGCGGCGATGAGCATGGTGCGCAGTGGGTTGGACCCGAGGCCGAATTTGCCGATCAGGGTGCCGCCCACGATGAACCCGGTCGCGCCGAGTGCGAAGTAGGTTCCCCACAGCTCGACGGAGAACATTTCCAGGCCGTAGGGATCCATCAACGCCATGTAGACGCCGCCCACGAAGTTGTTGAAGGTGGAGAACACGATCAATGCGAACAGTCCCGGAATCACCAGGATCGCCGCCACGGAGCCGCGGAGGTCGAAGCCGCCATGCGCGTCCGTCGCAGCCGCGCGCACCTCCTCGGGCATGCGCAGCGTGAGCAGGTGCGCGAACGCCAGCGCCGTCAGCACGAGGGCGACGACGATCGTCCAGCCCATCCCGACCAGCCCGACCGACAGCCCGGAGAGCACCGAGGTGATGACGAACATCAGTCCCTGCACCATGCCCACCAGCCCGTTGGCGTTGGCCCGCCGATCCGGCTCGATGAGGATGGTGACCGTGGTGGACAGGGCGATGTTCCGCAGGTTCTCCACGACCCCGCCGATCAGGATGATCAGGGTGAAGACCCAGAACCATGGCTGCCCCAGATCCATCAGCTTGACGGCGGGTGTCAGCAGGAACAGGACCCCGGACAGCGCGAACATCGCCAGCGTGAAGCCGGCGGCGAAGCGCATCACGGCCAGCTTGCGGTAGCGGTCCACGAAGGTGCCGAAGCTGATGCTGGACAGGGCGATCAGCAGCATGTAGGCCCCACCGATCACCCCGGTGGCGATCACGTTGCGCGTCTGCAGGTATGCCCAGAACGTCAGGGCGAACCACAGGTAACTGGTCGTGATGTTCGCGAGGCCGGTGTTCACCAGGATGCCCAGGAAGGCGCGGGACCGCTCCGCCGGACTCCGCAGGGACGTGTCGATGGCGCCAGCATCGTCCGGGTGCCGGACGGTATCGTCCGCGTCCTGCAAGAAGGGGACGGGCAGATCCTCGGGGAGGCCCGCGCCGCCTGGAACCGCAGCGGCCCTGGGCAGGGCCGGATCCTGCCCGGTCATGCGCCCCAGTGTACTGACAATCCGCG
The DNA here is from genome assembly GCF_054510855.1 of Arthrobacter rhamnosi. Lineage (NCBI taxonomy): Bacteria > Bacillati > Actinomycetota > Actinomycetes > Micrococcales > Micrococcaceae > Arthrobacter > Arthrobacter rhamnosi. The sequence continues at coordinate 337,665 of NZ_JBTNDT010000003.1, read as the reverse complement.
GGTACGGAAACGGCCGCGCCCGGCAGGATCAGGGGCCCAGGATCAGGGGCCCAGGATCCGGGTGGCGGACGCCTCTGCCTCGAGCTGCTCGTCGGTCAGCACGGATCCGCGCAGGAATCCGCTGGTCCGCAGCCGGGTCCTGATCTCCTCCACGGTGAGCGGTTCGGGCCAGCGGCTGTGGGCCACGACGTGGCAGTTCGGGCAGAGGGGGATCAGATCGACGAGCGGATCGACCTCGTACCTGGAGTCCACGAGCTCCAGCGGTGTGATGTGGTGGACCTGGATCAGATCCGCGGCCACGCCGTAACCCTGTTCGAAGTCCATGCCGCACGCATGGCATGCGGAGCCTCGGTGGGCCACCGCCACCCGGCGCAGCTCGGGGTCGCGCTCGAAGCGGTTGACCACCACACGCGTGACCGCCGTCGACGGCAACGCTCCTGGGACGGGATCGAGTGAGCCGGGCTCAGGGGAACCGGCGGCCGCCCAGAGCGAGCGCGCCGCCACCTCGGTCCCGCCGTCGACGGCGAGCACACCGAAGCCCCCGGTCAGGGCGGGGAGCCGCTCGACGAGCGTATCCAGCGGTACCTGGTCGCCGTGGGGGAGCAGGCCGTCGAAGTCGACCTCGATGCAGGATGCCGGCTCGTCGGGAACCGGTGCAGCCGCCGCGTCGGATGGAAGGCCCGCAAGGGTCCCATGCCCGATCAGCCCCCGCATGGCAGGACGCCGGCCGGTGACGGTCAGCCAGACATCCATGCCGGGGTCCAGCGGCGTCCCTGCCGGAACCATCCAGCGCTGCCGGACGACGCCGGTGCTCCGGACGGTACCGACGTCCGAGGCGTACGTGCCGCTCCATTCCGGCCGCTCGGGGTCCCACTCGATGATCAGTGCCGTCATGGCATCGAGTGTCCCACGGCCGGTGCGGGAGGCCGGGTGAAGGACAGCGAACAGCCCCGGCCGCAGCGGCCGGGGCTGTTCGGACCGGCGTTTGCCGGCGAGGGCTCAGTGCGCCCAGAGCCAGGGGGCGGGGTTCCCGTCGTCGAGCAGGACCCTCGGCGCGGTGACGATCCGGTTCGTGTTGGGACCTGTGTAGTTCGTCGGTGTCAGGACGAGTATTTTCTTGCCCTTCCCGATCGGACCGGACGTCGTCGTGTTGATCCATTCATCGTTGATCGCGCCGGTGACCGTCAACGTACCGTCTGCACGAGCGGACATGAAGTTGATGTGGCGGCGGGTCTTCGATCCCCACATGACGGGTTCGTGGTGCACGGTGCCGAAGCTCTCCTCATGGTTGATGCCGATGACGTTGCGGATGGACTGGAGGTTCCAGGTTTCTGCGTTGTTGGACTGCCAGAAGGTCGGCATGCCGTACAGGGAGTCATGCGTGAAGGCGTTCCACAGCTTGCCGCGGTCGTGGCTGTTGTAGCCGATGGGGGAGGACCCGACCTGCGCGCCCTTGACCCTCGACGCGTAGGTGTCGCCGCTCCACCGGAAGCCGTCCACTTCGACGTTCCGCGTGATCGAGTCGCTGCCACGCCACCAGTTCAACCCGAAGGTCTCGCCCGGAGGCGAACCGGCGTTACCGTCGATGCCCGTGATCAGCAGGTCTTCGACGATGGTGCCCGGCCTGGACATGCCGACCATGATGCCGTTGAACAGGTGCCCCTGTGGCGTCCCCTGGAGCCAGAAGTCGGAGAGGATCTGCGGCACCAGTCCCTCGTTCATGCGGAGGACATACAACTGGTTGGTCTGATGGGTCTCCTGCGCGGGGACCGTCGAACCGAAGGTGGAGGTATTCGGCCGGATGCGGAGGATCGTGTCCCGTCCTTCGCCGATGATGCCCTTGACCGTCTTGGGAACACGGATGGCGACGGAGGCGTCGCGGAAGTTCCTGACCTCGAACACTCCGGCAGGCAGCTTGAGGATCTTGCCCGCCAGTGCCGGCTTGGCGAGAACGGTATTGATGTCCTCACCCGGTCCGGCGACGGTGTTCCACAGTACCCAGTCCGCAGGGATGTTCGGTGCCGGTGGTGTCGGGGCGGGTGTCGGGACGGGTGTCGGCGTGGGTGCCGGTGCCGTCGGGACGGGTATCGGGGTGGGTGCCGGGGCGGGTGTCGGGGCGGGTGTCGGGACGGGTGTCGGCGGGGGTGCCGGAGGGGTTGGGACAGGCGTCGGGACGGGCGTGGGCGTGGGTGCCGGAGGGGTCGGGACGGGTGTCGGGGCTGGCGACCAGCTGAGCTGGCCTCTCTGGAAATTCTGCGTGCAGGTTCCGTCCGGAGTGCAGGTTTCATCGGTCGTCGGGTAGCCGAGGCTGCCCGTTTCCCAGCCGGACGCCCGCCAGGCGGCTCCGATGGCGCCGCTGGTGGGGTGGGCTCCGGTGGTGGGGGACCAGTGGATCTGGCCGCCCTGGAAGTTCTGGTAGCAGCCGCCGTTGACGAGCCCGCACGTGAGGTCGCCGACGGGGTAGCCGAGGAGACCTTTCTCCCATCCGGACCTGCCCCACGCGCTGTTGACGGCTCCCTGTGTGGCATGTGCGCCGGTGACCTTCATCCAGTGCACCTGGCCGTACTGGTAGTTCTGGTAGCAACCACCCTCGCTGATCCCACAGACCAGGGTCGAGACCGGGCTGCCGATCGCAGGCGTCCGCGCAGCAGCGGCCTGCATCAACGGCCTCGCGACGGAAGCCACTGTCAGATCGGTCGTCGGCCTGATGGTCGTCGAAGCGAGACCGATGGCACCAGCCCCTGGACTCTGTGCCGCCGGAGCCACCCCGGCCGCCATCGCCGGGAGGGTTCCGCACGCGAGTGCGAGGAGAAGGGCCACGGTGTGCACCAGAAGGGCCGCGGATGGGAGCCCTGCGATCGTCGTCCTCGTTCCGGACGGGCGGCATGGGGCGAGGCCCTGCGGTTCGGGTGCTTGGACGGACTCGGGCGCCCTGGAGAAGGGACTCGTGAGAAAAGGCATGGACGACCTCATGAACGGGATGTGCCCCCAGCGGGCACAGCCAGATCATGGCATTTACCAGGCCGAGGTTCACCAACCTGCGTCTAACCTGCAGGAACGCCACAGGCGAAACTGCGTTTGCGGACCTCTGCTCAGAGGGTCCAGGCCGGCTGGCCGTCCCACAGCCCGTATTCGTCGAAGGTGCCGATGATCTGCCGGATGCCGGGCGCCAGGACGGGGACGTTGTCCTCCACCGTGATCAGGGGGCCGTAGTGCCGCAACTCGGCCATCTCATTGGCGAAATGGAGCGCCCTGGCGTGGTCGGCGGTGAGCGTGGCTCCGCCGGCCGCCACCGCCTCGAGGGCCGATTGGGCCTTGCCGAAGCGGATGGCATGCGCCAGATCGGCCGCGGTGGTGCGGGGGTCGTGTTCCGCGCAGGTATCCCAGTCGTGCAGGACCCTTTCCTCGACGAGGCGCACACCCTTGTATTCCCACCCTAATGCCATGACATCCCCACTGATCGTTCGCCTGATAGAACGTCCAGCGTCCCAGCCGCTCCTGGCCGCTACAAGATCGTCCCCGGCTGAAGTCGGAGTTGTTAGACGCCTGTGACCTGTTCCCCCGTCCTGCGCGACCAGCGGGAGGGCTCGTCCCCGGGGTGCCGCCATGCCAGACTGGGGGCATGTGTCCACGATCTGCGAAGTCGCACACCCCGTCCGCCGGCCCCGGAAGCAGTAATCCCGCGAAGCCCGGGCTCGAAGACCGCCACCTCGCGGTGCGCCTCGACGACGCCTGGCTCAAGTTCCAGACGCGCCTGGCGGTGCGGCGCGGCAGGGTCGTCACCGTCATCCCGTACACCGGGTACGGCACGACGTCGTGGGTGCGGGTCCTGGCACGCGTCGTGCTCGGTGATCCGAGGGATGCGGGGCGGGCTGCACAGGCCGGCCCGCTCAAGCCCCTGAAAGAAGGCATGCGCGGCTGGCGCAACTTCACGAGCGCCCCCGTGGCCCACGCCGTCGTCCATGTCACCATCGGCGACACGGTGCACGACGTCGAGGCCGACCGCGGCGGTGTGGTCGATGCGCGCATCCCCGTGACGCTCGACGCCGGCTGGCACACCATCACCGTGCAGTCGGGCAATTCCCGCGTGGTGGAGGCCCCGGTGCGGATCGTCGCGGACACGACGGATTTCGGCGTCGTCTCCGACATCGACGACACGGTGATGGTGACGGCCCTGCCACGCCCCTTCCTCGCCGCATGGAACACCTTCGTGCTCGACGAGCACGCGCGGACACCGACCCCCGGAATGGCCGTGCTGTACGAACGTATCGTGCGGACGCTTCCGTCGGCGCCGGTGCTCTACCTGTCCACGGGCGCCTGGAATGTCGCGCCGACACTCTCCCGCTTCCTTTCCCGCAACCTGTATCCGGCAGGGCCCAAGCTGCTGACCGACTGGGGGCCGACGCGCGACCGGTGGTTCCGCAGCGGCCAGGAACACAAGCGGACGTCGCTCGAGCGGCTGGCCGAGGAGTTCCCCGGCGTCAAATGGCTTCTGGTGGGTGACGACGGCCAGCACGACGAGGCGATCTACTCCGAGTTCGCGCAGCGCCACCCGCAGAACGTCCGCGCCATCGCGATCCGCCAGCTGTCCGTCGGCGAAGCGGTGCTCGCGGGCGGACGCTCCAAGACCGGCGTCCAGCCCACACCGGGCATCCCGTGGATCTACGCGCCTGACGGCGCCGGGATGTCCGAGAAGCTCGAGGAGCTCGGCATCATCCACAGCAAGGTACGCTCGGCCGATGTACCGGAGGAAACGGACTGACCGATCCTGCGGCACCTACGAAGAGGACCCAGATGTCGCCACCCACCTATCCCGCCCTGTCCTACGAGTTGTACCCGCCCCGGAACGCCGAGGCAGAGGACTCTCTGTGGACGACCATCCGCCGCCTCGAGGGGACGCGCCCCGATTTCGTGTCGGTCACTTATGGTGCTGCCGGCAGCAACCAGGAGACCGCGATCGACCTCCTGCGGCGCCTGTTGACGGAGACGACGCTCAAGCCGCTGGCGCACCTGACGTGCGTCGGGACCAGCCGCGCCGACCTGATGGAGATCGTCGACCGTCTCATCGGCGGCGGGGTCCGCGGCATCCTCGCCCTGCGCGGTGACGCGCCCGAAGGACGGGAGAGCCGGCCAGGCGACGTCGAGCACGCGGACGAGCTCGTGCGGCTGATCCGTGAGGTCGAGGCGCAGCGGGTCGCCCAGCTGGCAGCCGGCAAGGTATCGGTCGGGGTGGCGGCCTACGCGACCCGGCACCCGGACTCGCCGAGCTTCGATCAGGACATCGAAGTGCTGCTCGCCAAGGAAGTGGCAGGGGCCGACTTCGCGATCACCCAGGTGTTCTTCCAGGCCTCCGACTATTCGCGGCTTGTCACGCGCGCACGGCGAGCCGGCGTCACCATCCCGATCATCCCCGGCGTCATGCCGATGACGAGTACCCGGCGCCTGAAGAAGCTGAGCGGGCTCGCGGGGATCGACGTCGACGAGGCCCTGTGGGGACGCCTGGAGGGCGCCCGCACCGACGAGGAACGCCGCCGGGTCGGCGTCGAGGCGACCGTGGACCTCGCACGGGCAGCGCTCGACGACGGCGCGCCGGGGCTCCACCTTTACACCTTCAACGAGCACTCCGCCGCGCTCGACGTCCTGGATGCCCTCGAGCTGGAGCGCCCACCGGAGGCCGGACTCGCAGCCTCGATGTAGCCACCGGATGTGGCCGACCAGCAGTCGACCAGCGCTCGCGGACCTGCGCTCGCGGGTCTAGGAACCCTTGCCCGCGGCCTTGACGGCCTGTCCCACCGTCCCCGCGGCCCCTGCGACCAAGGGGAGGGCGCCCTTGAGCTTGTCGCCGAATACGACTGCGCCCGCACCCACCAGGGCGGTGCCGAGGACCATCCGCTGCGCGGTGCGCCGTTTACCGCTCCAGCCACCCGTCACAGCGGCATTCGCCGGGTCCAGGGAGGGCCCGTACAGGTTGCCGGTCGAGTCCTCGGCCGGTTCCTTCTTGGACAGATGGCTGTTCTCCACCTGCACGGCCATCAGCTTCTCGAGCCGGGCCGGCATGAGGCGGTGCTGCCGGACCATGGAGCGGCCGATCCGGCCGACCGCCACCTCCCGGGTCGGTACCTCGACGACGTCGAGGATGGCCTTCGCGACGCGGTCCGCGCTGTAGACGGGCGGCATCGCCACCGCCCGGCGGCCGGTGTAGTTCGCGGCGTGGTTGAAGAACGGCGTGTCGATGGTGGGCGGGAGGACCGTGCACACGTGGATGTGCTTCTTCCGGTCCAGTTTCAGCTCGGACCGGAGGCTGACGCCGAGGGCGCGGACGGCCGCCTTCGACATGGAGTAGGCGGAAGTGTAGGGCTGGGGGATCTCCCCGACGATGGACGCGACATTGACGAGGACGCCGGAGCCCTGGTCCTGCATGCGCTCCAGTGCGGCACGGGCCCCGTAGACGTAGCCCATCACGTTGACGTCGATCACCCGCTCGAAGTCGCGTAGGGGCACCTCGAGGAACGGCGAGAAGAACGAGACGGCCGCGTTGTTCACCCAGACGTCGATGCGCCCGAACTCCTCGACGGCCCTGCTTGCGAGCTCCTGGACGGCCGCGTGCTCGGATGTGTCGGTGGGAACGGCGATGGCTCGCGAGCCCAGCGCAGCGCACTCGGCGACGAGTGTCTCGAGCGCTTCCACCCGCCTGCTGGCGAGGACGAGGTTCGCGTGGCGACGGGCGAACCGAAGGGCTGTGGCCCGGCCGATGCCGCTCGCCGCCCCGGTGATGACGACCACGCTGTTCTTGATCCGCATTGGGTTCCTCCTCGGAAGATCACGGGAAAACCAGCGGACCGGTGCCCGCTCCTGACCCGAAGGTACGGACAGCGCCGGACGGGCGCAACGGGAATTCAGGAGCCGGAGGGGCGTGCGTAGCCGGGAGCGGTGTGCTTGGGACCGATGCTCTGCCCCCGCAGGATATCTGCGAGCTGGTCCATGAAGAGCCGCACGCGTGCGTCGTCCGCGTCGCCCGTGCGCAGGGCGAAGATGCTGCGGGCCAGCCGGATCTCCGGGACGTCGAGCGCCACGATGCCCTCGGGCCGGTTGACCATGGCGAGTTCGGGCACCAGTGCTGCTCCGAGGCCCGCCGCGGTGAGCTCGAGGCTGGCATTGAAGTCGTCGCAGTAGGCCGCGATACGGGGATGGAGGTTGCAGCTCGCGAAGAGGCGTTCGATGACCGTCGCGTCCGCGGTGCCGGGGTGGTGCATGATCCACGGCATGTCCGCGAGCTGGTCGGCGGTGACGCGCGACCCGCTGCGGATGCCCCAGCTCGTGGGCAGGATGACCCGGAAGTCGTCGTCGCCGATCCACTGGCGGCTCAGGGTCGACGGCCAGGCGAGTCCGGCCTGCCCGACCTGGTACACGAGCGCGAGGTCGAGATCGCCCCCGGTGCGCAGCCCCTGGATCGTGTGCGCCGGTTCCCCGACGAAGACGCGCAAGGACACGCCGAGCCGCTGCCATTCCGGCATGCGCAGCAGCCGAGGGAGTGCGAACGTCGCGAGGCTGGGGAAGATGCCGAGCCGGAGCTCATGGGCGGGACCGGTGCCGGCACGGGCGGTCGAGGCGAGCAGCGCATCGATGTCGGTCAGGACCTTCGAGGCATGCCGGGACATCGCGAGGGCGGCGTCCGTAGGAATCGCACTGCGGGCGGCCCGCGTGAAGAGCGTGGCGCCCGTGTCCCGTTCCAGTGCCGACATCTGCTGGGATACCGCGGACGCCGTGTAGCCGAGGCTCGTGGCGGCGCCGCTGAAGGACCCGTGGCGGATGACCTCGAGCAGTGTCCGCAGGTGGACCGGGTTGACCACGTCGTACTCTCCTCGTCGGCTGATTCCTTCGCCCCAGTCTTCTACACGCGGCTGCCGCGACACGCCAGGGAAACGCGACACGGAAGTTTTTCAGCCTGTGCGGAAGTACTCCACAGCGTGTGGACCAGGTGCCTTTTCCGGCCTCGGATCGGCTCGTTTCCGTGCTTTCCGGAGCCCTGGATCTGTGGACATCGTGTGGACTACTCGCTCCCGTAATGACATACTTGTAATACATCATCTAGGGGTACGCACGAGTTGGTCGCACTAGATGTAGTATCGAGGGACAGAACAACCGCTGGACGGGCATGGGCCCGGAGGCGCGGAAATCCCCGGATTTCCTTCCCCTTTCCGGGGCCGCGCACCACCCATGACACAGCATGACAGCAGTAGAGAAAAGGGGACCAAGACATGACCGTCACGGTTTACACGAAGCCGGCGTGCGTACAGTGCAACGCCACCTACCGGGCTCTGGACAAGAAGGGCATCGCCTACCAGAGCGTCGACATCTCGCAGGATCCCGCGGCACTCGAGCGCGTCCGCTCGATGGGTTACATGCAGGCTCCGGTCGTCATCACGGACAACGACCACTGGTCCGGATTCCGTCCCGACAAGATCAACTCGCTCGCCGACTCCGTCGTGAGTTCGGTAGCCTGACCGGTTCCCCTCGGGGATCCGCTGGTGTGGCATCGGACATGGCCACGATCACCGTGGAGGACCGAGCCGACCACCCCGATCCGGCAGAAGCCGGAGGCGGGGAGGGTCCGGTCACCGATGCCCCGCTGATCTACTTCTCGTCGGTCTCCGACAATACCCACCGCTTCGTCGAGAAGCTGGGGGTCCGGGCTGCCCGCATGCCACTGCTCACCAGGGAGCCGACGCTGCGGGCGCTTCGGCCCTACGTGCTGGTCCTTCCCACCTACGGGGGGATCACCGGCAAGGGTGCCGTACCCCGCCAGGTGGTGAAATTCCTGAACAACGAGCAGAACCGCAGCCTCCTCCGGGGGGTCATCGGGGCCGGTAACACCAATTTCGGTGAGACCTACTGCCTTGCCGCCGACATCGTCGCCGCCAAATGCAACGTCCCCGTCCTATACAGATTTGAAGTCATGGGCACGTCCGAGGACGTAGACCGAGTTACCAGAGGATTGGAAGAGTTTTGGACATGAGTGTTGCAGAGACGGAGACGGGCACACCCGCAGCCGCGGTCAGCCGATTCAAGGACATGGGCTACCACGAGCTCAACGCAATGCTGAACCTGTACGGGCCGGACGGGGAGATCCAGTTCGACGCCGACCGCGAGGCCGCGCACCAGTACTTCCTGCAGCACGTCAACAACAACACGGTTTTCTTCCACGACCTCGAGGAGAAGCTCGACTACCTGGTGAAGAACGAGTACTACGAGCGCGAGACCCTCCACCAGTACTCCATGAACTTCATGCGCGACCTCTACAAGCGCGCGTACGCCAAGAAGTTCCGCTTCGAGACCTTCCTCGGCGCCTTCAAGTTCTACACCTCGTACACGCTGAAGACGTTCGACGGCAAGCGCTACCTCGAGCGCTACGAGGACCGCGTGTGCATGGTCGCGCTGCACCTGGCCCGCGGCAATGAGGAACTCGCCATCCAGATGGTCGACGAGATCATCGACGGCCGCTTCCAGCCCGCCACCCCGACCTTCCTCAACGCCGGCAAGCGCCAGCGCGGCGAGCTGGTCTCCTGCTTCCTGCTCCGCATCGAAGACAACATGGAGTCCATCGGCCGCTCCATCAACTCGGCCCTGCAGCTCTCCAAGCGCGGTGGCGGCGTCGCGTTCGCCCTGACGAACATCCGTGAGGTCGGCGCTCCGATCAAGCAGATCGAGAACCAGTCCTCCGGCGTCATCCCCGTGATGAAGCTCCTCGAGGACAGCTTCTCCTACGCCAACCAGCTCGGTGCCCGCCAGGGTGCCGGCGCCGTGTACCTGCACGCCCACCACCCGGACATCAACCGCTTCCTCGACACCAAGCGCGAGAACGCCGATGAGAAGATCCGCATCAAGACGCTGTCTCTCGGCGTCGTCGTGCCCGACATCACCTTCGAGCTCGCCAAGCGCGACGAGGACATGTACCTGTTCTCGCCCTACGACGTCGAGCGCGTGTACGGCATGCCGTTCTCCGACATCTCGGTCACCGAGAAGTACTACGAGATGGTGGACGACGCCCGCATCAAGAAGACCAAGATCAAGGCGCGCGAGTTCTTCCAGACCCTCGCGGAGATCCAGTTCGAGTCCGGCTACCCGTACATCATGTTCGAGGACACCGTGAACCGGGCCAACCCGATCGACGGCAAGATCATCATGTCCAACCTGTGCTCCGAGATCCTCCAGGTCTCCGAGCCCACGACGTATCACGAGGACCTGTCCTACGACCAGGTAGGCAAGGACATCTCCTGCAACCTCGGCTCGCTGAACATCGCGAAGACCATGGATTCGCCCGACTTCGGCCGGACCATCGAGACCGCGATCCGTACCCTCTCGGCAGTTTCGGACATGAGCCACATCAGCTCGGTGCCCTCGATCGCCAAGGGCAACGACGCCTCGCACGCCATCGGCCTGGGCCAGATGAACCTGCACGGCTACCTCGCCCGGGAGCGGGTCCACTACGGCTCCGAAGAGGGCCTGGACTTCACCAACATCTACTTCTACTCCGTGGTGTATCACTGCATCCGGGCGTCGAATCTGATGTCGATCGAGACCGGTCGCCGCTTCGCCGGCTTCGAGAAGTCCAAGTACGCCAGCGGCGAGTTCTTCGACAAGTACACCGATCAGGTATGGGAGCCGGCGACGCCGCGCGTGCGTGAGCTGTTCGCCGACGTGCACATCCCCACGCAGGAGGACTGGCGTGCCCTGAAGGCCTCGGTCATGGAGCACGGCATCTACAACCAGAACCTGCAGGCCGTCCCGCCGACCGGTTCCATCTCGTACATCAACAACTCGACGTCCTCCATTCACCCGGTGGCGTCGAAGATCGAGATCCGCAAGGAAGGCAAGCTGGGCCGCGTGTACTACCCGGCGCCGTACCTGACCAACGACAACCTGGAGTACTACCAGGACGCGTACGAGATCGGCTATGAGAAGATCATCGACACCTACGCGGCTGCGACCCAGCACGTGGACCAGGGCCTGTCCCTGACGCTGTTCTTCAAGGACACCGCCACCACACGTGAGATCAACAAGTCGCAGATCTACGCCTGGCGCAAGGGCATCAAGACCGTCTACTACATCCGCCTCCGCCAGCTCGCGCTGGAAGGGACCGAGGTCGAGGGCTGCGTCAGTTGCATGCTTTAGGCAAGTAACGTCGCCAGGCCGGGCAGTTCGCCCGGCCTGGCACTCCAAGCACCACCGGTATCGCCGGCATTACTTACACCCAGACAAGGAACACACCATGAGCGAGAAGCTGAAGCTCGTCGACCAGGTCCAGGCCATCAACTGGAACCGCATCCAGGACGACAAGGACGTCGACGTCTGGAACCGCCTGGTGAACAACTTCTGGCTGCCCGAGAAGGTGCCGCTGTCCAACGACATCCAGTCGTGGGCGACGCTCACGCCGGAGGAGCAGCAGCTCACCATGCGCGTCTTCACGGGCCTCACCCTGCTCGACACCGTGCAGGCCACCGTCGGAGCCGTCAGCCTCATCCCCGACGCCGTTACCCCGCACGAGGAGGCCGTCCTCACGAACATCGCGTTCATGGAGTCGGTACATGCCAAGAGCTACTCGTCGATCTTCTCTACGCTGGCCTCCACCAAGGAGATCGACGAGGCGTTCCGCTGGTCCACGGAGAACGTGAACCTGCAGAAGAAGGCGAACATCGTCACGGACTACTACCGCGGCGATGATCCTCTGAAGCGCAAGGTCGCCTCGACCCTTCTCGAGTCCTTCCTGTTCTACTCCGGCTTCTACCTGCCCATGTACTGGTCGTCGCGCGCCAAGCTGACGAACACGGCCGACCTGGTGCGCCTGATCATCCGGGATGAGGCCGTGCACGGGTACTACATCGGGTACAAGTTCCAGCGCGGTCTGGAGGGCGCCACGCCAGAGCGCCGCCAGGAGATCAAGGACTACACGTTCGAGCTGCTCTTCGAGCTGTACGAGAACGAGGTCCAGTACACGCACGACCTCTACGACTCCGTGGGCCTGGCCGAGGACGTCAAGAAGTTCCTGCACTACAACGCCAACAAGGCGCTGATGAACCTGGGCTACGAGGCGATGTTCCCGTCGTCGGTCACCGACGTGAACCCGGCGATCCTCTCCGCACTGTCCCCGAACGCCGACGAGAACCACGACTTCTTCTCCGGCTCGGGCTCCTCGTACGTAATCGGCAAGGCCGTGAACACCGAGGACGAGGACTGGGACTTCTGACAGTTCAGTGACAAGTCGGTTGGCTGGGCGCGCTGCGAGACGCGGGCTTAGTTGAAGGAAAGCGGAGAGCCGAGTTGGACGTCGTCCAGCTAGGCTCTCCGCTTTCTGCCCCACAAGGCATGCGCAATCGCTCCATCCGCTGTGTGGATGGACTACCATCTCGCCGTGGACAGCGAGGAGACCCGGAACGGCGGAGTCCGGGGTGCGGCCACGAGGGCCTCGGTTCAGGCCGCCGGCTGGAGGTTCAGAGCGCCGGCTGGACACTGCCGGAAGCCATGACAGGCCGGGGGTGAGCCCGACGAAAGCGGCGGTCGGGGACAAGCCGGTCTTCGCCTACATCGCCAGCCTGCCGCAACCTCAGCGCGGCATCGCCGAAGCGGTCGATTCCCTGGCGGCCAAGACGCTCCCGCACCTGCAGCGGTGCGTGAGGTGGGGCAGCGGCCCTCCGTCGAGGCGGACCCGTGAACGTCGTGTCCGGACACTCCACCCCCGCTACCGACGATGGCGACTCCCGATGCGCGGGTATCGCGCGCCCCGAGTTCGGCGACGAGCGGTGGATCAGTGCCCGGAGTTGACGTCCTCGAGGTACTGCTGCACGGCCGATTCGGTCACCCGATAGGAGCGGCCGAATCGGATTCCAGGCATTGCCCCGGACTGCACCAGACGGTACACCGTCATCTTCGAGACCCGCATCCGGGCCGCGATCTCCGCAACTGTCAGCAGGTTTTCCGTTGAATTGTTCTGCACCATCATCATGTCTGCTCCTTGCGCCTCGCTAAACACTTCCGTGTCTCTATCAACAGTGACCGCCGCCAGCGTGTCCTGCCTGAGTAGGTATTACTTGTTCCCTGGTCCACGCTGCAAGTAATTGCCAAAAGTGGTGAACGTGTACGTTCAGCCATTCTCGGCGGCCGCGCGTCTGGGCGGGACATTCCTCCCCGCAAAGAGGCAGAAATCAGATCTCGAAGCGGTTTGTCGTTCCGCAGCTCCGGCATATCTTGGCCGGGCGCTGCGAGCGCTTCAAGGATCAGACAATCTGGCCCCTATTGGGCATCGCCCTTCGCAGGCGGCCACACTTGGACTGAAGAATTTATGACGCGTCCGAGTACGCCGGTGAGGGGGCCCGCCTCGTTACTGCCTGACGGGACATCGGTGGGCAAAGGTCCGTGATCAGCCCCGTCCCGGCGCACTCACGGACCACGCGAATACCCTCGACCGCTGACGCTTTGTCCGGGAACTGCCCGGACACGGCTACGACCGTCCCATCGGACCCTTTCAGCCTGAATCTGAAGGAAACGCCTCCGTCCTGGAAAAGCTCGAACGTTCCAGCCATAACTACCCCCTAATCACCAGGCAGAGGAACTGCCCGGGTCGTTCATTGAATCCGGAACTCAACGCTGCGTTCCGGCTGGCCCGGAAACGGGATAGGGCTTGCCCTATGTGACCCCAGCCACACCCAATGCACACATAGTAGGGGCCTTATTTCGTACTGGCGAGTAATAGCGGTTGGGATTGATCGGCGCAAGCGCTTTCTCGGAGTTGATTACTAAGTAGCCTAGGGTTATTGCGCCGTTATTTGCTAAGCAGCCTAATCTTTCCAGTCGTTTTCGCTAAGCAACCTAGCATTTTGCTTTCTTGATTCTGTGCGTTTTCTCTACTTGCGTTCGACGGGTAGTGTCACGAGGAAGGAGGTATTCACTACTGTTGTTTGTATACTCTTCCGTTCCTTTACGGACGCAGGAGCAGTACTTGTCAGGAGGGGCTACCGGTACCACGGCCCGAGCAGTCGTATGCCGGCGCGTGCGTCAGGCGGCGAGCGTGTCCAGCCGATGGGCGCGGAGCGCCTTGATGTGTCGGCGCATCAGCCGTCGGTACCGCCGCAACGACACATCACCCGCTTTGCCGCTGCTCCCAGGCGGAGGAGGAGCTGTCGATCTGTACAGGTGGCCGGTGGGAGTGCGGACGTCGATCGCGTGCCGGACAGCGGGGACGGCCTTCACCATCCAGCCTCGGAGCTCCTTTGTGTGGTCACAGGCTTCGCAGAGGCCGGCGCCGTTGGAAAGACTCGTGGGTCCGCCGTCGTGCCAGGGGACGATGTGATCGTAGTGGCGGATAGGCGCGTCACAATAGGGCGTTCTGCAAGAGGAGTCCCGAGCCTCGATGAACCGGCGCTGGCCTGCCGAGAAGAGCCGGGCCCGGGAGTCGACGGCGAGGAGCTCGCCGCTTCCGGGGGCGGTGTACAGGCGCCGGAGCCAGGTTCGGAAGTCCTCCCTGGAATCGGACAGGTGCGGAGTCACCAGCGTCCGAGCCCAACCGCTTGGAACGACGCCGTACCCGGCGAGCCGAGCCGGTTCGCTGCCTCCCTGGAAGAGCGTGCGGTCAGTCATGACGAGCTGGATCTCCACCCCGGATATGCCGCCCGGCGTACCGGTGGTCCATTCGACCAGCGCATCCGCCATGACCTGACCTCGGCTACGGGCATCCCCGTCGGAACGTAGGGAATCTGCGTGCCGGGAGAGCTCCGCGTACACCGCCACGCCTTCGGTGACGGGCAGCAGTGCTGTCAGGTAGGCCATCGTGTCGGGCGCGGGGCGCAGACTGACGTGCCGCTCACCGGCTGCGCGGCGCGCACGGTCCGTCACCGAGCGAGGATCCCTACGGTACGACGCCGTCCGGGCCGCGGCGACAATTACCCGGTCGCCGGCACCGATGAAGGTTCCCGTATCGGCCGACAGCTCGTCATCCACCGCACAGCGATCCGAGGCGCTGAGGCACGCCGTCTCCCTGACCAGGAGCGTCGCGCGCCATTCGTTCAGCCGGCCTGTCTCCAGCGCGGCCAGGGTATGCGGCATCTCCGTGGCGAGCGCCTTGGCCAAACCCAGCAGGCGGCTCCCGCGGGACGGGGACTCCCGGCGGGCGAGGGCGATCTGCGCGCCGACGCCCTGGCCCTGCTCCGCTGCGGGAACGCCCGCCTCGGCCTGGGTACGGCGCTCAGCCACATCGAACGCGACGGCGAGCCTGGCCTGGAGTGCGGCGACGGCAGACTTGAGGTCCTCGAGATCACGCACCTGGTCGATCAGCTCCGCGCTTCCGCTGCCGGGCCGAATGGACGCTACCGCGTCGATGACATCCCGCACGCCGAGCTGACGAACAGCGGAGCCTGATCCAGCGCCACAGCGAAGTGTGGCTGCCTGCCTCAATGGTTCCTCGCTGCCGTCCATGTCCTATTTTCCCGCGTGCCACTGACATTTTGAGGTCCTCAGAGCAGCTGGCCGGCCGGGTCGGGTGCCGCGGGGGAGCCCGTCGTCGGACTGATGCCGACGAGCAGAGCGACATGGACTTCGATGAGGGCCGATGAAGCCGCCGGTCAATACAGTGATCCCATGCAGCGAGTCGTCGCCCTGGCCTTCGTGATCGACTGCACGGGCTGCTCCATTGTCCGACTCCTGTTTAGGGCCCGACCTCCGGGCCACAGGAGTAACACTGGCTGGTCGCGGCCCCGCAGAAGAGTAGTAAAAACGCCCACCACCGATAGAATCCGGCCACAGGAGCTCCCGCCGGCTCCCCAGAGAGGTGCGGCACCTGTCGTCGTGCCCTGCGTGTCCCTGCTGACGGTCTATCGGAGAAGGGAATCCACGGTGTCCTGGGAGTAGGGGAGGACTCCGTCGAAGGGCGTCAGGGTGAACCACTCGCCCTCGTGCCGGTTCGCGAAGATCAGCACGTCGGACGCCGTGTCGAGCGGATCGCCCTCGGGATACTGGCTGCCCGCGGTGCAGGTCACCGGCATCGACGAGATCCGTACTGTCCCACTCGGCAGATCGCCTTTCAGCACCTCGGCCACGTCCACCCGGTAGGAGTGCGCCTCGGCATCGTAGATCGACTCGGTCCCATCCCGTTCCGTTCCGACCCCGACGATCACCAGCTCCGCCTGGTCGAACCTCTCCTGCAGCGTCTCGAAGCGGACCCAATCGACGCAGGTCGTGCCCGAAGGGTAACCACAGCCGGCGAGGCCGGGGAGGAACAGAGCGATGCCGAGACTTATCGCGATAGCTCGCATGTGCAGAGGATATAGAGGGATGTGTCCCCGGAGCGGCGAGCCCTGAAATCGTGATGGAACAGTGCCGCACCGACACCGCTGCTGGCTGTCCGCGATCGGTCACATTTCCCCCTCGCCACTCGTCATACAAGTGCAGGGCATCGGAGCCCTGCCGGGGAAGCCCGCCTCAACCGAAGGATGATCACCATGAAGACGATGACCTGCAGCCAGCTCGGCGGCCCGTGCGACCACGCCCTCCGGGGTGACGACGCCGACGCGGTGATCAAGGCCCAGGACCGCCATCTCCGCGATGCCGTCCGGGCCGGCGACACCAGCCATGCGCCGGCACATGAGGAGATGAAGAGCCGGTGGCGTAGGCCGCTCGCCGCGATGGGCTGGTACCGCGACACGAAGAAGGCCTTCGCTCAGCTGTCGGAGGACTGAGCCGGTCCGTCCGCATGGCGGCGCTGCACCGCGGCCAGTGCTTCGGGGGCGGCCCGGAAGGTGATTCCGCTGACCCGGCCGCCGGCGACGGTGAAGTCGAAGACCACTTTGACCTCGCCGCGGTGGATCCACGCCGCACCTGGGCGCGAACCGAGGAACACCGCGAACGCCGTCTTGGCGGCGCCGTTGAAGAAGGAAGCCACTTGCTGGCGCCCCGCCATCCTCTGCGGGGTGCCCAGCGCGACAGCGGCGTCGTCGCCCGTGACGATCACGTCGGGAGCCAGCAGTTCGAGCAGGCGGCCGAAGTCACCTCCGCGCGCGGCAGCGAGGAAGGCATCGACGACCTGCCAGTCCGGCATTCTGGCGGGGGAGGGGCGGGCGACCTTGGCACGAGCCCGCGAGGCGAGCTTCCGGGCCGAGTCGGGGCTGGCGTCGAGGATGGTGGCGATGGTCGCGAAGTCGACGTCGAAGCTCTCGTGAAGGACGAACGCCACCCGCTCTCGAGGCGTCAGGCGTTCGAGCACCACCTGCAGGGCGAGGCCGACAGTGTCAGCCAGGGCCACCTCGTCGGCCGGATCCGGCGAGGTTTCGGCGGAATCGTAATCCTCGAGTTCGTCCTGAGGCACGGGCGTCTTCGCCCTCAGCCTGTCGAGGCACAGCCGGGTGGTGACGGTGGTTAACCAGGCCGGGACATGGTCGATGTGCTCAACGGACGACAGGCGCAGCCACGCCTGCTGGACGATGTCCTCCGCTTCGGCGTGGTCGGAGAGAATCCGCTCGGCCAGGCGGAGGAGCCGCGGGCGCTCGCCCTCGAACATCGCCGTCTGCTCGTGCATATCGACACGCTTTCTCCTCGTCCTTCGACATCCTAGGGAGAAAAGGGCGCCGTGGCACGAGCTGCAGCAGCAGGAAGGGCGACGTCGCCACCGGGGGGAAGCACGAACGGACGCAGAGTCCCCCGCGGTGCGCGGGTTCCTCTGCGTCCGTTCGCTCCAGCGATGCCGGATCTAGTCGCGGGCCTTCGCGCCAGGACCGGGACGGTTCGCCACCAGAGGGTAGGGGCCGGTGTGGCCGTCACGGACTGCCGCGAGTTCCAGCACGCGGTCACGGCACAGCCGCCAGCCGAGCATCAGCAGGGGGATGATGACCACCAGGGAGCCGATGGTCCACGTGCCCACCGGCGAGTCGAAGGCCATCAGGACCAGCACCGCCAGGAGGAAGGCGAGGGTGATCCACCCGGTGACGGGAGCGCCGGGCATGCGGAAGGCGGGGCGCAGCAGCTCGCCGCGCTTGGCCAGCCGTGCCAGCTGCATCTGGCACAGGACGATGACGCCCCAGGTGCTGATGATGCCGAGGGATGCGACGTTCAGCACGATCTCGAACGCCTGGGCGGGAACCACCGCGTTGAGGACGACGCCGAGAAGGGCGACGGCCGCGGTCAGGGCGATGCCGCCGTACGGAACGCCTGCCTTGTTCATCCGTGACGCGAACTTCGGGGCGGAACCTGCGACCGACATGGAGCGCATGATGCGGCCCGTGGAGTACAGGCCGGCATTGAGGGAGGACAACGCCGCAGTGAGGACCACCAGGTTCATGATGGCGTCCACGCCGTTCACCCCGATGGAGCCGAAGAACGTCACGAACGGGCTCTCGCCGGCCTTGTAGGAGGTGTAGGGCAGCAGCAGCGAGAGCAGGATGAGCGACCCGACGTAGAACACCGCGATGCGCACGATCACCGTGTTGATGGCCCTGGGCATGATCTTCTCGGGGTTCTCGGTCTCGCCCGCCGCGGTGCCGATCAGCTCGATCGAGGCATAAGCGAACACGACACCCTGCATCACCACGACGGCGGGCAGCAGGCCGTTGGGGAACATGCCACCGTTGTCCGCGATGAGGCTGAAACCGACCTCCTGGCCGTCCACGGGAGTCCCGAAGATCACGAAGTAGATGCCCACGACGAGGAAGGACACCAGGGCGACCACCTTGATCAGCGCGAACCAGAACTCGAGTTCCCCGAACACCTTGACGCTGATGAGGTTCAGGCCCAGCACCAGGATCAGGGCGGCCAGGGCCCAGGCCCACTGCGGCACGTCCGCGATCGGCGCCCAGTACTTCCGGAAGAAGTTCATGTAGAGCGCGACGGCCGTGATGTCGACGATGGCGGTCATGGCCCAGTTGAGCCAGTACAGCCAGCCCGCGACGAAGGCGGCCTTCTCGCCGAAGAACTCGCGGGCGTAGGAGACGAACGAACCGGAGGAGGGCCGGTGCATGACCAGTTCGCCGAGGGCCCGGAGGATCATGAAGGCGAAGAAACCGCAGACCGCGTAGCTGAGGATGAGCGCGGGCCCTGCCGCGGCGAGGCGGCCGCCGGCACCCATGAAGAGGCCGGTGCCGATGGCGCCACCGATAGCGATCATTTGGACTTGCCGGGGCTTCAGGCCCTTGTGGTAGCCCTCGTCCTCGCGGTGGAGGGTCGCCTCGGAGGCGTGGGCGTGTACGGGGATCGTGTGGTCGGAGATGGCCGGTTGCTGCGTGGCCGGTTGTTGCTGTGTCATGACGGTCCTTTACTTGCTCAGGTTGGCGAGGCGCCGCGGGCTGAGGAGTTCGGCGAGCTGCTCGCCGGTGAGCAGCCCGTGTTCGAGTACGAGTTCTGCAACGCCCTTGCCGGTGGCGAGGGCTTCCTGGGCGATGGCTGTTGCGGTGGCGTAGCCCAGTTGCGGGTTGAGGGCCGTGACCAGGCCGATGGATTGTTCCACGGTGAGGCGGAGGTGCTCGGTGTTGGCCGTAATGCCCCGGACACAGCGGGCCGCGAGGGTGCGGCAGGCTGCTTCCAGGTGGGAGATGCTCTTGTGGAGGCTGTGGACGATGATCGGTTCGAAGGCGTTGAGCTGCAGCTGGCCTGCTTCCGCAGCCATGGTGATGGTGACGTCGTTGCCGATGACCTCGTAGGCGACCTGGCTGACCACCTCCGGGATGACCGGGTTGATCTTCCCGGGCATGATCGAGGAACCGGACTGCACCGCGGGGAGGTTGATCTCACCGAAGCCGGCACGCGGGCCGGAGGAGAGCAGCCGCAGGTCATTGCAGATCTTGGACAGTTTCACGGCGACGCGCTTGAGCACGCCGGAGAGGTGCACGAAGGCGCCGACGTCCTGCGTCGCCTCGATCAGGTCCACGGCCGTGACGAGCGGCAGGCCGGTGATCTCCGCAAGATGCCGGCAGGCGGCCTCGGCGTACCCGGCGGGGGCGTTCAGGCCCGTGCCGATCGCCGTCGCGCCGAGGTTGATCTCATGGATCAGCAGGTCGGCTTCCGCCAGGCGGAGCCGATCCTCGCCGATCGTCACGGCGTAGGTGCCGAATTCCTGGCCGAGAGTCATGGGGACTGCATCCTGGAGCTGCGTGCGGCCCATCTTCACGACCGTGCGGAACTCGAGGGCCTTGGCAGCGAAGGCGTCTTCGAGCTCGGTGAGCGCTTCGAGCAGCTCGCGGGCGGCGAAGATCGTGCCCAGCTTGACCGCCGTGGGATACACGTCGTTCGTGGACTGGCTGAGGTTGACGTGGTCATTGGGGTGCAGCCGCGCGTAGTCGCCCTTCGGGTGCCCGAGGATCTCCAGGGCCCTGTTGGCGATCACCTCGTTGGCGTTCATGTTCGAGGACGTCCCGGCACCGCCCTGGATGACGTCCACCACGAACTGCTCGCTGAGCCGGCCCGCCATGATGTCGGCACATGCTTCCGCGATGGCCCGGGCGCGCTCGCCGTCGAGCAGGCCGAGCTCGTGGTTGGTGCGGGCGGCGGCGAGCTTCACGGCAGCCAGGCCCCGGACCAGATGCATGTTGGAGGACAGGGGCTGGCCGGTGATGGGGAAGTTCTCCACCGCGCGCAGCGTGTGGACCCCCCAGTACGCCTGGGCGGGGACGTCCCTGTCGCCCAGGAGGTCGTGCTCGGAGCGGAACGGGGCAGTGGAGTAGGAGTCGGTCATCGTGGTCCTTAGGGGGCTTCGTCGGCGGGCGTGGACAGGAAGTCGAGGGCCTGGAGGGTGCCGACGGTCCGGCCTCCGCCGAGCACCGCGGTCCGGGCGATCGGGGCCAGCGGTCCCGTGTCGACGCCGAGCGCTTCCAGTGCGGCGACGGCGACGGGCATGCGGGCGCTGTCCCCGCCGTCGGAGATCTTGACCGCCACGGCCCGGCCGTCCGGCAGACCGATCAGCTGGACGCCCTGGAAGCCGTCCTTCGCCACGGCACCGGGGACGAGCCGCATGAGCTCCGTGACGTCACGGTGCTCGCCGGCCACCATGTCGGGGTGCCGTTGCATGGCCAGTCCGACGGCGGCTTCCGCAGTCGGCGTGCCCACCGCTCCCTCCGCTTCCGCGGCAGCGCGGGCAAGAACGCCGAACGCGCGGGCCATGCCGCGGAGGGTCAGGGCGAACAGCGGGGTTCCACAGCCGTCGGTGGACAGTTCCGAGGGCTGTTCATCCGTCAGGTCGGCGACGGACTCGGCCACCAGCCGTTGCAGGGGGTGGTCGGGATCGAGATAGCCCGTAACCGGCCAGCCGTTGATCACGCAGGTGGCAGCCATGGAGGCGTGCTTGCCCGAGCAGTTCTGGGTCAGCTGCGTCGCCGTCCCGCCCGCGCGGAGCCACTCGTCCCGCTCGGCGGTTCCGTACGGGAGGTCGGAGCTGCTGTCCAGCACGTCCGGGGCCAGTCCGTGCATCGCCAGGATCCGTCGGACACCGTCGACGTGCTGTGGAGCGCCGGAGTGGCTGGCCGCGGTGAGGGCGAGCAAATCGGCGGGAAGATCGAGCCCGGCACGCACCAGGGCGACGGCCTGGAGCGGCTTGAGCGCGGAGCGCGGGTAGAAGGGAGCCAGCGGATCGCCCGCTGTGAGGAGGGTCCGGGTGCCCGTGCCTTCCTCGGCGGTGGCGATCAGCGAGCCGTAGTGGATGCTCTCCACGAGCCCGTCGCGGGTCTGCGCGGCGAGGGGCACGTGCTGCGGAAGGTGATGCAACGCCGGTTCCGGGGCGGGGTCGGCTAGGGCAGGGAAGGGCATGGAGTCCTCGGGGGTGACGTTTTGGCGGTCGACTACAGGGTGACGGGCACGCTGGGAGACTTACGGACTGAGAATGGAGTCGAGGGCGGCGCCCACCGCGTGGAGGTGGCGGCTCATGGCGGCGCAGGCCTCCTCGGCGTCGCCCGCCTCCACGGCGGCAAGGATCTGCTGGTGTTCGCGGTCGGACGCGTGCTGACGGTCGGTCACCATGTTGAGGGTCTCCGACTGGTGCGCCAGCGCATCGCGGATGTTGGAGACGACGTCCTCGAAGACCTGGTTGTGGCTGGCCCGGGCGATCGCGACGTGGAAGCCGGAGTCGAGGGCGACCCAGGCTTCGGGATCGTCCTCGGCGGCCATGGCGGCCACGATGTCCCGTAGGGCTTCGAGCTCGTCAGGGGTGCGCCGTTCCGCGGCGAGCCCTGCCGCGGGTACTTCGATGTGGGGACGGGCCTCGGTGAGGTCCAGGGCGGAGTACTGGCCGAGCACCAGGTCCTTGGCCACGTGGTTCGCCAGCACGAACGTGCCGCGTCCCGTCCTGGTCACGGTCAGTCCGAGGGCGTTGCAGGAGCGCAGGGCCTCCCGGACCACCGACCGGCTCACGCCGTAGCGCTGTGCGAGGGCGGCTTCCGAACTGAGCTTCGCACCCACCTCCAGCGCTCCGCTCTCGATGTCGCTGCGGAGAGCATTGAAGACGGCCTCGGCGGCACTGACGCGGGCCAGCGGATAGCTCGTGGCGGCCGGCGGATCGGCGGGCTGCTGTCCGGCTGTCCGGCTGTCTGACAGGTTCACACGAGAAATATGGCACACATCACACGCCCACGTCAATGCGGCCCGGGCGTACCGGCCTGCGAGGTCACCGCGCATGACGGAAACGGAGGTGCTTGCGCTCAACCCGCCTCCGAGGCCGCCGCCCGGGAGCCGAAGGGTACCTTCGTCAGCGTGCCGTCGAGGACGCTTTCGTGATGCCGGGCGACGCCTTCTTGCGGCTCCGGGTCGTCCCGATGGCATCACCGGACAGGCGCTGTGCGAGCCAGACCGGGACGACGGACGCGATGATCAGGACGACGGCGACGACGTTGACCACGGGTGCCTGGTTGGGACGGAAGAGATTGTTGAGGATCCACACGGGGAGCGTCTGCTGGCCGGCTCCGATGGTGAAGGTGGTGACGATGATCTCGTCGAAACTCAGCGCGAAGGCGAGGAGGCCACCGGCGACCAGGGCCGAGCGGAGCTGGGGGAGCGTCACGAGCCGGAAGGAGGTAAAGATGCCGGCCCCGAGGTCCGAGGATGCTTCCTCGAGGCTGCTGTTCGTCCTGCGGAGCCTGGCGATCGCGTTGTTGAACACGGTGACCATGCAGAAGGTGGCGTGGGCGATGATCACGGTCCAGAGGCTGAGGGAGACCCCGAGCACCGTGGTGAACAGGTTGTTGAGGGCGATGCCGGTGACGATGCCCGGGAGGGCGATCGGCAGGATGACGAGGAGGTTGATGACGTCCTTGCCGAAGAAGTCGTGCCGCTGCAGCGCCAGGGCCAGGAGGGTCCCGAGGACCAGTGAGATGGCCGTGGAGATGAGGGCCACCCACAGGGAGGTGGCGAGGGCTTCCCGGACGCCCTCGGACTGGAAGGCCCGCGACCACCATTCCAGGGTGAAGCTGCGCGGCGGCCACCCGAAGCTCCGGTCGCTGTTGAAGGAGTTGACGACCACCAGGAGCAGCGGCACGTAGATGAAGAGCAGGACCACCGCCGTGAGGGTACCGAGGGTGATGCGGGCACTTCGGGACAGTTTCACTCCGGGCTCCTAGAGATTGTTCAGGGCGCCGGTGCGCCGCACGATGAGGAGGTAGGCCATGATGACGGCGATGGGGATCAGTGCGACAGCAGAGGCCAGCGGCAGGTTGTTGGCGGCGCCGACGTTGGCGTAGACGACGGTCCCGAGCATCTGTGTCGTCCCGCCGACGATCTGCGCGGTGATGTAGTCGCCCAGGGTGAGGGCGAAGGTGAAGATGGTGCCGGCGATGATGGAGGGCACGAGGATCGGGAGGATGACCAGCCGGAGCGTGGCGAGAGGCTTTGCGCCGAGGTCGCTCGAGGCTTCGAGCAGGGAGTCCGGCACCCGTCCGAAGCCCGCATGGATCGGCAGGATCATGTAGGGGAGCCAGATGTAGGACAGCGCGATGATGACGGCCGCCTCACTGTAGCCCGGACTGTTGATGCCCAGCCATTCGAGCAGACCGCCCTCGGCCAGGACGTTGCGCCAGGCGTAGGCCTTCACGAGGTAGCTGGCCCACAGCGGCATCAGGATGGCGACGACGAGGACACCCCGCCAGCGCGGCGAGGCGACCTTCGCGATGAAGAAGGCGATGGGGAGCGCGAGCACCATGTCGACGACGGTCACGAGGACAGCGATCCGCAGCGTCCGGAGGGCGATCGTCTGGTAGACGGGATCGGTGGTGACCTGGATGAGGTTGTCCAGGGTCCACGTGGTGGACACCTTCCCGGTGAAGGTGTCCACCGTCCACAGCGCGGTGATGAGCAGTGCGCTCAGCGCCGCGATGTAGACCAGGATGAGCCAGGCTGCAGGGGCGGTCAGGAGACCGGCGAGGCGCAGGCGCCCCCGCCGATACAGCAGTGCGGACAGTGCCTGCCGTGCGAGTCTCCCCGGGGCGGCGTCAGCTGGGCGTGTGTCGACGGACATGTCCCGACTCTTCCTTTCCTGTCGTCGTTCGGGGTCAGCCCTTGATTTCGGTCCAGGCCTTGGTCCACTCGGAGTAGTCGGTGCACTCGACATCCGTGCGGCCGTCGATGCAGTCGGCCACGGGCGTGGTCCAGTACCAGATCTGGCTCGCGTAGTCCTCATCGCCGGAGTGGTAGGTCTCGCAGTGCGACGTGTCCTTGGTCAGCTCGCAGGCGGCGGGGGTAGCCGGTGATTCTCCGAAGTACTCGGCCACCTGCGCGTTGATCTCGGGGCTGGCGATGTGGTCGAGCCACTTGTAGGCGCAGTTCTTGTGCTCGGACTCGGCGCCGATCATCCAGGTGTCGGACCAGCCGGTGGCACCCTCTTCCGGCAGCACCGTCTTCACATCGGCGCCGTCGGCCTGCGCGATGTTCGCGCCCACCTGCCAGGTGGTGCCGATGACACTGCTGCCGCTGGCGAAGGACTGCACTTCCTTGACGACGTCGGACCAGTATTCGCCGACGTGCTCGCGCTGGGCCTTGAGGAGGTCGACGGCAGCGGCCAGCTGATCGGCGTCGAGCGCGTAGGGGTTGGTGATGCCGAGGTCGGGATTGTGGGCCATCAGGTAGACGGCCGCGTCCGCGATGTAGATGGGGGAGTCGTAGGCGGTGACTTTCCCGGAGTTCTGTTCGGCGTCGTCGAAGACGCTCCGCCAGGAGGTGGGGGCAGGTGTCACCTGGTCCGCCCGGTACATCAGCACGTTCGCTCCCCAGCCGTGGGGAACGCCGTAGTTGACGCCGTCGACGGTGTTCCAGAGCTGGTCCTTCAGGAAGGGGTAGATCCCCTCGTAGCTTTCGACCAGGTCCACGTTCACGGGTTCCACATCGCCGCCGGCGATGAGCCGCAGCGACGCGTCGCCCGACGCGGAGACGACGTCGTACTGTCCGCTCCGCATCAGCGTCACGGCCTCGTCCGAGGTGCCGAAGGGCTTGAAATCGACCATGCAGCCCGTCTCCTCCTCGAACGAGGACACCCAGTCGACGGCCGGATCATTGGTGCCGTCCTCGACGTAGCCGGGCCACGCAAGGATCGAGAGGCTGCCTTCGCCCTCGCCGACCTCGGACTGCGCCGTGAGTTCGGGGGCGGATCCCTGGCCCTCGGTGGAGCCGTTGCTGGTGCCGCAGGCGGTGAGGGCGAGCAGGGTCGCCGTCGTGAGGCAGAGAAGGGGCAGGGATGACTGGGTGCGTGCCATGAAGGTGCCTTTCGGGTTGGGGAGGAGGGGGTGGGTCAGGATGCCGGCGGGAGCCAGACGACGTCCTGCTGGTTCCAGGACAGGACTGCCGGCTGGCCGACGGCGAAGTCTCCGCCTCTGCCGGCGGTCACGGGGATGAGTGCGACGGCGGTCGTCCCGTCGTCGAGGGTGCCCCGGACCTGCGTGGCGTGGCCCAGGTAGACCAGGGCGGTGACCGTCATTGCGATCCCCGTCCCGGGCCCCTCCGGGGGGAGGGTGCGTAACTGGATGCGCTCGGGCCGCACGGAGAACCGGTCGTCCCGGCCGTAGAGGGACCGGGCCAGGGTGCCGGGGAAGATGTTGGACGTCCCGACGAAGTTGGCCACGAATGTTCCGTTGGGCCGTTCGTAGATCTCCTCGGGAGTACCGACCTGCTCGATCCGGCCCTTGTTGAACACCCCGATGCGGTCGCTCATCGTGAGCGCTTCCTCCTGGTCGTGGGTGACGAAGATGAAGGTGATGCCGAGCTCCTGCTGCAGCTCCTTCAGCTCGACCTGCATCTGCTGGCGCAGCTTGAGGTCGAGTGCACCCAGGGGTTCATCCAGCAGGAGCACTTTCGGCCGTACGACCAGCGCCCGGGCCAGGGCGACCCGCTGCCGCTGGCCACCCGACAACTGGGACGGGCGCCGGTCGAGGAAACTCCCGAGCTGGACCTGCTCCAGTGCTTCCGCCGCCCGCTGCCTGCGGACCGCCTTGTTCACGCCCCGGACCCTCAGTCCATACGCCACGTTCTCCAGCAGGCTCATGTGCGGGAAGAGGGCATAGTCCTGGAAGACGGTGTTCACATCCCGCTCGAAAGGGGCCCGCGCGGACACGTCCTTGCCCTCGAGTTCGATGACTCCTGCGGTCGGCAGTTCGAAGCCGGCGATCAGCCGGAGGACTGTCGTCTTTCCCGATCCCGAGGGGCCGAGCATGGAGAAGAACTCCCCGGACCGAATCTCGAGGTCCACGGAGTCCACGGCGGTCGTCTCGCCGAACCGCTTGGAAAGGCCTACGAGCCGGATGGCCGGCCCTGCAGGCGCAGTCTTCCTGCGCGAGGTCTGAGGCATGGCTGCCGAGGTCATCCGAGGCCCTTTCTCTGCTGCCGAGGCGGCTGCTTCCGTGTGAAGCCCGTCACAAGCAAGGCGTCCGAGAAAGACTATAACTTCATATCTATTATGTATATACGAGTGTGTTAACTTCTCGTTACAGTGAAGCCATGGACCATCATCGGGCGTCGTCGAGGGGCTTATCGGCCGTCTTCGCACCGATCAGGACCGGAGGCCTCGCGGAAGAGGTCACCCGGCGGATCGAGCAGGCGCTCGAGACGGGCCTTCTGAGGGGCGGCCAGCGGCTGCCGCGGGAAGTCGAGCTCGCAGCGGCCCTCGGAGTCTCTCCCGTCACCGCGCGGGAGGCGCTGTCCATCCTCCGCGAGCGCGGGCTGATCACGACGGTCCGCGGCCGCAACGGGGGCAGCTTCATCATCGACGGCTACCTGCCCTCCACGGACCTGGCGCTCCAGAACCTGCAGGCGACGACGCGACTGCAGATCAACGACCTCGGGTTGCACTACGAGGCCATCGCCTCGGCCTGCGCGGGCATCGCTGCGCGTCGCGCCGATGCCGCCGACCTGCACCGCCTGCACCAATACCTGCGCCCGCACGAGGACACGCTGCTGTCCTGGCGCCTGGTCGATTCGGAATTCATGCTGGAGGTCGGTGCCATTGCCCGTTCGGCCCGCCTCGGCAGGGAGTTGGTCCGCATGCAGGCGGACCTCGGGACGCTCACGGTACTGCCCTACACCGACGACGTCTTCCGTGAGTCCTCGGTGGAGCACAGGAACGAGGTGGCAGGGGCCATCGGTGAGGGAGATGTCCTCGCCGCCCAGAACGCGACCAGGGACCTCATCCATTCGATGGTTTCCTGGCTACTCAGGCGGAGGGCACGTGAGCTTCCGATGACGAAAGGGTGAGGACGTGACGACGGAGCTGCTGCCCGCGGTGACGCGGATCCGCGCACGGATCGATGGCGTGCAGTCCGGTCTGGCCGCCTGGGCCGTCGAGTTGGGGCACCACCTGGCCGACGTCCGGGGCAAGGTCCACGGATCTGCCATCGATGCCCTCGCCCTCCCTGCCGTCGAGGCGATGCTGGGCGACGCCGACCGCTACATCACCGGGGCGGGATTCATCGCGGGGTCCGGCCTGGTCGCAGCCGACCGAAGCTACATCGCCTGGTGGCAGGGCCCGGACCTCGAACGGGTCGACGCCCTCGCCAACTTCAGCACGAGCTCCATGGACCGTTACCTCAGGGCGGAGTGGTTCCGTGTTCCCTTCGAGACCGGGGAACCGCATGCCACGGGCCCCTACATCGATTTCCTGTGCACGGACGAGTACGTCATGACCTTCACGCACCCCGTCGTCCTCCAGGCAGGCGGACCCGTTGCGGGAATCGTCGGGGCGGACATCTCGGTGCAGTCACTCGAAAGGATGCTGCTGGGATCGCTGACCGCCCTCGGACCCACGGCGACGCTCGTCAACAAGGGCGGACGCGTGATCGTGTCGGCCGCGGACGAGGTGGAACCCGGCGACCTCGTCGCCGAGGGCGATCTCACCACCTCGCTCGATGTCGGTGACCACCTCGTCCTGCTGCTGGACCCCGTCACCTGACAGGCGCCGCGGCCGTCCAGCCGCGCCTGGGACGACGACGCCGGCACCGGGACCCCGAGTGGACTCCGGTTGTCCGGGGGCGCTGGTCTGGACAGCCGCCGGTGGCATGGTCAGGATCAGTACATGGTGCTTCCACGCCGTGAGGCGGTTCTCCGATTCATGCGCGCGTTCCATCAGCAGGAGCGGGACGTCGCCGAGTCGATGATGGCCGACGACTTCGTCTTCACCAGTCCCCAGGACGACCACATCGACAGGAGTGCCTGGCTGGAGCGGTGCTTCCCGTCGGCGGGCCATTTCGACGGGCCGGCCCGGATCCTGCAGATCATCGACGTCGACGGCATCGTCCTGCACCGGTACGAGTACGACGTCGCCGGCCGCACCTACCGCAACATGGAGGCGATCCGGGTACGGGACGGCATGATGTGCGAGGTCGAGGTGTACTTCGGGGGAGCCGTCACGTAATCGGGCCCCGCAGGCAGGGGAGCCGAGGCCGTCGAGGGGGGACGCCGGAGCCCAGGATCTCCCGCACCTGTGCGTGGTACGCCTTCGCGGACCCGAAGACCTCGCACGGCCCCGCGGTCGGCCATCTGTTCCAGGCCTGGAAACGATAGCTGGCGAACCCCGAGTCGGCGGCGTTCCAGTACGGCGAATTGGCGGTGATGGCCAGGAGGGGCGGGAGCCACACCCGGATGCGGTCAGGGACGGCCACGCCTTCCTCCTCCGACTCGATCTCCACGTGCACGTGGCAGCCGCAGGTCAGCTGCTCCACTGCGGTGAGCCCGAACCGCTGCACCGTCTGCTCGGAGACGATCCGGTGGAGCACCAGCGTCCGGTGCATTTGTGCACCATTTGCAGTTGCGCAAGAATAAGGGCATGACCGATAGCTCCGCCCCGTCGCTGCGGGAGCGCCAGAAAGCAGAAACATGGCTGGCCCTCCATCATGCAGCCGTCGCATCGGTCCTGGAGCGGGGTCTGGAAAGCTCCACCATCGAGTCCATCACCGAGCGGGCCGGCGTGTCACAGCGCACCTTCTTCAATTACTTCCCGTCCAAGGAGGATGCTGTGCTAGGCCTGCGGGCCCCCGTGCTGGATCCGGTGCTGCTGGAGGGTTTTTCCTTCGCGGGGGACGTGCTGGGCCAGGTCTCGCGCCTCCTCCTGGCGGTCGCGGGCAGTTCACACGAGGGGGTGGACCAGGTCCGGCGCCGTGAGCTGACCCGGCAGTACCCCCACCTGATCCACCGCCTGATCGAGCGCATGAACGAGGCCGAGACCCTGGTGCGCGGCGCTCTGGCCGGCCTGCTGGCCGACAATCCGGAGTGGGTCGCGGGGATGGAGGAGAGTGGCGTGGACGACGTCGCCCGCATCACCGTCATGACCGCCGCCATTCCCTTGCGCTTCACCGTCGCTTCCGGCGCCTACAGCCCCGCAGCCGGCCTGGCGCCCGAGGATCTCGGGCCCGCTCTCGCACTTTTCCATTCCGTACAAAGGAAACTTCTATGACACCTCCAGCCGTCCCCGCCGCGGCACCGGCCGAAGGAAAACAGCACATGGTGCTGCTCTTCATCGGCCTGATGCTCTCGATGCTCCTGGCCGCGCTCAACCAGACCGTGCTGAGCACGGCGCTGCCCACGATCGTGGGCGAACTCCACGGTGTCGACGAGATGCTGTGGGTCATCACCGCGTTCATCCTCGCCTCGACGGTGACCATGCCCATCTACGGCAAGCTCGGGGACCTGATGGGACGCAGGGCCCTGCTGATGGCCGCCATCGTGCTGTTCATGATCGGTTCGGTCGTGGGCGCCCTGGCGAACGACATGGCCGTGCTCATCACGGCCCGCGTCATCCAGGGCCTCGGCGGCGGCGGTCTGATGATCCTGTCGCAGGCGGTCATCGCCGACGTCGTTCCGCCTCGGGAACGCGGCAAGTACATGGGAATGATGGGCGGCGTCTTCGCCATCGCCTCGGTCGCCGGCCCCTTGCTGGGCGGCTGGTTCACCGAGGGGCCCGGCTGGCGGTGGGTGTTCTGGATCAACATCCCCCTGGGGCTGCTGGCACTGGCTGGTGCCGTGTTCTTCCTCAAGCTGCCTCGGCACTCCGGCAGGCCCCGCCTCGACCTGGGCGGCATGGTGCTGCTGGCGATCACGACGACCTGCCTGGTGCTCTTCGCCACCTGGGGCGGCAGCAAGTACGCGTGGAGCGACCCGATCATCCTCGGGCTCATCGCCGGCACGGTCCTCGGCGCCGTCGCGTTCGTGCTCGTGGAGCGACGGACCGCCGAGCCGATCATTCCGCTGCACCTGTTCAGGGACCTCAACTTCAACCTCGCCACGATTGCCGGTCTCTTCATCGGGGTGGCCATGTTCGGGGCGATCGGCTACCTGCCGACGTACCTCCAGATGGCTTTCAGCGTCAACGCGACCAAGTCCGGCCTGCTCATGATCCCGATGATGGGCGCACTCCTGGTGGCATCGGTGGTCTCGGGCCAGCTGGTCAGCCGCACCGGCCGCTACAAGTGGATGCCCATCGCCGGCGGCGTGCTGGTCGCCGTCGCCCTGGTGCTGCTCTCCACCCTGAAGCCCGGGTCGCCGCTCTGGGAGATCTGCGCCTATCTGGCCGTCATGGGCCTCGGGCTGGGCCTGAGCATGCAGATCATGGTGCTGATCGTGCAGAACTCGTTCCCGCTCCGCGAGGTGGGTACCGCTACCGCGTCGAACAACTTCTTCCGCCAGATCGGCGCGACGCTGGGCTCGGCAGTCGTCGGAAGCCTCTTCGCCCACCGGCTGGCCGACCTGCTGGTCGAAAGGCTGCCCGCCGCGGCCGCCGGGGGCGGGGCTCCGGGAGGATCGAACTCACTCACCCCGGCCCTGGTCGGCCAGCTGCCGGCGCCGATCAGGGAGGCCGTCATCTCCTCCTACAACGACGCCCTGACCCCGATCTTCGTCTGGATGGTCCCGCTGGCGCTGATCGCCGCCGTGCTGATGTGCTTCGTCCACGAAAAGCCGCTCGCTACCGCCGTCGAACACGACGTACTGTCCGAATCGATCTCCGAGGGCAGCATCCTGATCACGGCGGACGACGACGCGCCCGTCCCGGCCACCCGGTCGGCGCGCTAGCCGGGCGGAGCACTGGCCGGACTGGGCGAGGCGTCCAGCGGCGGCCGCGGCCCGTCCGGATCTGCCCCGCTGGAAGGGGGGATCAGGCCGTGCGTCACAAGGGCGGGAACGGACGGGTTTGCTGTTGCCTAAACGAACGGCAGCAGGTGTTAAAGGGGTGGCGCGCATTCCGCGGGGGCCCTCGGTCACCTGTTCCGGCAGGCTGGCCGTGCTTCAGGACAGAGGAGGCACACGTGGCAGGACGATTCGAGATCTATCACGAGGACGGGGAGAAATTCCGGTTCCGGCTCACGGGGGACGACGGGGCCACCCTGGTGACGAGTGAACCCTATGACGACAAGGACACCGCGGTGGCGGGGATCAACGGGATTCGGGACTGTGCCGCTTCGGCACTGATCGCCGACCTGACACTGGGACAGCCGTCCTGAGTCCCACGGGGCTCGTGCCCGGGGGACTCAGGACGGCGCCGGGGGTGGGTAGCTCGGGCGGGCGACCACCGGACTGCCGGGCTCCTGCAGAAGGAGCCCGGCAGCAACCGGTGCGTGCTCGCCGCGGGTGACCTGGGGTTAGAGCGCCCCGCCTGTCGTGCGGTTCCTGTCGGTCACGGACGCGTCGGTCTCGTCCACAGGGCGGAGCGTCTCCGTGGTGCCCGGTGAGAGACTCTCGTCCGGGCCGGTGTAGACCTCGGGGGTGCCACCATCGACGGGGGTGATGGTGACGTCTGCTGAGACGTCCTCGGTCTTCTCGGAGTTCTTCTTGCTCGCGGCGACACCGGCGACTGCTGCTGCAGCTGCGAGACCGACGCCCGCGGCGACCTTGCCGGACACTCCGGCCTTACCGCTGTCCCCACGTGAGGCCGCAGCAGCGTCAACGCCGGGCTGACCGACGGTGGAGCCGGCTCCTATGGACCCACGCCAGGCGCCTGTCGCATAGCCCTCGTCCTCGATGAACGCCTTGAAGCGTTCCAGGTCAGCCTCGGCCTGGTTCTCCACGACATTGAGCTTGTCGCCGATCTTCTCGACCAGGCCCTCCGGCTCGTACTCGAGCACGAGGTTGATCTGCGTCTGCCCGCCGCCGAGGTCCTCGAAGGACACAGAGCCAGCGTTCGTCGCACCCTCCGTCGCAGCCCACGACACCCGCGTGTCCGGCACCTGCTTCAGGATCCGGGCCTCCCACTGGCGACGCACGCCGCCGATCTCGGCAACCCAGGTCTGGCGCTCGTCATCGAGCTGCGTGATCGATTTGACCCCGCCCATGAAGTGGGGGAACTCCTCGAACTGGGTCCACTGGTTGTAGGCCACACTCACCGGTACGTTGACGAGGATTCTCTTTTCAACCTTCGTGCTCATAGCGACTCCTTCGGTTGTTGCATGAAACGGAGAACAGGAATGAGACATCATCCCAATTCATCAGCATGCTTAGCATAACGTCCGGAATCGATTGTTGGCGAGGCCCGGCGTAAAGGACCGCCGTCGTCAGTCTGTGAAGAACTCGATGAGGTGCGGTGCCACCGCCTTCTCGGAGACCTGGTGGGTCTGGCCGTCGAGGACACGGTGCTGGGCCCCCGGAATCGTCTCCGCGACCGTCCGCTGGGCTGCGGCCATGGCGGGAGCTGCCTTTCCGCCGACCATGACCAGCGTGGGCACCGATATCGTGGCCAGCCGCTCGAGCGGGGCATCGAAGTTGTTGGTGACCCTCGTCTCGTACGGCAGCGTGTTGGCAGCTGCGGTCTGGGATTTGCAGACTCCGGGAATGACGTGCAGCATCAGCGGAACGAAGGCCGGGAGGCCGATCATCCTGACCAGGAAGTAGGACACCATCGCTCCGCGCCTGTTGTCGGCGAGCATCTGCTCGAGGCGGGCCGCGTGGTCCACGGGAACCCCGTCGGCTCTTCCGATGCCGGTGTAGGGTGCTTCGAAAATCGCCAGTTTACGGATCGGGATACCTGAGGCCGCCGTTTCGAGCGCCAGCGCGGCGCCGGAGGAGATGGCGTACACGTAGGGATTTCCTCCGGCCGCGGTCATGACGGCAGCGAGGTCCTCGATCTCCCGCTGCACGGCATAGGGTTTCGTGTCGCCGCTCCCGCCGCGGCCGCGACGGTCGTAGAAGAACACGGTGAACGACGAGGCCAGTTCCCCGGCGAGCTTGCGCGCGGGTCCGAAGGAGCGACCGCAGAACGCTCCGTCCACCAGGACCACGCTCGGTCCGGTTCCGGTCCTCTCGTACGAGATCGGCGTTCCGTCCGCCGACCGAACCTCTGCAACGGTCGTGCTGTCCGTGTTCTGCTTCATGACGAGGGCCTTTCGATGAGAAGTCCCGGTGCGTGCAGGGCTTGTGCTAACTGAGCCAGTCGCTGCGGTTCCGGATCTCCTGCACGGCCCAGCCGTTGCCGTCGGGATCCGAGAAGTAGATGAAAGCGGACGCGTCGCCGTCTCCCATCCTCGTGACGGGAGCGACGTCGATTCCCCGCTCCAGCAACTCCGAGCGGGCTGCTTCGACATCCCGCACCACGAGCTGGAGACCGGAGACGGGCGGGCTTCCATCGGAACCCATTCCCTCCATGACCACCACGGAGCAGGATGATCCCCTAGGTGTGAGTTGGACGATCCGGACCCCCGGCGCGGGGGACACGTCATGGTCCAGGACGAAACCGACCTGGTCCCGGTAGAACGTCAACGAGCGGTCGATGTCGCTGCTGGGCAGGACGATCACTTCGAGTTTCCATTCCAGGGCGGTCATACCGGAACCCTACAGCCACTCTCACCGTCTGAACCGGGGATCGGGGCGAATATCGCCCTCCCGGACCGCCGACCGGAATTCTTCGAATGCAGCGCACACAAGGGCGAATGGCCGGGTCGGCGTCACTGGCCGGCCGTGCCGGCGTCGGACCAGCGGACCTGGCTGGTCGCATGGTGGGCCCGCACCAGCGTCCGATGCAGCTCGGCGGCCTGGCATGCGGCGGTCTGCAGCTCGAAGGCCGCCTCGAGCACGCCGTCCACGCTCTGCCTGTCGTCGGCATACTGCGAGCCCGCCTGCAGCTGCTGATGCCACCTCCCCAACCGGTCCAGCACATGCGCGATCCTCTCCTGCACGTGCACCAGTTCCCCCAGGGCGTCCGGTCCTTCGGAGGGGACGGCGAAGGCGGTGCCGGACGAAGCAAGCTCGCGGGCAGCGACGTGGAGCGCCAGTGCGCGTTCATATGTGCCGGGCTTCCTGTCCATCAGAACCCTCCCTGAAAGTGCTGGCCTAATCCTGGCTATGACCTTACTGTCGACCTCAAGGGGCGCCGTCCGCGCCCGTAGGCGGTAGGACATGCTGGTCTTCAAGGTCCATGTTGAAGCGGCTGAGGATGGGTTCGTCGTGACCTGTCCGGATGTCCCTGCGCTTCATCACCGGATCGCCTCGCTCTGGGACGCGTGCGACGTGCGGACCGTCCTCGCCGGGCTCAACGGGGTTCCCGATGATCTCGTGTGGTTGCAGATCAGGGCGCAGATCGGTGCAGTCACCGTCGTCTCCGACGTCCATCCACTGCACTGGGTCGCCTTCCACTCCGTTGCACGGCCGGCGCATCCCTCCTTCGATCGCGGGACCCTCGTCTTCGACCATGCCCTGACCGCCCTGCAGCACGAGGCCGATCAGGCCGATCGGGAAGGGCGTGCCCATGCCAGGGTCAAGGTGATCGTGTCGTTCCTGGACGGCACGAAGGTCCAGGTGCCCCGGGCAGGGGGCTACCCCCTCTCCGATGTCATGGACGGCACCCGTACGACGCGGGA
The DNA here is from genome assembly GCF_054510855.1 of Arthrobacter rhamnosi. NCBI lineage: Bacteria > Bacillati > Actinomycetota > Actinomycetes > Micrococcales > Micrococcaceae > Arthrobacter > Arthrobacter rhamnosi. Next base: position 302,398 of record NZ_JBTNDT010000003.1, on the reverse strand, counting down.
CTTCAGCGGATGGCTCAGGTCCCAGCTGACCGGCCAGGTACACGCGGCGTCGAACTGGCATGCTCCTGTCGTCGGCCTGCAGGTGGGTGTCTTCGCTCCTGAAGCCGCCGATGCCCGGCGCTACCGCTGAACCGGGAGCACCGGGGGAGGCCCGTTCTCTCGTGGGGCCCCGCTGCCACCGCGTTCCCCGTGCACGGGCCCGCTCAGGCGACGGCAGCGCGGCGCGGAGGAAACGCGATACGGTCCAGGTCCGAGGCCGCGATGACGTCCGCGGCGCCTGCTGCTGCCCTCGCCTGATCCGCCAGCACGGCGACGTCGTCGTACCGGGACGAGAAGTGCGTGAGCACGAGTGTGCCCGCCCCGCCGGAGCCTGCTAGAGCACCCGCCTGGCCCGCGGTGAGGTGGAGGTACTGGTCGGCGAGTGCGGCGTCGTCGTTGCTGAAAGTGCTCTCCATGACCAGGAGGTCCGTGCCGTCGGCGAGCGCGGCAGCGCCGTCGCACACCGCCGTGTCCATGACGAAGGCGAAACGGCGCCCCGGGCGATGAATGCTCACGTCCTCCAGCCGCACGCCGACCAGGCTGCCCTCGCGCTGCAGGCGTCCTACATCCGGACCGGCGATGCCGGAGGCCGCGAGGCGCTCGGGCAGGAACGTCCGTCCGTCGGGCTCGGTCACCCGGTAGCCGTAGGCTTCGATGCGGTGGCGCAGCGGCTGCACGTCGATCCCGGGAGCGATCGGTCCCGCCGCACTGTGGGGGCGGAGCCGCAGATCGAGCCCCGGCGTCGCGAGGGAGACCAGCGCGCGCACCACGTCCTCGCCGGACGCGGGGTAGTGGAGGTCGACGGGGGAGCCGACGCCGTCGAGCACCATCCGGGACAGCACACCGGGCAGGCCGAAGCAGTGGTCGCCGTGGACGTGGGTCAGGCAGATCCTGGTGATGCGGCTCGCCGCGACGCCGGCCAGGGTCATCTGGCGCTGGGTGCCCTCGCCGGGATCGAACAGGATGCCCTCGCGCTCCCACCGCAGGAAGTAGCCGTTGTGGTTGCGGGTCCGGGTGGGCACCTGGGACGCCGTGCCGAGGATGACGAGCTCACGCATCACCCCAGTCTTGCACCGCGGGCCCTGCGTCGCCGTCCTGCGGTGCGGCCTTGCACGCGCTGGAATCCGGGCGCGGTGGGAAACACCGTACGGACGGGGCGGTCAGTGGACCGGGGGACGACCGGGCGAAAGAATAGGCGGACGACGACGAAGGGGCATGGTCACGTGGAGCAGCGCGGGCATCCGGCGGCGCCAGACCTGCCGGCCGGGCGCTCTCCGCGAACGGGCCGGGACTGGCAGCAGGGCGCATGGAACACGCCGTCGCTCGGGCTGGTGCCGGCCGCACTGGTGTCCCTCGCGGGCTTCACCCTGTTCGCGCTCCATCAGCCGCTGATCGGATATCCGCTGCTGCTGGTGGCCCTCGTGCTGGCCGTCCTCGTCTCCAGGGTGCTGTTCCGGGACCTCCTGCTGGTGGCATTCGGCGTGGCGGTCATGAGCCTGGTCCCGATCACTACCGACATCAGTCCCGTGCACATGGTCGTCATGGGCACGGCCATGATCCTCGCCGTCGGCGTCCCCTACGCCGTCTCCCGCTTCGCCTACCGGGACCGTGCCATCACCTTCCCGGTCCGGACCGGCCAGCGGTGGAGCCGCGCCGAGAGGTGGTACCTGCCCGCCGTCGTCGTCATGGGGTACGCGCTGCTCCCCGTCTACATGCTCTCCACCGGCGTGTACCGCAACTGGCCGGCGGCGTCGGAACCGGACGACGTCGTCCGCTTGTTCGTCGGCACCAACGGGCTCGGCATCTGGGACGAGCTCTTCTTCGTCTGCACCGTGTTCGCGCTCCTGCGTCGACACCTGCCCATGGCGCAGGCCAACGTGCTGCAGGCCGTGCTCTTCACCTCCTTCCTCTGGGAGCTCGGCTTCCACGCCTGGGCGCCGGTGTTCATCTTCCCGTTCGCCCTGCTGCAGGCCTTCACCTTCACGAGGACGCGCTCCCTCTCCTACATCGTCTGCGTCCACCTGCTGTTCGACCTCGTCCTGTTCCTCGTCCTCCTCCACGCCCACAACCGTGCGTGGATCGACATCTTCGTCTACTGACAGCCTGAGGACAGGAGCACCATGAGCGACCCCGCCGACTTCATCGACGAGTCCCTCCGGTACGAGGGCTCGGAGGAGCGTGCGGAGGACTACGAGCAGCGCCTCGGGACCGGTTTCGAGTACTACGGTGCGTCGGTGGGCGCCGTGCGCGGCACCATCCGCAACGCGGGACGCCGGTACCCGGACCTCGGGCACGACGACATCACCGCCCTCGCCTCCGAGCTGTGGTCCAGTCCGGTCTTCGAGCGCCGCCTCGCAGCCGTGGTTCTGCTGCAGTCATCGGTGCGCCTCCTGCGCCACTCCGACCTGACCCGCATCGAAGGCTTCCTCCGGTCCGCGCACCTCGAGGACCTCGTGGACCCGCTGGCCGTCGACGTCGTCGGGCCCCTGCTGCTCCGTCTTCCGGGACAGGACGGCGTCCGGGCCCGCGTGGTCCTGGAGCGGTGGGCGACGGCGGACGACGTGGAGCTGCGCCGCGCCGCCGTCCTGGCGCACCTGCCCGCCTTCCGGGCCGGGGCGGGGGACGACGCGTCCTTCCGGCGCACCGTCCGGCTGGTCTCGGGGGCACAGCGGGGCCGGGTGACGGCCGTCGAGGACGCGGTGGCCCGCGTGCGGGCGAGCGGTGCAGGCTAGCGACTCCTGCAGGACGCGCTAGCGCACGTCGATGGTGCGGATGAGCTTTCCGCGCAGGGCCGGCACGAGGTGGTGCACGCCCATCATGCTGATCCCGTACCGTCGTACGCGCCGCATCGACGTGGCCACCTTCAGCTGCGGGTCGATCCGCACCGCGGCGTACCCGAGGCGGTGGGAGACCCGGACGGAGAAGTCGATGTCCTCGTCGCGCCGATCGATCGACGTCCGCTCGAACCCGCCCGTGGCGACGTAGGCGGACGCGCGGACCGCCATGTTGTGGCCGGCGACGAACCGCAGGTAGGCGGGGTCCAGGTGGGTGACGGCCATCAGGATCCTCAGGAACCGGAGGGCCCCGGACATCAGCAGGTCATCGCTCCACCGGTAGTACCGGTCGCGCAGGGGGAGGCTGGTGCCGCCCAGGAGTTGCACGGCGGCGTCCCGGGAGAACGTGGTACGGATCCGGGCGGCCCAGTCCTCCGCCGGCTCGCTGTCCCCGTCCGTCCGGGCCACCACGGTGAAGCCGTCGGCGATCGCGGCCCGGAACCCCGTGTCGCAGGCAGCCCCGGTGCCTTTCTGGGGCTCCGAGAGGATCCTGACGGCCAGGTCCGGATGGTCCGCGGCGAAGCGTTCCACCCGCTGGACGGTGTCATCGCTGGAGCCGTTGTCCACGACGTAGACGGAGAGGTGGGCGCTGTCCCGCTGTCGGCGCAGCGCCTCGAGGGCACGGGCCACGTCGGGTTCGTTGAAGACGGGGACGACGACGGCGAGCCGGTCACTCACGGGACTTCCTTCCCGTCCTCGAGCAGTGCCGCGGGAACGTGGGTCAGGGGTTGTCGAGGTCGGCTGCGGCGAGGGTGTCGCACGATCTCAGGTCGCCGGTCTCGTAGCCCTGCGAGAACCAGGCCTGCCGCTGCGCGCTGGAGCCGTGCGTCCAGCCCTCGGGGTTCACTCGTCCCGTGGCCGCTTCCTGGATGCGGTCGTCGCCCACGGACGATGCGGCGGACAGGGCGTCCTGGAGGTCCGTGGTCGAGAAGGGGATGAGGAACGGCTCACCGGACTCGGGGTCCGGCACGGACGTGGCGTGCGCGGCCCACATGCCGGCGAGGCAGTCCGCCTGCAGTTCCACCCGGACGGCGCCGGACTCGGCTCCCTGCGGGTCCTGCTGGGCGGCCCCGAGAGTGCCGATCAGGTTCTGGATGTGGTGCCCGAACTCGTGCGCCACCACGTACTCCTGGGCGAGCGGACCGCTGGAGGACCCGAAGCGCGTGACGAGGTCGTCGAAGAACGCCGTGTCGTAGTAGGTCTGCTGGTCCGTGGGGCAGTAGAACGGTCCGACGGCGCTGGTCGCGGTGCCGCAGCCGGTATCGGTGCTGCCCGTGAACAGCACCACGCTCGGCTGGGTGTAGGTGACGCCGAACTGGTCGAGGTAGGGCTGCCAGAAACTGTCGAGGCTCTCCGCCGTGCCGAGGATGCGGCAGTCCAGCTGCTCGTTCGCATCGGCGCCGGTCTGGCATGCGTTGATGGCGTCGACGGAACCTCCGTCCTGTTGCTGCGTGGTCCCCGCGCCTTCCTCGAGACCGAGCTGGTTCACGACATCGGGCCCGAAGATCAGCGACAGGATGAGGAGGAGGCCACCACCGAGACCGCCCCCGACGGCGGCGCCGCGTCCCCGTCCCCGCCGGTCGCTGACGCGGGAGGGATCGAAGCGGGCGTTGTCATTGAAACTCATGGCTCAACAATAAGCGGACTTAGCGTTGTCGTGGGCCACGACCCGGCGGGGTTGTGCTTCTCGAGCGGCCCGCTACTCGAGGGGCCGGCGTTCCCGGGGCCAGTGGAGCAGCGGGTCGACGGAGGTGTGCGCGACCCCCAGCTTCAGTGCCCTCAATTCCTGCTCGAGCACGTCCGCCGCCCTCTGGTGACCTGCGGGACCGAGATGCACGTCGTCGGCGAGGAATGCCTCCAGCTGGTGGGTGGTCAGCCAGTCCCCGGCCGACACGAAGGGGATGCCGCGCTTGTCGGCCAGGTCGGCGAGCAGGGCGTCGACCTCGTACCGGCGCGCGCCGCCGTCCTGGGCGCTCCGGCTCAGGGTGCCGATCATCACCAGGCGTGAGGACGGATACGTGCGTCCGAGTTCCAACACCAGGGCATTGGCGCCGGCGAGGATGTCACCGTCCGATGCTCCTAGGGAGGCGTCGTTCCCTCCGCCCTGCACGACCACGAGTGCGGGATCCCCGTGCGGCAGCACCCAGTTCCCGCGGGTGAGTGAGTCGTAGTAGTTCGCGTCGCCGGCGTCGTTCGCGGCAATGAATCCGGTGCCGCCGGCGCCGGCGAACCGCACGGTGTACCCGAGTTCGCGCAGGGCCAGCTGGGGCCAGTTGTCCGTCCCGGCCGACTGTGAGTCCCCGATGAGGACGGCGGTGCGGCGGATGTCGGGCACCACGACTTCGCGGCGGTCCGTTACGGGATTCCTGGCGAGACTGCCGGCGGGCTGCTGTGCGGGCAGCTGTGCGGGCTGCTGTGCCGGCTGCGTCCGGGCCCGCATCCTCGCCCTAGTCGGCTCCGTGGGGTTCCTCCCCGGGGCCTCCTCGCTCGCAGCATGCGCGGCGATGCCCGGAGGAGCGCCGGCGGGGGAGGCCAGGGCGTGACGGGTCTGCGCCGAGGTGGGCGACACGCACCCCGCGAGGAGAGTGAGGGACACCCCGAGGGTCAGGAGAACCACGCGCGGTGAACCCCTCGGACGTGCCGGCGGAGGCCCGAGAACCCCGGTCGTCGTGCTGCAGTGCATTGCCATCCCCGTGCCCCCTCGGACTCCCCTCCAAGTCCTGCGCCAAGTTTACAAGCGCGGGGGACGCCACGCCGGGATGCGGGCCGGGCGGGATTCTCGCACCGAAGTGCGCGCAGGCCAAGACAAACCTCGCCGCGCCGCGCCGGGTTGTCAGGTGTAGGAGCTGCTGGAACGGTGGGGACCGGGCGGCGTCGCGGTCAAATCCCGTCGGCTGGCCTGCCGTCCCGGACCAGAAGGAGCAAAGGATGAACATCCTGCACGTAATGCTGGACGGACTCGAGCACGCGAAGTCGCTCGACAAGGTCGCCGACCCGATCGCGGCAGCAGTCAGCAAAGCCGTCAAGCCTCGCATGATCCGGAACGTCCTCAGCGGTACGGCCATCGGCCACCACCTCCATCCCATGCTGGTCGTCGTGCCGTCGGGTGCCTGGAGCATGGCCTCGTTCCTCGACCTCGCCGGAGGCAGGAGCTCCCGCAAGGCGGCCGACCTCCTCGTCGGCGTCGGCATCCTCTCCGCCGTACCGACCGCCATCGCGGGCCTGCACGACTGGTCCGACACCCAGGAGAAGGAACGCCGCGTGGGGATCGTCCACGCTGCCGGCAACTCCCTGGCCCTGACGCTGTACACCGCCTCGACGGTCGCGAGGGCCAGGGACAGCCGCACCCTCGGCGTCCTGCTCGGACTCGGCGGCCTCGGGTCGATGCTGTTCAGCGCCTACCTCGGCGGGCACCTGAGCTACGCGAACGCCGTCAATGTGAACCGGACCGCCGGGCACGAGGGACCGAAGGACTGGACGCGGGTGGCCAGCGACGCCGACATCGTCGAGGGCGGGCGGCAGCTCGTCGAGGCGAACGGCGTGCCGATCCTGCTGCTGCGCCACGCCGGCAGGCTGACGGCCATGGACAGCGTCTGCAACCACCTCGGCGGCCCCCTGCAGGACGGCCCCATCGAGGACGGCTGCATCACGTGCCCGTGGCACCAGAGCATGTTCCGGCTCGACGACGGCAAGAACTACCGCGGACCCGCTGCCGTCCCGCAGCCCGTCTACGAGACGCGAGTCACCAGCGACGGCTCCATCGAGCTGCGCCAGCCCGCGTCCTGACGCTCCGATTGACGCCCCGCCGCAGCGACTATCGCACCGACGACGAAGCCCCACCGGGATGACCCGGTGGGGCTTCGTCGTGGAGCAGCGGGCTCCTAGTGCACGGGCGCGGGAGCTTCCCCGGTCACCGAGGGCGTGCGCACGAAGAACGAGGCGACGACGGCGAGCAGGAAGATGACCGCCCCGTACAGGAACGCCGCCCGGATACCGCCGGCCATCGCCGGAAGCTGCGCGGCGCCGTCGGCCGCCAGTGCCGTCGACTGAAGGGTCATCACCGAGATGAAGAGCGCGGTGCCCGCAGCGCCTGCCAGTTGCTGCGCCGTTCCGAAGACCGCACTGCCGTGCGAGTACAGGTGCGGCCTGACGGACCCGAGGGCCGAGGTCATCAGCGGGGTGAACATGAGGGCAAGCCCGACGCTGAGCAGGACGTGAGCCACGAGGACGAGGTGCGCGGGCGTCGTCTCGGTGACCCGGGTCATCGACCAGAACACCGCGCTGACCAGGAGCGCACCCGGGACCAGGAGCACCCGGGGCCCGCGGCGGTCGTAGATCCGGCCGACGACGGGGCCGAGCAGGCCCATGGCGAGGCCGCCGGGGAGGAGCAGCAGCCCGGACACCAGCGGATCCAGGCCGAGGACACTCTGGACGTAGATCGGGATCAGGATGATGGTGCCGAAGAGTGCCATCATGCTCACCGCGATGGCGACGATCGAGATGGTGAAGTTGCCGGACGTGAACACCCGCAGGTCGAGCAGGGCCGCGTCCCGCCGCTGCAGCACGAGCTGGCGGGAGATGAAGGCGGCGAGTCCGACGATGCCGGCGACCAGGGGGATCCACGCAGGGAAGGCACTGCCGGCCGCGGCCTCGCCGAGCTGGCTGAGGCCGTAGATGATGCCGCCGAAGGCCACGGCGGAGAGGATGACCGACGGCACGTCGATCGACGATCGCCGCGGCTCGGTGACGTTCTGCATCCTGGCCGATCCGATGACCAGGGCGGCGAGGGCGATCGGCAGGACCAGCCAGAACATCCAGCGCCAGTCGAGCACGCTGAGGATGGCTCCGGAGATGGTGGGGCCCAGCGCGGGCGCCACGGAGATCACGATCGAGATGTTGCCCATGATCTTGCCGCGCGATGCGGGAGGCACGAGCGTCATGACCGTCGTCATCAGCAGCGGCATCATGATCGCCGTGCCGCTCGCCTGGACGACGCGGCCGACCACGAGGACGGCGAACCCCGGGGCCAGGGCGGCGATGAGGGTGCCGAGGCTGAACAGGCCCATGGCGGCCATGAAGACCGGGCGCGTAGTGAAGCGCTGGAGGAGGTAGCCGGTCACCGGGATGACCACGGCCATGGTCAGCATGAAGGCCGTGCTCAACCACTGGCCGGCACCGACGGTGATGCCGAGGTCCTCGACCAGGCGCGGGATGGCCACGCCCATGATCGTCTCGTTGAGGATCACCACGAACGCGGAGATGAGCAGGATGGTGATGACCAGCCTGTCGCGTGCCGGGAGGGCGCCCTCACCGGTGGCACCCGAGGAGGCAGTGCCGGAGGAGGCCGTGCCTGGCGAGACCGCAGGGCGGGAGGGCGCAGCGCCTGCTCGGCTCGGAGTCGCGTCTGAGACGCGGGACGGGGGACTGGAGGTCATGGGAATCCGCTCGGTTCGAAATGCTGTACGGCGCCGCCGGATGTCCTCCGCGCGGGCCGCGTCCGGGACCGGGCCCTGAAACGTTGACCCGGTCAATCATTGAACCCCCGGCGTCCGGATCCTATTCCGGGACGCCCTTCCCGGTTCCACTAGCATGGGGCGGGTGCGTGCCCGGGACCGATGTCCAGGGCCTTTCCTCCGCTCACCGCGCAGGACGCGATCCCGGCCCGTCCGACGAAGGAGACTTCCGTGCCCGATTCTTTCTACCGTGATCTCGGCGGCGGGAGGTTCGAATCGACGATCCACGCCCAGGGCGCCTGGAACCCGGAAGAGCAGCACATGGCACCGATCTCGGGCCTCCTGACCCAGTGCCTGCTGGACTGCCAGCCACGGGACGGCATGCAGCTCGGCCGCCTGAGTTTCGACATCCTCGGGATGATTCCGGGCGGTGAATTCGAGGTCCACACGGCCGTCGTCCGGCCCGGACGGACCATCGAACTGCTCGAGGCACGCATGGAAGCCGGCGGCAGGACCGCGATCGTGGCGAAGGCATGGCGCCTCGCCACCCAGGACACGGCAGCCGTCGCCGCCGTCGAGGACCCGATGATGCCGGGACCCGAGGCCGCGGGTCCGCACGAGGGCATGACGGCGTGGCCCGGAGGGTTCATCCGGTCCCTGGAGGTCCGGGTGGTGCCGGGCCACCGGCCCGGGCGGGGGCAGGTCTGGATCCGGAACCCCTACCCGATGGTGGAGGGCAGGACGAGCGCCGACGTCGTGCGCCTCGTGGGCATGATGGACGCGGCCAACGGCATCGCCTCGCGCGTGGCACCCGGTGGCGACAGCTGGATGTTCCCGAACGTCGACCTGCAGATCCACCTCCACCGCCTGCCCGCCGGCGAGTGGCTCGGCCTCGATACGCGCGTCACGTTCGGCGCGAACGGCGTGGGACTCACCTCCAGCGTGACGCACGACCTCGACGGTCCCTTCGGGCGGATCGAGCAGATCCTCACGGTCCGCAAGCTCTGACTGCCGTACCCGGAATGCCCCGGCGCTCGCCGGGGTTGCACAGGGTACGGACGCCCTTGCCGCCGTCGGCAGGGAGTGGACAGCCTGCCCGCGCGACCGCACGTCCCCGAGGAAGAGGAACCATGCCGAAAGCAATCTGGAAAGACAGGGTCGTCGCGGAGTCGGCGGACACCGTGATGGTCGAGGGGAACCACTACTTCCCGCCGGGTTCCATCTCCCAGGAGTTCTTCGTCCCTACGGAGACGCACACCGTGTGCCATTGGAAGGGCACGGCGAGCTACTACACCCTGGTGGTGGACGGCGAGCAGAACAGGGACGCCGCCTGGAGCTACCCGGAACCGAAAGAAGCGGCGGAGAACATCCGCGGTTACTACGCTTTCTGGAAGGGCGTCACCGTCAGCGAGTGAGCATCGGAGGAGGGGCGCCGTCCCACGATGGCGCCCCTTGCCATGCTGGTCGCAGGACAGCTGCGCCCGGCCCAGGATCCAAGGACACGGCGCCGCACGGCGCACAGCAAAGGAGCAACCCCATGGAGTACCGGAAACTCGGTAACAGCGGCACCTCGGTGTCCCACCTCGCCCTCGGCACGATGACCTTCGGGGCGGAGTCGGACGAGGCGACGTCGCACGCCATCCTGTCCGACTACGCCGCGGCAGGCGGCAACCTGATCGATACGGCGGACGTGTACTCCGCCGGCACCTCCGAGGAGATCATCGGCCGCTGGCTCGCGAAGAACCCGGTGGAACGGGACCGGATGGTGCTCGCCTCCAAGGGCCGCTTCCCGATGGGCACCGGCCCCAACGACCTCGGCCTGTCGAGGCGCCACCTCCGGCGAGCGCTCGACGCCTCGCTGGCCCGGCTCGGGGTCGACCACATCGACCTGTACCAGGTGCATGCGTGGGATCCGCTGACCCCGCTCGAGGAGACCCTCGGCTTCCTCAACGAGGCGGTCGTCCAGGGCAAGATCGGCTACTACGGGTTCTCGAACTACACCGGCTGGCAGCTCACGAAGGCCGTGATGACCGCCCGCCAGCGTGGCTACTCACTGCCGGTGACGCTGCAGCCCCAGTACTCGCTGCTCGTGCGTGACATCGAGGCAGAGATCGTCCCCGCCGTGCTCGACGCGGAGATGGGGATGCTTCCGTGGTCCCCGCTCGGCGGCGGCTGGCTGACCGGGAAGTACTCCCGCGACGCCGAGCCGACGGGCGCCACCCGGCTCGGGGAGAACCCCAAGCGCGGCATGGAGGCCTGGGAGAAGCGCAACGCGGACCGGACGTGGGACATCGTCGACACCGTGACCGGCATCGCGGCTGAGCGTGGCATCAACGCCTCCCACGTCGCACTCGCCTGGGTCGCTGCGAAGCCCGCCGTGACCTCCGTGATCCTCGGCGCACGCACGCAGGACCAGCTGGCCGACAACCTCGCGTCGTCCGGCGTCGTGCTGACGCCCGAAGAGCTCGACCGACTCGACGAGGTCAGCGCCCCCACCTTCGGGGACTACCCCTACGGGGCTCCTGGGCAGGAGCAGCGCAGCCGCAAGATCGAGGGCGGCCGCTAACCAGGCGCAGCTGCTCGTCCCGGTGCCGGTCCCTCCGGTCACCGCCCCGGCACGCCGGGGCGGTGACCGGGCTTGGATGCATCCGCGCGACGCGTTACCGTTCGAGCAGCGACACGGGGTGTCCCTCCACCGGAGGGGCTGAGATAAGACCCGTCGAACCTGATCCAGCTCATACTGGCGAAGGGATGTCCTGCCGGGCCCTGGTGTCCGTCCGTCCTCTCGCCCCAGCGAAAGGCAGCACATGACGGAATTCCCATCGGCAACCGCGGACCCCGCCCGCACGATCAGCGCCGAGGCCTGCGCGGGGCTGCTCGCGGACCTGCGCAGTGCCTCCCCGTTGGTCCAGTGCATCACCAACGCGGTCGTCACCAACTTCACCGCGAACGTGCTGCTCGCCCTGGGTGCAGCCCCCGCCATGGTCGACATCCCCGGGGAAGCGGCGCAGTTCGCGCCCGTGGCCTCCGGGGTGCTCGTCAACCTCGGCACACCCACCGAGGCGCAGCGCGCGGCCATGCTCGAGGCCGCGGAGGCGGCGGCCGCGTCGGACACGCCCTGGGTGCTCGATCCCGTCGCCGTGGGGTTCCTGACCGTTCGCACCCGGACGGCCCAGCAGCTCGTCGCCCAGCGCCCCACCATCATCCGCGGCAATGCATCGGAGATCATCGCCCTCGCCGGCTCCGGCGGCGGGGGACGCGGCGTGGACTCCGTGGACGAGCCCGCCGCGGCGCTCGACGCAGCACGCCTGCTGGCATCGCGGTACGGTTCCGTCGTCGCCGTCTCGGGCGCCGTCGACGCCGTCGTCCCGGCCGACGGCGCCGTCGTCCGGGTGGCCAACGGCACGCCGCTGCTGACCCGGGTCACCGGCGGCGGCTGCGCGCTCGGTGCGGTGATGGCGGCTTTCGCTTCGCTCACACCGGATCCACTGCTCGCGGCCACTGCGGCCACCGGCGTGTACACGCTCGCCGCGGAGAAGGCCGCGATCCTTGCGGAGGGCCCGGGAACCTTCGCCCCGCGCTTCCTCGATGCGCTCGCGGCCATCACCCCGGCCGATGTCCGCCAGGGCCTGGTCCTGCCGGAGGACTCCTGATGCCGCGGCCCGATCCGGCGTCGTACCTGCCGCTCTACCTCGTGACCGACACGGAGCTGTGCGCGCCCCGGGCGGTCGCGGACGTCGTCGCCGCCGCCGTGGCAGGGGGTGCGACCTGCGTGCAGGTGCGGGACAAGCACGCGGGAGGGCGGGACCTGCTCGCGCTCCTCGCCGCGGTCGCCGGCGCCGTCGCGGGCCGGGTACCGGTGCTGGTCGATGACCGGGTGGACGTGTACCTCGCGGCGCGGGAGCAGGGCGCACAGGTGCACGGCGTCCACGTGGGCCAGTCCGACCTGCCGCCCGATCTGGTGCGGCGCATCGTCGGCCCGGACGCCGTCGTGGGCTTGAGCGCGGCGACCGCAGACCAGTTCGCCGTCGCGCACGCCCTTCCCGCCGGCACGGTGGACTACCTCGGCGTCGGCGCGGTGCATGCCACCGCCACGAAACCGGACCACCCGACACCGCTCGGCGTCGACGGCTTCGCTGCGCTGGCGGGCACGGCGCGCCTGCCCTGCGTGGCGATCGGCGGGGTCACCGCGGCGGACGCCTCCCCGCTCCGCCAGGGGGGAGCGGCAGGAATGGCAGTCGTGTCCGCGATCTGCGCGGCGCCCGACCCCGCACGTGCCGCGGGGCTGCTGCTGGAGGCCTGGGAGTCCTGAGGAGCGCGGGTGCGCACCGCTGCAACACCGGGTGCGCACCCGGTGCGCACCGGGTGCGCACCGGTGCGACAGCGTGCGGCCCGGCATGGTCCGGCACGGTCCGGTAACCGAAAGAGGCTCGGACGGCAACCGGGAGAGGGGGTGCCTGCCGCCCCTAGAATCGCCGTGTGGCAACGAGGAGGGACATCCTTGCCGGCATGGTGATCGTGCCGCTCCTCGTGGCGGAGACTGCGTGTAACGGAGGTTCCATGGACAGCGGACAGCCCACAGGTACCGCGGCGGGGGATCCCGCCGTCCTGACAGCGCGACCGGGCACGGCGGAACCGGGTACCGGGACGAGGCCGGGGGTGCACGCCCTCGGCGTGGCGACGAGGCGGGACCCGATCGTCTTCGTCCCCGAGTCGGTGGACACCGACGAGCCGGTGCTCAGCTTCTCCCGGCTCTGCCTACGATGGATGGATGAGCACTCCATGGCATGGCGCTGCCGAGCTGGCGCTCGTTCTCGACCCGGCCTCGGATGACGCGGCCGCAGAGCTGGAACGCGGCATCGCGCTGCTGCGCGACGTCGCCGTCGGAAGCAGGCCCCCGACGCTGCGCCTGTACCGCCCGAGTCCCACGGTCGCCTTCGGACAGCGGGACGCACGGCTGCCGGGTTTCGGTGAGGCGTGCGCCGTATCGACGAAGCACGGCTTCGTCCCGCTGGTGCGGCGCGCAGGCGGGCGCGCCGCGGCCTACCACCGGGGCTGCCTCGTGGTCGACCACCTCGAACCCGCCGCGGACCCCGTCGCCGGCACGCGGGCCCGCTTCGCCGCGTTCGGGGAGTTCTTCGCCGGGATACTGAGCGGCGTCGGACTCGACGCGCACGTGGGCGAGGTCCCGGGCGAGTACTGCCCCGGTGAATTCACGGTCCACGGGCGGGCCGACGGCGTCCCGGCCGTCAAGCTCGTCGGCACGGCGCAGCGCGTCGTCGCGGGTGCGTGGCTCTTCTCGTCGGTCCTCGTCGTGGAGGACTCGGCGCCCCTCCGCGCCGTGCTCACCGACGCCTACGCCGCGCTGGGGCTCGAGTGGCGGCCGGCCACCGCCGGAGCGGCGCAGGACCTCGCCGGCGGCGTGACGGTCGACGCCGTGGAGGACGCCCTGCTGGCGGCCTACGCCGCGACCGTGCGCCTTGCCCCCGCGTCCCGCCGCTCCTGACGGCGGGACGCGGGAACGGAGCCTACGGCATCAGTGTCCGCGCCGGATCCATTCCTCCAGATGCGGAGCCTCGTCGCCGATGGTGGTGCTCTCCCCGTGGCCGGTCCGCGCGATGGTCTCCAATGGCAGTGTCAGGAGCCGGGTGCGGATGGACTCGATGATGGTGGGGAAGTCGCTGTAGGAGCGGCCCGTGGCGCCCGGCCCGCCCTGGAAGAGCGTGTCGCCCGTGAAGACCGTTCCCGCCTCCGGCAGCAGGTAGCAGACCGAGCCGGGGGAGTGGCCCGGGGTGTGCAGCGCGGTGAGCGTGACACCGGCGACGTCGATCGTGTCGCCGTCGCGGATCCACTGGTCGGGGCTCAGTTCGGGGAACACCCTGTCCCAGAGTTCGCGGTCGCCCTCGTGCAGGTGGATCGGCGCGCCGACGGCGTCGAACAGGTCACCGACGGCGCGGATGTGGTCGTCGTGGGCGTGCGTCAGCAGGATCGCCCGGACCGTCCGCCCGTTCACCTGGTCGAGGATCGCCGCCGCGTCGTGGGGTGCGTCGATGACGACGCACTCCTCGTCGTCGCCCACGATCCAGACGTTGTTGTCCACGTCCCACGTCCCGCCGTCGAGCGAGAACGTCCCGGACGTGACGAGGTGCTCCACGCGTGCCGCCATCAGAGCTCCACCACCGATCGGAGCACGGCACCGCCGTGCATCTTCCCGAAGGCCTCCTCGACCTGGTCGAGGCGGATGCGCTCGGTGACGAAGGCGTCGAGGTCGAGGTTGCCCTGCAGGTAGTGGCTGACGAGCATGGGGAAGTCCCGGCTGGGCAGGCAGTCGCCGTACCAGGAGGACTTCAGCGCTCCGCCCCGGCCGAAGACGTCGAGCAGGGGGAGCTCGATGGTCATCTCGGGGGTGGGGACGCCGACGAGGACCACGGTCCCGGCGAGGTCGCGGGCATAGAACGCCTGCTTGTAGGTCTCGGGCCGTCCGACGGCATCGATCACGACGTCGGCCCCGTTGCCGCCGGTCAGCGCCCGGATGGCTTCCACGGGGTCCTCGTCCTTCGAGTTCAGGACGTGCGTGGCGCCCAGGCCCCGTGCCAGTTCGAGTTTCCGGTCGTCGATGTCGACGGCGATGATCGTGGTGGCCCCGGCGAGCCGGGACCCCGCGACGGCGGCTATCCCCACGCCGCCGCATCCGATGACGGCGACCGAGTCGCCCCGGGAGACGTTGCCCGTGTTGATCGCTGCTCCGATACCCGCCATCACGCCGCAGCCGAGCAGGCCCACGGCCGCCGCGTCCGCCGCCGGATCGACCTTGGTGCACTGGCCCGCCGCCACCAGGGTCTTCTCGGCGAAAGCGCCGATGCCGAGGGCCGGGGACAGCACGGTGCCGTCCTCGAGCGTCATCTTCTGGGTGGCGTTGGCGGTGTTGAAGCAGTACTGCGGCTCACCCCGGCGGCACGCCCGGCACTCGCCGCAGACGGCCCGCCAGTTCAGGATGACGCGGTCGCCCGGCGCGACGGTGGTGACGTCGTCGCCCACCGCGCTCACGACGCCGGTGGCCTCATGGCCCAGCAGGAACGGGAACCCGTCGTTGATACCGCCCTGCTTGTAGTGCAGGTCGGTGTGGCAGACGCCGCACGTCAGGATATCGACCAGTGCCTCGCCCGGTCCGGGATCGGGTACGAGGATGGTCTCGATGGCGGCGGGGGCATCCTTCGCCCGCACCACGACGCCCTGAACTCTATGCACCATGTCTTCGCTGTCCTTCCGCTGGGAACGGCGGCCGGGGAACGGGCCACCGGTCCCAGCATATGGCGGGAAGGACCGGCGCGGAGGGTGTCCGGGCTAGACGGCGACCCTGGTCCGCACCTCGGCGGCGGACGGGTTGGTGGCCGTGCTGCCGTCCGGGAAGATCACGGTCGGGACGGTCTGGTTGCCTCCGTTGAGGGATGCCACCAGCTCGGCGGTGCCTTCGACCTCCTCGATGTTGATCTCGGTGTAGCCGATGCCCTGGGCATCCAGCTGAGACTTCAGGCGCCGGCAGTACCCGCACCAGGACGTCGAGAACATGGTGATGGATCCGGCTTCTGGCGTGTAGTCCACGGTGCTCCTCAAATCTGCGTGCGCACGTGCCGCACGCGTCGATACGCGGGCGGCTGATCCGCCCGCATGGTACTCAACACCGCAGGAGGCGGTGCCATTCCTCCCCGCGGCAGGCGGTGACCGCCGGTGACAGCGGTAGGCTTCCGCCATGGCTGAAGCAGACGACGAGCGGAACGTGAAGCAGTTGGCGGCGGTCCGTGTCGCCATCAACGAGGTGGACGAGCAGATCGTGTCGCTCATCTCCCGCAGGGAGCGCCTCGTCCGCCGGGCGGGTGCGCTCAAGCGCGACGACGCCTCCGTCCGCGCCCCCGCCCGGGTGGAGCAGGTCATCACCAATGTGCGCGGCTACGCGTCGCAGCAGGGCGTGGACCCGACGGTCGTCGAGGAGACGTACCGGGCGATGATCGCCGCGTTCATCGAGTTCGAGATGAGGGTGCGCCGGGAAGGGTGACGCGCAGTGCCCGGTGGTCTGCGTCCATCGAACTGTCGATGTGCGCGTCGGTGCGACCGTCGGTCCGCCCGTGGATCTGCCCGTCCACCGGCCCCGTCGATCGGCGGGGTGTTGGTCGGCCCTGCGCCCACCCGATACGATCAGCAAGGCGGTCCCGGCCCTTGCCGGGTCCCGTCACGCCCGTTCGGGCGACCATTTTTCCCAGCACCGAGGAGACCGCCCGTGTCAGCGCCCCAGCCCATGAAACTCGTCGTCGACGGCGAAGAGAAGCAGGCGACGACGGGCACCACCGGCACCGAGCTGTTCAGTGAACGGCGCGACGTCGTCGTGATGCGCGTGGACGGGGAGCTCAGGGACCTCGACCAGGAACTTCCCGAGGGTGCCTCCGTCGAGGGCGTCACGCTGGAGGACCCGGCCGGCCTCGAGGTGCTGCGCCACTCCGCAGCCCACGTCATGGCCCAGGCCGTGCAGCAGCTGCGTCCGGGTGCGAAACTCGGCATCGGGCCGTACATCACCGACGGCTTCTACTTCGACTTCGACGTGGAGGAACCCTTCACGCCCGAAGAGCTCAAGCAGCTCGAGAAGATGATGCTGAAGATCGTCAACACCAACCAGCGTTTCGTGCGACGGGTCGTGTCCGAGGACGAGGCCCGCGAGGCCATGAAGGACGAGCCGTACAAGCTCGAGCTCATCGGCCTCAAGGGCGGGGCCACCGAGGAGGACGGCGCATCGGTGGAGGTCGGCGCCGGAGAGCTGACGATCTACGACAACGTGGACCGCAAGTCCGGCGACGTCGTCTGGCAGGACCTCTGCCGCGGCCCGCACCTGCCGAACACCAAACTCATCTCCAACGCCTACGCGCTGACGCGTTCGGCTGCTGCCTACTGGCGCGGCAGCGAGAAGAACAAGCAGCTCCAGCGCATCTACGGCACGGCGTGGCCCACCAAGGACGCGCTGAAGGCCTACCAGGAGCGCCTGGCGGAAGCAGAGCGCCGCGATCACCGGCGCCTCGGCACGGAGCTGGACCTCTTCTCCTTCCCCGACGAGCTGGGCTCCGGACTGCCGGTGTTCCACCCCAAGGGCGGCATCATCCGCAAGGCCATGGAGGACTACTCGCGCCAGCGCCACACCGATGCCGGCTACGAGTTCGTGTACACGCCGCACATCACCAAGGGCCACCTCTACGAGGTCTCCGGGCACCTCGACTGGTACCGGGACGGCATGTTCCCCGCCATGCACGTGGACGAGGAGCTCAACGAGGACGGCACGGTGCGCAAGCCCGGGCAGGACTACTACCTCAAGCCCATGAACTGCCCCATGCACAACCTGATCTTCCGGTCGCGCGGGCGGTCCTACCGCGAACTGCCGCTGCGCCTGTTCGAATTCGGCTCCGTGTACCGGTACGAGAAGTCCGGCGTCATCCACGGCCTCACCCGGGTACGCGGCATGACCCAGGACGACGCCCACATCTACTGCACGCGTGAGCAGATGAAGGACGAGCTCACCGGGACGCTCAACTTCGTGCTCGGCCTCCTCAAGGACTACGGCCTCGAGGACTTCTACCTGGAGCTCTCCACCCGCAACCCCGAGAAGTCCGTCGGTTCGGACGAGATCTGGGACGAAGCCACGCGCACCCTGGCCGAGGTCGCCGAGTCCTCCGGACTGGAGCTCGTGCCCGACCCCGGGGGAGCCGCGTTCTACGGCCCGAAGATCTCCGTCCAGGCACGTGACGCGATCGGACGCACCTGGCAGATGTCGACCATCCAGCTCGACTTCAACCTGCCCGAGCGATTCGAACTCGAGTACCAGGCCGCCGACGGGTCGCGCCAGCGCCCGGTCATGATCCACCGCGCGCTGTTCGGATCGATCGAGCGCTTCATGGGCGTGCTCACGGAGCACTACGCCGGAGCCTTCCCCGCCTGGCTGGCACCCGTGCAGGTGCTCGCCATCCCCGTCGCCGAGGCGTTCAACGACTACCTGTTCGACGTCGTCGACAAGCTGAAGGCCGAGGGTATCCGCGCGCAGGTCGACGCCGGGTCCGACCGCTTCCCGAAGAAGATCCGCACGGCGAGCAAGGAGAAGGTGCCGTTCGTGCTCATCGCGGGCGGCGAGGACCAGGAAGCCAACGCCGTCTCGTTCCGGTTCCGCGACGGCAGCCAGGACAACCAGGTGCCGGTCGACGAGGCGGTCCGGCGGATCGTGGAGGCGGTACGCAGCCGGGAGGCCACGGTCTGATGGAGGACGCGGACAATCCGGGCGGGACCGGCCCCTACGCGGGCGACGCCGCGGTGACGGACGATCTCGAACTGGCGGGTGTGCCCGACGCCTTCCAGCGACTGTGGACACCGCACCGCCTCGCCTACATCAAGGGAGGGCAGGAGCAGGTCACGTCGGAGAAGACGTGTCCGTTCTGCCGTGCTCCTCAGCAGAGCGACGAGGAAGCTCTCATCGTCCACCGCGGTACCCATGCCTTCGTGCTGCTCAACCTCTTCCCCTACAACGCCGGCCATCTCCTGGTCTGCCCGTACCGGCATGTGCCCGACTACACGGACATCGACGAAGCGGAGACCGCGGAGATCGCCGCCCTCACGCAGACGGCCATGCGCGTACTGCGGAAGGTGTCGAATCCCTCGGGCTTCAACCTGGGCATGAATCAGGGGGCCACGGGAGGCGCGGGCATCGCGGCCCACCTGCACCAGCATGTGGTGCCCCGATGGGGCGGGGACGGGAACTTCCTGCCGATCATCGCGCAGACCAAGGCGATCACGCAGACGCTCGGTGAGGTCCGCGAGCAGGTCGCGGCGGCCTGGCCGTCCTCGGGGACAGCTGCGGGATCGGCGTCCTGATGCTCAACAGGTACGCGCGCGGTTTCGTCACGGCCCTCTTCACGCCGCTGGCCCGCCTGTTGCTCAAGTGGGGCGTGACGCCCGACGCCGTGACCATCACCGGAACCATCGGTGTGTCCGCCGGAGCGCTGGTCTTCTACCCGCTCGGCCAGCTGTTCTGGGGCACGGTCTTCATCACGCTCTTCGTGTTCTCCGACGTCGTCGACGGGATCATGGCGCGGATGAAGGGCCACGGCGGACTGTGGGGGAACTTCCTCGATTCGACGCTCGACCGCATCGCGGACGGGGCGCTGTTCACCGGCGTCGCCATCTGGTTCTTCACGGGCGGGGAGAACCCGGCCATCGCGATTGCAGCACTCGCCTGCCTCGTGCTCGGCATGATCGTCTCCTATGCCCGGGCGAAGGCCGAGTCGCTCGGCTTCACGGCCAACGTCGGGCTGGCGGAGCGCGCCGAGCGCCTCGTCTCCGTCCTGGTCGTCACGGGCCTGACGGGCCTCGGGCTGCCCGAGGGAGTCCTGCTGGCCGTCCTCGTGGTCCTGGCGGCGGCGAGCCTCGTCACGGTCTACCAGAGGGTGAGGGCCGTCCGCCGGCAGTCGCTGGCGGCGAAGCCCGCGTCCTGACGGGCTCTGCTGCGCCGCGGCTGCCCGGCAGCCGTCAGGAAGCCCGGCGGCGGGCGAAGGGGTCCCGGTCCACCGTGAGGCTCATCGCGTGTTCCACCGGGTCGGCACACAGGACGTCGTGCATGAGCGCCAGCCACTCGAGGGCGGCGCTCCGCTCCGTGAAGTACTCCGAGGGGTAGTCGGCCTGCTCGTAGGGCACGGACAGCATACGGTCCATCGGCCCCGCACCGACCATGGCGCACGCGAGGACATCGCGGGCCGCGGTGAGGACGCGGCGGGCGCCGGACGAGATGCAGGACACCCTGTCGAGTTCGAAGTACAGGACGTACTGTCGCCGGCCCGTGAGGTCGAAGCTCTGTTCGAGGATCGCGATCGCGTCCGACTCCGATATCACGGAGTCCTGCCCGAACCTCAGGCGCACGGCACACCGTGCAAGCCTGGTGAGGCGGAAAGGGCGGGGAAGGTCGGTGCTGGTCTCGGTGCTCGTCATGGGGACTTTCCGCGGTCTCGTCGGGTCGATCCCCCCGAACCGACTCCCGTACACCGTGTGAGACCAGACGGATCGCCGGGGGAGCACCATTCTAGCCGCCGCTGGAGTCATCGCCCGAATCGGTGCCGACGATGGAACGCGCACCCGCCGTACCCACCAGCGATGATTCGGGCGCGTCGCCCCCGTCTAAGGGAGGAAGCACGCACACCGATCTCCGGACAGGACACGCCATGACCTACCTGACAGGGTTCCTCCCCGACCTGCACATCGTCTCCGACCTGGACCTGCTGCTGCTCCAGCGCGGGACAGCAGGCTCTCCCGCTCCGCCGACCGGGTCCCCTTCCGCGCCGTGGCCCTCCGCTGCGCTCGACTCCGTCCTCGACGAACTCGACCGCAGGGATGCCTGCCCGGTCGAGCGCAGGACGGGGGCCCGGCGGACGCCGCGGTGACGGCGTCCGGGGGTCCGTCCTGCTGCGCGCCCGCGGACGCGCACGTCCTCAGGCTTTCGCGGGCGCGGCGACCGGCGCGGCCCCGATGGACCAGACGCGCGGCGGGACGGCACCGTTGACCGAGTGGTCGCCGATGATCCTCGCCTTGAAGACCCACGGGTTGTGGTTGGCGGCCGTGCGCGCATTGCGCCAGTGCCGGTCGAAGTTCTTCGCGGTGCTCACGCCGGAGGCGGCGAGCGCGTTGAAGACATCGGATGTCGCGTGGGTGGCGAGCGCTGACAGGATGACCTGGGCCTTCGCGGTCTCGAGTTCTGCGACGTCGTTGCGGCGCTCGTCCTCGACCTCGTCGCCGAGGAATGCGCCCTCATAAGCGAGCTGCAGCGATCGGGCCGCCCGTTCGACGGTCGCGTCCGCCGCGTACGCCGCCGCGGAGACCTCGCCGATGACCTGCAGGATCTGCGGGTCCGCCGCGAACGACGACGCATTGCCGTGGCTGAAGATCCTCGTGCGGTTCCGGACCTCACGGGCCACGTCCCGTTCGGCGGCCGTGATGCTGCCGGCGAGGACGGCGAGGAGCACGGCCTGGTAGAACGCGGTCTGGTACTTGAACCGGGTGTCGAAGTCGATGACGTTGACGGCGTCGACCCTGGCCTGGTCGAAGGTCGACGTGCCGGAGCCCGTGGTCTGCTGGCCGAAGCCGTCCCAGTCGTCGCTGTGGGTCACCCCCGGCTGGTGCGTGCTGATCACCGCGATGACCTTGACCCCGTTGTCGGTGCGCTGCGCGAAGGTGTCGATCCAGTCCGCGAAGATGCTGCCGGTCGAGTAGTACTTGGTTCCACTGACGCGGAAGGCGCCGGCGTCGTCCGGGTCCGGGCTGACCTTGGTGATGACGTCTCCGATGGTGACGGTGCCGACCTCCGTCCACGAGTTGCCGACGATCTCGCCGTCGACGAAGCGCTTGAACCACACCTCGCGCTGGGCTCCGGTGGACACCAGGCGGTCCTCCACGAAGGCGAAGTGGGCGCGCAGGGCCTGCGGGATGTTCGAGTCGGCGGCCGCGAGCTCCGTGAGGAGGCGGAACAGCTGGGGCAGTGAGGCACCGGAACCGCCCGCGGACACCGGAACCCGCAGTGCTCCGAAGCCGGCATCGATGAGTGCACGGATCTCCTCGCGGGGGAGCTCATGCTCCTGCTCGCGGCGGGCTGCGCCCTCGGCGATGCGGGCGAACAGCGGGCGGAAGCGGGCGGCGAGGAGCTCGTACTCCGCGTCGGTGGCCGGCGGGGTATGGGTCAGCGTGGTCATGGTGGGCCTTTCGGTGGAAGCGGGATGTGAGATGGAAGAGGGATGTCGGGACGGGTGCGGCCGGGGTCGACGTCAGGCGGGGACGGTGACCTGCGTAGGTGCCGGTGTTTTCACCGGGCGGGCGCTGACGGCGCCGGCGACGACGAACAGCACCGCGATGGCCCCGGCAACGGCGAGGGCGGGGCTCCAGCCGGCCGGCCAGGCGCCGTTCAGCCCGAGTACGGCCGGAGGAATGGTGCTGGCCGTGCCCACCAGGATCGCGCTCCATCCGGTGATCCGGGCCAGGTGCGCCGCATCGAAGGCCAGGAGCAGGAAGAAGAGCCCCCACAGCACCGCCCACGCGAGCCACAGCACCGCGCTGACCGGATCGTCGTCCAGGGAGGTGCCGGCGAAGACGACGGCGAGTACGGCGACGAGACCGCAGAACCATCCCACTCCCGAGGCGCCCAGCCCGACGACCGATCCCAGTCCCACGTAGAGGTAGGTGAGCCCGAAGAGGAAGATGCCGCTCGCCGAGCCGATCGCGGCGGGATCGCCTGCACCCGCAGACGCGATCAGCGTCGCGATCACCAGCTGGAGCGTTCCGATGACCAGGTTGAAGTACCCGGAGTCGCGGGAGGTGACCCGGCCGAGGAGGCCGAGACCGTTGATCAGGAGGGCCGCTCCGGACAGGAGGAGGCAGATGTACGACATGGGGGTCCCGTCGACGGGACGCGGAGCCCCGAGGCCCGCGCCGTGCTTGCCCCGGCGCTGATGCGCGGGACCGGATCTTCACCTGGGGCACCCCGCCACGGAGGGGGTTGCCGTCCAACGAGCCAGGGCTTCGCGTTGGAACTCTTGATCTGTAGGTACGAGACTAGGCGCTGGACCGGAGCGGCTGCCAGCACCGGTGCATGACATGACCCTGCATGACGCCGCATGACGGCGCGCTCGGTGATGAACGACGTCGGGGGCCCGCTCGATGACGCCGGCGCCTGCTGGAGCCAAGCATCAGCATGACTTCTTCCGGCCCTACCTGGCAGGGCCCTATGTCCCCTACCACTGTGGAGTGAGGAGGGGACGTAAGGCCCTAGCTGCTCCTCCCGCGACCGGCGACGATCGGAAGAAGCAGTGTTCCGCCCAGCAAAGGAATTATCATGGACGCATCCGCCACGTCCCGTGCGCGAGTCGTCGTCGTCGGGGTCGATGGTTCTCCGTCGTCGATCGCTGCGCTGCAGCTCGCCGTCAGTCTCATGCCCCTCGCCGGCGACACCCTCCGCGCCATCACGGCATGGCAGCACCCTCTCGCCTTCGGCCTGTACGCGCCTCCCGTGGAATACGACTACGAGGGATTCGCGCGCAAGGCCCTGGACCAGGCCCTGACAAAGGCGTTCCCCGAGGGGACTCCTTCCCAGGTCGGGGAGGTCGAGCGCGGGGTGGTGCGCGGCCTCGCGGTGGAGGTCCTCATCGACGAGAGCATGCATGCCGCGATGGTCGTCCTCGGCTCCCGCGGCCACGGCGGGTTCGCCGGACTGCTCCTGGGATCCGTGAGCTCCGCACTCGCAGAGCGGGCGCAGTGCCCGGTCCTCATCTCCCACGGCGCCCTCCACCTCGCCGAGGGTGAGACCACACCCCTGCCACCTGTCCGGACGCTGGCATGAACCCGGCCGGCGTTCCGGTGAAACCAGTGATCGTCGGTTACGACGGGTCGGACGACGCGCGGCACGCAGTGCTCTGGGCGGCCCGTCATGCGGTAGCAGCGCAGCACGAGCTCGTGGTGGTGCATTGCTGGTTCTGGCCGTTCTTCACCCATGACCTCGGCCCCGTGACGGGTATCAAGGACAGCGGGTTGCGTGGGGCGGCAAAAAGAACCGCCGCCGAAGGCAGCCGCAGCATCCTGCCCCCTCATGGTGGTGCGCGAGGACCAACCCGAACCAGGAGATGTTCTGGTCGCCGTCGACGGGTCGCCGGAAAGCGACCGCGCTGTCATCGCCGCGGCGGATCTGGCGAGAACACTGCACGCATCGTTGCGTGTGCTTCACGTCAGACCCTACGCTCGCCACGCCCTGACGCACCTGCCCGATCCGGAGCATGATCCCGTCGTCCAGCAGGCCTTGAACATACTGCCCGACGACACGGACCTCACCGTCATCGAGGATTCCTTCGCGGAACCCTCCGTACCCGGAGTCATCGTGCAGCACGCCCGCAGGGCCGCGTGCGTCGTCCTCGGCGCGAAGGGACGTAACACTCTCGGCGCGCGGCTCGGATCCACCGTCCATGCCGTGCTGCATCACGCCCGCGGCAACGTCCTCGTCGTCCGCTAGGGCCTGCCTGTCGTCACCCAGCAACTCCGACTGGTCCATTGGAAGGGCCTCAGAGTTTCCACTCGATGTAAGCGAGGGTGCTGTGGAGGCGAGTGCCGTCACGTCGGCTGCAGGACTCGCACAAACGCCTTCCAATGCATCAACCGGTGCGGTGGTTTACGGCCACGGTCAGCCCTTTTCGCCGGTCGGGGCACTGACTGCCTCCGCAGCCTCGTACTTCATCCCGGACGTTCTCGGGGGTCCGCCCGTCGCGCAGGGCAACCTCCGCGGAACAGCACTGGTGATCATGGTCCTCGCCCTTCCAGCGCTCGTCACCGCGATGTTCTTCACCCGACGCGACTCGGCGCGGGCACTTGTGGTGTGGCTGGGAGCTCTGGCGTACATCGTCTATCAGAGCGTCCTGTTTCTTTTTGCCACGCCCTTCAACAGTCTCTTCCTGATCTACGTAGCGATGCTGTCCGCGGCGTTCTGGTCAATCGTCGTGATCGTTCAGACGGTGGACCTCGTAGCATTCCGCGCGCGGTTCGACGGCATGCTTCCCGTCCGCAGCATCGCCATCTACGTCGCCGTGCTTGCGGTTCTCAATGCAGCGGTGTGGTTGCGGGCCATCATTCCTGCTGTCCGCAGTGAACAGCCGGCCACTTTCCTCGAAGGCTCCGGCGTGACCACGAATCCGGTCTTCATACAGGACCTTGCGATCTGGCTTCCGTTACTCATCTGCGGGGCCTGGTGGCTCTGGAACCGACAGCCGCTCGGCGAACTGGTAGTCGGTCCCATGCTCGTCACTCTGGTGCTCGAGGCCGTCGGGGTGGCCACCGATCAGTGGTTCGGGGCAAGCGCTGATCCGACTACTCCCTTTGCCTCGATGGCCGTCGTCCCCATGTTCCTGCTGCTCGCAGTGGTGGGAGCGGTCCCGTTGTACTTCTACCTGAAACACCTGAAGACCGCTGACCGTCCGACAGACGTGGCCCTGGCGACGACGGCGTGAGGTCAAGGGGCCCGATGCGAGGGAAGATAACGGTTCACCGTCGCGCAGCCAGGGCGGTTGCCCTCGAGCTGTGGCCGATAGCCGGCAGGCGGCGTTCTGCTGGCCGACGAGCGCTCGTTCAGTGCTCATTCATGGTGCGCGCGTGTCGCGGGAGGAATGCCGTTGCTACGAGGGCGACGACTGCCAGGACAGTGCCGACGGTGAAGGCGGCGCGGGCACCATCGGCGACGGAAGCGGCGTCCGTGCCGCCGGCGTTCGAGCTGAGGACCGCGATGAGTACTGCCAGTCCGGCTGCGCCGCCGAGCTGCTGGATGGTGTTCAGCGCGGCGCTGCCGTGCGGGGTGAGGGCGCTGGGGAGGGATCCCAGCGACATGGTGAACAGAGCGACCCAGGCGAAAGCTTGTCCGGCGCAGACGAACACGTAGGTGGCCAGGACCACCCACATCGAGGTGTCTTCCGTGAAGGTCGTCATGAACCACCAGCCGGCACCGACGACGAGCGCTCCCGGAAGGGCGAGTCCGCGGGCTCCGATGCGGTCGTAGTAGCGGCCGATGAGGAGGGACACGATCCCGATCGTCGCTCCGCCGGGCACCATCAGGAGCCCTGTCTCCAGCGAACCGAGTCCGAGGGATTCCTGCATGACCAGGGGCAGCAGGGTGGCGAGAGCGAAGGCGCCCATGACCAGGAACGTGAAGACGATGACGGGTCGCGCGAACCCGGCGTAGGTGAAGATCCGCAGGTCCAGGACGGCCGCGCCGCGGCGCTGCAGGCGGAGCTGCCGCGCCACGAACGCCGCGATACCCGCCACCCCGAGCGGGATCGCGATCCAGAACGACGCTGAGAAATGCCCGTCACTGGATTCGCCGGCACTGGCCAGGCCGAACACCAGTGCGCCGAAACCGATCGCGGAGAGCACCAGCGACAGCGCGTCGAATCCGATGCGCCGCGGCGTGGTCAGGTTCGGCATCTTGATCGCCCCGATGAGCAGGCCGAGCACCGACAGCGGCAGGATGATGATGAACAGCCACCGCCAGGAAAGCTGCGACATCACCAGGCCGGAGAAGGCGGGACCGAGGGCGGGCGCGACGGCGGAGACCGCGGTGACCAATGCCATCATCTGTCCCTGGCGGGAGGGTGCGACGAGGCCGATCGACGTCGTCATCAGCAGCGGGACCAGCACAGCCGTACCGAGTGCTTGCACGATCCGGCCGGTGAGCAGCAGCGCGAAGCCGGGTGCGACAGCCGCGATGAGGGTGCCGAGGGTGAACAGTCCGACGCTGGCGATGAAGATCGTCCGGAGCTGGAAGCGCTGCATGATGTACCCGGTGGTCGGGATGATGACCGCCAGGGTGAGGGCGTAGCCGGTGGTGAGCCATTGCCCGGTCGTCGCCGTGATGTTCAGGTCGTCCATGATCTGCGGCAGCGCCACCCCGACGACCATCTCGGACAGGAACGCCACGAATGCCGAGAAGACCAGGACGGAGATCGTCAGAACCTCGCCGGGCGACAATCGCTTGATTGGTGTGGGACTGGCCACGATAGGGTCGGTGATCGCTCCTTGAGGGTCGGTGATCATGCCGATGGACCCTGTTGCGGGGGCGAGGTGCGTGTCATTACTCACAAGATGCTGGTTCCAGTGGTCGTGTCGTTATGTGAGTTTCGGAGGCTTGACTGCCCCCAGGATGAGGGCGCCGAGGACGGAGGCGAGACCACCGACGACAAGGGCTGTCTGCACACCTGCGCCGTCGACGAGGAGTCCGCCGAGGAACGCGCCGAGGGCGACCGCGACCTGGAACACTCCTGTCTGGAGTCCGCCGATGCTTTCCAGGCGGGCCGGTTCGGCCCGTGCGAGCCAGGTCGAGATGACCGTCGGCAGGGCGCCGAAACCTGCTCCCCAGAGCGCGGCTGCGGTGAAGAGCAGCACCGGGCTGCTGCCCATGTAGACGAAGGCGATCATCGCCAGGCCGAGGACGAGCGGGAAGATCAGTGCCGCGACGCGCAGCGTCCTGTCGGCGAGAGGTCCGGCGATCAGGTTGCCGCCCACGATCCCGAGCCCGTACACCAGGAGCAGGACAGCGAGCTGCTCGGGATCGAGTCCGCCGACCTCGGTCGCTGCCGGACGGATGTAGGTGAAGCCGGCGAAATGCCCTGCACCCATCAGGGCCATGGTGAACAGGCAGAGCAGGACGATGCGGGAGCGCAGTGTCCGGATCAGGGGCCGGAATCCGCGCGAGGGGCCGGTGAGCATCGAGGGCAGGGCGAAGAACTGGATGACCATGGCGATGATGCCGACGCCCGCGGCCAGCGCGAACACGGCACGCCAGCCCCAGATCTCACCGAGCAGCGTGCCGAGCGGGACAGCGGCGACGGTAGCCAGGGTCACGCCGACGTTGACGATCGTCAGACCCAGACCGAGTTTGGCTGCTGGAACCAAGCGCGCCGTGATGGAGATCGCCAGCGCCCAGAACCCGCCGATCGCGATTCCGAGCAGGACCCGTGCGGCCAGAAGGATCGGGTAGGTCGGCGCGATCGCGACCAGCACATCGGAGACGACGGCCAGCGTCGAGAGGATGATCATCAGGTGCCGGCGGTCCATGCGCGAGAGCACGACAGGGATGGTGATACCGGCAACGGCCGCAACGATGGCGGTGATGGCGACGGACTGACCGGCCACACCCTCTGTCACTCCCAGATCCGCGGCAACCCGGGAAAGGAGGCTCGCCGGCAGGAACTCTGCCATCACGAGGGCGAAGACGCCCACGCTCAGCGAGGCCACGCCCGCCCACGAGGGTTTCTGTGTCGCGCCCGCACTGTCGGACCGTGATCCGTGACCGCCGGTGTCGTGTGGTGCTGTTGCTTGGTGAGAAGTCATTCGGTCTTCATCCTGGCTTGCGTATGAGGACGCACGGGTAGGTGCGCATTGGTATGTGGAGGGGGAAGTTGCGGGGCCGCAGCGTCAGCTGTAGCAGGCGCGGTTGATGGCGACGAGGAACTTGCCGTCCGGCCTGCCGCCCGCGTCGATGTACCAGCCGATGGCCTCCATGGCCAGATCCCGGCGCTGCGGGACCCGCTCTTTCTCGGCGGCTGCCAGGAAGGCGGGCATCTCCTCACCCGTCCGATCCGTGCAGTAGACGGGGGCGCCGGGCTGCTGCCGCCACGACTCGGCGAGAACGCCGGCGTCGACAGCGTCGAAGCCGGTCTGCTCCACCAGGGACATCGCCACCTTCCGGTGGTCGTCGTGATCGGAGGCCACCGGGATGGCAACACGGCCTGCCGTACCGGCGTCAGTGGCCTTGGCGTCGAAGGACTGGGACGTGATGGCGTTCCAGGCCTTCGTGACGGGGCGGCCGAAGAGCTCGGACAACCAGGCGCTCTCGGGTTGCCCCTCAGCTAAGGCGGGGATGATGCCGTCGCGTGCCGGGTAGTAGTTGGACGTGTCGATGACGACGGCGGCCTCGGGAGCGCGCCGGACATGGGCGGCGATGTTCTCATTGCGGTTCAGGGGGACCGAGACGACGAGGACGTCGACGTCGATGGCCGCTTCGGACGCCGGAACGGCTCGCGCGCCGGTACTCAAGGCTCTGGCGTCGATGGTCTCCGGGCCGCGGGAGTTCGCGATCACTACGTCGTGTCCATGGCGGCTGAGCCGCCGGGCGATGGTCGAGCCGATCGAGCCCGCGCCGATGATTCCGATCTTCATGTGTCTCCCTCGTGCGATATCTGTCCTTCCATCATCAACATTGCCACTAGTGTGAAGGTCAAATGGGGGTGTCATACCCGAGTGCTGACGAATGTGGGGCCACTGATCAGTGGAAACGGTGCACGCACGCATCAGGCAGGGTCGAGCTCCTGGAGGGTCCGGTGTCGGCCTTGGAAGTACAGCAGGGGGCCGGGATGGCCGTCAGGGGATGTTCCTAGTTGAATGACGCGTCCGAGCACGATGAAGTGGTCGCCGGCGTCGTGTTCGGCCCAGATCATGCAGTCGAACCAGGCCAGGCTTCCTTCAACGATCGGGTTGCCCTGTGCTGTCGGACTCCATGGGATACCTGCCCATTTGTCCGTGCCTCGTCGAGCGAACTGGTTCGACAGTGCTTCCTGGTCGCGGGCGAGGACGTTAGCCGTGAAGGAGCCTGTGTCGCGGATCCTCGGGTAGGTGGTGGAGGTCTTCATGACGCTGAAGGACACCAGCGGCGGGTCGACGGAGACACTGTAGAACGATTGGCAGGTGAATCCGATCGGTCCCTGGTCATCGAGGCCGGTGATGATCGTGATACCTGAGGCGTAACGGCCGACAGTACTGCGGAAAAGACTGGCATCAACGCCGGGGCTCTGGTTGTGAACGTGGCTGTGACGGCTGGGGGTCGTCGTCATTCGGCGTCATCCGTGAGTCGGCTGTCCACACCGTACTGGGCGGGGGCGCCGAGGTGGTCGCGCAGGGTGGTTCCTTCGTAGTCGTCGTGGAAGAGACCGCGCTCCTGCAGCAGGGGGACGACTTCGTCGACGAAGGTGTCGATCCCGTCCTCGTAGACATCGATGGACACCCAGAAGCCGTCGCAGGCGCCGGCGTCGAACCATTCCTGCAGGTGGTCCGCGGTGACGGACGCCGGGCCTACGGGAGCGGGATGGTAGTCGATGACCCCGTGGGCGAGGATGTCGCGGAGGGTCCATCCTTCGCGGGCGACCTCCAGCGCCTTGGGGGAGCGGGGGTCGAAGGGACTGGGCCGGGCTGCTGTCAGCTGGGCGGGCCTGAGTGGTTCGTCGATCTGGCTCGCATCGAGCGTGAGTCCCAGCATGGAGCCGAGATAGGGGATGAGGGCCGGGGCGGCTCGGTCGCCGAGGGCTACGCGGCGATCCAGGGCCGCCCGCTTGGTGGCGGCGATGGCCGGCATGACCCCGGCGATGAACTTCACCTCGTCAGGATTGCGACCCGCCTTGCGTGCCGCGTCGCGGACGGCTTCGCGCTGGGTGCACGCGTCCTCGATGGTGAACACGGCGCCGATGACGGCGTTGGCATACCGACCGGCAATCTCGAGTCCATTCGCGCCTCCGCCGGCCGAGAAGACCACAGGTTGGCCCTGCTCCGAAGGTGGGATGGGCAGTGGCCCGCGCGAGGCGACATATTCTCCCTTCAGGTTGATGGCCTGGATCTTCTCCGGGTCGACGAACCGGGCGTTCTTCGCGTCCCTGATCCAGGCGTCCTGCTGCCAGCTGCCCCAGAGAGCCTGCGTGATCTGGATGGTTTCGTGCGCCCGCTGGTAGCGCTGGGGTCGAGGCGCAATTTCCTCCCCGAAGTTCGCAGCGGAACCAGGGTCGCTGGTGGTCACGGCGTTCCAGCCGGCCCGGCCGTGACTCATCACATCCAGGGCCTTGAATTGGCGGGCGAGGTTGTAGGGCTCGTTGAAGGTTGTAGAGCCGGTCGCTACGAGGCCGATGCGCTCTGTCGCGCGGGCTATGGCCGCCAGGGTGAGCATGGGTTCCAGGGTGAGCATGGGCGCTTCCTGTACGCCGTCTGCTTTGTAGGCCAGGAAATCGGGCAGGAACAGGAACGCGAACTTGCCCCGTTCGGCAGCTTGGGCGTAGCGCACCTGGGCGTCGAAGTCGGTGTAATTGGCCGTATCCACGCCTGCGGCGCGCCAGGCCGATCCGTGGGCGCCGTATCCGTTGCCCAGCTGCAGGCCGAGGATCATTTTCGAAGATGAGGAGGAAGTCACCTACCCATGGTGCAACCTTCACACTAATGGCAAGGTCAAATCGTGGGCGTGCTGCTACGCCGGCTGTCGCTTGCGGGTGCCGCTCTTGCTGCCGGCGGCCTCCAGTGCCTGGACGTAGCGGGTGATGGCGTCCCTGTTCTGCGAAAGGACGTCGATCTTGTGGGTCATCCGGTCCCGCTCTTCTCGCAGAATGTCCAGGAGTTCCGGGTCCGCGTCGTCCACGACGACGGTCTGCGGCTGATTCAGGCACGGCAGGATGTTGCCGATGATCCTGGTCGGGATACCCGAATCGATGAGTCCGCGGATCTTCGCCACTCGGTCCACAAGGTATTCGTCATACTCCCGGTAACCGTTGTCGAGACGGCGCGGTGTCACCAGGCCCTGCTCCTCGTAGTATCTGAGCATTCGCGCCGGCACGCCGGACCTTTGCTCCAATTCGCCTATGCGCACAATGCCACCTCTGAATCATGACCAACTCCAGGTCAACCTTCTCATCAGTGGAAGGGTAGCATGACGATCCCGGGCTGATCCTTCAGCGGGTCAGTAGCTACGCTTCTCAATGACCCGCTTCTCCTGCAGGAGGGATCTCTCGATGGCTCAGCCCGAGCTGCAGCATCGGCGCGAGAGCGACATGAACGTAGAGCTCGATGGACATCTCCTTCCCTTCCCAGAGCGCCGACCGGTTTCCCTCCATCTGGTCCGTTTCGTCGCTCGAACAACGGTCCGCTACCGAACCCAGCCGTCCAAGCGCGGGAACAGCAGGTGGTCCGGCCAGCTGCCTGCGATCTTCAGGTACCCGGATGCAAGTCCGTATTGATCAAAGCCTGTCCTGGCTAGGACGCTTCGAGAAGCAGCACTCATGACCGCGCATCCACGTGCGATCCGTAGGTTCTCCTGTAGTTGATGATCAAAAGCGTCGCCACCATGCAACAAATGATTCCGGTGGTCATGTCGCCCCATTCCGACCGCTCGGGGAGGGAAAAGAAGAAGAAGCTGAGGGTGCCCGCAGCGTTGATTGAAAGAAGAGCGATGGCCGCTAACCAGGTATTTTTCGGCATATCGACCACCGTAGTACTGCGGCGAGGCACAGCCCGGACGCGATCTTCGAACGGACGGCTGTCTCGTCCTCAGCTCACTTCGGTGAATCGGGTGCCGAGGGGGTCGGACAGCACTGAGAGGTCCAGGGGTTCAGGATCTGTGGTGCCGACCCCGACCTCGGAGTAGTCGACGACGAACCAGTTTTTACCCTCGGCGAAATACACGGAGCCGTCAGATTCCGCAGCATCAGCCATCACTGTGAACGCGTCGTCTCGCGCGTCTGGTGATTCGAAGTAGAAGATTTCGACGGTCTGCGTGCACTTCACCGACTCGGTGGGTATCTGTCCATCAGTGCCCATTACTGCGGTGGGTGAGGGCGGGTCTTCCAGGCAGTCGAGTTGCCCGGATACCGCCTGCCGGACTTCTTCCAGCGAGTTGTAGGACGGCAGACCATCAGCGGATGGCCTTTCCGCAGTGCAAGCCGTGCATGCTCCAACGAGCAGCGTGAAAAGACCAGCGGTCAATGCAATTCGGTAGTTGAGCATTATTGCATCCCCCATGAAGTTGTGTCGACCATCGTGGCACAGTCGGCAACGACGGGGAAGGGACGCAAGAGACAGCCCGTTCTCTCGTTTCGTGAGCCGATCCTTGGCCGGGCAGGCTGAGCGTGACGAGCTCAGATGTCGGGGGATGTTGTTGTGGGCCTTGGTGGCGCGTGTTGGGCCAGTCATCGACGACGTCGAGATGGGTACTGGTGGGGCGTCCGATAAGGGGGTCGTGGCGCCCGAGGGCGTTGTCCAATAGGCATCGAGGTGGGCGAACTCGGCGCTGATCGCCTCGATCGCCGCCTTCTTGTCGTCAGAGGGGCGGTCGACCAGGTCCAGGCGGCACGAGGATCATCGGGGGTGACCGGACGCGTCCCACTGCCCAACCGAGAGCCCGAGACCGTGTCGGGTCGTACCGATAATGCTGACGTGGACGAGGTCGAAGAAGGGAGTCAGCTCTCCCTCGGGAGAGACATCGAGGGCGGTCGCTCCGCTGTGAACTAGCTGACGTACATCCTGTGACCCCGCCACTCTCGCGGAGAGTCACACGTGAGTGGCCAGTCGAAGCCCACGGACGAGGCCGGAGTGCTCAGAGGCGGCCGGGGGAGACGACCGCCGTCACGGCGAAGACTGATCCGACGACCACCGCCATGATGCCGAAGAGGCGCGCGTAAAGGGGCGTCGAGAGGAAGGACCGCGAGTAGTCGGCGCCCATGGGCCGGTACTCCTTGATGGCAGATGCCATCCCGTCGGCGGTGCCGTTGATGTTCAGGCTCGCGCAGAGACCCAGCAGGAAGAACAGGGTGCCCACTCCCGCGAAAGCGAATCTCCGTGCTTCCGCGAGATCCATGACGAAGGTGACGAACAGCAGCACGAAGGCGAGGAAGATCAGGACGTACAGCGTCTTCGCGGGCTGCGGGAGCCTGCCGATGAAGGAGAACATGCGGCCAGCCTACGACGCCGGGTGAGAGGTGGAGCTCGGGTGCAGGCTGGGCCGAGGTAGGGCACAAGACGATCGGCCCACAAACTCGAACCGCTAGTAGGAGCGCTTCACTAGCGGATGACGCAGGACAGGGCGGTGACGCACAACGACGTCTAGCACCTCCGCCCTGCGCTTGACGGTAGCCTGCGGAGACGAAAGCAAGTCCAGGGGGATGAGAAGGTGCATGCGGCTGCGCGGTCGGTCGTCAGGTCATTAAAACTCCCACATAGGAAATGGAGGTTCTAATGGAGCGTACTGACGCTTCCTACAAGTCGCCGGTTGTTCTGGGCGTACTGCTGATCGCGCTCCCGCTGCTCATGGGAGGGGCCTTCGCTGGAGCAACTTTCCTCCTCGACCTAACGCCACTCGGCGCTTCCGTCGGCGTTGCCCGCTCGGGCGTGTCCGGGCTCCTCGCCGGCTTGGTCATAGGCGCGGCAAGCTTGCTCAATATTCGTCGCCACTCCGGGAAGAATCAGTAAGTGCAGCGTGATTCCAGGCCGACAGGGCGAGAAGGATCCGTGACTGTGACACTGCGGCGTTTTGCAGCGAGGGTGAGCAGTTCGACGTTTCACCGCTCGGCGAGTGCCTAGACGAACACCTACCCTCACGTTCAGGAAACCCTCAGCGATCTTCGGTGGTTGTGTGGTTCTGGAGTGTGGTGACGACTTTGCGAACGGCGGTGCGGTGGAGGGCTTCGGGTCGGCAGAGGATGTCGACGTGCCTTGCCAGTGGTAGGTCGTGGAGTGATTTCAGGACGATCCCACTGCTGGATGGTGGGGGTGCAGTGTGGCGGGGCATCAGCGCGATCGCAGAACCGGCCGAGACGATCGCGGCCGCTAAAAGGAATTCATTGATGCGGTGTGTGACCTTGCAGGGTTTGCCGGCGTGAACGGCGATGGCTTGCAGGGCGGATTCGAGCGGGTATCCGTCCTGGACGGATACCCATTCCTCCTCGAGGAGGTCTGCGACGCCGACGCTCGGGGCGCCGGCGAGCCGGTGCCGGTCCGACATGGCGATGTCCAGGGGCTCACACACCAGCGGCAGGGCAGTGATCGTATCCGGCCACGGGTTGCTGTGCTCGAGGCGGTGCGCAATGACCAGGTCGTAGTCGGCGGTCAGGGCGGGAAAAGCATCCTGTCCCACGTCACGGTCATGGAGGACCAGCCGCGGCGTCCCTTTGCCTGAGAGGGCTTGGAGCAGCGGGCCGAACCAGGTCAAACCGGCACTGGTGAACGCCGAGACACTCACCGTCGCGGTAGGGTCCTGCACGTACCGGCTGACAGCCTGCTCCGCGGAGCTCATTGCGACACTGATATCCACCGCAGCTGACGCCAGGGCTTGACCAGCACCAGTCAAAACGAGGTTCCGTCCCCGACGCTCGGTCAGAGGAACCTCGACCCCGCGTTGCAACGCCGTGAGCTGCTGCGACACCGCGGACGCCGAAACGTGATGGGATCGAGCCACGGCGGCGAGGCTGCCCCGTTCACCCAACTCGCGGAGCAACCGTAACTGGTGAAGATCCATAAGCAAACACTAAACCAGTGGTTCACCAAGTTCCCTCTCGTCTTACTGATGCATCACCAGCAGACTGAGGAAGTGCCTTCATCTCTACTGACCCGGACACCGGGAACCTCACTCGCTGGTTATCGAAATACTCTTGGTGGGTTTCTTACTGCACGCAGGGTGGACCTGCTCCTGCTTCTGGTCGCTTTCGTGTGGGGCAGTAGCTACCTGGCGGCGAAGGCCCTCACGGATACCGTCGGGGCGACGGTGATTCTTTCCCTACGCTTCCTCATCACCACCGTGGCACTGGTGGTGATCTGGCTGTTCTGGAACCGGCGTCGAGCCACACGCCACGAAACGATCGTTGGCGCGGTCTTAGGTTTCACCCAGGCCGCCGTGCTCATCCTGGAAACCCATGGGATCGCCGGCACCAGCGCCACGAACGCGGGACTGATCATCAGTCTCGTCATCGTGTTCACCCCCGTCACCGAGAGCATCGCTTTCCGCGTACCACTGCCGCGCCCGCTGGTCATCGCCGGGATCGTCGCGGTCGTGGGTGTGTGCCTGCTCGTCTCCGGGAACGGGTTTGTGGCACCGACTCCCGGGGACATGCTCGTCCTCGGCGCGGCACTGGTGCGCGCTGTACATGTCACCGCGGTCTCTGCCCTCACTCGAGGACGCGGGTTCAGCGCGCTCACGCTGACCCTGATCCAGAGCGCGGTTTGCGCCCTCATTTACACCGTCGCCGACTACCACGACGTATTCCACGCGGTGCGGAGCTTCAACACCGGGGAATGGATCGGCGTCCTCTACCTCGGAGTCGCCTGCAGCGTGTTCGCTTTCCTCGTACAGACTTGGGCCATTCAGCAGACCTCTGCATCCAGGGCCAGTCTCCTCATGGGAACCGAACCCATCTGGGCGGTCCTCATCGGACTCAGCATCGGCCAGGAAACACTCCACCTCCTAGGCATCGTCGGAGCCGGCCTCATCATCACCGGCACCTACCTCGGACTACGAGCCGAAACCCATCACCGAACAACACCCGCACCAAACAAACCAGTAACCCCACACCCACTACCGACCCACTCATAGATCCATTGCCGTCTCGAGTACGCCCCGCGGATGGGGGTAGTGGCTCTAGTCGTGTCCGAGGTGCAGCGTTGCATCTGCATTGGTTCCGACCCATCGGGTGAAGGTGGTCGTGAGGTTCGCCCGAGTGGGAGAGGCGCAAAATGGGCCGGCTTCGGCACTCGCGGTTTCGCCAAGAGGGGCGACGCGAATGAGCCGGAAAGGCTCATCTCCGGCGCGGGCTCTGATGGTGACGGCGTTACCGGCCCTGCTTAGGCGGACTGTGATTTCCCGATCAATCCACTCAGGAACAGGTGCTACTGACCAGTCAGAGACCCCGTGTGTGACGACGGCCCCAACCTGTGGGATTCCGTCGGACACCTCTACACCGGCTTTGATCCATACGGATTCCGATACGTGAAGATAGATCCCTGCCTGGTCGAACTGCTCGGTGTAATCCAAAAGAAATGAGACCTCCATCGCCCCTTCTACGGGCAGCGGTGCCAACAAGGCATGCGCGCTGTCATGGACGAAGCCATATGAGGTGTGCCTCCAGGCATCACTGTTCTCCGCTGCGGTTACCTGCAGAGTCCGACCATCAACGACCACACCTACGGGCGGGTTGCGCCACCTTCCCCGGCTCCAGCCATCGTGGGCTTCTCCGGTCGCTGGTGTCACGTCACATCCCCTAGTTCGATCATTCAATTCGTATGCTCTATTCAAGCAGTGTCACATCCGACACAACGGCGAGGGTCCACTGACCGATCCTCCAGCGCGCACATGCGAGACCTCGAGTACAGACGGGAGTTTGCTCTGTATTTCGATGGATCATGACCACGATCGAGGTAGTGAAGGCTCAGGATCTAGCGCTGAGCGACGTTCTCTCGCTCTACAACGCGGTTGAATGGCTTGCCTACACCAAGGATCCAGACACTCTTCAAGAAGCACTCGAAGGATCGTCGACACTCGTGGCTGCCCGCGACAGCCAGATGCTTGTTGGACTGGCACGCGTGATCTCCGACAGTGCTTCGATCTGCTACCTCCAAGACATCCTCGTCCGGCCATCACACCACAGGAGGGGTTTAGGACGTGCTCTTGCGGAGCGAGCCCTCAAACAGTACCCGCACGTACGGCAGAAGGTCCTCATCACTGATGACGAGCCAGAGCAAAAAGCATTCTACAAACCTCCTGGCTACACGCAGACAGTCAAATTCGCTGGAGGATCCATACGAGCTTTCGTGAGGTTTGACTGAAAGCTAAGTGCGACCGGGGATTCGCATACGTGCACCAATCGGCAGCTAGTGCAGGCGGATCTGGAATCCAACGACGAGACCCTTGTCGCAGCAATCGACGATTGCTCCCCTCAGCGGAATTTAGGCTAGGCAGATTCGTTTTCGCCCTTCGGCCCTTTTTCCGATGTCCCGATCTCGTAGCGCTGAGGCACGAACCGCTGGCGGTCCAACGGCGGCCGCTCATAGGCCCGGTTCTGGCGCTCGGGCAACTCGATGTCCGGCAACTCCGGCTGCTCATACGGGAACAGCGACAACAGATGAGCTATCAGGTTGAGCCGTGCCTCCTTCTTGTTGTCGGCGTCCACCACCCACCATGGGCTGCGCTCAGTGTCACTGAACTCGAACATCTTGTCCTTCGCCTCGGCGTAGTCAACCCACCGGGCCTGTGCCTCAAGATCCATAGGGCTCAACTTCCATCGCTTGGCCGGGTTATCGATACGGGACTGGAATCGACGGCGTTGCTCGGAGTCGGAAAGGCTCAACCAGTACTTCACCAGAACGATTCCGTCGGAAACTAACGCCTCCTCGAGCATGGGCACAGTATCGACGAAGTCGGCATACTGTTTTTCAGTGCAGAACCCCATCACCCGCTCCACACCGGCCCGGTTGTACCAAGACCGGTCAAACAGCACCATTTCCCCTGCCGCTGGGAAGTGGGAAATATAGCGCTGAAAGTACCACTGCGAACGTTCACGTTCAGTCGGAGCTGGAAGTGCAACAACCCTGCACGAGCGCGGGTTCAACGCACCGCTGATGCGTTGGATCGTTCCGCCCTTACCGGCTGTGTCGCGTCCTTCGAAAAGAACAACCAGCCGCGTCCCGGTCTTGCGCACCCACTCCTGCAAGGCGACAAGTTCCTCCTGCAACCGCAGCAGCTCCTTCGCGTACTCCTTCTTGGACAGGACCTGGGGGCTCGCCTCATCAGACGTTCTCTTGACCACACTTCATATCCTGCCCCAGACCAAACCAATTCAGTGAGGTTCTTCCCGCTGAAAGATCGGCCTACGGGCAGTCAAGTCAGGCGCTGGCCGCTTTGGGGTCGCTTTCGTGAGCACATGGCCGAATTGAAGTACGTGCGAGACGTAAAGCGACTCCTTGAGCCCATCTTCGAGTCGATGCTCAGCCCCACAGAGTTAGGATCGTTGACGTTTCGGCTGGAGAGGGTCGC
Source organism: Arthrobacter rhamnosi (assembly GCF_054510855.1). Taxonomy (NCBI): domain Bacteria; kingdom Bacillati; phylum Actinomycetota; class Actinomycetes; order Micrococcales; family Micrococcaceae; genus Arthrobacter; species Arthrobacter rhamnosi. Next base: position 263,714 of record NZ_JBTNDT010000003.1, on the reverse strand, counting down.
CGACGGTGCGAATGGCAGAGACCTTCCCGCCGATACCGTCATCAAGACGAACGACACTTGGGTCCGGTGGCAGGTGCTGGGCGAAGAGGGCGGATCTGGCAGTCTCCGCCTTGACGATGGCGTGGACGCGCTCGTTCGTTCTGTGCGAGGCGAGCTTCAGGACTTCATTGCCGAAAGTCATTTCGGGTGGGGAGAGCTTCGTATCCCCCAAAACCTGCCCCAGCCAGCTACGTTCGGGCCGCAAGTTGATCCTCCGGCGAGACGCGGCGGCTGAACCCCCTGCACGATTTTCGAGGAGATTGTGCCGGCAGCTTTACTATTCGGCTATGGCACAGGAATCCACCCGCCGCACCATCCGCCTGTTTCCTGACTACGGCCATCGTTGGCCGCTGTGGGAGAACAGCACGCCTGAGCGTCCCACCAAGTACACAATGGAACCTGCAGACTTCGGACTGTCAGAGCACCTGACGCAGAGGCTTCGCGCCTGGTATGACACGTGGGAGGCCCAGAGCTTACATCTACACGCTTGGAGTCCGCCTGAGCACGAAGCCGCATGGAGAACTGACGGTGCGAAGATAGCTGAGGAACTCCGAGCAGAAGTGAGAGCCTTCGCTGACGCGGAATACAACGAGTAGAACCCAACTCGCCACGACGTTGTCAGCGCACGCTGGGGGATCGCCTTGCGTACGGTCGGTGTTGCGCAGCGTGTACCTCAATGCAACGTGCGAGAGAATGACTGCATTGTCCCGTGACTGCGAACTGCGAATCGCAGGGCTATGTGGCCGTCCTTTCGCACCGCTACTTGGCGTGTCGAACGAGCCTGGTTGCGCCGAGCCCGCCCTGTGCGCAGCAGAGGATGCGTGGCTCGGCGGCAGCTAAATCGGTATACGCTGTGGATGTTGCCGACCGAAGGAATCCCCCGTGCCTCCCCACAACGAGCACTTCTCTCAGGAGCACATTCCCGGCCCGGATGAGCCGACCGTCCCAGAGCTCGAGGTTAACGAGACCATCGCGCCGCGTCCGGAGGAAGAGATCGCCGACGTCCTGCGGGCGAAACCAGACGTCGAAGACCACAGGCAGCATCCCGAGTGACGACACTCGGCATCGGGTGCGAAAGTGACCCGTGTTGAGGGGTCGCGTCCCTTCAGTGATGTTCCGACCTGGCACGGGCGCTCCCAGCGGCACGGACTTAGCCTCGATCCACCCTTGACGGGTTGGGTCTGCGCCGAGTCACCCATACGTCGTCGGCAACGGATCGGGAGGAGGCCACCGCCCTGCGGATCCATGCCGTCGTCTCCGCGATGCGGACTACGCCCACTGCCCGTAAGACGGTCCTTCTGCGGCTTCTTCAACGCTAACGTGCGAGGGTCTAGACCTGATGCAACGCGGGTCTGCTACGCAAGCTCGCACAAGATGTCTTAGCGCAAGAGGCTTGCGCCCACGTCGAATCTCTAGGGTGGTGAGTAAGATCGGCGAATGACTAGCGCCGAGAACGTGCCGCTGACCTACCCGGAATTCACTGATGAGGGCGATCGGAATCCGGTCCGTCTTCCACTGACTGAAGCTTCCGAGCAGTGGGAGGTCGACACGGTTCAAGCTGTGGAGTCCATGGAGCCGGAGGAGCCATGGAGCCTGGGCAAGCCCACGTCTGAGCTGGACGAAAAGTAGCCGCTGCTCTCCCGTTGTCCATCGATAAGGGTGCCGACGACACGTCTACACGTACTTGGCATACATCCTGCCCGTCAGGCGCGTTACTAATGCGCCTGTCCTAAGGGAGGCCCGTGTGGGTGCCGGCTCTGTCATGATGCTCTTAGCCCTAGCTGCCTCATCGTGGACGGCACGTCATGGGGCGTTCCCAAGCAAATGTGCTGCTGGAGGCCATTACCATCGGTGAGGACCGGCAGCGCGGGCTCGCTACCGGACTGGCCCCGGTTAAGGCCGGTGTGGTGGTCCTCCTGTTGACTGGTGGTTTCGTGATTTTCGCGGCCGGTCTCATGTCGCTCTAGGCTCAGGCCGTTCATTCACATGTCACCTGCCGCTGGTAGCTTCACCGGATGGACTCCACCCTGCCCACACCTCAGACCGCGAACACTGCCACGGCTGGAAGCCTCGCCGATCGCGAGGAATTCGATGAGCAGTTTCTCGGTGTTCCGGTGCCCATCCCGACCCTTGCCGGCGTCGAGACGGTTCTGCTCCCGTACACGCACTTCTCGGTCCTGATGCGCTTGGACAAGTGCCTAGCCGCCATCACAGCGCTCGAGATCGAGGGTGCCAAGCTCATAGACATCAGCCGCTCAGGCATCCAATGGCGGCTGGATCCGCGGCTCGACGAGGACCTGCGGACGGGGGAGCGGGTCTATGCGCGTAATGACATCGACCGCGGGCACCTCGTCCGCCGAGCGTCAGCGGTATGGGGCGACACCCGGGCCGAGGCAGCGACTGCGAACAAGGACACCTTCCATTACACGAACGCCGCTCCGCAGGCCGCGAAGTTCAACCAGGGCCTCGATCTCTGGCTGGGCCTTGAGTCGTACCTGCTGGAGAACGCCGCCGACAACGGCCGGCGCTTGATCGTGTTCACCGCGGATGAGAGCAGCCGGCTGGCGATCGCCACCAGTCGTGGCCGGGCGTTCTCGAAGCGCCGAGCGAGAATTTCCGGATCGGTCATGTCACATCCTCGTGGTGGAAATCGTCACCCTACCGGCGAGACACACAGCCTCGCCGGACTTATTGACCAGGGAGTCGGACCATGAATACACCCATCCTCGTGACCGGAGGCACCGGCACCATCGGCAGTCGGGTTGTCCCGATCCTGCGGACCGCCGGCCTGAACGTGCGCATCCTCAGCCGCCACCCGCGCCCCGGCGGGCTCGGCATCGAACACGTCGGAGGCGACGCGATCGCCGGTGTCGGCCTCCGACCGGCGCTGGAAGGAGTGCACACGGTGCTGCATCTCGCCGGCGGCGCCAAGGGTGACGACGTGGCGGCGCGCCATCTGGCGGATGCGGCACGGTCGGCCGGGACACGTCACCTCATCCTGATCTCGGTCGTGGGCGCGGACAGGATGCCGATCGGGTACTTCCGTGCGAAGGCGTCGTCCGAGCGGACCATCGCGGAGTCCGGCATTCCGTGGACGGTGGTGCGCGTCGCACAACTGCACGGTTTCGTCCTCCCCGTGGTGAAGGGTCTCGCCCGCATGCCGCTCACCCCGGCACCGGGTGGCCTGCGCTTCGAGCCGGTGCACGTCGACGAGGTTGCCGCCCGCCTGGCCGAGCTCGCCCTCGCGGAACCAGCCGGCCGTGTGGCCGATATCGTCGGACCGGACGTACTCGACATCGTCCAACTGCTCGCCGCTTACTCGGACTTCTTCGGCGACCGTCACCCGAAGCTGCCCATCCGCATACCCGGAGCGATCGGCCGCGCCTACCGGACCGGCGCGAATCTCGCCGGCCCGGGGGCGCAGCGCGGAGTGCGCAGCTGGGTAGAATTCCTCGCCGAACAGGGTGCGGCAGCGCGACCAGCGTGATCGGGGAGAACCGGCGCAGAAGATTCCGGAAACAGCGCGCCTTCGGGGTGCCGCTGCCGCGGGCAGGACGACGGCGCCGCCTGAGCGTCCGCTCCAGCGGCGTATCATGAAGGGTCAGCTTTTTTCTACCTTTAGGGGCAAGTCGTGTCCACCGTTGAAGACAATTCGGCAACCACAGCACAGACCGGTGGCAACCGGGTCAAGCGTGGAATGGCCGAGATGCTCAAGGGCGGCGTCATCATGGATGTCGTCACCGCCGAGCAGGCCCGCATCGCCGAGGACGCCGGTGCGGTAGCAGTCATGGCGCTCGAGCGGGTTCCCGCGGACATCCGCGCCCAGGGCGGCGTATCCCGCATGAGCGATCCCGACATGATCGACAGCATCATCGAGGCCGTGTCCATCCCGGTGATGGCGAAGGCGCGCATCGGGCACTTCGTGGAGGCCCAGGTCCTGCAGTCCCTCGGTGTCGACTACATCGACGAGTCCGAGGTCCTCACGCCCGCGGACTTCACCAACCACATCGACAAGTGGAAGTTCACGGTTCCCTTCGTCTGCGGTGCGACCAACCTGGGGGAGGCGCTGCGCCGCATCAACGAGGGCGCCGCGATGATCCGCTCCAAGGGCGAGGCCGGCACCGGGGACGTCTCGAACGCCACGATGCACATGCGCAAGATCCGCTCCGAGCTCAACCGCCTGTCCTCCATGGCCGAGGACGAGCTGTACGTGGCGGCGAAGGAACTGCAGGCACCCTACGAGCTCGTCAAGGAGGTCGCCTCCGCGGGCCGCCTTCCCGTGGTCCTGTTCACCGCCGGCGGTATCGCGACCCCCGCGGACGCGGCCATGATGATGCAGCTCGGCGCGGACGGCGTGTTCGTCGGCTCGGGCATCTTCAAGTCCGGCAACCCGGCCGAGCGCGCCCACGCGATCGTCCAGGCGACCACGTTCCACGACGATCCCGACATGATCGCCAAGGTCTCCCGCGGCCTGGGCGAGGCCATGGTCGGCATCAACGTGGACGAGATCCCGCAGCCGCACCGCCTCGCAGAGCGCGGCTGGTAACAGCCACGCGAGCGTCGGAAGGACCGCAGCCACCCGGCTGCGGTCCTTCCTTTTTGCCGCTCCCCGGGTGCTATCTGGTGAAGGGGACGGCGACGTCGCACACCTCCGCCTCGGGGTGCGCGGCGTCGAACGGGGCGAAGTAGATCTCCCGCGGGGGGAGCGACGGCGTCAGCCCCTCGCGCGCCAACCACGCGTACACCGCGTCGTAGGCCTGCAGGATCTGCGGATACCGCACCTGCGCCTGGGTGATGCGGGTGAAGGCCTCCTCGCCGGCGGGCTCGACGAGGAGCTCGGCGGTTCGGCCGACGTCGTCCGGCGTGACGTCCTCCCGGACCGGGATCCCGTTCTCCACGACCCCGTCCGTCTCGTCGTTGACGGGGCTCCGGTAGATGGTCGTCAGGGGTCCTGCCCACCCGCCGAGCCGCTCGGCCACCGGCATGAGTCGGGCGCACGACGACTGGATGAAGTCCGGGATCTCATCCGGACTCACCCGTCGCTTCTCCGTCACATAGGTCCTGGCATCGCAGGCCCGCGTCTTCACATTCATGAGCTGATCCTTCCCCTGGGCGAGTTGCGACATCACGTAGGACGCGAGGTGCCGCTGTGCGAGCACGGTCGCTTCGACGCCGGCCCAGTACGCGGCGACGAGGTCCGCGCGTTCGCCGTCGTCCGCCGCCAGGACACGGGCAACCGTGTCGAGGGGCATGTCGAGTCCGCGGAGCAGGATGATCAGGCGCGCATCGGCGACCTGTTCGTCGGCGTAGTACCTGTAGCCGTTCCGCGCGTCGACGTGCGCGGGCGAAAGCAACCCGCTCTCGGCATACAGGCGCAGGGCCTTACTGCTCAGGCGCGTCCTGCGACTGAAGGTTCCACTGCTCATTCGCGGCACTGCTACCTCCTGGATGCCTGCGTGGCGGTGGTGCCACGTTCCGACCTTCCGCCCGGCCCCAGGGGCAGGGTCAAGGGATCCGATCCTGGTGCCCGGTCGCACCGTCCCCGACGTGGCCCGATCAGAGCTGCAGGGAGTAGGTCCTGCCGCGCCCCAGCAGCGTGAACCCGCGGCGGGCGAAGAACGGGTACCCCTCGGGCGTGGCATGGACGCAGAGGTCCACGACCCCCGCGTCGCCCGCCGCACGCGCCGTCGCGCTCAGCAGTGCCGTGCCCAGCCCGCGCCGCTGGTGGTCGGGGAGGACCTCGAGGTGGTGGATCCCGCCGAGCTGCCGGAGGCCGGCCACCCCGTGAGGGTAGAAGGAGTACGCGGCACCCGTGACGGCGCCTCCCCGCTCGTCCCTCGTCACCGCATGCCAGGCCTGCGTCGGCTGGGAGCGGGCGACGCGCAGTTCCTGCTCCAGTGGCCCCGAGTAGTCGGACACCTCGGTGGTGAGGACGGCGGCGTCGTCGGCCGACCGCACCACGGCCGCGACGGGCGCCGCCATCCACCAGGGCTGCCAGCTCGGGCTGAACCCGAGGGGGCCGAGCTCTGCGGCGTCGACTGCGCCGTTCAGCCAGACGCGGACGGTCGAGGCGCGCAGCCGCACGCCCTCGGCCAGCGCGGGTTTCACGGCCTGCGCGCGGACGGCGTCGGGGAACATCATCATCAGCTCGCGTCGCGCGGGCAGCCAGATCCACGTGGTGCCGTGCGTCGAGAAGGTCTTCCCGCCCGTCGCCGAGGCCAGCGCGGTGAACCAGGCCGCGTGCAGCCGCTGGCTCTGGGCGATGGTCACCATGCGGGTGCGCCACCCGCGACGCCGCTCATGCCAGGCCGCGGCGGACGAGCAGGGGATGCAGGTCCGCGTCCCGTCCGCGGAACGTGCGGAAAGCCTGCAGCGGGTCGATGCTGTTGCCCCTCGACAGTAGTTCACGACGGAAGTGGTCGCCGTTCCCGCGCGTCAGGCCGCCGGAGGACTTGAACCATTCGACGGTGTCCGCATCAAGCATCTCGCTCCAGATGTACGCGTAGTAGGAGGCCGCGTACCCGCCGGCGAAGATGTGCTTGAAGTAGGACGTGCGGTACCTCGGAGGCACGGGGGCGAAATCGACCCCGGCGTCGGCGAGCGCCGCGGCCTCGAAGGCGAGGGGGTCCTCGACAACGGTGCCGGAGGGGATCGAGTGCCAGGCTAGGTCCAGCAGCGTCGCCCCGAGGTAGGCGGTGGTCTCGAAGCCCTCGCCCCACGTTCCTGCCGCGTGGATGCGGTCGATCACGTCCTGGGGGAGAGCCTCGCCGGTCTCGTGGTGCCGTGCGTAGTTGGCGACGATCTCCGGCCAGAGGATCCACATCTCGTTGACCTGCGACGGGTACTCGACGAAGTCTCGGGGGACGGACGTCCCCGCGAATAGCGGATACGTGACATCGGAGAAGAGCCCGTGCAGGGCATGCCCGAACTCGTGGAACGCGGTCACCACCTCGTCGTACGAGAGCAGCGTCGGCTCGCCGGCTCCGGGCCTCGAGATATTGAGGTTGTTGATGACGACGGCGCGCGTCCCGTCGAGACGCGACTGGTCCACGAAGGAGTTCATCCACGCTCCGCCGCTCTTCGTGTCGCGGGTGTAGTAGTCGCCGAGGAACAGGCCGAGTCCCGAGCCGTCCTCGTTGAAGACCTCCCACACGCGCACGTCGGGGTGGTAGCCCACCAGGTCCGGACGCTCGGTGAAGGTCAGCCCGTACAGCCGGTTGGCGGCGTAGAACACGCCGTCGTTGATCACGCGTTCGAGCTCGAAGTAGGGGCGCAGCGCGTCCAGGTCGACGTCGAACCTCGCCTTCCGGACCTTCCCCGCGTAGTAGGCCCAGTCCCAGGGTTCGATCGGGTGGCCTGCCTCGGCCTCCAGCTCGGCGGCTTCGGCCCGCGCATTGCGCACGGCCGGAGCAGCGAGCTCCCGCATCCGGTCCAGGATCGCCTCCAGCGACGGCGCCGTCTGGTTGTCCGTGGCGGCCGCGGCGTGCGTGTCGAAACCGAGGAGGGCGGCGCGCTCCGCGCGGAGGGTGGCCATGCGCGTGGCGATGGCGAGGGTGCCGGCGTCGTTGCCGCGCGCGCCGCGCTGGACGGACGCCTCGTGGAGCCGGCGCCGGACATCGCGCCTGGTGAGCGACTCCAGGGCCGGCTGCGCGGTCGGCAGGATGAGCGTCAGGAGGTACTTGCCGTCGTGGCCGGCCTCCGCGGCTGCCGACGCGGCGGCGGAGATGGCATCGGCGGACAGGCCGTCGAGCTCGTCGGCGGAGTCGAGCAGGAGCGCCGAATCGTTCGTGTCCTTCAGCAGCTTTTGCGAGAACTCGGTGCTGAGCGCCGACAGCTGGGAGTTGAGTCCGCGGAGCGTGGCCTGGGCGGCGTCGTCGAGCTCGGCTCCTGCCCGCACGAAGCTGCGGACGTACTCCTCGACCAGGCGCGCGGACTCCTCGTCGAGCCCGTCGACCGGCAACTTCCGGAGGCGCTCGAACAGCGCGCGGTTGAGCTTGATGTTGTCCTCGTGCTCGGCGATGCGCGGGGCGACCTGCTGCTCGAGTTCCTGGATCGCCTTCGTCGCGTGGCTGGAGGAGTTGCTGAAGAACACACGCGAGACCCTGTCGAGGGTCCTGCCGGCACGTTCGAGCGCGACGAGCGTGTTCTCGAACGTGGGGGCCTCGTCGGAGTCCGTGATCCGGTCGATCTCGGCCAGGTGCTCGGCGAAACCGGCATCGAAAGCCGGCAGGTAGTGCTCGTCCCGGATGGCGGAGAAGGGTGGCAGCTGGTAGTCCAGGGTGCTGGGCTCGAGGAAAGGGTTGCTCATGGGAACCAACTTTTGCACGATGTCCTCCCTTGATGCACTACCCCGTCGGGTTCGGGCGGCCGGGCGCGTCCGACGACGGTGCCACGACGGCTCCGCGAGGGCGCGGATCCTTGACAGCGTCCGGCTCCACCGGAAGCCTTGCCGGATGGCACTCACAGCGGTCAAAGTGGTCTCCGTCCCCGTCTCGGACCAGGATCGGGCGCGCGATTTCTATGTGCGGTCGCTGGGATTCGTCGTGCTGTCCGACACGCTCATGGGGCCCGAGATGCGGTGGGTGATGGTGGCCCCCGCCGGATCGCAGACGGCGCTGACCCTGGTCACCTGGTTCCCCTCGATGCCGGCAGGATCGCTGAAGGGGCTCGTCCTCGAGACCGACGACCTGGACGGCGATTCCTCGCGCCTGGCGGCTGCGGGTGTGGCGGTCTCCGCCCTGCAGGAGGCGCCCTGGGGGCGCTTCGTGCAGTTCGACGACCCGGACGGCAACGGCATCGTGCTGCAGGAATCGGCGCCCATGGACGGCCGCTGACGGCACTTCCGCCCATCAAGGAGGGCCGGCAGGACACGGGCACCGGGTGACCCGGGGCGTGCAGCAGGCGATCTGGCGACGACCCGGGGCGGTCCGGAGGCTATCTGCCGGCGTGCAGCAGGCAATCCGGCAGTTGATCCGGGCCGGTCCGGAAGCTATCTGCGGGCGTGCAGCAGGCGATCCGGCAGGCGATCCGGCAGGCGATCCGGCAGTTGAATTGGCAGTTGATCCGGCAGCGAGAGGGCGGGCCCCGTCAGGGCATGACGGCGGCGACGGCACTGATTTCGACGAGGGCGCCCGGAACGCCCAGCCCGGCGACCAGGGCTGCTGTCACGAGTGCCGGTTCATCCGATGCGAGGTCCGACGCGATCGCTCTGTACCCGGCCGCAAGGTCGGCTCCGTCGACGAACAGCACCGTCCACTGCACGACGTCGCCGAGGGTCGCACCAGCGGCGGCGAGCGCGGTTGTCACGTTCTCCAGCGCGTGCACGGCCTGGACCGCAACGTCCCCTTCACCCTGGAGTGAGCCGTCAGCGGCGACGGAGTTCTGGCCGCCCACGTAGATCGTGGTCGCGCCGGCCGGCACGATCGCGACGTGGCTGAAAGCCGGACTGCGGACGAGTCCCTCAGGGCGCAGGCGTCGAACGGACATGGTCCACGATGACACAGACCGTTGCCGCACACCATGGAGCAGGCGACGCGCAACGCGGTGTCCCGCCTACCGAGGCCTTGCGGCCGCGTGCTCCCGGGCCAGGTACGCGAGGGAGTCGTCCACGCCGTCGTCCTCGAACGCGCCGAACTTCCGTTCCGCCGCGGTGCGCAGCAGGAAATCGGCGATGGCAGGGTTCTTGGGCAGCAGGGAGCCGTGGAGGTAGCTCCCCACGATGTTCCTGTAGCGGGCGCCCTCGTGGTGCTCCTCCGCGTTGTTCCCCGCGCCCTTGAGGACGGTCGCGAGGGGCCTGAGCCCGTCGCCGAGGAAGGTCTGGCCGCTGTGGTTCTCGTAGCCGTGGATGTCACCGAACTCGTCGCTCCGGGCGACGACGTTCCCGATCAGCCTCTCGGCGCCACCCCGCGTCTCCAGGTCGAGGACCCCGATGCCGGGGATGACCGTGCCGTCCTGGGTACGGAAGAAGTTGCCGAAGAGCTGGTAGAGCCCGCAGATGAGGAGCATGGGGGTGCCGTCCTCGGCGAGCCTACGCAGGGTGGGGGCGATGGCCTGGAGGTCGTCCTGGATCACCACCTGCCCGCTGTCCTGGCCGCCGCCGCCGACGATCAGGTCGACGTCGTCCGGGAATGCGTCCCCCGCGTTGTGCTCGAGGATCTCGGCGCCGTAACCGCGCCACGCGAGGCGCTGCTTGAGGACCAGGACGTTCCCGTAGTCGCCGTAGATGTTCATCTCCCGCGGATACAGCTGCAGGATGCGCAGGGACCCCTTGGACGGGTCGGCGGGTGCCTTCGTCAGGGCTCCGGCGGATGGGGCGTCGCTCATCAGGAAACCACCTCGACCTTCGTGATCTTGGAGAGCTCGCGGCGCACCGCGAGCATGGCAGTGTAGGTGCAGAAGATCCGCTTGGGCCGTCCGTCGGATCCGCGGATGAACTGCCGGAGCGCCTCGGCGATGTCGGGTTCGACGGCGCCCACGCGGACGTCGTCGTACTTCAGCCTCAGTGCCATGTCGTAGGCGCGGACGCCGCTGACCACGTCCACACCGCCGAGGCCGAGGGAATCGAAGTCGACGTCCCACAGCCAGGACATGTCGCGTCCGTCCGCATAGTTGTCGTTGATGGCGATCATCGTCGCGCAGCCCGCAGGGTCGAAGGACTTCAGGCCCAGCCGGAATCCGCTCGGATTCTTCACGAGGACCAGTTCGAGGGCCTGGCCGTCGACGACGAGGCTCTCGCCGCGGCCGAACGCCGGTTCCACAGCGGCCAGCGAGGAGAACAGCCTGCCGTTGTCCGCGGTCCCGCCGAGGACGGCGCGGGCGGCCGCCAGGGCCGCCGCCGCGTTGAAGATGTTGTAGACGCCGCGCAGGCGGAGATCGGTGCGCGTGGTCGTGCCCTCCACCTCGAACTCCGCCGAGTTGCCGTCGACCGATCGCAGGACGACGTCGGCCGGCAGGGCGGAGGCAGGAGCGGTGCCCGCGGCGCCGCGCAGTTCGTCGTCGTTCGGGAACGTGCTGCGGAGGGACGCATCGAGGCCGAAGTAGACGACGTCGGCCGCCGTGACGGACGACGCCAGGCCCGCGACGCGGGGGTCCTCGCGGTTGAGGACCACCGTGCCCGTGGTGGCCAGCGCGATCCGCTCGAGCAGGCGGGTCGTGGCATCGATCTCGCCGAACCGGTCGAGCTGGTCGCGCAGGACGTTCAGGAGGAGCGAGTACCGCGGTGGCACGAGCTTCACGAAGTGCACGGCGTGCGCCTCGTCGAGTTCGAGCACGGCGACGTCGGCCTTCAGGCGTCCGCGCCAGTCGACCTCGCCCAGCAGTGCAGCGGCGACGCCGCGCGTGAAATTACTGCCCGTGCGGTTCGTGAAGACGCTCAGGCCCTGACCCTCGAGCAGTTCCACGACCATCTTGGTGGTCGTCGTCTTGCCGTTCGTCCCGCTCACGACGACGACGCCGTAGGGGAGGTTCGAGAGCGCGCGTCCCATGAAGCCGGGGTCGAGGCGCTCGACCACCAGACCGGGGAACGCGGAGCCGCCGCCGCGCAGGCGGGAGGCGATGCGCACGGCCTTGCCGACGAGGACTGGAAGGGGATTCATGCCTACAAATTATCGCAGGCACGCCGGTCTTTCCGGGACGCGGACGGGAGGCGCTGCTCACGCCCGCCCGCACGGCGCCGGGAACCCGGGCAGGGCGACCTAGAATTGAGGGATGACTTCCCCGTCCTTCTCGGCCCCTCTACCCACGTCCGCGTCCGGTGCCGCCTCCTCCTCCGACGGTGAGGCCGGCGGGGCTACCAGAGCCCCTGGAGCCGCCGGTGCGTCGACATCGCAGCGCCGTGACGTCGTCGTCGGCGTGCTCGCCGTGCAGGGCGACGTACGCGAACACGTCGCCACCGTCGAGTCCCTCGGCGGGCGGGCCGTTCCCGTCCGCCGCCCATCGGAACTCGCGGCGATCGACGGCTTGATCATCCCCGGCGGCGAGTCGACCACGATCGACAAGCTGACCCGTACCTTCGGCCTGGCAGAGCCGCTGCGCGAACTCATCGCGGGCGGGCTGCCGGTGTACGGCTCCTGCGCCGGCATGATCCTGCTCTCCGACGTCATCGCGGATCCGTCCACGGACAGGCTCGGCAATCCGCAGCAGACGCTCGGCGGCCTCGACATGGTGGTGCGGCGCAACGCCTTCGGACGCCAGCGTGAGTCCTTCGAGGCGGACCTGGACTTCCGGGGACTTGCCGCCACCGGCAGCGTCGCGGGCGAGGACCCTGTGCGGGCCGTCTTCATCCGTGCGCCATGGGTGGAGAAGGTGGGCGACGGCGTGCAGGTGCTGGCACAGGTGCCTGCCGTGGAGACACCGCAGGCGGGCCCTCCGGTGGCTGGAGAAGCGGCTGGAGAGCACGGAGCGGAGGCCGACTTGGCGCCGGTCGCTAGAATTGTGGCAGTGCGTTCAGGGAACCTGCTGGCCACGAGTTTCCACCCGGAAGTGACGGGTGAGCGGCGGGTCCACGAATTGTTTATTCGGATGATCAGAGGAGAAGCGTAAGCATGTCGGGGCACTCTAAGTGGGCAACAACCAAGCACAAGAAGGCCGCGATCGACGCCAAGCGGGCGAAGTCCTTCGCGAAGCTGATCAAGAACATCGAGGTCGCAGCGCGCGCCGGAGGTGCCGACATCGCCGGTAACCCCGGGCTGGAACTGGCCGTCTCGAAGGCGAAGAAGACCTCCGTCCCCATCGACAACATCAACCGCGCCGTGAAGCGCGGGGCGGGCCTGCTCGGCGAGGCCGTCGACTACCAGACGATCATGTACGAGGCACGAGGCCCCCAGGGTTCGGCCCTGCTGATCGAGTGCCTGACGGACAACAAGAACCGTGCCGCGTCCGAGGTGCGCGTCGGCATCACGCGCAACGGCGGAAGCATCGCCGATCCCGGGTCGGTGTCGTACCTGTTCGCCCGCAAGGGCGTCGTCACCCTGGCCAAGAACGGCCTCACCGAGGACGAGCTGCTCATGGCCGTGCTCGACGCGGGCGCGGACGAGGTCAAGGAGTCCGACGACAGCTTCGAGATCATCTCGGAGCCGCAGGACGTCCGCGCCGTCGTCGGCGCGCTCGAGGAGGCCGGGATCGAGTACGAGACCGACGAGATCGAGTTCGTGCCGTCCATGCAGGTGGACCTGGACGCCGACGGCGGCCGGAAGTTCCTCAAGCTGGTGGACGCGCTGGAGGAGCTCGACGACGTCCAGAACGTCTACTCCAACGCCAACCTCTCGGACGACGTGCTGGCCGAGCTCGAGAACGACGACTGACATCGCACCGCTCGGCAGCGCAGGGAGGGTAGCGCCGTGACCTACCGGGTCATGGGCGTGGACCCCGGCCTGACACGCTGCGGACTCGCGGTCGTCGACATCGAGCCGAACCGGCGCTCGACGCTCGTCGCGGTGGGCGTGATCGGCACGGAGGCCGGCAGGAGCCTCGACGAGCGGCTCCTGGTCATCTCGGACGCCGTCGACCTGTGGCTGGACCTGCACGAACCGCAGGCCCTCGCCGTCGAGCGCGTGTTCAGCGGAACCAACATCAGTACCGTGATGGGGACCGCGCAGGCGTCCGGCGTCGTCATCGTCGCCGCGGCCCGGCGCGGCATCCCGGTGGCCCTCCACACACCCACCGAGGTGAAGGCCGCCGTCACGGGCAACGGCCAGGCGGACAAGGTGGCGGTCACGAAGATGGTGACGAAGATCCTCCGGCTCGAGACCGCGCCTCGGCCCGCCGACGCCGCCGATGCCCTGGCGCTCGCGATCACCCATGCCTGGCGCAGGGGAGTAGGGCTTCAGGGCGCTGCTGCAGCCGGAGGCAGCGTGACTCCCGCACAGCGCATCTGGGCCGAGGCGGAGGCGCGGGCGCGACGACGCTAGCGCCCTTCCCGGTGTGGCTCCTCGCGTCCTGGCCGGGACGCCGGTACCGTTATCCATTAGAACGTATGTTCGACGCGGGCCCCGGCCCGCCGTCCCCGTCCCGCAAGTGCCTTGGAGCTCTTCATGATCAGTTCCCTGCGCGGAACAGTGACCCACGTGGGCCTGCACTCCGCCGTCATCGACGTCAACGGCTTCGGCATGCAGGTGCAGGCCACGCCGCAGACCCTCGCCGGGCTGCGCGTGGGCGAGCAGTCCACCATCGCCACCGCGATGATCGTCCGCGAGGACTCGATGACGCTCTTCGGTTTCGAGGACGCGGACCAGCGTGAGGTCTTCGAGACCCTCCTGGCCGTCAGCGGTGTCGGACCCCGTCTCGCCCTTGCCGTGCTGGCGGTCCACGCGCCGGACGCCATCCGGGTCGCCGCCTCCTCCGGCGACGACAAGGCCTTCAGCAAGGTGCCCGGCATCGGACCCAAGGGTGCACGCCGCATCGTGCTCGAACTCGCCGGGAAGCTGGTTCCCCTCGAGTCGGCACCGGGCGTACCGAAGCAGACCTGGCAGGGCCAGGTGCTCACCGCCATGATGGGCCTCGGCTGGTCCGAGAGGGATGCCGGGGCGGCCATCGACGCAGCCGTCGCCGACGCGCCCGAGGTCGCCGCGACGGGTGATGTGGGCCAGATCCTGAAGCTCACGCTGCGCCGCCTCGGGCAGGACGGCGCGCGAAGCTCTGCGCGGGCGAAGGTCGGGTCATGACGGACCCGCATCCCCAGGACGCGCCGCTCGTCGCGCCGGCCGCCGATCCCGAGGACCGGGCCATCGAGGCCGCACTGCGGCCGAAGAACCTCGACGACTTCGTGGGGCAGAAGCGCGTGCGTCGGCAGCTGTCGCTCGTCCTCGAAGCCTCGCGACTGCGCGGACGCAGCGCCGACCACGTCCTCCTGTCGGGACCTCCCGGCCTCGGTAAGACGACGCTCGCCATGATCATCGCCGCGGAGATGAACGCACCGCTGCGCATCTCCTCCGGTCCCGCGATCCAGCACGCCGGCGACCTCGCCGCGATCCTCTCGTCCCTGACCGACGGTGAGGTGCTCTTCCTCGACGAGATCCACCGCATGTCGCGGCCGGCCGAGGAGATGCTCTACATGGCGATGGAGGATTTCCGGGTGGACATCATCGTCGGCAAGGGGCCCGGTGCCACGGCCATCCCGCTGGAACTGCCGCCCTTCACACTCGTGGGCGCCACCACGCGCGCGGGACTGCTGCCCGGCCCGCTCCGGGACCGCTTCGGCTTCACCGGCCACCTCGAGTTCTACTCGACCGAGGAACTCGAGCTCGTGCTCCGGCGGTCGGCGATGCTCATGGACATGAAGGTGAATTCGGCGGCCTTCGCCGAGATCGCCGGCCGCTCGAGGGGCACCCCCCGTATCGCCAACCGCCTGCTGCGGCGGGTCCGGGACTGGGCGCTCGTGCACGGCATCGACCTGATCGATGCGCGGTCCGCAAGCGCGGCGCTCGACATGTACGAAGTGGATGCGCGGGGACTCGACCGGCTGGACCGCTCCGTCCTCACCGCCCTCATCACCAAGTTCAACGGGGGTCCCGTGGGTCTCTCGACGCTGGCGATCGCCGTGGGGGAGGAGCCCGAGACGGTCGAGACCGTCGCCGAGCCCTACCTGGTGCGGGAGGGCATGCTCGGGCGGACGCCGCGCGGGAGGATCGCTACGGCGGCCGCGTGGAGACACCTGGGCCTCGAGATGCCCCAGAACGTCGCCGCAGCCATGCCGGAGGACCTGTTCTCGGTGGCGCCCGAGGACCTGCTCGGCAGCGAATCGGCCCTTGACAGCTGGGCACGGCCGGACTCCTGACGGGGGATCGCCCAGCTTTCCCCTTTACACTGGTGTCTTCGAATGTGTGCCGGGGCACAGTCCTGCCGCCCACTCCCAGTCCCAGGAACGGAAATTCCCAGTGTTCGCACATGTAGTTGCCCAGACCGCCTCCGGAGATGCTCCTCCCTTCGACATCTTCTCCCTCCTCCTGCCGCTGGCGCTGGCCTTCCTGATTTTCACCATGTTCCGGCGCCAGCGGAAGGCGCAGAAGCAGGTGAAGGAGATGCGGACGAGCATGGAACCGGGCACGGAGGTCATGACGCAGTTCGGGCTCTTCGGCACGATCGTGTCGATCGACCAGGAGAACAACAAGGCGGTCCTCGAACTGTCGCCCGGCAACTTCGCCACCGTGCACACCCAGGCCCTGTCCAAGGTCGTCGAGCAGGAGCGCGTGGATGACACCCGCGTCGACGACACCCGCGACGACGCCCTTCCGGGGACGCCGGTCGCGGGGGACACGTCTTCGATCGACGCCGTCGACCGCACCCCCTCCGCCGGGTCCACCGCCGCCGGAACCGCGGGTACCACCTCGGGCGTCGAGACGCCGGAGGAGACCCTCGAGCGGCTGAACAGGCAGTCCGCGCAGGAAAGCCGCGACGCGCGGGATCCCCGCGACCCCAAAGCGACCCCGGACCACTAGCATTCCCAAGGCGTCGGTCCTCGCACCGCGCCTGTCAGAATCACCGCGGCCACGCGCCGCGCCACGAAATAAGGACACCCCACCATGCCTCGTACCGGTCCCGGGACGGCAGCCAAGCGGACACTAGTCTGGCTGGGCGCATTGACAGCACTGCTCGCAATCCTGCTGGGAGCGGGTTCCTACTGGAGCACCGCGAGCTGGAGCCCCCGGCTGGCCCTCGACCTCGAGGGTGGGACGCAGATGATCCTCGCCCCCCGCGTCCAGGGCGGCAGCGAGATCACTCCCGAACAGCTCGACCAGGCGGTGGAGATCATCCGCCAGCGCGTGGACGGCTCCGGCGTCGCCGAAGCCGAGATCAACACGCAGTCCGGGCAGAACGTCATCGTGTCCCTCCCCGGGACACCGGACCCCGAGACCCGTGACCTGATCCAGGCATCGGCGCAGATGGAGTTCCGGCCCGTGCTCGCGGGTGGCCCTGGACAGGCGGCACCGGCGGAGACTCCGACGCCCGACGACCAGCTCCCCAAGCCGGCTGCGGAGCCGAAGGACGCCAGTGACCCGAACTGGATCACGCCCGAGCTCTACAAGCAGTTCGAGGCCCTGGACTGCCTCGACCCGGCGGCCCTCGAGCCTGCCGAGGAGCCGGCCCCGGCCGACCAGCCCATGGTCGCGTGCGAACCCGACACGCAGGGCAAGTACATCCTCGGGCCCGTCGAGGTCCCGGGCACGGACATCTCCACCGCGAGCTACGGGCTGCAGCGCAGCCCGCAGGGCCAGGCGCTCAACACCTGGGCCGTCAATATCGACTTCAACGACGAGGGCACCAAGACCTTCCGCGAGGTGACCGAGCGCCTCTACGCGATCGGTACCGGTGATCCGCGGAACCAGTTCGCCATCGTGCTGGACGGCCGGATCGTCTCGGCGCCGACCACCAACGCGGTCATCGCGGACGGCAACCCCCAGATCAGCGGAAACTTCACGGAGGAATCCGCCGCGGCCCTGTCCGAGCAGCTCAAGTACGGCGCCCTGCCCATCAGCTTCGAGATCCAGAGCGAACAGCAGATCTCCGCGACCCTGGGAGCGGACCAGCTCCGGCTCGGCCTCGTCGCCGGGCTCATCGGGCTCCTGCTGGTCGCGTTGTACTCGATGTTCCAGTACCGCCTGCTCGGCCTCGTGACCATCGCCTCGCTCGTCGTCGCGGGTGTCCTGACCTACCTCGCGATCTGCATCCTCGGCTGGACCGAGAACTACCGGCTGTCGCTGGCCGGCGTGGCGGGCCTCATCGTCGCCATCGGCCAGACGGCGGACTCGTTCATCGTCTACTTCGAACGCATCCGTGACGAGCTGCGTGACGGCCGCGGCCTCATCTCCGCCGTCGAGAACGGCTGGCGCCGTGCCAAACGCACCGTGCTCGCATCGAAGGCAGTGAACCTGCTGGCGGCGCTCGTGCTCTACTTCGTCGCCGTCGGCAACGTCCGCGGCTTCGCCTTCACGCTCGGCCTCACGGCGATCGCCGACCTCGTGGTCGTCTTCCTCTTCACCCACCCGGTCCTCCGGCTGCTAGCGAGGACGAAGTTCTTCGGCGAAGGCCACCCGTGGTCCGGCCTCGATCCGAGCCGCCTGGGTGGCATCCCGCTCTACCGCGGCGCCGGCCGCCTGCGCGAGCCCAGCGCCGAGAAGCCCGTCGTCATCGCCCGGGCCAAGAACAAGGGTGCCTCGGCGGAAGCCGAACGGCGCATGACCATCGCCGAGCGCCGCCGCGCGGAGCAGCAGAAGGCCCTCGCGGGCCGCACCGGTTCTTCCCAGAAAGAGAACAACGAATGAGCCGCACGAGCTTCGCCACCTTCGGCAACGAGCTGTACTCGGGGAAGCGCTCCTACCCCTTCGTCGCCAAGCGGAACCTCTGGTTCCTCATCGCCGGCCTCGCCATCCTCGTCTCGATCATCATCCCGGTGCTCAAGGGCGGCTTCAACCTCGGGATCGACTTCCGGGGCGGGTCCGAGTTCACCGTCTCCGCGACGGACAACACGGACACCGCCATCGGCGAAGCGGTCGTGACCGACGTCGTCCCCGACGCCGTCCCGCGGGTCACCAACATCGCGGCGGACACCATGCGCGTCCAGACCGAGCGCCTGACGGACGACGAGACGCTCAGCGTCCGCGACAACCTCATCAGCGGCTACGGCGTGGGCGAGGACCAGGTGACCTCGAGCTTCGTCGGCCCGACGTGGGGCGAGGACGTCAGCCGCCAGGCCCTGATCGGCTTCGGTGTGTTCGTCCTGCTCGCCGCGATCCTGATGGCCATCTACTTCCGCACCTGGAAGATGGCCCTCGCCGCGATGGCCGCGCTCGTGGTGGTGATGGTCGTGACCGCCGGGCTGTACTCGCTCAGCAACTTCGAGGTGACGCCCTCGGCGATCATCGGCTTCCTGACGATCCTCAGCTACGCCCTGTACGACACGGTCGTGGTGTTCGACAAGATCCGGGAGAACACGGCGGACGGGGCCACCTCGACGCGGCGCACGTTCGCCGAGCAGGTCAACCTCGCGGTGAACCAGACACTCGTGCGGTCGATCAACACCTCGGTAGTGGCGATCCTGCCCGTGGCCTCCATCCTGTTCATCGGCTCGTTCCTGCTGGGCGCGGGCACGCTGCAGGACCTCTCCCTGGCCCTGTTCATCGGCATCATCCTCGGCACGCTGGGCACGATCTTCATCGCGGCGCCGCTGTACGCGGCCCTGCGGCTCAACGAGCCGGACCTGAAGAAGCAGGAGAAGAAGGTCCTGGACCGCCGTGCGCTCGAGGCAGTGTCTCCGGGGGCGCACCCGGCGCGGTAGCACAGCGTGCACCGGATCAGCCCCGGCTAGACTTGGAGAGGTCGCGTTACCTGTGGCATCTTGAATCCTTCCGGGATTCTGGATCGAGATTGAGGGACTTGAATGGCTGAAGCGGTGAATCCCGCAGTGCGGCCCGATGACGGGGGTACTGCGGCGCCAGGATCGCCTGGTCCGATCGCCACGGAGGGCCCGCGTCCGGGTCCGTCCCGTGGGCTCGTCCAGCCGGACCCGCCGGCGGTAGCGCCGGGATCGGCCCCGTCCGCGGCAAGTGCCGATCAGGTGGCGCCCGGACGGCGCGGGCGCACGCGGGCGCGCATCGCCCGGCTGACCGGGCGGGGCTCCTCCGGCTATTCGCCGGTCCTGGAACCGCTCCTGCGGACGGTGCGCGCGAACAACCCGAAGGAAGACCTCGACCTCATTCAGCGCGCGTACCTCGTCGCCGAACGCAGCCACGAGGGCCAGACGCGCAAGAGCGGCGACCCGTACATCACCCACCCGGTGGCCGTGGCCACGATCCTCGCCGAACTGGGCATGACCGGCACCACGCTCGCCGCGGCACTCCTGCACGACACCGTCGAGGACACGTCCTACACGCTCGAGGAGCTCAAGCGCGACTTCGGCCCCGAGGTCGCCATGCTGGTCGACGGCGTCACCAAGCTCGACAAGGTGTCCTTCGGCGACGCCGCCCAGGCCGAGACCGTCCGCAAGATGGTCGTCGCCATGGCCAAGGACATCCGCGTCCTCGTCATCAAGCTGGCCGACCGCCTGCACAACGCCCGCACCTGGCGCTTCGTCTCGCCTGCCTCCTCGGCCAAGAAAGCGCGGGAGACTCTCGAGATCTTCGCCCCGCTCGCGCACCGCCTGGGCATGAACACCATCAAGTGGGAGCTGGAGGACCTGTCCTTCGCGGCACTCCACCCGAAGGTGTACGAGGAGATCGTCCGGATGGTGGGGGACCGGACGCCGGAGCGCGAGAAGCACCTCAGCCTCGTACGCAACCAGATCGAGGAAGACCTGCGCGCCGTGAAGATCAAGGCGACGATCACGGGCCGGCCGAAGCACTACTACTCCATCTACCAGAAGATGATCGTGCGGGGTAAGGACTTCGACGACATCCATGACCTCATGGGAGTCCGCGTCCTGGTGGACAGCGTGCGCGACTGCTACGCCACCCTCGGCTCGCTGCATTCGCGGTGGAACCCCCTGCCCGGGCGGTTCAAGGACTACATCGCCATGCCGAAATTCAACATGTACCAGTCGCTGCACACCACGGTGATCGGCCCGGGCGGCAAGCCCGTAGAGATCCAGATCCGGACGCACGACATGCACCGCCGCGCCGAGTACGGCGTCGCGGCCCACTGGAAGTACAAGAACGGCAGCAGGCAGCTCGAGGCCTCCGACAACGGGGACATGGGCTGGCTGCGGAGCCTCGTGGACTGGCAGCAGGAGACCTCGGACCCGGACGAATTCCTCGACTCGCTGCGGTTCGAGATCAATGCGCGCGAGGTCTTCGTCTTCACGCCCAAGGGCGAGGTGATGGCGCTGCCTGCCGGGTCGACGCCGGTCGACTTCGCGTACGCCGTGCACACCGAGGTCGGCCACAGGACCATCGGCGCCAGGGTCAACGGCAAGCTCGTGCCGCTCAACAGCGAGCTCAACCACGGCGACTGGGTGGAGATCTTCACCTCGAAGGCCGAGGGCGCGGGTCCGAGCCAGGACTGGCAGGGCTTCGTCAAGAGCCCGCGGGCCAGGAACAAGATCCGCCAGTGGTTCACGAAGGAGCGCCGAGAGGAGGCGATCGACAAGGGCAAGGAGCTGCTGACGCGCGCGATGCGCAAGCAGAACCTCCCGCTGCAGCGCATGATGACGCACAGCGCCCTGTTGACCGTGGCCCAGGAACTCCGCCACCAGGACATCTCCGCCCTCTATGCTGCCGTCGGCGACGGCCATACGTCGGCGCAGAACGTCATCGAGCACCTCGTGGCGCTGATGGGCGGCCACGAGGGCGCCGAGGAGAACATCGCCGAGACGGCGGTGGCCACGCAGCCGCGCCGGCCCAAGTTCTCGGACTCCGGCGTCACGGTCCGCGGCGTCGGCGACGTCTGGGTGAAGCTCGCCCGCTGCTGCACCCCGGTGCCGCCGGACCCGATCATCGGTTTCGTCACGAGGGGTTCCGGCGTCTCGGTGCACCGCAGCGACTGCCGCAACGTGCAGGAACTGCGCGACCAGCCGGACCGCATCGTTCCCGTTGACTGGGCGCCGACGCAGTCGAGTGTGTTCCTCGTGGAGATCCAGGTGGAGGCTTTGGACCGCAAGAGCCTCCTCTCGGACGTCACGAGCGTGCTCGCCGAGAACCACGTGAACATCCTGGCCGCCAACGTGAACACGTCGTCGGACCGGGTCGCGATGTCACGGTTCGCGTTCGAGATGGGTGACCCGAAGTACCTCAACCACATCCTGAGCGCCGTACGCCGCATCGACGGCGTCTTCGACGTCTACCGGACCACGGGCTCCCAGCGCCGACCCTGACGCGCGCCCGGTTCCGTCCTGCCGACCCCCGGATGCTGGGCGGCACGCAGCCTCGCCAGGGCACGCGTCTTGCCCGGCACCCGTGGCGTCGCGAGCAGTGCCGCCTCCACGAGCCGCAACGGGCAGTCGAGGTCCCGCGCCCTGCCGATGGCGCTGAGGATCCGGACGGCATCGCAGTCCTCCCCGTGGACGGCGATGTCCACCGCCGTACGCAGCGGGGTCGTCACGGACACACCTCCGACCCTGTTGACGTCGAAGGGGCCGAGCGCCACCTGGTGCAGGACCGCGGGCGTGAAGGGCGGCAGGGCCGTGGTGCGGCGGCGGTGGTCCGACACGAGGCTGATCAGCGCCGGCGGGGGTGCGCACCCGTAGATCCAGGCGGCGCACGTTCGTCCCAGCGCCACCCGCGGGCGGAGGGAGCGAGGTATGCAGCGCGCTGCTGCCTGGGACCGCGTGGCCGGGTCCTCACGGAAGTCGCTGCGGAGGTAGGAGTCTCCGATGACGAGGCGCACGAGTCCTTCCAGCCTCATGGCCTGCAACTCGGCCGAGGTGAAGATGTCACCGGCGTGGAAGAGGGCACCTCCCGTGGAGGTTACGGGATTGCCGTCCGCGCCCCGGAGACGTTCGGGCGGTGCAGCGCTGTCCAGGGGAGGCATTGCTCCAGCATCCCACCGCGTCGCGCACGCAAAAGCCCTCCGGCACCGATGTGGACAACGGTGACGGAGGGCCTTGGAACCGGCGCGGGCCGGGTGCTAGGAGAAGTCCTGGGCCGACTTCTGCAGCATCTCGAGCCACTGCTCGCGTGCCGCCAGCGCCTCCCGGGCGGATGCGATCTTCTTCGCGTTCCCTGCCCGTTCGGCGTCTGTGAGGTCTTCCTTGAGCTGGGCGATCGTCGCCTCGAGCTGGCTCAGCGCGCTGTTGGTGCGGGCCTTCGTCTCGGGGTTCGTCTTCTTCCAGTGGTCGTCGTCGGCGGCCTTCACGGCATCCTCGACCTGCCGGAGGCCGGCGTCGATGCGTCCCATGTCGGCGCGCGGCACCTTGCCCGCCTCGTCCCAGCGGTCGCGGATGGACTGCAGGGCCTTCTTCGCAGCAGCGAGGTCGCGGATCGGCAGGATCTGCTGGGCCTCCCTGAGCAGGGCTTCCTTCACCGTGAGGTTGCCGGCGTATTCCTCGTCGACAGCTTCATTGGCGGACTTGCGGGCCTCGAAGAAGCGGTCCTGGGCTGCCCGGAAGCGGGCCCAGAGGGCGTCGTCGTCCTTGCGGCTGGCGCGCTTCGACGCCTTCCACTCGTCCATGAGGTGCCGGTACTCGGCTGCCGTCTGCCCCCAGTCGGTGGAGCTGGAGAGCTGCTCCGCCCGCTTGATGAGCGCTTCCTTGGCCTGCTTCGCCTCGGCGTTGTCGCTGTCCAGCTGCGAGAAGTAGGCGCGCCGGTGCCGGTCGAAGACGGTGCGTGCGGACCGGAAACGCTTCCACAGCGCGTCCTCGGTGCCGCGGCCGAGCCTCGGTCCGTTCTTCTGCGCCGCCTTCCACAGCTCGAACAGTTCGTTCATGCGGGTGCTGCTGGCCTTCCACTGCACGGTGGACGGATCCCGGCCCGCCAGTTCCTCGGCCTCGGCGACGATCGCCTCACGGGCCGCGAGTTCCTTGGCCTTCAGCTCGTCCTGTACTGCGCGTTCCGCCTTCTCGAGGCCGCTGATGTCGCCGAGCAGGGCATCGATCCGCGCCTCGAGGGCGACGACGTCGCCGACCATCTTCCGTTCGCCGACCTGGGCACGCAGGTGCTTGGCCGTCTTCGCCATGTCCGACGATGGCGCCTTGGCCTGCACGCGCTGCTCGAGCAGGGCCACCTGGCTGACGACGTCGTCGTACTTGCGCACGAAGTAGGCGAGGGCCTCCTCGCGGCTCGCATCCGGGTACTGTCCCACCGGGTGCTCGGCGCCGTCGACCAGCAGGAAGACGTGCCCGTCGTCCTCGACGCGGGCGAACCGGGCGGCCTCCTCGAGGGAGGTGCTGTGCGCCAGGGGTGCGGCGACCGGCTGGGCGGCCTTCTTCAGCGGTCGGGGCACCATCGCCGTGGGCAGCGGCGGGCGGGGAGCGGCGAGACGGGGCGACGGCGTGGTCAGTGGTGCGGGCTCGGGGGCCAGGGGGACCGACGCCTCGGGGGCATCCCCTGGTGCGTCTGCACCGGTTGCTGCGTCTGCATCGGGCACTTCGCCTGCGCCGGCCGGGGCAACCGGCTGTTCCGCCGGCTCGGCCGGAGCTTCCGGAGCAGGGGAGTGCGCGCTGGCACCGACGCCGGAGGCGCCGACATCGGTCGGCGCCGAGGCCTCGGCCTCGGCCGTACCGGCTGCGTCTGCCGCGGCAGCGTCGGCTTCCTCCGAGGGGCCGGACGTCACCGGCTCCGTCCCGTCCTGCGGGGAAGCGGCTGCGGTCACGTCGCCCGTGTCGGCGCTCGTGTCGGCACCTGTGCCCGTGCCTGCGGACGCGTCTGCGGACGTGGGGTCGCCGGCGCCGTCGCCTGCCACCGTGTCCTGCTGTGCGTCCTGGCCGATGGTCGTTTCGTCGGATTGCTGACTATGTGTCACCGCTAGAAGTCTTTCGCTCGTCGGATGGCCGTGAGCAACGCCGGGGCCATTTCATGCAGGGTCTGGGAGTCTGCCCTGAGGTTACTTTACCCACTGGGTCGGAATCCGGGTTCCGGGGCGGAGGCGCCCTTCCTGCTGGACGTGCAGGGAACAGCCGCGCCTCCGCTGCTCCCGGCCGCCCGCGCTGACCGTTTTCCCGGGAACCCGACACGACACCTAGGATTGAGGCCGCAGAACGGACCGCTTCGCTGCAGGGAAGCGGGAACCGGCAACCCCGCGCAGGAGGAGAACCACCCCATGGCCCGCAAGGCATCACTGTCCGGCTTTCCCGAATGGCTTCCGGAGGAGCGCCTGATCGAGCTCCACGTGCTCGAGGTGCTGCAGCGGACGTTCGAGCTGCACGGCTTCTCCAGCATCGAGACACGGGCAGTCGAGACGGTGGATCACCTGCTGCGGAAGGGTGAGATCGACAAGGAGGTGTACGCGGTGTCACGCCTCCAGGCCGACGAGGCGTCCGCCTCCGAGAGCGGCCTCGCCCTCCACTACGACCTGACCGTGCCATTCGCCCGCTACGTCGTCGAGAACGCCGGCCACCTCGCCTTCCCCTTCCGCCGGTTCCAGATCCAGAAGTGCTGGCGCGGGGAGCGACCCCAGGAGGGCCGCGCCCGCGAATTCACCCAGGCGGACATCGACGTCGTCGGCGACGGCGTGCTCCCGTTCCGGTACGACGTCGAACTCGCCCTCGCCGTGGTCGAGGCCCTCGGCGCCCTCCCCATCCCGGACTTCACGCTGCGCGTCAACAACCGGAAGCTCGCCGAGGGGTTCTACCGCGGCATCGGGCTCGAGGACACGGCCGCCGTCCTGCGGAGCATCGACAAGCTCGAGAAGATCGGCGCGGACAAGGTGGGCACGCTGCTGCGGGACGAGGTCGGCGCGGACGACGACCAGGTGCGCCTCGCACTCGAGCTCGCCGGCATCCGCACGTCCGACACCTCGTTCGTCGAACGCGTCCGCGCCCTCGGCGTGACGAACGACCTCCTCGACGAAGGCCTCGAGGAACTCCAGCAGGTCGTGGGCGAGGCATCCCGACGGGCACCGGGCCGGGTGGTGGCGGACCTCAGCATCGCCCGCGGGCTCGACTACTACACGGGCACCGTCTACGAGACGGTGCTCAACGGGCACGAGGGCCTCGGATCGATCTGCTCCGGCGGCCGCTACGACTCCCTGGCCCGCAAGGGCAACCGAACGTTCCCCGGGGTAGGACTGTCGATCGGCGTCACGCGGATCGTCTCCCGGATCCTGAGCCAGGGGTTCGCCACGGTCTCGCGGTCCGTCCCCACCGCCGTCCTCGTGACACTCGCCGACGACGATTCCTGGTCGCAGGCACAGGACGTCGCGGCCGCGCTGCGGAGCCGCGGGATCTCCGCCGAGGTGGCAGCGGGCGCGGAGAAGTTCGGCAAGCAGATCAAGTTCGCGGACCGCCGCGGCATCCCCTTCGTCTGGTTCACGTCGCCCGACGGCTCGCACGAGGTGAAGGACATCCGGTCCGGGGACCAGGTGGCGGCGGACCCTGCAGCCTGGACGCCTCCCGCCGAGGACCTCCGCCCGGTGGTCGCGACCGCCTGACGTCGCGATCGCGGAACGTCACCCGCGCCGGGCTCCGACGACTGCGCGGGCGGCGAGCCCGACCGCGAGCACCCCGAGCATGGTGAGCACCGACGTCGCCGGCAGGGTGAAGGCCAGGACGAGGCAACCGGCTGCGCCGACGGCGTTCAGCCAGCGCGGCGAATACCACTGCCTCTCGGTGAGGGTGAAGGCCGCGATGTTCGCGATCGCGTAGTACAGCAGCACGCCGAAGCTCGAGAAGCCGACCACGGTCAGCACGTCCGTGGCCAGCAGGAGGACCACGACGACGACGGCCGTCGCGATATCGGCGACCCAGGGCACGGCGTGCCGGGCGGAGATCCGCGACAGCACCCGTGGCAGGTCTCCGCCCCGGGCCATCGCAAGGCTCGTCCTGCCGACTCCGGCGATGAGGGCGAGCAGGGCGCCCAGGCTCGCGAGGGCAGCCGCGAGGGTGATGACCGCTCCGCCCACACCGGCGGCTCCGCTCGATGTGGCTGCGTCGAAGACCTCCCGCAGCGGAGCCGTGGTTCCGGCGAGCCGGGTCGGCCCGAAGGCGTGCAGCAGGGACAGCGCCAGCAGCAGGTACAGCAGCAGCGTGAAGCCGAGGGCACCGAAGATCGCCGCCGGGATGTTCCTGCGCGGTTCACGGACCTCCTCACCCATCGTCGCGATGCGCGCATACCCGGCGAAGGCGAAGAACAGCAGGCCCGCCGCCTGCAGGATCCCGGCCGCCCCTGCGGAACCGGCGGCGGCCGGGCCCGAGGCCGCGGGGGAGGCGAACGCGACGACGATCACGAAGGCGAGGACCGGCACCACGAGCGAGACGATGACGCGCGTGGCGAGCGCGGTGCGGGTGACCCCCAGGAGGTTGACGAGCGTCAGCCCGACGACGGCGGCGACCCCTGCGGCCTTCGCGGCACCCGGCGCCGCATACAGGCCGAACGTGAGGGCCATGGCCGCGCAGGAAGCCAGCTTGCCGGTGACGAACGACCACCCGGCGAGGAACCCGGGCCAGGGACCGAGCTGCTCGCGCCCGTAGACGTAGGTCCCACCGCTCGTGGGATAACGCACGGCCAGGGAGGCGGTCGCCGAGGCGTTGCAGTAGGCGATGAAGCCCGCGATCACGACGGCCAGGGGCAGGAGCGCCCCGGCGGATGCACTGGCCGGGGCGAACACCACGAACGCGCCGGCGCCGATCATCGCGCCGATCCCTACGGTCGTGGCATCGAAGCCGCCCATGGCGCGGCGGAGTCCCGGTTCCTGGGACATGGATCTCCTCTCGATCGGGAGCAGCCCCGCCGGACAGGCGGGCGGGCGACGGGACGACAACGGGGACGGGACAGGGCGGATGAGGCCGGCGGCCTGTCGGTCTGTCCGGGCGGCCAGACCGGGACCGGTAAAGTTGGACGGGCTTGAACCAACTCTAGGCAGGTGCAGTTCCGCCTGCGACTCATCGAACTCTTCTGTGGGAAGGAATGCTGTGCTCCGCACGCATGAACTGGGCTCCCTTCGGCCCGAGCACGTAGGACAAACGGTCACCCTGGCGGGCTGGGTGGCCCGCCGCCGGGACCACGGCGGGGTGGCGTTCCTCGACCTCCGTGACGCTTCCGGCGTCGCCCAGGTCGTCGTGCGTGAGGAGGACGTCTTCTCGAGCCTGCGCAACGAGTACGTCCTCCAGATCGTCGGCAGCGTGCAGCAGCGGCCGGAGGGTAACGAGAATCCGGCACTGCCCACAGGTGCAATCGAGGTCATCGCGGACACCGTGACCATCCTCAACACGTCCGACCCCCTGCCGTTCCAGATCGACGAGCACGTCGAGGTGGGCGAGGAGGCGCGCCTGCGCCACCGCTACCTCGACCTCCGCCGGCCCGGCCCCCAGGCCAACCTCCGGCTGCGCTCCGAGGCGAGCCGGGTGGCACGCGAGCTCCTGCACCGGGACGGCTTCGTGGAGATCGAGACGCCGACCCTGACGCGATCCACGCCCGAGGGTGCCCGCGACTTCCTGGTGCCGGCACGGCTCGCGCCGGGCTCCTGGTATGCCCTGCCGCAGTCGCCCCAGCTGTTCAAGCAGCTCCTGCAGGTCGGCGGGTTCGAGAAGTACTACCAGCTCGCCCGCTGCTACCGGGACGAGGATTTCCGGGCCGACCGCCAGCCCGAGTTCACGCAGCTCGACATCGAGGCGAGCTTCGTGGAGCAGGACGACATCATCGCCCTCGGCGAGCAGCTGGTCTCCGCGCTGTGGAAGCTCATCGACGTCGAGGTGCCGCTGCCCATCCGCCGCATGACCTACGCCGACGCCATGGCGAAGTACGGCTCGGACAAGCCGGACCTCCGCTTCGGCCTCGAGCTGACCGAACTGACCGAATTCTTCAAGGACACGGAATTCGGCGTCTTCAAGGCTCCCTATGTCGGGGCCGTCGTCATGCCCGGGGGAGCCTCCCAGCCCCGCCGGCAGCTCGATGCCTGGCAGGAATGGGCCAAGCAGCGCGGCGCCAAGGGCCTCGCCTACGTGCTGATCGACGACGACGGCAGCCTCCGCGGTCCCGTCGCCAAGAACCTGACCGAGAAGGAAAGGGAGGGCCTCGCGGCCGCCGTCGGCGCCAATCCCGGTGACTGCATCTTCTTCGCGGCGGGAGACACGCCCTCCTCGCGCGCCATTCTCGGTGCGGCCCGCGTCGAGATCGGTCGACGCACGGGACTGATCAAGGAGGGCGACTGGGCCTTCGTGTGGGTCGTCGACGCGCCCATGTTCGAGCCCGCCTCCGCCGCCGTCGCGGCCGGCGACGTCGCTGTCGGTGCCGGCGCGTGGACGGCCGTGCACCACGCGTTCACGTCGCCGAAGCCCGAATTCCTCGACACGTTCGATACCGATCCCGAGAACGCCCTGGCCTTCGCGTACGACATCGTCTGCAACGGCAACGAGCTCGGCGGCGGGTCCATCCGTATCCACCGGCGCGACGTGCAGGAGCGCGTGTTCGCGGTCATGGGCCTGAGCGCCGAGGAAGCCCAGGAGAAGTTCGGCTTCCTGCTCGAGGGCTTCAAGTACGGCGCGCCGCCCCACGGCGGCATCGCGCTCGGCTGGGACCGCGTCGTGTCGCTGCTCGCCGGTGCGGATTCGATCCGCGACGTCATCGCCTTCCCGAAGTCGGGCGGCGGGTACGACCCGCTGACGGCCGCTCCCGCGCCGATCACCGCGCAGCAGCGCAAGGAAGCCGGCGTCGACGCCAAGCCGAAGACCGAGGGCTGACCTCCCGCTCGACGCACCGATCCGAGGGACAGGGCACTCCGCACGGGGTGCCCTGTCCCGTATCCGGCCCGCGTGCCGATCCGGTCGGGATGATCGCTTCCGGACGAAATATGACGGAACGGCCGGTGCCGCGGGTCTCCTGTGAAATAATCAGGACCAGTACGTGCTCCGGGGTCGGTGTAAGTCCGAACCGGCGGTGATAGTCCGCGACCCGTCCGTCCTTCCGCACCCGCGGGAGGCGGACGGTTGAGCCGGTGGAATTCCGGGACCGACAGTCAAAGTCTGGATGGGAGAAGCACGAACAGCAGGGGTCTGCGGCTGCCCGATCACCGGGCGCCCATCCCGTCGCGCCACCGCCGTGGCGTCCTCCTGCTGCCATCGCCCGGAGCCGTCGTAACGGCGAAGGATCGGCATGGATTTTCTGCAGTGGCTCTTCGAAGCCCGCATCCCCGTAGGCGGCGGCTCGCTCCTGCTGCGCGAAGTGGTGGGCAACGTCTTCGGCCTCCTCAGCGCTCTCGGGGGCATGCGCCGCCGCGTCTGGGCGTGGCCCGTCGGCATCGTGGGTAACCTCCTGCTCCTGACGGTGTTCCTCGGATCACTCTTCGGCGCCGCGAGCGCCGCGAATCTGCTCGGCCAGGCCGGCCGTCAGGTCATGTTCATCGCCGTCTCGGTCTACGGCTGGCGGCAGTGGCAGGCCAGTCGGCACAGCGGGGGACAGGCGGTCACGCCCCGGTGGGCGGGCACCAGCACCCGATTCGGTATGGTCGCCTTCCTGATCGTCGGGACCTTCCTGCTGACCCCCCTCTTCCGCATGCTCGGGTCCTACGAGCCCGTGTGGGCGGATGCGTGGACCTTCGTGGGGTCCCTGCTCGCCACCTACGGCATGGCCAAGGGCTGGGTCGAGTTCTGGCTCGTCTGGGTCGCCGTGGACATCGTCGGGGTGCCCCTGCTCTTCAGCGCCGGCTACTACGCGAGCGCCTTCATGTACCTGTTCTACGGTGCCTTCACCCTGGTCGGTTTCTTCGTGTGGGCACGCGCCCAGGGCGCTGCGAAGCCCAGCATCGAGACCCTACTGCCGGACCCGACGCTGCGATGAGCACTCCGTCGGGACCCGCAGCGGAGTCGGAGGCTATGCTGCGCGCCCTCCGCCTCGCTGGCCAGGGCGTGCGCGGCGCCAATCCCCTCGTGGGCGCCGTCGTCCTCGGTGCGGACGGTGCGGTCCTCGGAGAGGGCTACCACCGTGGCGCGGGCACACCCCACGCCGAACCGGCGGCCCTCGCCGACGCCCGCGGTCGCAGCAACGACCCGCGCGGGGCCACCGTGGTGGTCACCCTCGAGCCGTGCAACCACACCGGCCGGACCGGCCCCTGCAGCGAGGCCCTCATCGGGGCGGGCGTCGCCCGCGTGGTCTACGCCGCCGACGACGTCAACGGCGCCGCGGCGGGAGGAGCCCACCGGCTGCGCAGTGCGGGCATCGACTGCGTCGGGGGCCTCGAGGCGGCGCGATCCCGCGACCTCAACGACCGCTGGACCGCAGCCCTCGCCGACGCACGCCCCTTCGTCACCCTGAAGTCGGCGCAGTCCCTCGACGGCCGGGTGGCCGCCCGGGACGGATCCAGCCAGTGGATCACCGGCCCGGAGGCGCGCGGCGACGGGCACAGGATCCGGGCCTTGGCCGACGCCGTCCTCGTGGGGACCGGGACCGTCCTCGCCGACAACCCCAGCCTCACCGCGCGGACGGACGGCGCGGAGGACAGCCGGGATGCCCAGGGCCGTCCACGCCTGCGGGTGGTCCTCGGGCAGGGGACGGTGCCGGATGGCGCCTCCATCAGGGGGCCGGGCTTCCTCCACCTGGCCACCCGCGACGTCCGTCTCGCCCTCGACGACCTGTACGGAAGGGGGGTCCGCCACCTGATGGTCGAGGGAGGCCCGCGTGTCGCCTCCGCCTTTCTGCGGGCCGGCGTCGTCGACGAGCTGTTCAGCTACGTCGCCCCGCTGATCCTCGGCGACGGCGCACCCGCCTTCCCGGAGCTCGGCGTCACCACGCTCGGCGAGGCGGAGCGCTGGCGCCTCGACGACGCCGGGGGCCCCGCCGTGCAGCAGCTCGGTGCCGACGTCCGGGTCCACCTGCGGCCTCCTCACCGAGCCCGGCCTGACCCTGCCCCACCCGCCTGACCCCACCCGCAATCCATCCACTCCCGAAGGAAGTACCAGTGTTCACAGGAATCGTGTCCGAGCAGGGCAGCGTGGTCTCACTCGAGCTCGCAGCCGACGGTGAAAGCGGCCTCCTCGTCTTCGAAGCGCCCGAGACCGGCCGGGACCTCACGCCCGGGGCCTCCATCGCCGTCAACGGCGTGTGCCTCACGGCCGTCACCCTCGACGGCGGACGCGTCGGCGTCGACGTCATGGGGGAGACCCTCCGCCGGACCACCACGGGCGAGTTGCAACCGGGCGCGCCGGTCAACCTCGAGCGGTGTGTTCCCGCCGGGGGACGCCTCGACGGGCATGTGGTCCAGGGGCACGTGGACGGTATCGGTGTGCTGCTCGAGCGCGAGGACCTCGGCGCATGGCACCGGCTCCGCTTCGGGCTGCCGTCGAAGCTGGGGCGCTACGCCGCGGAGAAGGGCTCCGTGGCGATCGACGGCGTCTCGCTGACGGTCACCGCCGTCAGTGCACCGGACGAGACCGGGCAGTGGTTCGAGGTCGGACTGATCCCCACCACACTCAAGGAGACCGGCCTCGGTGCGAAGTCGATCGGGGATACGGTCAACCTGGAGATGGACGTGCTCGCAAAGTATGCCGAACGCCTGCTCGGCTTCGCCGCCGCGGACGCGCGGCAGCAGCCCGGCGCCGGGACAGGGCAGTAGTGGCCCAGGTGAATGCGGTGACGACAGGCAGTGCAGGGATGGAGGACGGCGCAGTGGCGGAGGACAGAGCAGTGACCGAGGACGGAGCGGCGACCGACGACCAGGCAGTGATCCGCCTGGATCCCATCCGGGACGCCGTCGCGGCCATCGCCGCGGGACGAGCCGTCGTCGTCGTCGACGACGAGGACCGCGAGAACGAGGGCGACATCGTCTTCGCCGCAGAGGACGCCACCCCTGAGCTGGTGGGCTGGACCGTCCGCTGGACCTCCGGCGTCCTGTGCGTGCCGCTGCCGGGTGCCGACGCGGACCGCCTCCTCCTCCCGCCGATGACCGCCGTGAACGAGGACTCGAAGGGCACGGCCTACACGGTATCGTGCGATGCCGCGATCGGGGTCAGCACGGGCATCAGTGCCGCGGACCGCGCGCGCACCATGCAGGTGCTCGCGGATCCCGCCAGCGTCCCCTCCGACCTCACCCGGCCGGGCCACGTCTTCCCGCTGCGCGCAGCAGCCGGCGGGGTCCGCCAGCGGCCCGGACACACCGAGGCCTCCGTCGAGCTGAGCATGCTCGCCGGCAAGCGCCCCGTGGCAGTCATCGCCGAACTGGTGCACGACGAGGGCGACATGTTGCGCCTTCCTGCCCTGCGCCGTTTCGCCGACGACCACGGGATCCCGCTCGTCTCCATCGAGGACCTCGTCGCGTACCTGCGCGAGCGCGACACCTCCGACCCCGCCGACGGGCAGGCGGACACGGCCGGCGCCTGAACCAGCAGGGCGGAACGGGCGGCCGGCAGGCGCGCGGTCCGACCAGCACCAGCACCATTCAGCAGTACCACCCACCGAACACCACCCGAAGGAGAGCCATGAGCGGCCACGGAGCACCCAGCATCGACATCAGCGGACTGACCGCGGAGGGCGCCCCCCTTCGCCTCGCCATCATCGCGGCGAGCTGGCACACACAGATCATGGACGGACTGCTCGACGGCGCACGCCGCGCCGCAGCGGAGGCGGGAGCCGAGGTCACCGAGGTGCGCGTCCCCGGGAGCTTCGAGCTGCCCGTCGCCGCAGCCCGCCTCGCCCCGCACTTCGACGCCGTCGCGGCCCTCGGCGTCGTCATCCGTGGCGGCACGCCCCACTTCGAGTACGTCTGCCAGGCCGCGACGTCGGGCCTCACCGACGTGAGCGTCAGCACGGGCGTGCCGGTCGGTTTCGGCGTCCTCACCTGCGACACGGAGCAGCAGGGACTCGACCGCGCCGGCCTGCCGGGCTCCTCCGAGGACAAGGGGCACGAGGCGGTCTCGGCGGCGCTGGCGACGGCCGCCGTCCTGCGGTCGTGGACGCGGTGATCCCGGAGGTGTCCGTCACACCAGGGACCCGGAGCAACGGGTCGGCTCCGCGAGCCGATAGCCTAGGGGACGTGAAAACCTTTGATTCCCTGTTCGAGGAACTCAGCGCGAAGGCCGTGGAACGGCCGGCCGGTTCGCGGACCGTCGCGGAGCTCGACTCCGGCGTACACGGCATCGGCAAGAAGGTCGTCGAAGAGGCCGCCGAGGTGTGGATGGCCGCCGAGTACGAGTCCACCGAGAACGCCGCCGAGGAGATCTCGCAGCTGCTCTACCACCTGCAGGTGCTCATGATCGCGAAGGGCCTCACCCTGGAGGACGTCTACAAGCATCTGTAGCCGCGCATCCCGCCCGCGGCCCCCGCTTGCACCTCCTCCCTCCAGCGAAAGATCCCCATGCTCCGTGTAGCAGTTCCCAACAAGGGCGCCCTCTCCGAGGCCGCCTCGTCCATGCTCGCCGAGGCCGGCTACCGCCAGCGCCGCGACACCCGTGAACTCGTCCTCGTCGATCCCGAGAACGAGATCGAGTTCTTCTTCCTCCGTCCGCGCGACATCGCCGTGTACGTGGGCTCGGGAACCCTCGACGTCGGCATCACCGGCCGCGACCTCTTCCTCGACGCGCAGGTGAAGGCCGAGGAGCTCCTGCAGCTCGGCTTCGGAGCCTCGACCTTCCGGTTCGCAGGCCCCGTGGCGGACTTCTCGTCGGTCGAACAGCTCGAGGGCAAGCGCGTCGCGACGAGCTACGAGGGACTCCTGAAGGACTACCTCGCCGAACGCGGCATCACAGCCGCCGTCGTCCGGCTCGACGGCGCCGTCGAATCCTCGGTGCGCCTCGGCGTGGCCGACGCCATCGCCGACGTGGTGGAGACGGGCAACACGCTCCGTGCCGCCGGCATGGAGATCTTCGGCGAGCCGATCCTCAAGAGCGAGGCCGTGCTGATCGGGCGGGCCGGCGTGGAGCCCCCCGCCGGACTGGACGTGCTGCTGCGGCGCCTGCAGGGCGTCCTCGTCGCACGCCAGTACGTGATGATGGACTACGACATCCGCAAGGACCTCGTGGACGAGGCCGCCGCCCTGACACCCGGTCTCGAATCCCCGACCGTGTCACCGCTGCGCGACTCCGACTGGGTGGCCGTGCGCTCGATGGTCCGGCGGAACCAGACCAACCGCGTCATGGACGAGCTGTACGAGCTCGGCGCCCGCGCCATCCTCGTCAGCACCATCCACGCCTGCCGGATCTAGGAGAGGGCAGCCATGACCGTCGCAGTCCGTGTCATCCCGTGCCTCGACGTCGACGCCGGCCGCGTGGTCAAGGGCGTCAACTTCGAGGACCTGCGCGACGCCGGTGACCCCGTGGAACTCGCCCACCGCTACGACCGCGCGGGTGCCGACGAACTGACCTTCCTCGACGTCACGGCCTCCTCCGGGAACCGGGAGACGACGTTCGACGTCGTCGCCCGGACCGCCGAGGAGGTCTTCATCCCCCTGACCGTGGGCGGCGGAGTGAGGGAGATCTCCGACGTCGACCGCCTGCTGCGCTACGGCGCGGACAAGGCCTCGATCAACACGGCCGCGGTCGCACGCCCCGCCGTCATCAACGAGATCACCGGGCACTTCGGGGCCCAGGTCCTGGTGCTGTCCCTCGATGCACGCCGCACGCGCGACGCCAGCACGCCCTCCGGCTTCGAGGTCACCACGTACGGCGGGCGCAAGGGCACCGGTATCGACGCCGTGGCGTGGGCCCGCGAGGCAGCGGACCGGGGCGTGGGGGAGATCCTGCTCAACTCGATCGACGCCGACGGCACCAAGGAGGGCTTCGACCTGGAGCTCATCCGTGCCGTCCGGGCCGCCGTCGGCGTTCCGCTGATCGCCTCCGGCGGAGCGGGCAAGCCGGAGCACTTCCCGCCGGCGGTCCAGGCCGGAGCCGACGCCGTGCTCGCTGCGTCCGTCTTCCACTTCGGGCCCGTGGACGCCATCGCGCAGGTCAAGGCCGCCATCCGGGAGGCCGGGTTCCCCGTCCGCTGACGGACGGGACGGTCCGGCGTCCCGACCGGGCACCCTGCCGCGTCCCGACGGGCTGCGGAAGCCCCGAGGGGTCCCCGAAGGTCTCACGGTTGTCAGGGGTGTCAGGGTCCGACGTCGGCGGTCTCGAGCAGTGCGACGGCGTCGGGCTGGCCTTCGAAGGTGACCAGCGCCTGCTGCCGCCGGCCGTGGGCGTGCAGCAGCAGTTCCCCCGGGTCACCGATGATCGCCACGGAGACCGGCGCGCGTTTCGCGACGTGCCGCGGACCGCCCGGACGCACCAGGACGATGCCGAGGTCCGCGCCCCGGTACAGGAGCGCCGCCCGCTTGATCAGTTCCTCCCAGAGGGCGTCCGCGTAGTCCTCGTCCAGCGCCCGCGGAGCCCACCGGGTGGTGGCACGGCGCACGTCCTCGGTGTGCACGAAGTACTCGATGAGGTTGGCGCTCCTGTCGATCGTGCTGACGCGCATCGGCGAGAGCGCGGGGGGTCCTGCCCGGAAGCGGTCCACGAGCGCCTCATAGCCCGCCGGCGAGGCCGCACGCCCCGCCGTCTCCCGGACGAGCCGCTCCGTGAAACCGGCCAGCTTCGGGATGAGCCCGAGTCCCATGGCCGGGTTGTGCTCGCGCAGGTAGAGGTGCGCTGCCAGGTCGCGCGTCAGCCAGCCCTCACAGAGCGTGGGGGCCTCGTGGCCGGCTGCCAGAAGCGTTTCGGCCAGGACCTCGCGGGACGGGGCTACGTAGTGCATAGCTGCTGAAACTAGCATGTCGCGCCGGGGACGGGGTGGGCGCGCCGCGCGGCGCCGGGGACCGCACTAGAATCACAGGTGATGCCTTCCTCCACCTTCTCCCCGAACGACTCCTCCACTCCCTCGCCCCAGGGCCCTGCAGGGGAGCCGCCGCTCCTCGATCCGGCCATCGCCGACGCCCTCAAGAAGGACGACGCCGGACTGGTCGCCGCCGTCGTGCAGCAGTACGACACGCTCGAGGTGCTGATGCTCGGCTGGATGGACGAGGAGGCACTCCGGCGGACGCTGACCAGCGGCCGGGTGACGTTCTACTCGCGGTCCCGCTCCGAGTACTGGCGGAAGGGCGACACGTCCGGCCACCGGCAGTGGGTGAAGGGCGTGGCCCTCGACTGCGACGGCGACGCCCTGCTCGTCACGGTCGACCAGGAGGGCGCGGCCTGCCACACCGGCACACGCACATGCTTCGACGGCCGGGCCCTGCCTGCCGTGTCCGCGAGCCGAACCGACGCAGAAGGACTCTGACTCCATGCAGCAGCTGGGCACCATCCGCCCCACCCTCGAGGAATTCCGCGACCTGGCCCGGGCCCGGCGCGTCGTTCCGGTGCACCTCAAGGTCCTCGCCGATGCGCACACGCCGATCGGCATCTACCGCAAGCTCGCCGCCGGGCAGCCCGGGACGTTCCTCATGGAATCCGCCGCCGTCGGAGGTGTGTGGTCGCGTTACTCCTTCATCGGCTCCCGTTCGCGCGCCACACTGACCACCCGGAACGGGGAGGCGCACTGGCTGGGCGAGCCGCCGGCGGGTGTCCCCGTGGGCGGGAACCCCGTCGAGGCGCTCCGCCTGACGGTCGAGGCCCTGCGGACCGAGCGCTTCGACGAGCTTCCCCCGTTCACTTCCGGCATGGTGGGCTTCGTCGGCTGGGAAGCGGTCCGGCGGTGGGAACGGCTGACCAGCCCGCCCGAGGACGACCTCCTCCTGCCCGAGCTCGCGATGAACCTCGTCTCGGACCTGGCCATCCATGACAACTCCGAGGGCTCGCTCACCCTCGTCGCGAACGCCATCAACTTCGACGGCACCGACGCGCGCGTGGACGAGGCGTGGCACGACGCCGTCGCACGGATCCGCGCGATGCTCGCGAGACTCGCCGAACCTGCCGAACCCGCCATCTCGGTGATGGCCGAGGACGCGCCGAGCGCCGAGGCGTCCATGGGCCGCGTCCGCGAGTCCTGGTTCGAGCCCGACTACCTGCGGGCGATCGAGCGTGGCAAACGCGCCATCGTGGACGGCGAGGTCTTCCAGGTGGTCATCAGCCGCCGTTTCGAGATCGAGTGCGACGCCTCCGCCCTCGATGTGTACCGCATCCTGCGCACCACGAACCCGAGCCCCTACATGTACCTGTTCAGCCTCGAGGACGCGGACGGGCGGGCATACTCGATCGTGGGGAGTTCCCCGGAGGCCCTCGTCACCGTGACGGGCGACGAGGTCATCACGCACCCCATCGCGGGATCGCGGCCGCGCGGCAGGACCACCGAGGAGGACCGCGACCTCGCCGTGGAGCTCCGGGCCGACACGAAGGAGAAGGCGGAGCACCTCATGCTCGTCGACCTGGCCCGCAACGACCTGTCCAAGGTCTGCGAGCCCGGCAGCGTCGACGTCACGCAGTTCATGGAGGTGGAGAAGTTCAGCC
This sequence comes from Arthrobacter rhamnosi, assembly GCF_054510855.1. Taxonomy (NCBI): domain Bacteria; kingdom Bacillati; phylum Actinomycetota; class Actinomycetes; order Micrococcales; family Micrococcaceae; genus Arthrobacter; species Arthrobacter rhamnosi. The sequence continues at coordinate 225,754 of NZ_JBTNDT010000003.1, read as the reverse complement.
ACATCATGCACCTCGTCTCCACCGTGGTCGGCCGGCTCTCGCCCGCGAAGAGCGCCTACGACGTCCTGGCGGCGACCTTCCCCGCGGGAACGCTCTCCGGCGCGCCGAAACCCCGGGCCCTCCGCCTCATCGACGAGGTCGAGCCGCACCGCAGGGGCATCTACGGGGGAGTGGTGGGATACCTGGACTTCGCCGGGGACATGGACATGGCGATCGCCATCCGGTCGGCCCTCCTGCGCGAGGGCAAGGCCTACGTGCAGTCCGGCGGCGGGATCGTCGCGGACTCGGTCCTCGAGACCGAAGCACTCGAAACGGTCAACAAGGCCGCCGCGCCCCTCCGGGCGGCGCTGACCGCTGCGGGCCTGCGACCGGCGACCGCGGAGGCCCCGTGAGCACCTCCGAGCCTCCCGTTCCGCGCCGCTTCATGCGCCGCGGCGTCGTGGTGATGGGGATCGTCCTCCTCGCACTGGTCGCCTTCGGCTCGACCACCCAGACCTGGCTCACGGTGCGCCTTCCGCAGGACGCCGTCCAGACGCCCGACCTCACCATCCCGGGCAGCGACGCGTCGACCCCCGTCACGGCCTTCGCGCTCGTCGCGCTCGCCGCTGCCCTCGCCGTCTCGATCGCGGGTCGCGTGGCCCGCTGGATCATCGCCGTCATCCTCGTGCTCTCCGGCTTCGGGATCGTGCTGTCCAGCGCCTCCGTGGCCCTCGATCCCGAGGCCGCTGCCGAACCCGCCATCGGCACGGCCATCGGCGTCAGCGGACTCGCGGGAGCCGAGGCCACCGCGAGCGCCCTGCCCTGGCTCGCCGTGGGCGCCGGCGTCCTGCTGGTCCTCGCCGCCGCGTGGGTGGTGCTCGCCGGCCGGACCTGGGGTGTGAACAGGCGCTACGACGCGGGTGCGTCCCGGGCTTCGCAGGGGCCCGCAGGAGACGTCCGGCCCGACCCGTCGACCGGCGACGTGCCCCCCGGCGTCGTACCCGACGGTGCACCGGACTCCGACCGCTCCGACCGCTCGGGCGTTCCATCGGACGACCAGGCCGGGACAAGCGGACGGTCCGGCGCGACGGCGTCGCAGCCCGACCCGGCGGGTGACGCGCCCGGAGCGCCCTCCGGCACCGGGCGTCCGTCCACCGGCCGCGTGAGCGCCCACGCCGACGAGATCGACAGCTGGGACGAACTCTCGCGCGGCAAGGACCCCACGGGCTAGCCGCCCGACGACAGGCTCCGCCGGTCTCCGCCACCTCTCCGGCGCCGGTCATCGTTCCGCCGGGCCGCCGCATCGATGGCAGAATGGGACGAGACCCGTTCGAAGGAGATTTCCCATGGCATCCGACACCCGTAGCGCCGCTACCCGCAACACCCCCGCGAACCACGCCCAGATGGGCGATGAGACGATCGGTCACGGCAACAGCCCCGCTGCGTGGACGTGCGTGCTGATCATGCTCGCCGGTGCCGCGCTCTCCTCCTTCGCGTACGTCTTCGCCAGCACCGAGGGGAACCACGACTTCGGGACGCTGCTCTTCTGGGTGGGCATCGGCATCATGGTCGTCGGCCTCATCGTCGGCTTCATGCTGCGCAAGATCGGCTACGGCGTGGGCGGCTCGAAGCTCAAGAACAACGGCCACTAGATGACGGTCCTCGACGACATCATCGACGGCGTCCGGGAGGACCTCGCGGAGCGCCGTCGGGCCCTGCCCCTCGAGGACGTGAGGGCCACGGCCCTCGCGGCTCCCGCTCCGCTCGACGCCTTCCGGAGCCTCGGTGCGGGTGAGGGCGGCCCGCTGGCCGTCATCGCCGAAGTCAAGCGCAGCAGCCCGTCCAAGGGCGCGTTGGCCGACATCGCCGACCCTGCCGCCCTCGCCGCCTCCTACGAACAGGGCGGCGCAGCCGTCATCTCGGTGCTGACCGAGGAGCGGCGCTTCGGCGGGTCCCTCGCCGACCTCGATGCCGTGCGCGCCGCCGTCGGGCTCCCCGTGCTCCGCAAGGACTTCACGATCGACGAGTACCAGATCTGGGAGGCACGCGCCCACGGCGCCGACGTCGTCCTCCTGATCGTCGCGGCACTTCCCGACGACGACCTCAGGTCCTTCCTCGCGCTCACCCACCAGCTGGGCATGAATGCGATCGTGGAGACCCACACGGCGGACGAGGTCCGGCGCGCGGTCGCGGCGGGAGCCCCCATCATCGGCGTCAACGTCCGCAACCTGAAGACCCTCGACATCGACCGCGGCGTCTTCGCCGAACTCGCGCACCTCATCCCGCCCGGCACGGTGGTCATCGCCGAATCGGGCGTGCGGGACGCGGCCGACGTCGCCGGCTACGCAGCCAGCGGCGCCCACGCCGTCCTGGTCGGGGAAGCACTCGTCCGGCATCAGGACCCCTCGGCGACCATCGACGAATTCCGCCGGGCGGGCAGCAGCGCCTGGAGCAGCAGAGGCGCAGCAGCGCGCGGCTGACACCGTTCGAACCTGCTGCGGCGCGGGGCGCGGCCCAGGACAGCAGGCAACGAACCGGCCATCACCGGTTCACCACCCGGAGGAACCACCGCCCGGGTCAGCACCAACAGGACAGGAACGCTGAAGTCATGACCGATACGCACCAGGGCACGGGCCACGACGGCGCCGAGGCCGGAGCAGCGGACACCATCGACGCCGGAACGGCCGAGGCTTTCCTCAGCCACGACCAGAGCCTGCGCCACGCCCCCGGTCCCTACTTCGGCTCCTACGGCGGACGATGGATGCCGGAGTCGCTGATCGCCGCGCTCGACGAACTGCAGGACACGTTCGACAAGGCCAAGGCGGACCCCGACTTCACGGCGCAGGTCGCCGACCTGAACAGGAACTACGCCGGCCGGCCGTCGCTCCTGACGGAGGCCCAGCGTTTCGCCGAGCACTGCGGCGGCGTGCGTGTCTTCCTCAAGCGTGAGGACCTCAACCACACCGGCTCCCACAAGATCAACAACGTGCTCGGCCAGGCCCTGCTGGCCAAGCGCATGGGCAAGACACGGGTCATCGCCGAGACGGGTGCCGGACAGCACGGCGTCGCGAGCGCCACGGCGGCCGCGCTGCTCGGCCTCGAGTGCGTGGTCTACATGGGCGCCGAGGACACGCGCCGGCAGGCCCTCAACGTCGCACGCATGCAGCTGCTCGGTGCGACGGTCATCCCCGTCACCAACGGCTCGCAGACGCTCAAGGACGCCATCAACGACGCCCTGCGCGACTGGGTGGCCAACGTCGAGACCACGCACTACCTCCTCGGAACGGCTGCCGGGGCGCACCCCTTCCCAGCCATGGTGCGGTACTTCCACGAGGTCATCGGCGAGGAGGCGCGCTCACAGATCATCGAGCAGACCGGGAAGCTCCCCGACGCCGTGTGCGCCTGCGTCGGTGGCGGCTCGAACGCCATCGGGATCTTCCACGGCTTCCTCGACGACCGCGACGTGGCACTGTACGGCTTCGAGGCCGGGGGCGACGGCGTCGAGACCGGGCGGCATGCGGCCACCATCACGCTCGGCCGCCCCGGCGTGCTGCACGGAGCCCGCTCCTACCTCATGCAGGACGAGGACGGGCAGACGATGGAGTCGCACTCGATCTCCGCCGGCCTGGACTACCCGGGCGTCGGGCCCGAGCACGCCTACCTCGCCGACATCGGACGGGCGAACTACGAGCCCATCACCGACGCGGAGGCCATGGAGGCGTTCAAGCTCCTCAGCCGCACCGAGGGCATCATCCCCGCCATCGAGACAGCGCATGCCCTCGCCGGGGCCATGAAGGTCGGCCGGCGCCTCGCCTCCGATCTCGGGCCGGGGGAGCAGGCTTCGGACAGGGTCCTCATCGTGAACCTCTCCGGCCGCGGCGACAAGGACGTGGCAACCGCCGCGGGCTACTTCGATCTGCTCCCGGACGACAGTGCCGAGCAGGAAATCGCCCAGGAGGGTGAACAGCTGTGACCAGGCATTCCACGGACCGCCCGACCGCCCGCACGAGCGACCACGCGACCGACGCTCCCGTCGGCCGTCACGCCGGAACCATTGCGGACGGGTCGAAGGCCGCCGCCGCGATCGAGAGGGCACGGAGCGAGGGTCGCGCCGCGCTGATCGGCTACCTGCCGGCGGGCTTCCCCGACGTCCAGGCCACCATCGACGCCGGCATCGCCATGGCGGAGAACGGGATGGACCTCATCGAGATCGGCATCCCCTACTCCGACCCCGTCATGGACGGCTCCGTCATCCAGGAGGCGACGGTCGAGGCGCTGGCCAACGGCTTCACCGTCCCGCAGATCTTCGACGTCGTCGAGGGAATCACCCGCAGCACCGATGCGGCCGTCCTCGTCATGACCTACTGGAACCCGGTCATGCGGATGGGCGTGCGCAACTTCGCCGAGCGCCTCAAGGCGGCGGGCGGGGCCGGGCTGATCACGCCCGACCTGATCCCCGACGAGGCCGCCGAGTGGCTCGAGGCCTCCGAGGAGCTGGGCCTCGACCGTGTCTTCCTCGTGGCGCCCTCCACGTCGCCCCAGCGCATGCAGAACACCGTCGACGCCAGCAGGGGGTTCGTCTATGCCGTGTCCGTCATGGGCGTGACCGGCGCGCGGTCCTCGGTCGGCACCGCGGCCCGCGCGGTGGTCGATGCCGCCCACGGAGCCGGTGCCGAACGCGTGTGCGTGGGCCTCGGCGTCTCCTCGTCGGCCCAGGTCCGCGAGATCGGCGCCTACGCCGACGGCGTCATCGTGGGCACGGCCCTCGTGGCCGCCCTGCGCGACGGCGGAGTGGCAGCCGTCGCAGACCTCACGCGCGAGCTGAGCACCGGGACGCCCAAGGCATCCTCGTGATCGGCCTCGCTGCGTCGATCCCGAGCCCGCCCGCCGAGTGGGCGAGCTTCGGCCTCGGCCCGGTCACCATCCACGCCTACGCGCTGTGCATCCTGGCCGGCATCATCCTCGCGCTCATCCTCACGCAGAAGCGTTTCGTCTCCTTCGGGGGCTCCGCCGACGCCGTGTGGGACATCGCGATCTGGGCCATCCCGTTCGGCATCATCGGTGGCCGGCTCTACCACGTCTTCTCCTCGCCCGACGCCTACTTCGGACCCGAGGGTGACCTCGCCCGGATCCCGCAGATCTGGCAGGGCGGACTCGGTATCTGGGGCGCCATCGCACTCGGCGCCGTCGGAGCGTGGATCGGTGCACGACGCGCCGGGGTGAAGCTCTCGGCCTTCGCCGATGCCGGGGCACCGGGCGTGCTGCTCGCACAGGCCGTCGGCCGCCTGGGCAACTGGTTCAACCAGGAACTGTTCGGCGCGCCGACCACCCTGCCCTGGGGCCTGGAGATCGATGCCGACAACGCCAACTTCCCGATCGACCAGGAACCGGGCACGCTGTTCCACCCGACCTTCCTCTACGAACTCCTCTGGAACCTCGCAGGAGTAGCGCTCCTGCTGCTGCTGGCGCGGAAGTTCCGTCTCCGCGGCGGGCGCATGTTCTGGCTCTATGCCGCGTACTACACGCTGGGACGCGTCTGGATCGAGACGCTCCGCATCGACGACGCCGAGATGGTCACGCTCTTCGGCGTGACGCAGCGGCTCAACGTCTGGACGAGCATCGCGGTCTTCGTGGTCTCCCTGGCCATCCTCGTGTTCCTCGCCGTCAAGCGCCGTCCTGTCGAGGCGCCGTCCGTCTACCTCCCGGGCCGGGAGCCGCAGGCCGACGCCTCGGCCGAGGCACTGGCGGGCGCGGCATCGGGCGCCGCATCGGGCGCCTCATCGGACGCATCGGTGGGCGCATCGGACGACGGGACTGCCGGCGAGGCCGGGAACGCTGTCTCCGGTACGGCCTCCGCGGGAACCGGTCCGACGGCGGGATCCGGCGCCGGGGACACGCCCGGTTCCGCCGGGACCGATACCTCCCGGAACGGCGGTGTCCGGTCGACGGAAGCTGCCGAAGCAGGTTCGCCGCGCGGGTCCCGTAACGCTTCAGCCACAGGTGCCCACCCAGCGGACAAAGGGCCGAGTGCGCGGAATGATCGTGGTAATCTTTCCGAGACAAACGGCTCCTGAGTGACGATCCGCGTTCCGGGACCCCGCGAAAGCGGAGCCGCGGGACTCGGCCCCCGACCGCAGTCCCCGGGCCACCGCCCCTCAAGGACGCGACACCACACTGTTGTGGACCCTGGTGCGACGGCCGGATAACCTTCCTGTCCGCACCGACACCGCCCCCGACCGGCGCAGGACGACTACCCCATTGCCCGCCAATAGCGCCGGGCAGCGCCGGCCAGGCGATGGGCACACGATACAAGAACGGCAACCGCTCCCAGACAGCGGTGCCTGCGGGGCCAAGGCTGTCCCCTCCCGACGCTCCATCATGGGGGAAGGATCCTTTCGATGACTGCTTTGACGCCAGGAAAGTCGACCGGGACACAACCGGATACGACATCCTCCGAGGACCCGGCCGTGGAGTCGCCCTTCACACGGTTCGCCTCCATCCCGGAGGCCACCGGCCTGTACAACCCGGAGAACGAGAAGGACGCGTGCGGCCTCGCCGTCATCGCGACCCTTCGCGGCGAGCCGGGCCACGACATCGTGGACGCCGCGCTGACGGCCCTGCGCAACCTCGAGCACCGCGGCGCCGTCGGCGCCGACGAGGGTACGGGCGACGGCGCCGGCCTGCTGACCCAGATCCCCGACGAGTTCTTCAGAGCCGTCGTCGACTTCCCGCTCCCTCCCGCCGGCTCCTATGTGGTCGGGACGGCGTTCCTCCCGGCCGAGGCGAAGGAGGAGGAGACGGTGCGCGCCGGCCTCGAGTTCCTCGCCGAGTCCGAGGGCCTGACGGTGCTCGGCTGGCGGGCGGTCCCCGTGGTCGCCGACCTCGTGGGTGCAATGGCCCGCGCCTGCATGCCGCACTTCGTCCAGCTCTTCCTGGCGCCCACGGACGGTGACCCGGCCGACCTCGACGCGAAGGCCTTCCGGGTCCGGAAGCGCGCGCAGAACAAGTACGGCGTGTACTTCCCCTCCCTGTCCTCGAAGACGATCGTCTACAAGGGCATGCTGACCACGGCGCAGCTCGAGCCGTTCTACCCCGACCTGTCGGACGAGCGCTTCAAGACGCGCCTCGGCATCGTCCACTCGCGGTTCTCCACGAACACCTTCCCGTCGTGGCCCCTCGCCCAGCCGTTCCGGACCATCGCGCACAACGGCGAGATCAACACCGTCAAGGGCAACCGCAACTGGATGCGTGCGCGGCAGTCGCAGCTGGCGAACCCCCTGCTCGGGGACTCGCCGGAGGAGCTGTACCCCATCTGCACGCCGGGTGCGTCGGACTCCGCGTCCTTCGACGAGGTCGCCGAACTGCTCACCCTGTCCGGGCGCCCGATCACGCACTCGATCATGATGATGATCCCGGAGGCGTGGGAGAACCACGCCACCATGGATCCCGCCCGGCGCGCCTTCTACCAGTACCACTCCATGCTCATGGAGCCCTGGGACGGCCCTGCCGCCGTCTCCTTCACGGACGGTCGCCTCGTCGGCGCCGTCCTCGACCGCAACGGCCTGCGCCCGGCGCGGTACTGGGTCACCGAGGACGGTCTCGTCATCCTCGCGTCCGAGGTGGGCGTGCTCGACGTTGAGCCGTCCCGCGTGGTCCGCAAGGGCCGTGTCTCGCCCGGCAAGATGTTCCTCGTCGACACCGAGGAAGGCCGCCTCATCGAGGACCAGGAGATCAAGGCCGAGGTCGCTGCCGCCAACCCGTGGGGGGAGTGGGTCAAGGAGAACCTGATCCAGCTCGAGGACCTCCCGGATCGCGAGCACGTCATCCACACCAAGGCGTCGATCAACCGCCGCCAGCGCACCTTCGGCTACACGCAGGAGGAACTGCGGATCCTGCTCGGCCCCATGGCGAAGAGCGGTGCCGAGCCGCTCGGTGCGATGGGCTCCGACACCCCGATCGCCGTGCTGTCGAAGCGCCCGCGGCTGCTGTTCGACTACTTCGTGCAGTCCTTCGCCCAGGTGACCAACCCGCCGCTGGACTCCATCCGCGAGGAGCTCGTCACCTCGATGGGCGTCACCATCGGGCCGGACGGCAACCTGCTGTCCACCGGTCAGGTGCGCTCGAAGCAGATCGCCCTGAAGTTCCCCGTCATCAACAACGACGAACTCGCGAAGATCGCCAACCTGGAGACGGACGACGGCGACCGGCTGACCGTCCGTGTGCGCGGCCTGTACCGGCACGACGGCGGTGAGGCCGCCCTGCGGGCGCGCCTCGCGGAGATCTGCGAGCAGGTGTCCAGTGCACTGAACCGCGGTGTCCAGTACGTGGTGCTGTCCGACCGCGACTCGAACGCGCAGTGGGCCCCCATCCCGTCCCTGCTGCTGACCAGCGCCGTGCACCACCACCTGCTCAAGAGCGCCAACCGCACCAAGACCTCCCTCGTCGTCGAAGCCGGCGACGTGCGCGAGGTCCACCACGTCGCGGTCCTGATCGGCTACGGCGCCTCCGCCGTGAACCCCTACCTCGCGATGGAGAGCTGCGAGGAACTCGTCCGCAACGGCGACATCACCGGCGTCACGGCCGAAGCCGCCGTCGCGCACCTCCTGAAGGGCCTCGGCAAGGGCGTCCTGAAGATCATGTCCAAGATGGGCATCTCCACGGTCAGCTCCTACTGCGGCGCCCAGACCTTCGAGGCCCTCGGCCTGTCGCAGGAGCTCGTGGACGAGTACTTCCACGGCACGCAGACGCAGCTCGGCGGCGTCGGACTCGACGTCGTCGCGGCGGAGACCGCGGCCCGCCACGAGAGCGCCTACCCGCAGGACGGCATCGAGGATCCGCACCGCGGCCTCGACAACGGAGGAGAGTACCAGTGGCGCCGCGAGGGCCCGCCGCACCTCTTCAACCCGGAGACCGTCTTCCGCCTGCAGCACGCGACGCGTGAACGCCGCTACGACATCTTCAAGGCGTACACGCAGGGCGTGGACGACCAGTCGAGGGACCTCATGACGCTCCGCGGGCTGCTCAAGCTCCGCGGCGATGCCCGTGAGCCCATCAGCATCGACGGGGTCGAACCCGTCTCGTCCATCGTCAAGCGTTTCTCCACGGGTGCGATGAGCTACGGCTCCATCTCGAAGGAAGCGCACGAGACACTCGCCATCGCGATGAACCGCCTCGGCGCGAAGTCGAACACGGGCGAGGGGGGCGAGGACGTCGAGCGCCTGCTGGATCCGGAGCGCCGCTCCGCCATCAAGCAGGTCGCCTCGGGCCGGTTCGGCGTCACGAGCCTGTACCTGACCAACGCGGACGACATCCAGATCAAGATGGCGCAGGGAGCCAAGCCCGGTGAGGGCGGACAGCTCATGAGCCAGAAGGTGTACCCGTGGATCGCCCGGACGCGGCACTCCACGCCCGGCGTCGCCCTGATCTCGCCGCCGCCGCACCACGACATCTACTCCATCGAGGACCTCGCCCAGCTCATCTACGACCTCAAGCGGTCCAACCCGAGCGCACGCGTCCACGTCAAGCTCGTCTCCGAGGTAGGCATCGGCACGGTCGCCGCGGGCGTCACGAAGGCCAAGGCCGACGTCGTCCTGGTGTCCGGGCACGACGGCGGCACCGGCGCGAGCCCGCTGAACTCGCTCAAGCACGCCGGCATCCCCTGGGAGCTCGGACTCGCGGAGACGCAGCAGACGCTCATGCTCAACGGGTTGCGCGACCGCGTCGTCGTGCAGGTGGACGGCCAGCTCAAGACCGGGCGCGACGTCGTCATCGCCGCCCTGCTGGGAGGCGAGGAGTTCGGCTTCGCCACGGCGCCCCTCGTGGTCTCCGGCTGCATCATGATGCGCGTCTGCCACCTGGACACGTGCCCGGTGGGCGTCGCGACGCAGAACCCCGAACTGCGCAGCCGGTTCAACGGCAAGCCCGAGTTCGTCGTCAACTTCTTCGAGTTCATCGCCGAGGAGGTGCGCGAGATCCTCGCCGAGCTCGGTTTCCGGACGCTCGAGGAGGCCATCGGCCACAGCGAGCTGCTCGACGCCCGCGAGGCGATCGAGCACTGGAAGGCCGACGGCCTGGACCTCGACCCGATCCTGCGCGGCAACGAGTCCGATTCCGGTGAGCCGATGCGGAACATGCTCCCGCAGAACCACGAGCTGGACCAGCACTTCGACAACAAGCTCATCGAGATGAGCGCCGACGCGCTGCAGCACCGCTCGCCGGTGCGCATCTCGGTCGACGTGGTCAACACGGACCGCTCGGTGGGCACCATGCTCGGCCACCAGGTGACGAAGACCTTCGGGCTCGACACGCTGGCGACCAACACCATCGACGTCACCCTGACGGGCCAGGCCGGGCAGTCGCTCGGCGCGTTCCTGCCGGCCGGCATCACGCTGCGCCTGCTCGGGGACTCGAACGACTACGTAGGCAAGGGTCTGTCCGGCGGACGCATCATCGTGCGCCCGGACCGCTCCAACGTGTTCCGCGCGGACCACAACGTCATCGCCGGCAACGTCATCGGCTACGGCGCCACGAGCGGCGAGATGTTCCTGCGCGGCCAGGTGGGGGAGCGGTTCCTCGTCCGCAACTCGGGTGCGACGGCGGTGGCCGAGGGCATCGGCGACCACGGCTGCGAGTACATGACCGGCGGCCAGGCCCTGATCCTCGGACGCACCGGCCGCAACTTCGGCGCGGGCATGTCCGGAGGCACGGCCTTCGTGCTCGACCTCGACCGCGCCCGTGTCAACAAGCAGAGCCTCGAGAACGGTGAGCTCCTGCTCGTCGACCTCGACGCCGAGGACATCGAGATCGTCCGGCGGCTGCTGATCCAGCACGTCGAGGAGACGGAGTCGAACCTCGCGGAAAGCCTGCTGGAGTCCTTCGAGGACACCGTTTCCCGATTCACGAAGGTCCTGCCGCGCGATTACGCCGCGGTACTGGACGCCCGCGCCACCGCCGTCGAACAGGGCCTCGACCCCGACGGCGAAGAGGCGTGGACCAAGATCCTGGAGGTAACCGGTGGCTGACCCACGCGGATTCATGAAGGTGCGCGAGCGCCAGACCCAGCCCCGACGCCCCGTCCCGGTGCGCATCATGGACTGGAAAGAGGTGTACGAGGCGCAGGAGAAGGGCGTGCTGAAGGCCCAGGCGGGCCGCTGCATGGACTGCGGCATCCCGTTCTGCCACCAGGGCTGCCCGCTGGGCAACCTCATCCCGGAGTGGAACGACCTCATGTTCCGGGACAAGGGACGCGAGGCGATCGAGCGCCTGCACGCCACGAACAACTTCCCGGAGTTCACCGGCCGGCTCTGCCCCGCGCCGTGCGAGTCCTCCTGCGTGCTCGGCATCAACCAGCCGCCCGTGACGATCAAGCAGGTCGAGGTGTCCATCGCGGACCTGGCGTTCGGTGAGGGCTGGGTGGAACCGCACCCGCCGGAGCGCCTGACCGACCGCACGATCGCCGTCGTCGGATCCGGACCGGCCGGGCTCGCAGCGGCACAGCAGCTGACCCGTGCCGGCCATACCGTCGCCGTCTACGAGCGTGACGACCGCATCGGCGGCCTGCTGCGCTACGGCATCCCGGACTTCAAGATGGAGAAGGTCCACCTCGAGCGCCGCCTCGCCCAGATGGAGGCCGAAGGCACGCGTTTCCGCACCGGGGTCGACGTGGGCAAGGACATCAGCTGGGGCCAGCTCAGGCGCCGGTACGACGCCGTCGTCATCGCGACGGGTGCCACCCTGCCGCGCGACCTCCCCATCCCCGGACGCGACCTCGAGGGCGTCCACTTCGCGATGGACTACCTCGTGCAGGCCAACCGGGTCGTGGCGGGAGAGTCCGTCGAGGACCAGATCCATGCCGAGGGCAAGCACGTGGTCATCCTCGGCGGCGGCGACACCGGCGCGGACTGCCTCGGTACCGCCCACCGGCAGAAGGCCGCGTCCGTCACGACGCTCGCCATCGGGCAGCAGCCGCCCACCGAGCGGCGTCCGGACCAGCCCTGGCCGACGTTCCCCACGCTGTTCGACATCGCGAGCGCCCACGAGGAAGGCGGCGAGCGACGCTACCTGGCCTCCACCGTCGAGTTCGTCGGCGACAACGGCGTGTTGCGCGGCATCAAGGTGGCGGAGACCGAATTCGTCAACGGACGCCGCGTCCCCAAGGCGGGCACCGAGCGGGAGATCCCCGCCGACCTGGTCTTCCTCTCGCTCGGTTTCACAGGCGCCGAGCCGGCCGGTATCACCGAGCAGGTCCAGGCCGAGTTCGACGACCGCGGGAACGTGGCGCGCGACGGGTACTACATGACCAACACGCCCGGCGTCTTCTCCGCAGGTGACGCCGGCCGTGGCCAGTCGCTGATCGTCTGGGCCATCGCCGAGGGGCGCGCCTGCGCTGCCGCCGTGGACCAGTGGCTCATGGGTTCCACCAAGCTCCCCGCACCCGTGGCGCCGACCGACCGCTCCATCGCCGTGCTCTGACCGGCCCGCACACCTTACCCCCCACCCCAACACGACTAGGCTAGGTTCATGAGACGCGCAAAAATCGTTGCAACATTCGGCCCCGCAATCGCCAGCTATGAGAACACCCTCGCCGTGCTCGAGGCGGGCGTCGACGTAGCCCGGATGAACATGAGCCATGGCGACTACGCCGTGCACAGCACCACCTACGAGAACGTCCGCCGTGCGTCAGCGGAGCTGAGCAAGCCCGTCGGCATCTTCGCCGACCTGCAGGGTCCCAAGATCCGCCTCGGCCGCTTCGCCGACGGCCCCCACGCACTGTCACCGGGCGACGTCTTCACCATCACCGTCGAGGACATCCAGGGCACCCAGGACATCTCCTCCACCACCTTCAAGGGACTGCCGCAGGACGTCAACGTCGGCGACATGCTCCTCATCGACGACGGCAAGGTCGCGCTCCGTGCCACCGCTGTCGACGACGTGTCGGTCACCACCGAGGTGGTCGTCGGCGGCATGGTGTCGAACAACAAGGGCATCAACCTGCCCGGCGTCGCCGTCAACGTCCCCGCCCTCAGTGACAAGGACGAGGAGGACCTGCGCTGGGCCCTCCAGATCGGCGTCGACATGGTCGCGCTGTCCTTCGTGCGTGACGCCGGAGACGTGAAGCGCGTCCACGAGATCATGGACGAGGAGGGACGCCGGGTCCCGGTCATCGCGAAGATCGAGAAGCCGCAGGCCGTGGACGCCCTCGAGGAGATCATCGACGCCTTCGACGCCATCATGGTGGCGCGAGGCGACCTCGGCGTCGAACTGCCGCTGCAGGACGTGCCCATCGTCCAGAAGCGGGCCGTCGAACTGGCGCGCCGCTGGGCGAAGCCGGTCATCGTCGCCACGCAGGTGCTCGAGTCCATGATCGACAACCCGCGCCCCACGCGCGCCGAGGCCTCCGACTGCGCCAATGCCGTCCTCGACGGCGCGGACGCGGTCATGCTGTCCGGTGAGACGAGCGTCGGCAAGTACCCGATCGAGACGGTCCGCACCATGGCCGACATCATCGAATCCACCGAGCGCCACGGCCTCGAGCGCGTCCCGCCGCTGGGGAGCAAGCCGAGGACCCGCGGTGGCGCCATCACCCGCGCTGCCGTCGAGATCTCCGACCAGCTCGACGCCAAGTACATCTGCACGTTCACGCAGTCGGGGGATTCCGCCCGCCGCCTCTCGCGCCTCCGCCCGAAGAAGCCGGTCTTCGCCTTCACGCCCGTGCAGTCGACGCTGAACACCATGTCCCTCATCTGGGGCATCCAGCCGAAGCTCGTCGAGTTCGTGGAACACACGGACCAGATGACGGCCCAGGTGGACCGGGTCCTCTTCGAGCAGGGCCTCGTCGAGGTCGACGACCTCGTGGTCATCGCCGCCGGGTCCCCTCCCGGACAGGCCGGCTCCACCAACTCCATCAAGGTCCACCGTGTCGGAGACATCACGGATGCCGGACAGCTGCCCGACGGCCACACCTCCTTCATCAAGGAAGGCGTGGGCCCCTGGCCCGCCAAGAAGAAGTAGCCGAACCGCTTCCAGGTAACAGAAGACCCCCACCCGATCGGGTGGGGGTCTTCTGGTGTGCCGGTCTTCTGTTGTGCCAGCAGGCCCGTCGCCTGGCTACCGCGCGGCGTCAGTTGACCTGGTTGATGATCGTCTCGGCGACCTCACGCATGCTGAGGCGACGGTCCATGGACGTCTTCTGGATCCAGCGGAAGGCCTCCGGTTCGGTGAGGCCCATCTTCGTGGTCAGCAGGCTTTTGGCACGCTCGACCAGCTTGCGGGTGGCGAACTGCTCCTGCAGGTCGGACACCTCGGCCTCGAGCGCCTTGATCTCCTCGTAGCGCGACATGGCGATCTCGATGGCGGGGATGAGGTCGGCCGGGGTGAAGGGCTTGACCACGTAGGCCATGGCCCCGGCGTCACGTGCACGGTCGATGAGTTCCTTCTGGCTGAAGGCGGTGAGCAGGACGACCGGCGCGATACGGGCCTTGACGATCTGTTCCGCCGCCGTGATGCCGTCCATGACGGGCATCTTCACGTCCATGAGCACGAGGTCGGGCTTGTGCTCCTGGGCGAGGGCCACGGCCTTCTCGCCGTTGTCGGCTTCCGCCACGACCTCGTAGCCTTCCCCACGCAGGATCTCGATGATGTCGAGCCGGATGAGCGTCTCGTCCTCGGCCACGATGACCCGGCGTGCGGGTCCGGCGGGCGTGGATTCGGTGGGTTCAGACACTGTTGCTCCTTGATGACGATTGCGTTCCGATGGGCCCCCGGAGGCATGCTCCCGTTCCCGGAAACAGCCTATCGGCATGTAGAGTGGATTCGCGCACCGGGCCCCGAGGAAGTCAGCCCAGGGCCGGTGCGGCGACGGCCCGAATGGCGGAATTGGCAGACGCGCTGCACTCAAAATGCAGTATCGAGAGGTGTGTGGGTTCGAGTCCCACTTCGGGCACCGGTCTTCAGCAGGGTCCGGCCGAGGGACCCCACTACTCCGCTGCGGGCCGCTGTCGCTGACGTTTCGTGGCTGACCGTTGGTCCTTCGCAGCCAGGCGCCGTCGGACCGAGCCCCGCGTGGGCCGGGTCGCCCGGCGGGCGGCCGGGTCGGGCGCGAGGGCCTCTGCCACCCGCTCGGTGAGCCTGGCCAGGGCGATCTCGCGGTTGCGCAGCTGTGAGCGTCGCTCCGAGGCCGCCACGGTGATCACCCCGGACACGAGACGGGGTCCGAGACGCGTGAGCAGCCTCGAGCGCTGGCCGTCCGAGAGTGCCGCCGAGCGCGCGACATCCCACGAGAGTTCCGCGCGGCTGTCCGAGGTGTTGACGTGCTGGCCGCCCGGGCCGGACGACCGCGAGAACCGCCAGTCCAGTTCCGACGCGGGAATCGTCAGTGCGGGTGTCACCTCGAGATCCATGTACCCAGCGTCGCACGATCAGCAGCGGGGAGGGTGCCCTCGGAGGTGCCGGGGGTAGATTGGGCCCATGGCCAGCGAAGCGATGATCCTCGATGTCGACGGTCCGGACGGCGTCCGTCCGGTCCGCCTGTCCAGCCCGTCCCGGGTGCTCTGGCCGCAGGCCGGGCTGACGAAGCTGGACCTCGCACGGTACCTCGTCGAGGTCGCGCCGGCCTTCCTGCGGGCGAACGGCGGGCGTCCCGTCTCCCTGCAGCGGTTCGGCGGCGACGTGGACGGCGAGTACTTCTTCAGCAAGAATCCGCCCAAGGGCGCGCCCGACTACGTGCGGAGCGTCACCGTCGTCTATCCCAGCGGCCGCTCGCACCCCCAGCTGGTCCTGGACGAACCCGCGTCGGCCGTCTGGGCGGCCCAGATGAACACGGTCGTCTTCCACCCGTGGGCGTCGCGTGCGGACAGCCCCGACCTGCCGGACGAGCTGCGGATCGACCTCGACCCGCAGCCGGGGACCACCTTCCCCGACGTCGTGGCGGCGGCCCACGAACTCCGTGCCGTCCTCCGTGAGGCGGGCCTGACCTGCTTCGTGAAGACGTCCGGCAACCGCGGCCTCCATGTCTTCGCGCCGATCGAACCGGTGCACGAGTTCCTCGAGGTCCGCCGGGCCGTGATCGCGGCCGCGCGTGAACTGGAACGGCGGATGCCGGACCGCGTGACGACGGCGTGGTGGAAGGAGGAGCGCGGCGCCCGCATCTTCGTGGACTACAACCAGGCGAACCGGGACCGCACGATGGCCGGGGCCTACAGCCCGCGGGCGCTCCCGCACGCCTCCGTGTCCTGCCCCCTGACGTGGGACGAGCTGACCGGCGTCGACCCGGCCTCCTTCACCATCACCACCGTGCCGGAGCGCCTCCGGACGATCGGCGACCCGTGGGAGGACCTCCACGCCGAGCCGGGAAGCATCGACGTCCTCCGCGGCTGGTGGGATCGTGACGTCGAGGCCGGGCTGGGCGAGCTTCCTTTCCCGCCCGACTTCCCGAAGATGCCGGGCGAGCCTCTGCGTGTGCAGCCGAGCCGGGCACGTAACCGCGACTGATCCGCCCTGTCAATGGGCGTTCCGCGCCCTCCCGCCCGGGCGCGCCCGGGACTGCGCTGGTAGAACAGGAAGGAAAAGTTGCCGTGCCCCGGCGTCGAGCCGGGCCCGAGCCGTGCCGGCCCCCGCCCGGCCCTGGGAGACCCATGAAGAAGATCGTGCTGTCATCGACCCTCCTGCTGATCCTCCTGACCGGATGCGGTGGCAACCCTGCCACCGACGAGGAGCCTGCCGGTCCCACACCCAATCCTGCCGAGACGAGCGCGCCGGCGTCGGCCCCCTCGGGTGCTCCGTCGGTCGAGGGCCTGGCCGATGCCGCCAGCGGCACGTTCTCCTTCCGGATCGACCAGGCACAGGGCGACGTCGTCCTTCCCGCCGAGGCGCCGGAGGACGTCGAGGGGCTGCGCGGGCAACTGGGCCAGGACCCGGTGAGCTACGTGCTGGTGACCGTCCAGAATCCTGACGGGGGAGCAACGATCGACCTCGACTCCGTGACGGTGTCCACGCCGGAAGGCCAGGACCTGCAGTTCCGCCCCGCATCGACAGTGATCGGGGAGTGGGGAGCAGCAGCGAACAGCGGGGAATCCTCGCCGGACGTCGCCGACCTCGTGGGGCAGTACAGCGGGGGAGCGATCCCCGGGGAGACGACCGACCTGCTGATGATCGGATCGTTCCCCGAGGTGCCCGACACCGTGCGGACGGTGCTGGTCCAGCCGGCCGGGGGCGAGCCCGTGGAAGCCACCGCCAACCCGGAGTCGTAGGCTACTGCCTCGTGGGCTCCGACCCCACAACTCGGCGTCGCCTCCGCTGCGGCGATGCCGCAGAGTAAACTTCGAGCTATGCCGATCAAGGAGCCTTCCCGCACAGCGGTGGTCATCGAGGATGACGATGACGTGCGCGATCTGCTGCACACCGTGCTGACCGGATCGGGCTTCCTCGTCCATACCGCCCCTGCGGGACTCGCGGGCGTGGAGATGGTGCGCCGGCTGATGCCGGACGTCGTCACGCTCGACGTCGGGCTGCCGGATATCGACGGGTTCGAGGTCGCGGAGCGGATCCGCAGGTTCTCGACCACCTTCATCGTGATGCTGACGGCCCGGGCTGCACCGGCCGACGAGAAGCGCGGGTTCGAGGCCGGCGCGAACCGCTACCTGCGCAAGCCCTTCCGGCCGGCCGAGCTGCGTCGGCACATCCAGGAAGGGATGGCGGCGGCGGGCGTCTGACGTCCCCGTCCAGTCCTCCGCGTTCCCGCCACGACGGCTTCTTCCGACCGGCTTCCGCGCGGTTCAGTGACTCCTGGTGTTCAGTGGCTCCTTGCCCCGGCCCTGCTGACCAGCTCGGGCTGGTTCACGGCGTCGGACGCGATACCCGTCACCACGGCGAAGACCCCCTTGTGCAGGTAGTCGATGACCTTCTCACCCGTCGGCCACAGGGACGGCGCCGCCCCGGCGCCGGTCGCATTCTCCAGCGTCTGGTCGAAGGCGAGGCGGACGACGGTGTGGGCAGCGGTGGCTGAGGGTCCCCGGATACCCGTCACGGACCAGATCCCCCGGAGGGCACCGAGGGTGGCGCCGGTGAACCAGTGCATCGTTTGGTTCCACACCGGGTAGTGGACCGCGTTGCTGGTGGGCCGGCCGCAGAGGATCCGCAGGGTCCGCGCGGGAATGTGCGAATCCGGACGGTGCGTGATGCGCTGCTCGACGAGTTCACCGACGGTCATGGCGGCCGTCCCCAGCAGGCCCGCCCCCATCCCGCGGAGGGCCGCCCGCGCGAGGACGGAGCCGCGTTCCCCCACTAGTTGTCCTTCCCGCGGGCGTCGTCGTCGAGGTCGGTGTCGATGCCGTTGTTGTCGTCGTAATTGCCGGTATCGGTGCCGGTGTTGTCGCTGTCCTTGTTGCCGAGGTCGCAACCGCCGACGAAGAGGGCGCTGGCGGCGAGAACGGCGGCGAGAGTCTTCATCTTCTTGTCGGCCATGAGGGTTCCGTTCTGTCGTGCCATGGGTCGGGCGGCGTGCTCGCCGCCGACACTTCACGGTAGGCAGGCCGACGAGTGCGGGGCAACCGCCGGCGGCGGACGGAAGGGGCTTGCAATCGGTGCCCGGGTTACCCGGGCAGGACGCCGTAGCGCTGCATGAGCCAGTCCAGGTTGTCCTGCAGCCCCGCCCTCCACGCCTCCCAGGTGTGGCCGCCGGGTACGGTCTGCAGCCGTACGTCGACCTTCGCTTGCTTCATCGCTGCGGCGACCTTCTCGCCCTGGGGCCGGTAGAAGGCGTCATCGGCTCCCACGGTGATGACACCTGCCGTGCCGGCCAGGCTGCGGGCCGTGATCACATCGAGGGGATTCTGCGCGGCGAAGGCGGCGGCGTCGCCCGAGAAGTAGCGGGCGATCAGCGCGTCCTGGCCCGCCCCGATGGTCGGCTTGTCCTCCCCCGAGATGTCCAGGAACGTCGGGTAGGCATCAGGATGCCCCGTCGCGAGGGTCAGCGAGCAGGTGCCTCCGTAGGAGAACCCGCCGACGGCCCAGTCCGTCGCCGCGTCCGTGCCCGCCTTCAGCGTGTCCTTCACCCAGTTCGGAACGTCCGTCGAGAGGTAGGTGCCTGCCCGGCCGTAGTTGCTGTCCAGGCACAGGGACGGCGTCGGTCCGGTGCTCGCCGTCGCGTCGGGCAGCACGACGATCGGCGCGAGCCCCTTGTGGGCGGCGGCATAGGAATCCATGACCGCCGGCAGCTGCCCTCCCGTGATCCAGTCCTCCGGTCCTCCCGGGTCGCCGTGGATCAGCACCAGCACGGGCACGGAGGCCGGAGTGGCGGCCAGGTAGGCCGGCGGCAAATAGACGTACGCGGGCCCGGCTTCCACACCCGACACGGTGCCGGGGATCGTCGTCCGGTACACCTTCCCTGTGGCGGGCATGCCGGCCGGAGGGGTCCAGTCGGCGAGGGTACTCAGGGGGCCGGCCGCTGCGTCCGCGGGGGTCCGAACGCCCCCGAGTTCCGGGATGGCGCTCCCGCCGGTCACTGCCCCCAGCGTCGGATACGAGCCGTAGTACGCGTTGACGCCCGCCGCCACTGCGGCAAGGACCACGATCGGTGCGACGACGGCAAGGCATCGCTGCCACCAGCGCGGGGAGGCCCGGGCCTTCGCGACGGCGAGGACGACGCCCGCGATGCCCAGCCCGCCGAGCAGGTAGAACCACGCCGGCTGTGGCGCGCCCCAGCTGTTCAGGACCTTCTCACTGACGAACCACACGACCGATCCGCCGACAGCTCCGACGGCGAGCGCCGGAAGGACCGCCCGGACGAGGAACCGACGGCGTCCAGCCGCGAGCCACAGCAGGGCAAGGCTGCCCGCGACCGCGAACAGTGCCGGGGCCGGCCCGTCGATCAGGTCCCAGTCGAGGGGATTCATCGGGGTGCGGAAGTTGTAGAGCGTGTCGACGCGGGGGTCCCGTCGGGGGACGCAGCCGGCTCGGGCGGCACCGGGTTCGGGCCGGGGGTAGGGCGGGAAGTCCCGTCGGGGGACGCAGCCGCCCGGAATGCGCGGGCCGGTGGGGCCGCTGCCGGGAACGTGGTCCGTCGGGGTGCTGCCGTGAGGAGCCGCCAGACATCGACCGCGCTGACGTCGGGGGCGTAGGCCCTGCCGACGGCCTGTCCGATCGACGGCAGGGTGGCCGGATCCTCATAGCACAGGTACAGCGGCACGTACCGGGGCCCGAACTTCGACTTGAACGCGACGAGGGATCGGAACCCGTACACCGGTTCGAGCGTGCGCCCGACCAGGGCGAGGACGCGGTCGAGGGCGTCGTCGGACACGTCCGTACCGGTCCGAATGCCTGATCGGGCCAGGGGAGCGCCGGACAGGCTCAGTTGCGCATATCCCTCAGCCTGCAGGTCCAACGCCGCCTGCGCGATGAGCACCTCGATGCTGTGCTTGAAACCGGAGCCGCGGCGGCGCATGAAGTCGAGGGTCCATCCCGTCACCCGGCCGTCCTCGTGGATGGGCAGCCAGGATGCGACCGCGTGGACGGTGCGGTCGTCATCGAGGATGACCGAGCAGCGGACCGCCGGATCGCGCAGTTCGTCGATGCCGCCGAGCGTGAAGCCCATCTCCGGCAGGGCTTTGTCCGCCACCCACTCCTCCGAGATGCTGCGGATCTGGTCCAGGATCACGAGCGGTGTCCTTCCGCTGTCCACCCATTCGTTGTGCACGCCGATTCTCCGCGCCTGGTTGAGGGCGGTACGGATGTCCTGGAACTTCCTGCCCGTGAAGGCGAGGCTGCCGAGGTCGAGCACCGTCTCCTCGGCCACCTGAAGGCGTCGAAAGCCCACTACCTCGAGTGCCTCCGCGACCTCACCGGTCACCGAGTAGAAGCAGGGCGTCCAGCCCTGCGCATGGCAGTACCCGCAGAACCCCCGCAACGCACGGTCCCTGTCGGCGCGGGGGCCCACGGGCCCGGCGAGGCTGAGCGCCACACCGGATATCACCCTGTACGGCACGTAGGAGGTGCCGTCGAACCAGTAGGAGTTGCCCGGCCACAGGCCCATCCACGTCATGGACCCCCTGCCGTGCATCCTTGCGATCGCACGTGCGCGCTCGCGGTCGGCGTCGTCCGCCGTGCGCTGGACGGATCGGAACGAGCGCAGGAGCAGCACGGCGACCACGGCCCAGAAGGCGATGCCGATCCATTCGTAGAGGATGACGGCTGCGCTGTCCTCGGGCAGGAAGGCGGGGTAGATGCGCAGCGTGGCAGCGACGGGCAGGAGACGCTGGGGGAAGTCGGCGAGGAGGACGGGCAGTTTTGCCACGGGGCTGAACTGGTCGGCGACCGCGAGTCCGGCGCCGACGTAGAGTGCGTCAGCCAGGACCAGTGCGAGGACGACGCGGGCGCCGATCGTCCGGTATGTGCCGGGGGCTGCCCGCAGCGTGAAGAGCCTCCGGCCGACGACGAGGAGCAGAACGATTGCAACGGGCTGCAGGGCGGGCACCACCAGGTCCGCGATGATCCGCTCCGGCGGCGCGCCCTGAAGGAACGGTGCGAGTTCGCCGTCCGCCCCGTGGTGCAGGAAGGTCAGGAACATGTGGACGGACAGGAGTGCCAGCCCGGCCTGCACCAGGATCGTCCCCGTCCAGGCGAAGCGGCGGCCCCGCCGCAGGCCGTTCGCGAGGACGAGCAGGAGCACCGTCGGCAGGCACGACATCGTGATCCCGCCGAGGCCCGCACGGGCCTGCAGCTGCGCTTCGGCGCAGCGGTGCACGGCGCTTCCGGGCTCACAGGCCGCCCTCACGGCGTCGGGGGTCGCGCCCTCGACGGAGGTGAAGAGTACTCCGAGGACGGCGAAGGGCCCCGTCGCGTGGGGGGACAGGGCGGCCAGTGCAGGGCCGGCGGCAGCGGCGGCACACACCAATGCCACGAGGACGCGGGACTCCCGGATGGAGGGCGCGGCACGGCGGCGCGGCCGATGGCGGAGGAGGAACGGTCCCGCGGCGAGCCCGGCCAGGGCGGCGAGGAGCAGCGCGACGGACAGGAGTGCGCCGTCGTAGAGGACGAGGGTCAGGGGGAGGAGCACCCCGAGGATCCGAAGACGACGGCGCCAGAGGGGACCCATGCCGGCGGTCGCGGCCAGGGTCGCTCCGAGCACTCCGAATGCGGGCCCGCCCAGGGAGGTGCCGCCGAAGTCGTCGGCCCATCGCGGGAAGAGGGGCGCCACGGCAGCACCGAGGACGGTGGCCCCCGCAAGTGCTGCGAGATGGGTCGCCACGACGGCGGCAGCGAAGCGGCGGGATCCCAGCCTGCCCTCAGCCAGGACGCCGGGGCCGAGGAGGGCCGCCGTCGTCCCCAGATAGGCCAGCGGGCTTGGCGCCCAGGCCAGGGACAGGACGAGTGCGAGCGGGTTCTGCGCGACTGTGCCGGGGTCGAACAGCACCAGCGGTGCGAGTCCGGCCGGCGGACCATCCGGCAGCGACCCCGTCCCCAGCGCAAGGAGCCACAGGGCTGCGACGCCGGCCAACGCTCCGGGCGCCCGGCGCGCCAACGAGGCGGGGAACGACCGGAGGGCCGTTGCCCGGGTGGTCCGGGTGGCCTGCGTCCCGCGGACTGCCGCCGCTCCGCCGTCGTGCCGGTCCTGGCTCATGGTTCCCCTCGTGCGGACGCCGTTGCACCCGTGGGGTCGCGTCGGATCCCGCCGGGTGCGCGCCGTGGTGCAGCGCCGCCGTCAGTATCCGGGGAACCGCTGGACGCACGCTGGACGGGAAATGGGAACGGGCTGCAAGCGGAGGAGATGCACGGGGAGAACCCGTCAGTCGCGGGCGTCCCGGATCATGTTCGTGATGCGGGCGGTGGAGAGCCGCCGCCCCTGCTCGTCCGTCATGATCACCTCGTGGGTGGTCAGGGTCCGGCCGAGGTGGATCGCCGTCGCGGTGCCGGTGACGAGGCCCGAGGACGCGCTGCGGTGATGCGTCGCGCCCACCTCTATCCCGACCGCCTGCCGTCCCGGACCCGCATGGAGTCCTGCCGCGAAGGATCCGAGCGTCTCCGCCAGGACCACGTGCGCTCCGCCGTGCAGGATGCCGGCGACCTGCTGGTTGCCCTCGACGGGCATGGTCGCGACCATGCGCTCGGCGCTCATCTCGGAGAAGACGATGCCCATCTTGACGGTCAGCGCCCCCACCCCGTAGCGGCCCAGCCAACCGTGCATCTCAGCGGGGATTCCGGCGGCGGCGAGCTCGGCCAGCCGCTCCTCGGACGGTGCCTGGACGGCGTCGGGCTGGGTGCGGTTGTCTGTCATGGCAACTAGGCTGGCACCTGTGAGTGAAACAACCAAACCTGCTGCCACCCTGACCATGACCCCGCCCGCCGACAGTTCCCCGGAAGGGTCCGAGGCCCGGGCCGGCGCGCAGGAGCCGGCCCGGCGCAGCGACGGCTCACGCAACAGGCTCCTGGTCATCGACGGACACTCGATGGCGTTCCGTGCGTTCTATGCGCTTCCGCCCGAGAACTTCTCCACCGACACCGGCCAGCACACCAACGCGGTCTACGGGTTCACCGCGATGCTCATCAACCTCATCAAGGACCAGAAGCCGAGCCATGTGGCGGTCGCCTTCGACCTGGACACGCCCACCTTCCGCTCGGAGGAATACACGGAGTACAAGGGCGGGCGCTCCAAGACTCCCGAGGAGTTCCATGGCCAGGTCGACCTGATCATCAAGGTCATGGAGGCGATGCGCATCCCGACGATCTCCCTGGACGGCTACGAGGCCGACGACATCCTGGCCACGCTCGCCTACCAGGCGGCCGCAGCCGACTGGGACGTGCAGGTAGTCAGCGGAGACCGGGACGCCTTCCAGCTCGTCAATGACCGCGTGACCGTGCTCTATCCGAAGCAGGGCGTGACCAACATCCCGCAGATGGACGCGCAGGCCATCGAGGAGAAGTACTTCGTCCCGCCGCACCAGTACTCGGACCTCGCAGCGCTGGTGGGGGAGAGCGCCGACAACCTGCCGGGGGTACCCGGCGTCGGCCCGAAGACCGCGGCGAAGTGGATCAAGCAGTACGGGGGCCTCGAGGGGATCCTCGAGAACCTGGACAAGATCGGCGGCAAGGTCGGGGACTCTCTACGCGCCAACATCGACGACGTCAAGCGGAACCGGCGCCTGAACCGGCTGCTCACCGATCTGGACCTCCCCGTGGACCTCGACGCCATGGTCTCCCAGCACCCGGACCGCTCCGCCGTCGAGGACCTGTTCGACTCCCTGCAGTTCAACACGCTGCGCAAGCGGTTGTTCGACCTCTTCGGGGAGGAGGAGACCGAGGACGAGAATGATGAGCAGAATGCCCCCGCGCACGTGCTGCTCGACGACGCCGCCGGGCTGAGGAAGTGGTTCAACACCACGAACCAGGCGCAGGCCTCCGTGGCCCTGGCGACCGAGACGACAGCGGGGGCGACCGACGTCGTCGGGATCGCCGTCGTCACCAGCCTGCACGCGGCCTTCATACCGCTCGAGCAGCTCGACGCCGAGGCCGAGAAGGTGCTGGGGGAGTGGCTGTCCGACACGGACGCGCCGAAGATCGTCCACGACTTCAAGGCCGTCTTCAAGCTGCTGTCCGCCCGGGGCCTGATGCTGGCGGGGGAGGTCGACGATACCGCCCTCTCCGGCTACCTCATCCAGCCCGACCGGCGCAGCTACGATCTCGCCGACCTCGCCCAGTACCACCTGCGCCTGTCCATCACGGCGTCGGCCAACGACTCGTCGGGCCAGCAGGCTCTCGACCTCGGCGGCAACGATGTCGCATCGCCGGCCGTGGTCACCGCCTACGCCGCGCTGCGCCTCAGTGAGCACTTCGCCGGCCAGCTCGTCGAGCGCGGAGCCAACCAGCTGCTCGGTGGGCTGGAGCTCCCGCTCGCCGAAGTGCTCGCCCGCATGGAACTCACCGGCGTGGCCGTCGACGTCGACGGCCTCGACCGGCTCTTCGACGACTTCTCCAAGACCATCAGCGCTGCCGGCGCCGAGGCGTACCGGATCATCGGGAAGGAGATCAATCTCGGCTCGCCCAAGCAGCTGCAGACCGTCCTCTTCGACGAGCTCGAGCTCCCCAAGACCAAGAAGATCAAGACCGGCTATTCCACCGACGCCGATGCCCTGACCGACCTGATCGCCAAGACGGGCCACCCTTTCCTCGAGCAGCTTCTCGCCTACCGGGATGCCCTGAAGCTTCGCCAGACGGTCGAGGGACTCCGCAAGGCAGTGGACGACGACGGCCGCATCCACACCACGTACCTGCAAACCATCGCGGCGACCGGTCGGCTCTCCTCGACGAATCCGAACCTGCAGAACATCCCCGTCCGGTCCGACGAGGGCCGCCGGATCCGCGAGGTGTTCGTCGTCGGGCAGGGTAGGAACGGCGAGAAGTTCGAGAGCCTGATGACGGCCGACTACTCGCAGATCGAGATGCGCATCATGGCGCACCTGTCCGGCGACGAGGGACTCATCTCGGCGTTCCAGGAGGGCGAGGACCTCCACCGTTTCGTCGGCTCCCACATCTTCGGCGTCGCACCCGAAGAAGTCACCAGTGCCATGCGCTCCAAGGTCAAGGCGATGTCCTACGGCCTGGTCTACGGGCTGAGCTCGTTCGGACTCTCGAAGCAGCTCAACATCTCGGTGGACGAGGCGCGGACGCTGATGCGTGACTACTTCGAGCGCTTCGGCGCCGTACGCGACTACCTCCGCGGCATCGTGGAGCAGGCCCGCAAGGACGGCTTCACCTCCACCATCGAGGGGAGACGCCGTTACCTGCCGGACCTGTCCAGCGACAACCGGCAGCTCCGCGAGATGGCCGAACGTGCAGCCCTCAACGCTCCCATCCAGGGGTCGGCGGCGGACATCATCAAGAAGGCGATGCTCGGCGTCGACGACGCCCTGACGCGGCGCGGACTTGCCTCGCGGATGCTCCTTCAGGTGCACGACGAACTCGTCCTCGAAATCGCGGAGGGCGAGTCCGAGGAGGTCGAGGCACTGGTCCGCGAGCAGATGGGTGCCGCAGCCGAGCTCTCGGTGCCGCTCGATGTCTCGGTGGGTACAGGAGCCAGCTGGCACGACGCCGCTCACTAGGAAGCAGGGCCCGACTGCCCCGCGGACATGGCTCTGGTCCGCGGGGAAGGCTCCCGGCTAGGGTGGTGAGGTGTGAGCGACGACACGAAACCTGACCTGCACACCGAGATCTTCACCCCCGGCGCCGACGAGGCTGACACGGCGGACGGCCGCTTTGCCAAGTGGCTCAACGCCGAGGGGATCGGGTTCCATGACGGGACCTTCGACCCCGAGGACATCCCGCGGTTCCTGACTGCATACCGGGAGGACCAGCGGGTGCTGTGGGGCGTCCATGACCCGGCCCAGCCCGCCGAAGCGCTCGGTGCCGACCATCCGGTAGCCACCTACGGCACCATGGTGCACCCGCTGAACGTCGGTGCCGGCCAGATCGATGCCCACCAGATCACGGCCGTCACGGTGCGGTCCAGCCACCGGCGCAACGGCATCCTGCGCACCATGATGACGAGGGACCTGCGTGAGGCGAAGGAGCAGGGCCTTGCACTCGCCATCCTGACCGCATCGGAGGCCACCATCTACGGCCGGTTCGGCTTCGGCTGTGCCACCTTCACCCAGAGCGTCGAGGTCGACGTCCGGGAACGCTTCGAGGTGGTGGCGCCGAGGACGGGCACGACGACGCTCGTCGCGCGGGAGCACTCGGTGCGCCTCGCCGAACAGATCTTCGCGCGTTTCCACGATGCGACCTTCGGATCCGTCGCGCGCCAGTACGCCTACCCGCGCCGCGCGTCCGGCGAGTGGGGCAGGGAGCGGCCGGTCGAGGACCGGGCCGTCCGGATGGCGGTGCACTACGACGCTGCGGGAACGCCCACGGGGTACGTGTCCTACCGCTTCGCCGGCTGGGAGACGACGCCCTACACGATGAAGATCGTGGACCTCGTCGCGGCCACTCCCTCCGCGTACCTCGAGCTGTGGCGGTACCTGGGATCGCTCGACCTCGTGCAGCTCATCACCTGGGACGGAGCGCGGCGGGACGACCCGCTGCCCTGGGCGCTGCGGGACCGGCGCTGCTATGACTTGAAGGGAACCGAGGACGTCCTCTGGGTCCGCCTGCTCGACGTGCCGGCCGCGCTCGGGCGCCGGTCCTACCGTGGCAGCGGCACGATCGTCCTGGAGGTCGTGGACACGCTCGGGCTCGCAGGCGGCTCCTACGTCCTGACCGTCGTCGACGGCGTGGCGCAGGTGGAGCACGTCGAGGCTGCGGCGGCACCCGACGCCACCCTCACCATCAACGCGCTCGGTTCGCTGTACCTCGGGGGAGTGTCAGCCTCCGCCGTCGCAGCGGCCGGCGCCCTCGACGCCTCCGCCGACGACGCCGTCGAGCTCCTCGACACGCTGTTCGGCCGGTCCGAGGAGCCCTACTGCATCACGCATTTCTAGGACGCTCGACGGCGGCACGTAGGGGTTGTCCGTTCACCGAAGCCGCGCCGCGGGTGCTCGCTGCGCGGCTTTGACGGTGTTGGACCCCGAGGCTAGACTAGAAAGGCGCGTAGTGCGTTCTGGTAGATTCCGGTGCAAGCCGGCGGCCCCAGAGCGCGGTACCACTCCTGAATCTTCCGAGGTTCTTTCCATTTCGTCCACATCCGGACATAGGAACCCGCTCCCGGCCCAGCTGGAATCGCGGTGTCCGTCATGACCGGAGCAAGTAATCTTCCACAACGGAGCCCCAACTACATGACCATCACCACCACCGAGAAGCAAGGTGCCCCCGTAGTCGCGATCAACGACATCGGCACCGCTGAGGACTTCCTCGCAGCGATCGACGCCACCATCAAGTACTTCAACGACGGAGATCTCGTCGAGGGTACGGTCGTCAAGGTCGACCGCGACGAGGTCCTGCTCGACATCGGTTACAAGACCGAGGGTGTCATTCCTTCCCGCGAGCTTTCCATCAAGCACGACGTCGATCCCGGAGACGTCGTCTCCGTGGGCGATCAGGTCGAGGCTCTGGTTCTCACCAAGGAAGACAAAGAAGGCCGTCTGATCCTCTCCAAGAAGCGTGCTCAGTACGAGCGTGCCTGGGGCGACATCGAGAAGGTCAAGGAAGAAGACGGCGTCGTCACCGGTACCGTCATCGAGGTCGTCAAGGGTGGCCTCATCCTGGACATCGGTCTGCGCGGCTTCCTGCCCGCGTCCCTCGTCGAGATGCGTCGCGTCCGCGACCTGGCTCCGTACATCGGCCAGCAGATCGAAGCGAAGATCATCGAGCTCGACAAGAACCGCAACAACGTCGTCCTGTCGCGTCGTGCATGGCTCGAGCAGACCCAGTCCGAGGTCCGTTCCACGTTCCTCAACAAGCTCGAGAAGGGCCAGGTCCGTCCGGGCGTCGTCTCCTCGATCGTCAACTTCGGTGCGTTCGTGGACCTCGGCGGCGTCGACGGCCTCGTCCACGTCTCCGAGCTGTCCTGGAAGCACATCGACCACCCCTCCGAGGTCGTCGAGGTCGGTCAGGAAGTCACCGTCGAGGTCCTCGAGGTCGATCTGGACCGCGAGCGTGTCTCCCTGTCGCTGAAGGCCACGCAGGAAGATCCCTGGCAGACCTTCGCCCGTACGCACGCCCTCGGCCAGGTTGTTCCCGGCAAGGTCACGAAGCTCGTTCCCTTCGGCGCGTTCGTCCGCGTCGAGGACGGCATCGAAGGCCTCGTGCACATCTCGGAGCTCGCTGTCCGCCACGTCGAACTGGCCGAGCAGGTTGTCTCCGTGGGTGACGAGCTCTTCGTCAAGGTCATCGACATCGATCTCGAGCGCCGCCGCATCTCCCTCAGCCTCAAGCAGGCCAACGAGGGCGTCGACGCCGACAGCACCGAATTCGATCCCGCGCTCTACGGCATGGCCGCCGAGTACGACGAAGAGGGCAACTACAAGTACCCCGAGGGCTTCGACCCCGAGTCGAACGAATGGCTCGAGGGCTACGAGACGCAGCGCGCCGCCTGGGAGGCTCAGTACGCTGAGGCCCAGTCGCGCTGGGAGTCCCACAAGAAGCAGGTCGTTCAGCACGCGTCCGACGACGCCGCTGCAGCGAACGAGCCTGTCGAGTCGAACGCGACGAGCTACTCCTCGGAGCCCGTCGCCGCTGACACCGGATCCGGCACGCTTGCGTCGGACGAGGCACTCGCAGCACTGCGCGAGAAGCTGACCGGAGCGTAAGCTTCCCGTCCGGCTGACTGACGCCACAGAAGGCCCCCGTCCACCAGGACGGGGGCCTTCTGCCGTTAACCGCCCTTGCCGAACCGATATCGACTGGTCCGAGTCGCGGGGGACTCCGGGCGGGCCGCCTACCGGCGGGTCGAACGGGTGACCGTGAACCGGGGCGAACGGGCGAGCTGGACCGTGGGCCCGATCGTCCGCTCGAGGACGGGCCGGTAGCGCAGGTGGCTGTTCCAGACCGTCCACAGCTCACCGCCCGGCGCGAGGACCCGCGCGCAGGCGTCGAAGAGCCGATGGGCGATGCCGGCATGCACGGTGCTGCCGATGTGGAACGGCGGGTTGAGGACGATCGCGCCCGCCGATGCGTCGGGGAGCGCGGACAGCGCGTCGTCCCGGCTCACCCTGATCCGATCTGCCACCCCGTTGGCTGCCGCCGTCGCCGCGGTGGAAGCGGTCGCGGACGCCGACTGGTCGGTCGCGTGGACCCGGAGGTGCGGATGGGCCAGCGCGAGGTAGGCGGAGATGGCGCCGTTCCCGCATCCGAGATCGATCACCTCACCGCTCCCCGGGGACACCAGTCCGCGGAGGTGGGGGAGCAGCAGCTGGGTGCCGGGGTCGAGCGCGGCACCGCCGAACGTCGCGCCGTAGGCCCGGAGTTCGAGCGGCCGGCCGAGGCCGACGTCGTACCGTGCGCTCCGCGGGAACGCGGACGCGACGGCGGGGCGCACGCCCGCCGCGACGAGCACGCGTGACTTCTGGCGCGCCAGGCCGGCAGTCACATCGTCGAAGTACCGACCGAGCACGGCGTTCATGGAGAGCGACATGTGCTTGAGCCTGCCCCCTGCGAGGACCTGCACGTCGGGCTGCCCGTAGGCCGCGATGGTCCACGCTATCTCGTCGAGCTCGTCCAGCGACCGGGGCAGCCGCAGCAGTACGGTGGAGACGCCGTCCAGCAGGGTCGCATTCAGGGGACAGGATCGGTAGGAGCCGCCCATGCCCTGGTCGGCGGCATTCAGGGCGAGGGCCCGCTCATTGACGATGCCGTCCTGGAACGCCCGGATCCCGGTTCCGCGGGTCAGGTCTGCGGCCCCCAGCGTCAGGGCCCCGTAGGAGTCGTTGATGGTGGCGATGCCACCGGCGGGATCGCGACGGTCTGCTGCCATGTCGAGGAGCAGACGGTCGGCCGCATCCACGGCGACCAGTTCGGGCGCCTCCACGTCGGGCCGACGGCGCAGGTGGTCGAGGTTGAACGGGCTCACTTCCACCATCCTAGATGCACGGGTCACCCGCTCCGGTCAGGGGGCGGATGGACCGCCGCCGTTGGTGTCCGGCTCCAGTCCGCCCGGCGGGTTGTCGAAGAGCCAGTCGAGGGCCCGACCGTCCGAACCGCTCCCTCCCGCCGCGTGGGGGACCACGCTGCCGCGCTGTCCGGCCTCGCTCGCGGGATCCGTGCTGTACGGAGCGCGGGGTGGCGGCGGCAGCCTGTCGATCAGTTCATTTGCAGTATGGGCGAGGAGGTCCCGCTGCAGCGGAGGAAGGGTGAACGAGCCGTGGAGGTACGCTTCCACCTCGTACTCGCCGGCATCACCGCCCAGGCCGAAGTAGTGCAGCCACAGCTCACTGGCTTCGATCTGGGCATGGCGCAACGCCCGAAGGAGGCGTATTCGCTGATACTCGTGATCCGGCTGGTTCTCCACGGGCCACGCCTCAGTGCGAGCTACCGGCGGTGCCGCCGACCACGGACAGGGCCACCGTCCGTAGGTCCGCCCCGCTGCTCGCAGCCTCCGACACCATCCGCCGCATCGCGGTGACCCCGGCTCCGAGGGACCCGGGGATCGACTTCTTGACGGCTTCGGCGAGGTCTTCGACCGCCCGCCCGGCCTTCCCCTCCGTGAGCAGGAGGCCCTTGAGTCTGGCGAAGACGAAAGTCAGTTCTTCCTTCTGAGAAGTCACGGTCCCAGCCTCGGCAACAGGTTCGGTTTGAGTACAAAGTATCAGGATACCGACGGATTCCCGGGCCAAAGCTGTTCCACCATGCCTCCGGAAGATGTAGGAACAGCGATCCGGTCGCTTCCGCCACTGTCCGAACCACCCAGGAGTTCCTTGCCCGCCGGCATCTCCCGTGCCTAGGCTGGAATTACTAAGCACGCTTCCCATGAGCCCAGGAGTTGACGCGACCGGATCATCAGGCCAGAACGCGCTGCCCCTGCCAGACTACGACCACATCCCGCTCGGAACCCTGCCGACCCGCATCACGGGACTCGACGAGCGCGGTCTGCGGGCCCTGATCGACTACGAGGAGGCGCACGGGAATCGACTCCCCATCAAGCTCGTCCACGCCCGAGGTGACCAGTAGCGCGGGTGGTTCCCCGGTCAGCCCGGCGACCTCCGGACCGCCGATCAACCCGCCGTCGCAGGGCGACCCCACTAACCCCGCCCAGCCCCGATAGTCCCCCGTTGCCGTGCCGCCTCACCGTCCGGGCGACACGGCGGCCAGCAGGTCCTTCTCCAGCACGAGCTCGACCGACAGGGTCTTGTACCCGGCCGAGTCGAACAGGACGGTGATGATTCCCTCCTCATAGCCCATGACGGTCCCGCGACCCCACTCGGGGTGCTCGACCGTCGCGCCGACCTCGAACGGCACAACGTGCTCCCCGGCGGGGGTCGCCTCTGCCGGCTCCGGACCCGCAGCTGCTCTCTCCCGCGTGCAGTTGTCGCAGTTCCCGCAGGGCTCGGGCAGTTCCTCCCCGAAGTAGGACAGCAGGAACTGCCGGCGGCACCCTCTCGTCTCGGCGTAGCGGCGGGCCATCTCGACGCGTGACTGGTCGATCCGCTCCCGGTTCTCCGCCTGCTCCACCGCCCTGGCCGCCGCCTCGTCCGCGGGCAGCTTCCGGGCCCGGTAGCCCTTCACCCCGTCACCGATGCTCTCGGAGGCCGCGAGCAGGTTGAGGAGCCCGGTCAGTGTCCGCGGGGACAGGCCCGACAGCTCCTTCAGTTTCTTCATCTTCACCGGCTTGTCCTGAGCGGCGATGAGCATGAACAGGTTCCGGACCTGCGTCCGGTTGACGGACTTCGCAGCGAAGAACCGTCGTAGGGACAGGTCCTCCGGGCGGTAGTGCAGGACGGCCTGTGCGTCGAGCCCGTCACGACCGCCGCGCCCGATCTCCTGGTAGTAGCTGTCCAGGGAATCCGAGATGTCGGCATGGATGACGAAACGCACGTCGGGCTTGTCGATGCCCATGCCGAAGGCCGTCGTCGCGACGACGACGTCGATCGTGCCGTCGAGGAAGCCCTCGTGGACCGCCTCGCGCTCCTTCTTCCGGCGGCCGG
The DNA here is from genome assembly GCF_054510855.1 of Arthrobacter rhamnosi. Classification (NCBI taxonomy): domain Bacteria; kingdom Bacillati; phylum Actinomycetota; class Actinomycetes; order Micrococcales; family Micrococcaceae; genus Arthrobacter; species Arthrobacter rhamnosi. Next base: position 193,217 of record NZ_JBTNDT010000003.1, on the reverse strand, counting down.
CGTGATAGGCGTCGGCGCTCCTTCCGTGCTCCTGCAGTTCCGATGCCAGCGTGTTGGCCGCCTTCTTCGTCGCGACGTACACGAGCCCGGGCCCGGCGAGCGCCAGGACCTGGTCGCGGACCGCTCGCTGCTTCTCGTCCTCCTCGACATGCTGCACGACGTCGAGGGAGATGTTCGGGCGGTCGAAGCCCTCGGCCATGACCAGCGGGTCCTTCAGGTGGAGCCTCTCGACGATCTCCTTCTGCACGGGGCGGGAGGCTGTCGCCGTGAGGGCGATCACGGGCACGCGGAGCTCGCGCACGAGGTGGCCGAGCTGCAGGTAGTCCGGCCGGAAGTCGTGTCCCCACGAGGACACACAGTGCGCCTCGTCGACGACGACCAATGAGACATCGAGTGAGCGCAGGCGTGCGGTGACGTCGTCCCGGGCGATCTGCTCCGGGGCGAGGAAGAGGAACTTCGCCCGCGTCGATTCGTCGCCGTCCGCCGCGGCCTTCCAGGCGGCGTCGAGCTCGCTCTTCCTGATGCCCGAATTGATGACGTGCGCCCGGACATGACCGGCACGCTCGTTGATCGCGTCCGCCTGGTCGTGCTGCAGTGCGATCAGGGGGGAGATCACGACGGCGACGCCGGGAAGCGCCATCGCCGGCACCTGATAGATGGCCGACTTGCCGGATCCGGTCGGCATGACGCAGAGGACGCTGTGCCCTTCGAGCACGGCCTCCATGGCCCGCTCCTGGCCGGGTCGCAGGTCGTCCCAGCCGAAGGTGGACGCGGCGGTGTCCTGAAGGTCCTGAAGGGTGATGGTCACGGTACTCCTCGAAAGATAAGTCCCCTTAGCGTATTGAAGGGCTCCGACATACCCGTTCGCCCTCCGCGCAGGGGGCGGCGCTTGACAGCGGGCGGGGGAGATCCGGCTAGTCTGGCCTCATGCTGCGCATAGGACTGACAGGGGGCATTGCCGCGGGCAAGTCCGTGGTGGCCCGTTCCTTCGCCGGCCTCGGCGCCGTCGTCGTGGACGCCGACCTCCTGGCACGCGAGGCGGTGGAGCCGGGGTCGATGGGCCTCGACGATGTCGTGGCCGCGTTCGGGCCGCAGGTCCTGGCGCCGGGGGGCGGGCTGGACCGGCCCGCCCTGGGCCGTCTGGTCTTCGGCGACGACACGGCCCGCGCGCGGCTCAATGCCATCATCCATCCGCGGGTACGCGCACGGGCGGCGGAACTGATCGGCGCGGCGCCCGCCGGCGCCGTCGTTCTGGAGGACATCCCGCTCCTGGTCGAGACCGGCCAGGCCGCGCGCTTCCATCTCGTCGTCGTCGTGGACGCGCGGGACGACCTCCGGGTCCAGCGGATGGTCGGGGAGCGCGGCATGGAGCGCAGGGACGCCGAGCAGCGCATCGCCGCCCAGGCATCCCGGAGCGAGCGGCTGCGCGAAGCGGATGCAGTCCTCGTGAACGAGAGCGCGCTGAAGGATCTCCTGGCGGCGACGGAAGCGCTGTGGCACGAACGCATCCTGCCGTTCCGCGACAACCTCGCGGCGGGCAGGGCCGCGGCAGGGAGCCCATCGACGGTGGCGGGGCTCGCAGGGACGAGTGGGCTGGCGCGCCGCCTCCGGGCGAAGATCGCTGCGGCGCTTCCTCCGGATTCCGGGGCCTCCGTCGAGGCCGGCACCGCACCCGCCCGTTCTGCCGCACCCGCAGGTTCTCCCGGTCCTCCCGGTCCTGCCGAACACGACGACGTCGCCTCCGCCTCGGTGCGCGTGACGGTCCAACGGGCGGAGCAGCTGGTCGCCGCATCCGACGCTGTGGCAGCAGCGGGATTCCCGCGCGCCGCAGCGGCTGTCGGACGGGATCCGGCAGTGCATCGCGGAGCCGACCCGGCGACCGACGCCACGGTGATCGTGAGCGCCTCCGGCCCGGCGACCGACGTCACGGTGACCCTGAGCGCCTCCGGCCCGGCGGCCTGAACCGCGCGACCGGGCCGACGGCGCCGTTCAGCCGCCAGCAAATCCGGGGAGAAGTGTCAGAGGCAGGGACTACCGTTAACCCATGAGTCTTGCGCAGGATATCAAGCGTGTCGTGGCACCTTTCGAAGTCATCAGCGAGTACCAGCCGGCAGGTGACCAGCCCACGGCGATCAAGGAGCTGGCCGGGCGCATCAACGCGGGGGAGAAGGACGTCGTCCTCCTCGGGGCCACCGGTACCGGCAAGAGCGCGACGACAGCTTGGCTCATCGAGCAGGTGCAGCGCCCCACCCTGGTCATGGTGCAGAACAAGACCCTCGCGGCGCAGCTCGCGAACGAGTTCCGCGAGCTCCTGCCCAACAACGCGGTCGAGTACTTCGTCTCCTACTACGACTACTACCAGCCCGAGGCCTACGTCCCGCAGACGGACACCTTCATCGAGAAGGACTCGTCGATCAACGAGGAGGTCGAGCGACTCCGGCACTCGGCCACGAACGCGTTGCTGACCCGCCGGGATGTCATCGTGGTCGCGACCGTCTCCTGCATCTACGGCCTCGGGACGCCCGAGGAATACATCAACAAGATGGTCACGCTGCGCCGGGGCGACCAGATGAACAGGGACGAGTTGCTGCGGCAGTTCGTCGGCATGCAGTACACCCGCAACGACATGGACTTCCACCGGGGCACCTTCCGCGTGCGCGGCGACACGGTCGAGATCATCCCGATGTACGAGGAGCACGCGTTGCGGATCGAGTTCTTCGGCGACGAGGTCGAGAACATTTACACGCTCGATCCCCTGACGGGCAACGTGATCCGCGAGGAGGAGGAGATGTACGTCTTCCCCGCCTCGCACTACGTCGCCGGGCCCGACCGCATGACGAGGGCCATCAAGGACATCGAGGACGAGCTGCAGCAGCGGCTCGCGGAACTCGAGTCCCAGAACAAGCTCGTCGAGGCGCAGCGGCTCCGCATGCGGGTCACGTACGACCTCGAGATGATGGAGCAGATGGGTTTCTGCAACGGCATCGAGAACTATTCGCGCCACATCGACGGCCGGGACCCCGCGTCCGCACCCCACTGCCTGCTCGACTACTTCCCGGACGACTTCCTCCTGGTCGTCGACGAGTCGCACGTGACCATCCCGCAGATCGGCGCCATGTACGAGGGCGACTCCTCCCGTAAGCGGACCCTCGTCGATCACGGGTTCCGGCTGCCCTCGGCCATGGACAACCGCCCGCTGAAGTGGGACGAGTTCCTGGAGCGCATCGGCCAGACGGTCTACCTGTCCGCCACCCCGGGCAAGTACGAGCTCGGCAAGGCCGACGGCTACGTCCAGCAGATCATCCGTCCCACCGGGCTCGTCGATCCCGAAGTGGTCGTCAAGCCGACCAAGGGCCAGATCGACGACCTGCTCGGCGAGATCCGCAAGCGCGTGGAGGTCAACGAGCGCGTGCTCGTCACCACCCTCACGAAGCGCATGGCCGAGGACCTCACCGGGTACCTCCTCGAACACGGCGTCAAGGTCGAGTACCTCCATTCCGACGTCGATACCCTGCGGCGTGTGGAGCTCCTGCGGGAACTGCGCATGGGCACGTTCGATGTCCTGGTCGGCATCAACCTCCTCCGTGAGGGCCTGGACCTTCCGGAGGTGTCGCTCGTGAGCATCCTCGACGCCGACAAGGAGGGCTTCCTGAGGAGCACCACCTCCCTGATCCAGACCATCGGGCGAGCCGCCCGTAACGTGTCGGGGGAGGTGCACATGTACGCGGACCGCATCACGGACTCCATGGAACGCGCCATCGACGAGACGAACCGGCGCAGGGCCATCCAGGTCGCGCACAACCTCGAGCACGGGATCGATCCCACGCCGCTGCGGAAGCGGATCGCGGACATCACCGACACGATCAACCGCGAGGACGCCGACACGCGCGCCCTCCTCGAGGAGGCGGGCAAGAACCGGAAGCCGAAGAAGGGTGCGGGCCGCCACGAGGGGCTGGCCTCCGTTCCCGCGGAGGACCTCGCGGACCTGATCCAGCAGCTCACCGACCAGATGCATGCTGCTGCGGCCGAACTGCAGTTCGAACTCGCCGGGCGCCTGCGCGACGAGGTCGGCGATCTGAAGAAGGAACTGCGGCAGATGCAGTCGGCCGGGCACGCCTGAGCGGAGGACGGTGAGCCGCGGGAGACGCCGCGGGAGTTCCGTCAAGGAAGGCGGCGAAGGCGCACCGTGGCATGCGTATTCGCCGCGCTCCCACCTGCCCGGGTACCATTGGCGGTACGTAGGGGAGTATCCCAAGCGCTATGGACGTCAACACGTAAGGCATCGTTGCCCTGCCGGACGTAGCGGTCGGTCGGCATCACGCCGCGGCGGAGAGACTTACGGCAATCGACCGCACCCTCCGGAAGGTACTCCATGCCCGCATTGCCCCTGGCGTTCGAGATCGGCACGTTCGTCGTGCTCGGGATCATCCTGCTGTTCGATCTACTGCTCGTGGTCAAGCGTCCGCACGAGCCCTCCATGAAGGAAGCCGGCCTGTGGGTCGCCTTCTACGTGGGCCTCGCCCTCGTGTTCGCCGCACTCATGTTCGTCTTCACGGGGCCCGAGTACGGAGGCCAGTTCGTGGCCGGCTGGATCACCGAGTACAGCCTGAGCATCGACAACCTGTTCGTCTTCATCATCATCATGGCGCGCTTCTCGGTCCCCAGGAAGTACCAGCAGGAAGTGCTCATGGTGGGCATCATCATCGCCCTGGTCCTGCGAGGCATCTTCATCGCCCTGGGCGCCGCCGTGATCGAGAACTTCAGCTGGATCTTCTACATCTTCGGCGCATTCCTCCTGTACACCGCCTACAAGCAGGCCACCGACTCCGGCGAGGACGAGGAACACGCCGGGGACAACAAGCTCATCGCGAAGCTCAAGTCGGTGCTCCCGATGTCCGAGTCCTACGACGGCAACAAGATCCGCACCGTCGTCGACGGCAAGAAGCTCTTCACCCCCATGCTCATCGTCTTCGTGACGATCGGCCTGACCGACCTGCTGTTCGCCGTGGACTCCATCCCCGCCATCTTCGGCCTCACCCAGAGTGCGTTCATCGTCTTCACGGCGAACATCTTCGCGCTCATGGGCCTCCGACAGCTGTACTTCCTGCTCGGTGGGCTGATGACACGCCTCATCTACCTGAAGCACGCGCTCTCCGTGATCCTCGCCTTCATCGGCGTGAAGCTGGTCCTCCACGCCATGCACGTCAACGAGCTGCCGTTCATCAACGGCGGCGAGCACATCGAGTGGGCTCCCGAGATCCCGACCTTCGTGTCCCTGGCCGTGATCGTCGCGACCATCGTCATCGCCGTGATCGCCAGCCTTCTCCGCTCACGGGCCGAGGACAGGGCCGCGGCACGCTCGGGTAATGTCGACGCCAGCTCCACCCCGGCAGTCGACGACCGGTTCGCCGGCCGCCTCGACGACCGCCTCGACGACCGCGCGACGGACCAGGCCGGCAACAAGGACAACCGCCGCTAGCAACGCCCCGGGGACGCCGCGTCCCCGCGTTCCGGATCGACAGGCCAGCACCGACAGGCCAGCACCGACAGAGGACCCCGCGCATTGTGCGGGGTCCTCTGTCGGTGCGGGGTCCTTCGTCCGTCCGAGCAGCCCGACGGGGCCGGCTCCGGAAGGACCGGCGGTGCCGCTACCGGCGTGTCATCGACAGGAGCCGCTCGAAGATCGCCTCGCCGTCGTCCGCGATCCCGTCGTGGTGGAACTCGTCCGTCTCCCACACCTGGAGGTTCCTCACGGCCGCTGCGGTCGCCAGGGAGAGGTTCCGGTCGACATAGATGTCGTGGCGGTAGACGGCGGCCGCGGCGGGAATGGTATTGGTCGCCAGGACGTCCGCGTCGTACAGCGCGCCCCAGTCGTCCTTCTCGGCGAGGAGGTCGGCGACCGCCCACAACGGACGGAGCGCCGGGTCCTCCTCGAAGTACCAGGGGTAGATCATCTCCCCGGTCAGCAGGGGCTCCGCGGCATCATCGCGGAACTGGGGGTACTCCTCGAGCACCCGCTGCGCGGCCCATGCCGAGGCGGAGCCCTGGCAGTAGATCGACTCGTGCAGGAGGGCGTAGAGCGGCTGCGATGCCCGGCTGACGATGCCGTGGACCTGTTCGAGGAACGCCGCGGACAGGCGGGGTCCGCCCGGGGTCCGCGTGAAGGCGTCCTCGAGCAGGTAGTGGAGGCCGTGGACCCTTGTGTTCCCGCCGAGGAACGAGCCGACCATCTGGAAGCGGCGTGCCGTGAGACGTTCGCCGCTGGGCAGGTACTCCTCCACGTCCTCGACGTGACGGGCGATCCGGGTGACGAGGTCCCGGTCCTCCGGGTACCAGGCGAAGTACTCGCGGTTGCGCTCCTCGACCCGGGCGAACGTCGCCCGGTACACCTCGTCCGGCCTGCCCGACAGGGGAGCCAGTCCTCCGGTGATGAGGGCGCGCTCGATCCCGGCGGGGGCCGCCGACAGGTAGGTGAGGGTGCAGAAGCCCCCATAGCTCTGCCCGAACACGGTCCACGGAGGGCTCCCGAGACGGCGGCGGATCAGCTCGGCGTCCGCCACGATCGAGTCGGCCCGGAAATGCGCCAGGTAGTCCGCCTGGGCCTGCGGCGTGGGCAGCGAGGCGAGCGTGGCGGCGTCGGCCGGCGTGGACAGTCCCGTGCCCCGCTGGTCCAGCATGAGGATCCGGAAGCTTTTGGCCGCGGCCTTCATCCAGCCGGAGAGCTGCGTGGTGCGCACGCCCCGTCCGCCGGGCCCGCCCTGCAGGAACAGCAGCCAGGGAAGCCGGGCGGCCTCGTCGTCGGTGTGCTCCAGCGAGGAGTACTCGCGGGCGAAGACCTCGATGTCCGCCGAGGTGGGATCCGCATGGTCCAGCGGCACGCGGAAGACGTGGCCGGTGGCGCGCAGGCCGCGCAGGACGAGCGTCCGGCCGACGGTGTGGTCCGCGGGCCCCGCCCCCTGGTTCACAGGGCGGCGACTTTCGCGAGGGCATCGCCCGTCAGCCGGAAGGTGCTCCACTCCGACTGGGGGCGGGCGCCGAGGCTCTCGTAGAAGCGGATGGACGGCTCGTTCCAGTTCAGCACCGACCATTCGACGCGCGCATAGCCGCGGTCGGCGGCGATCTTCGCCAGATGGGCGAGGAGGGCCTTGCCGTAGCCGGCGCCCCGCGCCTCGGGACGCACGTACAGGTCCTCGAGGTAGATGCCGTTGACTCCCTCCCAGGTCGAGTAGTTGAGGAACCACAGGGCGAAGCCCTGGATCTCACCCCGCGCCTCGACGACATGGGCGTAGATGGTGGGCCGGTCCCCGAACAGGGCCTCCTGGAGGGACTCGGTGGTGTTCTTCACCGCGTCCGGCTCGCGCTCGTAGATGGCGAGGTCGTGGATGAGCTGGAGGATAACCGGGACGTCGGCCGGCAGGGCTTCGCGAATGGCATTCATCCCCCCAGCCTAGCCAGCCCTGGCCCTGTCCCGCCCTCCGCTGACACGAGGGCCGACCGCCGCTCTCAGGCAGCGACCGGTGCTCCGACGCCGAGGATCCGGACGACCGGACTCCCCGCCTCGTCGGACGCGGCGAGGTCGATCTCCGCGTTGATGCCCCAGTCCCCGTTGCCCTCCGGGTCCTTGAGGATCTGCCGCACCTTCCACGCGCCGGGGACCTTCGTGATGAGGAGCAGGTTGGGGCCGCGCGCGTCGGGGCCGTCGTCGATGTCCTCGTAGTCCCCGAAGTACCCGTCCATCGCGTCGGCCCACCGCTCGGCGGTCCAGCCCGAGTCGGCGTCGAGCGCACCGAGTGACTCGTCCTGCTCGTCGGCGAACAGCTTCACCCGCTGGAACATCTCATTGCGCACCATGACGCGGAAGGCCCGCTCGTTGGACGTCACCGACGGCGGCTCCTCGGGCAGGTCGACGGCGCCGACCGCGGCGCTGGGGGCGATCCCGGCGGCGAGCTGGGTCCATTCGTCGAGGAGGCTGCTGTCGACCTGGCGGACGAGTTCGCCGAGCCATTCCAGGATGTCGCTGAGGTCCTCGCGGAGGGCCTCGACCGGCACGGTGTGGCGCAGGGCCTTGTAGCAGTCGGCGAGGTAGCGCAGGAGGATGCCCTCCGACCGCGTGAGGGCGTAGAAGGCCACGTACTCGCCGAAACTCATCGCCCGCTCGTACATGTCACGGACCACGGATTTCGGCGCGAGTTCGAAGTCTCCGAGCCACGGAGCCGACGAGCGGTACACGTCGAAGGCCTGCTGCAGCAGGTCCTCCAGCGGCTTCGGGTAGCTGACCTCCTCCAGGCGCGCCATGCGGGCGTCGTAGTCGATCCCCTCGGCCTTCATGGCCGCGACGGCTTCCCCGCGGGCCTTCTTCTCCTGGGCGTTCAGGACCTGGCGGGGCTTCTCGAGCGTCGCCTCGATGACGGACACCACGTCCAGCGCGTAGCCCGGCGCCTCGGGATCGAGGAGTTCCAGGCTCGCGAGGGCGAAGGGCGACAGGGGCTGGTTGAGGGCGAAGTTCGCCTGCAGGTGCACCTTGAGCCGCACCCGGCGGCCGTCCGGCTCCGGTTCCGGCAGCTTCTCCACGATGCCGGCCGTGACGAGCTCGCGGTAGATGCCGATCGCCCGGCGCATGAGGCGCAGCTGCGAGGCGCGCGTCTCGTGGTTCTCGGTCAGCAGCCGCTTGGTGGCCTTGAAGGGATCGCCCGGGCGCTCGAGCAGGTTCAGCAGCATCGAATGGCTGACCGAGAAGGAGGACGTCAGGGGATCGGGGATGCTCTCCACCAGCCGGTCGTAGGTGGGCTTGCCCCATGAGACGAAGCCCTGCGGGGGTTTCTTCCGCACCACCTGCCGCAGCTTCTTCTGGTCGTCCCCGAATTTGGACACGGCCTTCGCCATGGCCTTGGTGTTCTCGACGACGTGCTCGGGCGCCTGGACCACGACGGTGCCCGCGGTGTCGTAGCCCGCCCGGCCGGCACGGCCGGAGATCTGGTGGAACTCGCGCGCGTTGAGCAGCCGCGTCCGCACGCCGTCGTACTTGCTCAGCGCCGTGAGCAGGACCGTCCGGATCGGCACGTTGATGCCGACGCCCAGGGTGTCCGTGCCGCAGATGACCTTCAGGAGGCCGGCCTGCGCGAGCTGCTCGACGAGGCGCCGGTACTTCGGCAGCATCCCGGCGTGGTGCACACCGATGCCGTGGCGGACCAGCCGGTTGAGGGTCTTCCCGAAGCCGGAGGAGAACCGGAACGCCGCGATGAGTTCGGCGATGCGGTCCTTCTCCTCGCGCGTGCAGATATTGACGCTCATCAGGTTCTGCGCCCGCTCGATCGCCTCGGCCTGGCTGAAGTGCACCACATACACCGGCGCCTGCCGCGTGGAGAGCAGCTCCTCGAGGGATTCCTGTACGGGCGTCTCGACGTAGTAGTAGTGCAGCGGGATGGGGCGCTCGACGGATGTCACGGTCGCGGTGGGACGGCCGGTGCGTTCGGTGAGGTCCTTCTCGAAGCGCGTGACGTCGCCCAGCGTCGCGGACATCAGCAGGAACTGCGCCTGCGGCAGCTCGAGCAGCGGTACCTGCCACGCCCAGCCGCGCTGCGGATCGGAGTAGAAGTGGAACTCGTCCATCACCACGGTGTCGACATCGGCGTCGGCTCCTTCCCGCAGGGCGAGGTTCGCGAGGATCTCCGCTGTGCAGCAGATGATCGGTGCGTCCTGGTTGACCCCGGAATCGCCCGTGATCATGCCGACGTTCTCGGGACCGAAGATGTCGCAGAGCGCGAAGAACTTCTCGGACACGAGCGCCTTGATGGGGGCGGTGTAGTAGCTGGTGCGGCCTTCGGCGAACGACTTCAGGTGCGCCGCGATGGCCACGAGCGACTTGCCCGACCCCGTCGGCGTCGCGAGGATGACATTGTTGCCCGAGACGAGCTCCATCGCCGCCTCGTCCTGCGCGGGATAGAGAGCAAGTCCCCGCGCCGTCGCCCAGCCGGTGAAGGCCTCGTAGACAGCATCCGCTGGAAGGTGGCCGTCGTCGTGCCGGGGCAGGTGCTCTTGGATCCTCATGGTCCGTTCAGCCTACCCGTGGCGCCGGTGCCGTCGTCGCTACCAGCCGCGCTGCTTCCAGTCCGCGAGGGAGCCGCGCTCCGCGCCGAGCGTCGTTCCCTTCCCGTGCCCCGGGTGCACGACCGTGTCATCCGGGAGGTAGTCGAAGATGCGGGTGGAGACGTCCTCGAAGAGCGAGGCGAACCGCTCCGGGTCGCCCTGCGTGTTGCCGACGCCACCGGGGAACAGCGAGTCCCCCGTGAACAAGTGCGCCGGACCGGAGGGATCGCGGTAGAGGAGTGCCACGGAGCCCGGCGTGTGGCCCCGCAGGTGGATCGCCTCGAGGTCGAATCCCTCGAAGGACCCGATGTCGCCGTGCCGCAGCGGGACGTCCGTCGGTACGGCGATGTCCGCGACGTCATCCGCACCGGCCGCGGTACGGGCTCCCGTCGCCTCCTTCACCTCGGCCAGCGCCCTCACGTGGTCCCAGTGCGCGTGCGTCGTGACGATGAGGGCAACCCGGGCCTCGGCGTCCGTGTCCTCCTGCGCGTCGGCGAGCAGTTCGAGGATGGCGTGGGCGTCGTCGGCGGCGTCGATGAGCACCTGGGCACCGCTCGACTTCGAGGTCAGCAGGTACACGTTGTTGTCCATCTCGGAGACCGAGATGCTGCGGATGGTCACATCGGCGAGGTTCTGCATGTGCCCAGTGTAGGCAGGCACCCCCGAGTGGAAGCGGCAGGCAGCGGCTCCGACGGCGGTAGGGTGCAGGGAGAGACGGCCGCCGGGCCCGTCGCCGAGCACGGAAGGACGGGCGTGGAGCAGGACATCCCCCGCTGGCTGAAGGTGGACCCCACGAATACGGTGCCGCCCTTCGAGCAGATCAAGCAGGCCATCCTGGCTGCCGCCAACTCGGGCAGGGCATCCGTCGGGACACGGTTGCCGCCGGTGCGCGCGCTCGCAGCACACCTCGGCATCGCCGCCAACACCGTGGCGCGCGCCTACCGGGAACTGGAGCAGGCCGGCGTCGTGGAGACCCGGGGGCGGGCAGGGACCGTGATCACGGCAGGGGGCGACGACGCCCGACGCCGGGTGGCGGACGCCGCGGACGTGTTCGCCGGAGTGGTGCGTTCCGCGGGGCTGTCGGAGAGCGACGCGGTGGCCATTGTGAGGGCGGCATTGCGCCGAGCGTGAACGGCCGCGCCGGAGGCGCCAGAACGGCGCGGGAGGAAGGTTGTTCGAACATGTCTTCGAACTCTTTTTCACCTACAGTTATCTGGTGTCTATTGCAAAGTCTCTTGAGCAGCACGCCCGCAATCCGGAGCCCGCTCCCCAGGACCTGTCCCGGCTGATCGTCAAGGGCGCCCGCGAACACAACCTGCGGAACGTCGACCTCGACCTCCCGCGCGACGCCATGATCGTCTTCACGGGCCTGTCCGGCTCGGGCAAGTCGTCCCTCGCCTTCGACACCATCTTCGCCGAGGGGCAGCGGCGGTACGTGGAGTCGCTCTCCGCCTACGCGCGCCAGTTCCTCGGCCAGGTGGACAAGCCGGACGTCGACTTCATCGAAGGCCTCTCGCCCGCGGTCTCGATCGACCAGAAGTCCACGAGCAAGAACCCCCGTTCCACCGTCGGGACCATCACCGAGATCTACGACTACATGCGGCTCCTGTGGGCCCGTGTCGGACGCCCCCACTGCCCCGTCTGCGGCGAGCTCGTGGCCAAGCAGACGCCGCAGCAGATCGTCGACCAGCTGCTCGAGCTCGACGAGGGCACCCGCTTCCAGGTCCTCGCCCCCGTCGTCCGGGCGCGCAAGGGCGAGTTCGTCGACCTCTTCCAGGAGCTGACCGCGAAGGGCTATTCCCGCGCGCGGGTGGACGGCAAGCTCATCCAGCTCAGCGACCCGCCGAAGCTGGGCAAGCAGTACAAGCACACGATCGAGGTCATCATCGACCGCCTCGTCGTCAAGGGCGGCATCCAGCAGCGCCTCACGGACTCCGTGGAGACGGCGCTCAAGCTCGCCGACGGCCGCGTGCTGGCCGAGTTCGTGGACCTGCCCGAGGACGACGAGAAGCGCCTCCACGCCTTCTCCGAGCACCTGGCGTGCCCCAACGAGCACCCGCTCGCGATCGACGAGATCGAGCCGCGCTCGTTCTCCTTCAACAATCCCTTCGGCGCGTGTCCCGCCTGCACGGGTATCGGCAGCAAGCTCGAGGTGGACGAGGAGCTGGTGGTCCCCAACCCGGACCTGAGCCTCGCCGAGGGCGCTATCGCGCCGTGGTCGCTCGGAACGGCGACCCTCGAATACTGGACCCGCCTGCTCGAGGGACTCGCCTCCGAACTCAACTTCGACCTCGCCACGCCCTGGCGCAAGCTGCCCGACCGTGCCCGCGAGGCCGCCCTGTACGGCAAGGACCACAAGGTCGTGGTGCAGTACAAGAACCGGTTCGGCCGCGAGCGGAAGTACAGCACCGGCTTCGAGGGTGCCATCCAGTACATCCAGCGCAAGCACGCGGAGACCGAGTCCGACAACGCGCGCGACCGGTACGAGGAGTACATGCGCGAGATCCCGTGCCCCACGTGCGGTGGCGCGCGGCTCAACCCGGCGTCGCTGTCGGTGCTCATCAACGGCCGATCCATCGCCGAGGTGTCCGCCATGCCCATGCGCGACTGCGCGGAGTTCCTCGACAACCTCGTGCTCACGGGTCGCGAGGCGCAGATCGCCAACCAGGTCCTCAAGGAGATCCAGGCACGCCTGACCTTCCTCCTCGACGTCGGGCTCGAGTACCTCAACCTGGAACGGGCGTCGGGCACGCTGTCCGGTGGCGAGGCCCAGCGCATCCGGCTCGCCACGCAGATCGGATCGGGACTCGTGGGCGTGCTGTACGTCCTGGACGAGCCGTCGATCGGCCTGCACCAGCGCGACAACCGCCGGCTGATCGAGACCCTCACACGGCTGCGGAACCTCGGCAACACCCTCATCGTCGTCGAACACGACGAGGACACCATCGCCGAGGCCGACTGGATCGTCGACATCGGACCGGGAGCGGGGGAGCACGGCGGTGAGGTGGTCCACTCGGGCCTGCTCGAGGACCTCCTCACCAACGAGAGGTCCCTCACCGGCGACTACCTCTCGGGACGCCGCAAGATCGAGATCCCCGCGAGGCGCCGCAAGATCGACCGTTCCCGCCAGCTGAAGGTCGTCGGCGCACGCGAGCACAACCTCACGAACGTCGACGCGACCATCCCGCTCGGCGTGCTGACCGCCGTGACCGGCGTGAGCGGGTCCGGCAAGTCGACCCTGGTGAACGACATCCTCTACAAGGTGCTCGCGAACAAGCTGAACGGCGCCAAGCAGGTCGCCGGGCGGCACAAGCGGATCGACGGCCTGGAGCACCTCGACAAGGTCATCCACGTGGACCAGAGCCCCATCGGCCGCACCCCCCGGTCCAACCCCGCGACCTACACCGGCGTCTTCGACAACATCCGCAAGCTCTTCGCGGAGACCACCGAGGCCAAGGTCCACGGGTACCTCCCGGGCAGGTTCTCCTTCAACGTGAAGGGCGGCCGCTGCGAGGCGTGCTCCGGCGACGGCACCCTGAAGATCGAGATGAACTTCCTGCCCGACGTCTACGTCCCGTGCGAGGTCTGCCACGGGGCGCGCTACAACCGCGAGACGCTGGAGGTGCACTACAAGGGCAAGACCATCGCCGACGTGCTCGACATGCCGATCGAGGAGGGCGCCGAGTTCTTCGCCGCCTTCAGCCCCATCGCCCGGCACCTGAACACCCTCGTGGAGGTGGGTCTCGGCTACGTACGGCTCGGCCAGCCCGCCACGACGCTCTCGGGCGGCGAGGCGCAGCGCGTCAAGCTCGCGAGCGAGCTGCAAAAGCGCTCGAACGGGCGGAGCATCTACGTCCTCGACGAGCCGACCACCGGCCTGCACTTCGAGGACATCCGGAAGCTCCTGCTGGTCCTGCAGGGACTCGTGGACAAGGGCAACACCGTCATCACGATCGAGCACAACCTCGACGTCATCAAGAGCGCCGACTGGGTCATCGACCTCGGTCCGGACGGCGGCTCGGGCGGCGGCCAGATCATCGCGACCGGAACCCCGGAGCAGGTCGCCCAGAACGAGCGCAGCTACACCGGCACCTTCCTCAAGGAGATCTTCGACAAGGTCGGGTAGCTCCCCGCGGCGTGAATAGGCGTCGTGGATATACCGGGGAGGGCATGCGGAATGCGTGCCCTCCCCGGTGCTATGGCAAGCTTGCCCGGTGGTGAATATGCATGCACTGATACTCTTCGACCTCGACGGGACGCTCGTCGACCCTGCGGGAGCCATCACTGGAGGCATCAGTTCGGCGCTGCGGAGCCACGGCCTGCCCGTGCCCGACGACGACACCCTGCAGGCCATGGTCGGACCTCCCCTGGTGCACTCCCTCACCGCTCTGGGCGGCGTGCCGGCAGCGCGCGTGCACGAGGTGATGGCCACCTACCGGGCGGGGTACGTCTCGACCGGCATGGCGCAGAGCCGCCCCTATCCGGGCGTCGCCCGGTGCGTGGCAGCACTCGCCGCAGAGGGAGCGGTGGTCGCCGTCGCCACCCAGAAGCCGGAATGGCTCGCCGAGGACCTCCTCGAGGCGCAGGGCCTGCGGCACCTCTTCGCCTCGGTCCACGGCTCCCCGCGCGACGAAGCCGCGACGGTCGGCGGCAAGGAACCCATCATCCGGGCCGCGCTGGAACACCACGGGCAGTATGCGGAGCAGGCGGCTCCTGGTCGATCGGTCCCTGGTCGGTCGGTGACGGGTCGGGCGGTGATGGTCGGTGACCGCCGGCACGACGTCGAGGGCGCCCGCGCCAACGGTCTGGCCTGCGTCGGCGTCGCGTGGGGGTTCGCCGCTCCCGGCGAGCTGGAGGACGCGGGGGCGGCCGCCGTCGTGCGATCCGCCGACGAGCTGCTGGAGGTGCTCCGTGGGGGTCTATGACCTGACGCGCAGCACGACGCGCGGACTCATCGCCGGTCTCTGCCGGCCCACGGTCGAAGGACTGGGCAACGTACCGAAGGACGGCCCCTTCATCGTCGCGGCGAACCATCTCTCCTTCCTCGACAGCGTGCTGGTGCAGGCGCTCATGCCGCGGCCGGTCGCGTTCTTCGCGAAGGCCGAGTACTTCACGGGGAGGGGAGTGAGAGGCGCGCTCATGAAGGCGTTCTTCGAGGGCGTCGGGTCCATCCCGGTGGAGCGCGGACAGCAGGCCGCCAGCGTCCAGGCGCTCAGGACGCTCCTGGACCTGCTGGAACAGGGGGACGGCGTCGGGATCTACCCCGAGGGGACCCGCTCGCGCGACGGCCGGCTCTACCGGGGGAGGACCGGCGTCGGCTGGCTCGCGCTCACCACCGGGGCGCCCGTGGTGCCCGTCGGCCTGCTCGGCACCGAGGCCCTGCAGCCCGCGGGGAAGAAGGGAGTCCGTCCGCAGCACTTCACCATGCGCATCGGGGAGCCGCTCGTCTTCGCGAAGACCGGGCCCGGCCACCCGCTGCCGGCCCGGCGCAGCGCGACGGACTCCATCATGGACAGCATCGCCGCGCTGACCGGCCAGGAACGGGTGCCGCACTACAACCAGAGCCCTCCGACCGAGTAGTGCTCAACGCTGCGGCGGCGCGGCCGGACCCGCGTCAGCGGTCAGCGGAAAGCGGTGCCCGCGGTCTGCGGCCGTTGCCGCGCCGTCCTAGGATGAAAGGCGTGGCGAACCCAGTAACCTACCGGCCGAAGACAGGCGAGATCCCGCTCGATCCGGGCGTCTACCGCTTCCGGGACGAGCACGGCAGGGTGATCTATGTCGGCAAGGCCAAGAACCTGCGCTCACGCCTGAACTCCTACTTCGCGAACCCCCAGGGCCTGCTGGCCAAGACGCGGAGCATGGTGTTCACCGCCGCGAGCGTCGAGTGGACCGTCGTCGGGAGTGAACTCGAGGCGCTCCAGCTCGAATACACGTGGATCAAGGAATTCAATCCACGGTTCAACGTCATGTTCCGTGACGACAAGTCCTACCCTTACCTCGCCGTCACCATGGGGGAGAAGTACCCGCGCGTGCAGGTGATGCGCGGCGACAAGAAGAAGGACACGCGCTACTTCGGTCCGTTCTACCCCGCGAAGGCCATCCGCGAGACCGTCGACACCATGCTCCGCGTCTTCCCGGTCCGGACCTGCAGCAGCGGGGTGTTCAAGCGCGCGGAACGCACCGGCCGGCCCTGCCTCCTGGGCTACATCGACAAGTGCTCCGCGCCCTGCGTCGGACGCATCAGCCCCGAGGACCACAAGGCCCTCGCCGGGGAGTTCTGCGACTTCATGTCCGGGGAGGCGAAGAAGTTCATCTCCGGGCTCGAGAAGAAGATGGCGGCTGCCGTCGCCGAGCTCGACTACGAGTCGGCCGCCCGCCTGCGCGACGACATCGCAGCACTCCGCCGCGTGTTCGAACGCAATACCGTCGTGCTCAGCGAGGACACCGACGCGGACATCTTCGCCCTCAAGGAGGACGAGCTCGAGGCCGCGGCGCAGGTCTTCCACGTCCGGGGCGGCAGGATCCGGGGACAGCGCGGCTGGGTGGTGGAGAAGGTCGAGGACATGGACACGCCCGACCTCGTGGAGCACCTGCTCCAGCAGGTCTACGGCGAGGGCAGCAGCAGCAACGAGCAGATCCCGCGCGAGGTCCTCGTCCCGGTGCTGCCCAGCAACTCCGACCAGATGCTCGAATGGCTCCGGGGCCTCCGGGGAGCTCGCGTCGACGTGCGGGTGCCCCAGCGCGGTGACAAGGCCACGCTGCTGGGCACCGTGGAGCAGAACGCCGCGGACGCCCTGCGCCTGCACAAGAGCCGCAGGGCCGGCGACATCACCACGCGGTCGGCCGCCCTGCAGGAGCTGCAGGAGGCCCTCGACCTGCCGCAGCCGCTGATGCGCATCGAGTGCTTCGACATCTCGCACGTGCAGGGCACCAACGTGGTGGCCTCGATGGTCGTCGTCGAGGACGGCCTGCCCCGGAAGTCCGAGTACCGGAAGTTCTCCATCACCGGCGACGCCGCACGGGACGACACCGCCTCCATGTACGACGTGATCCACCGGCGGTTCCGCAACTACCTCGCCGGGAAGGGGGAGCAGCGCGCGGCCGGTCCGGATCCCGACGTCGACCCGGTGGACGACGAGGCATCGGTCCTGGAGCACCCCGACGTCGATGCGCAGGGCGAACCCGTCCGGGACACCACGACGGCGATCTCCCGCAACCGTTTCGCCTATCCGCCCAGCCTCGTCGTCGTCGACGGCGGACCGCCGCAGGTCGCCGCTGCCTCGCGCGCGCTGGCGGACCTCGGGATCGACGACGTCTTCGTGATCGGCCTCGCGAAGCGCCTCGAGGAGGTGTGGATCCAGGACAGCGAGTTCCCGGTCATCCTTCCCCGGGCGTCCGAGGGCCTGTTCCTGCTGCAGCGGATTCGCGACGAGGCCCACCGCTTCGCCATCACGTTCCACCGTCAGAAGCGCGGCAAGTCCATGACGGCGTCGGCCCTCGACGAGGTCGCCGGGCTCGGCCCGGCGAAACGCAAGGCCCTGCTCAAGCACTTCGGCTCGGTCAAGAAGATTCGGGCGGCCACGCTCGAGGAGCTCGTGCAGGTACCGGGTGTGGGGCCCGCACTCGCCGAGACCATCCGCACGGCCCTCGCCACCGACGACGCCCCCGCCCCGGCCGTGAACATGACCACGGGCGAGATCATCGAAGATTAGCTAGGCTGAAGGCGCGGCCGCAGGAGCGCCGCTGAGACCGCACACCAGGGCAGGCCGGGAAACCGGGTGCCCCGTCGAGCCGGAACGGACGCACCACGATATGACTGAGGCCACGAGCCTGACTCCGGTCAAACCCACCGAGTCCGAGCTGCTGGTGGTGACCGGCATGTCGGGCGCCGGGCGCAGTACGGCCGCGAACGCGCTGGAGGACCACGGCTGGTACGTGGTGGAGAACCTCCCGCCGCAGATGCTTACGACGCTGACCGAACTCGTTGCGCGGACGCCGCAGTCCATCCCGAAGCTCGCCGTCGTCATCGACGTGCGCGGCAAGGAACTCTTTCTCGACATCAAGGCGGCCCTCGACGGCCTGCGGTCGGCAGGGGTCAACTACCGGGTGCTCTTCCTCGACGCGGACGACGCCGTGCTGGTGCGGCGCTTCGAACAGGGCCGCCGCCCGCACCCGTTGCAGGGCGACGGCCGCATCCTGGACGGCATCGCCGCGGAACGCGACGTGCTGAAGGACATCCGGTACTCCTCGGACATCGTGATCGACACGAGCGAGCTGAACGTGCACGCCCTCGCCACGAGCGTCACGGAGCTGTTCTCGGAATCCGGCCCCATCGTCCTGCGGCTGAACGTGATGAGCTTCGGTTTCAAGTACGGCCTGCCGGTGGATGCCAACTACGTAGCGGATGTCCGCTTCATCCCCAATCCCCACTGGGTGCCCGTCCTGCGCCCCCAGACCGGACTGGACGAGCCGGTCCGCGACTACGTCCTCGGCGCGCAGGGCGCGGGCGACTTCATCGACCGGTACGTGCATGCACTCGTCCCCGTGCTGGACGGCTACCGCCGGGAGAACAAGCACTACGCGACCATCGCCGTCGGGTGCACCGGCGGGAAGCACCGGTCGGTCGCCGTGACGGAGGAGATCGCCCAGCGACTGGCCCAGCTGCCGGGCGTGCAGGTCACCGCACACCACCGCGACCTCGGGCGTGAGTAGTGGCGCTGTTCTCGGGCCCCCTTCCCCTCGTCCCGCCGGCGGCGCGCAGGAAGGGTGAGGGCGGCGCAGGCCCGACCGTCGTCGCCCTCGGCGGCGGACACGGACTGTCCGCGTCGCTGTCCGCCCTGCGGCTCCTGACGCAGGAGCTGACCGCCGTGGTGACGGTGGCCGACGACGGCGGGTCGTCCGGGAAGCTCCGGAGGGAACTCGGGGTGCTGCCCCCGGGGGATCTCCGCATGGCACTGTCCGCCCTGTGCGACGACACCGACTGGGGCCGTACCTGGCGGGACGTCATGCAGCACCGCTTCGCATCGCGGGACGGGGTCGAGGGGTCGCTCGACGGTCACGCCATGGGCAACCTCCTCATCGTCACGCTCTGGGAACTGCTGGGAGACCCGGTGGCGGGCCTGCAGTGGGCCGGCGCACTCCTCGGGGCGCGCGGCAGGGTCCTCCCGATGGCGAGCGTGCCGCTCACGATCGAGGGCGACGTGCTCAGCGAGGTGCACGGCTCCCTCCGCGTCCGCACGGTCAGCGGACAGGCGCAGCTCGCGGTCGCCGCGGAGTCGGGGAACGTGAGCAACGTCCGGCTCCTCCCGCCGGAGGCTCCTGCCTGCAATGACGCGCTGGAGGCGATCGAACTGGCCGACTGGGTGATCCTCGGGCCCGGTTCCTGGTACACCTCGGTGCTGCCCCACCTGCTGCTCCCCGAGCTCCGCAGCGCGCTGTGCCGCACCTCCGCGCGGCGGTGCCTCACGATGAACCTGAGCAACGACACCAAGGAGACGCAGGGCATGAGCGCCATCGACCACCTGAACGTGATCCGCC
Source organism: Arthrobacter rhamnosi (assembly GCF_054510855.1). NCBI lineage: Bacteria > Bacillati > Actinomycetota > Actinomycetes > Micrococcales > Micrococcaceae > Arthrobacter > Arthrobacter rhamnosi. Next base: position 173,594 of record NZ_JBTNDT010000003.1, on the reverse strand, counting down.
GGTATGCCCCGGATTTCACGGTGGACGTGGTACTCGCCGATCCCGCGGTGATAGGGGACCGGTCCGCATTCGAGCGGGCCGTGGCAGGGATGGGAGGACGCGCCGTCTTCGGTACAGTGGGGGTCTCGACCGGTAAGCCCGTGCACGACCCGCTGAGGCTGGCGACGTCCTACAACGACATGTTTGGGGAGAACTAGGAGTGTATCTGTGGCCCTGACCGCCGACGTCAAAGAGGAACTGTCCCACCTCGACGTCAAGAAGTCCTCGGTCCGCAAGGCCGAAGTGTCCGCGCTGCTGAGATTCGCGGGGGGCCTCCATATCATCTCCGGCAGGATCGTCATCGAGGCCGAAGTGGACCTCGCCTCGACCGCGCGCCGACTCCGTGCCGCCATCGCCGAGGTCTACGGACACACCAGCGAGATCATCGTCGTCACGGGTGGAGCCCTGAAGCGGGGGAACCGCTACGTGGTCCGGGTGGTGCGCGACGGCGAGTCCCTCGCCCGCCAGACCGGGCTGCTGGACAGCCGCGGCCGTCCGGTGCGCGGGCTGCCGTCCGCCGTCGTCAACGGCTCGACGGCGGACGCCGAGGCCGTCTGGCGCGGGGCGTTCCTCGCGCACGGCTCCCTGACCGAGCCTGGGCGCTCATCGTCGCTCGAGGTGACCTGTCCGGGTCCCGAGTCGGCACTCGCCCTCGTCGGTGCGGCCCGGCGGCTGGACATCGCCGCCAAGGCGCGGGAGGTGCGCGGCGTGGACCGCGTCGTCATCCGCGACGGTGACACGATCGCCGCCCTCCTGACGCGCATGGGCGCCCACGACGCGCTGATGGTGTGGGAGGAGCGCCGGATGCGCAAGGAGGTCCGCGCCACCGCGAACCGTCTCGCCAACTTCGACGACGCCAATCTGCGCCGCTCCGCGCAGGCTGCCGTCGCCGCCGGCGCCCGCGTGGAGCGTGCCCTCGAGATCCTCGGCGAGACCGTGCCGGAGCACCTGCGCTACGCGGGGGAGCTGAGGGTGGCCCACAAGCAGGCGAGCCTCGACGAACTCGGCCGCCTCGCCGACCCGCCGATGACCAAGGACGCCATCGCCGGCCGCATCCGGCGCCTCCTGGCGATGGCGGACAAGCGGGCCTCCGACATCGGGATCCCGGGGACCGACGCGAATGTGACCCCTGACATGCTCGACGAGTGAATGAGTGCATAGGATGGAACGACAAGCCCGCTTCTGATCAAGCGGACCGCGTGCCGTCCGGATGCCCGGCGGCGCTGCGGACCGCGCGGGCGCCCCGGAACACTACATGGAGGACTACGTGAGCGCATACGTACTGCCGGATCTCGACTACGACTACGCGGCCCTCGAGCCGCACATCTCGGGCCGGATCATGGAGCTGCACCACTCCAAGCACCAGGCCACCTACGTCAAGGGCGCCAACGACGCCCTCGCGCAGCTCGCCGAGGCCCGCGAGAAGGGCGAGTTCGGCACCATCCCGAAGCTCTCCAAGGACCTCGCGTTCCACGTCGGCGGTGTCATCAACCACAGCATCTTCTGGAAGAACATGTCCCCCGAGGGCGGCGACAAGCCCGTAGGTGAACTCGCAGCGGCCCTCGATGACGCCTTCGGGTCCTTCGACGCGTTCCGCGCCCACTTCAGCGCCGCGGCGACGTCCCTGCAGGGCTCGGGCTGGGCCGTGCTGGCCTACGAGCCGCTGGGCAAGAACATCGTGATCGAGCAGCTCTACGACCAGCAGGGCAACGTGCCGGTGGGCACCGTCCCCCTGCTGATGCTGGACATGTGGGAGCACGCGTTCTACCTGGACTACGTCAACGTCAAGCCCGACTACGTCAAGGCCTGGTGGAACCTTGTGAACTGGGCCGACGTCCAGACCCGCTTCGAGGCGGCCCGGATCGGCGCGTCCGTCCTCATCACCCCCGGCCTCTAGGCGGGGAGCCCCAGGGCGGCTCCGGACGGGCTCGCCATGCCCGCCCGTCCGGGGCCCTCTGCGCGTCATCAGTGCGCGCGCAGCGCCGCGCTGAGTAAGGTGGGAGCCGTGCAGGGACATCTCCCGCACGGCTCCGGGGGCGCCACCCATGCTCCGCAGGGAGCCAGCAGGACCCGATTCACTTCGGCACGAAGGTGTGCCCGGTACCAGATTTATTCGTCGCCGGCGTCGCCCCAGAAGGCCCGTCCGGCGGCACCACCTATGAAGGAGATGGAAACCAGTGACTACTCGTGTTGGAATCAATGGCTTCGGCCGCATCGGCCGCAACTACTTCCGCGCGGCCCTCGAGCAGGGCGCAGACCTCGAGATCGTTGCCGTCAACGACCTGACGAGCCCCGAGGCCCTCGCACACCTGCTGAAGTACGACTCCGTCACAGGACGCCTGAAGGCCTCCGTGGAGGTCGACGGCGGTGACCTCGTGGTCGGTGGCAAGCGCGTCAAGGTGCTCGCCGAGCGCGACCCCGCGAACCTTCCCTGGGCAGACCTCGGCGTCGACATCGTCATCGAGTCCACCGGCTTCTTCACCAAGGCAGCCGACGCACAGAAGCACATCGACGCCGGTGCCAAGAAGGTCCTGATCTCTGCTCCCGCCTCCGACGAGGACATCACCGTGGTGCTCGGCGTCAACGACGGCGAGTACGACCCCGAGAACCACCACATCATCTCGAACGCGTCCTGCACCACGAACTGCCTGGGCCCCCTGGCCAAGGTGCTGAACGACTCGTTCGGCATCGAGCGCGGGCTCATGACGACGATCCACGCCTACACCGCCGACCAGAACCTGCAGGACGGCCCCCACAAGGACCTCCGCCGCGCACGCGCAGCAGCGATCAACATGGTCCCCACCTCCACCGGTGCGGCCAAGGCGATCGGCCTCGTCCTCCCGGAGCTCAAGGGCAAGCTCGACGGCTACGCCATCCGCGTCCCCGTTCCCACGGGCTCCGCCACCGACCTCACCGTCACCCTGGGCCGCGAGGTCACGGTCGAGGAGGTCAACGCCGCGTACAAGGCTGCCGCTGCCGACGGTCCCCTCAAGGGCTACCTCTCCTACACCGAGGACCCGATCGTGTCCTCCGACATCGTCACGGACCCGCACTCGTCGATCTTCGACTCGGGCCTGACCAAGGTCATCGGCAACCAGGTCAAGGTCGTCTCCTGGTACGACAACGAGTGGGGCTACTCGAACCGCCTGGTCGACCTGACCGAAATCGTCGCTGCCAAGCTCTCCTAGGCGGTCCCGTCCGTGGCTTACGCATCACTCGACGATCTCCTCGCTGAAGGAGTCCGGGGACGTCGCGTCCTCGTGCGCTCCGATCTCAATGTGCCCCTCGAGGGCGAGGTGCCTTCGCTGAAGGTCACCGACGACGGCCGCGTCCGCGCGTCCCTGCCCGTTCTGCGCAAGCTGAGCGAGGCAGGGGCCGCCGTCATCGTCCTGGCGCACCTCGGGCGTCCCAAGGGCGCCCCGGAGGAGAAGTACTCGCTTCGGCCGGCCGTCGACGCCCTTCGGGAGCTCGCGGATTTCCCGGTCACCCTTGCTCCGGACACCACGGGGGAGGGCGCCCGCAGCGCCGCCGCCGCCCTGCCCGACGGCGAGGTGCTCGTGCTCGAGAACGTGCGTTTCGACGCACGGGAGACGAGCAAGGACGATGCGGAGCGCTCCGCGTTCGCCCGCGAACTCGCGGACCTGGTCGGCCCTGACGGCGCCTATGTCGACGACGCCTTCGGGGCGGTCCACCGCAGGCACGCGAGCGTGTACGACATCGCTGCGCTGCTGCCCGCCTACCAGGGTGACCTGGTCCGGACGGAGCTCGTCGTGCTCGAGAGGCTGACAAAGGATCCGCAGCGGCCCTTCATCGTCGTCCTCGGCGGTTCGAAGGTGTCCGACAAGCTCGCCGTGATCGAGAACCTGATCGGGACGGCGGATCGCATCCTCGTGGGTGGCGGCATGGTGTTCACCTTCCTCGCCGCCCAGGGCTTCAGCGTGGGCGCCAGCCTGCTGGAGAAGGACCAGATCGAGACCGTCCGCGGCTACCTCGAGCGGGGGGCGCGCGACGGCACGCAGTTCGTCCTGCCGACGGACATCGTGGTGGCGGAGAAGTTCTCGGCGGACGCGGGCTCGAGCGTGGTCGCGGCCGACGCGATCGAGGCGGGCACGTACGGAGCCTCCGGGATCGGCCTCGACATCGGCCCCGTCACGGGCCGGGACTTCGCCGCGAACATCGCGGAGGCAAAGACCGTCTTCTGGAACGGGCCCATGGGGGTCTTCGAGTTCGAAGCCTTCGCCGGCGGTACGCGGGCGGTCGCGCAGGCCCTCGTGGATGCGCAGGAGAACGGCGCCCTCACGGTGGTCGGCGGCGGTGACTCCGCCGCTGCTGTCCGTGGCCTCGGCTTCGCCGACGACCAGTTCGGGCACATCTCCACCGGTGGTGGAGCGAGCCTCGAATACCTCGAGGGCAAGGAACTGCCCGGCCTGACCGCACTCGCCCGCGACTAGCGGGACGACGGCCACCAGGCAGGCGCAGGACCGGCACGATCAGCCGCCCGACGACCGGGCGCACAGGAATGGCGGGATCCGCAGGGCGCATGCCCTGCGGATCCCGCCGTCAACGAACAGGGAGAGTACGACGATGACCACCTCGACCAACGGCGCCTTCGACCGCCGGCCGCTCATCGCGGGCAACTGGAAGATGAACCTGGACCACATGCAGGGCATCACCTTCCTGCAGAAGCTGGCCTGGACCCTCGATGACGCGGGCCATGACTTCTCGCGCGTCGAGGTGTCCGTCTTCCCGCCCTTCACCGATCTCCGCGGCGTCCAGACCCTCGTGAAGGGCGACAACCTCGAGGTCGTCTTCGGCGGGCAGGACCTCTCGCCGGAGGACTCCGGTGCCTACACCGGCGACATCTCCGGGCAGTTCCTCGGCAAGCTCGACTGCACCTACGTCCTCGTGGGCCACTCGGAGCGCCGCACGCTCCACTCCGAGTCGGACGAACTGCTCAACCGCAAGGTGCACGCGGCCTACCGCCACGGTCTGGTCCCCGTCCTCTGCGTCGGCGAGGGCCTCGAGATCCGCCAGGCCGGGACCCACGTCCCGCACACGCTCGACCAGCTCCGCCAGGGCGTCGCGGGGCTCACGCCCGAGCAGGCCTCATCGCTGGTGGTCGCGTACGAGCCCGTCTGGGCCATCGGTACGGGCGAGGTCGCGGGACCGGAGGACGCACAGGAGATGTGCGCTGCCATCCGCGCCGAGCTGGGGTCCCTCTTCGACGCGGAGACGGCCTCGAAGACCCGACTGCTGTACGGCGGCTCGGTGAAGGCGGCCAACGCCGCGAGCATCCTCAAGGAGCGCGACGTCGACGGCGTGCTCGTCGGCGGTGCGAGCCTCGACGTAGCCGAGTTTGCTAGTATTGTCAGGTTCGAACAGCATCTGGTGACAGACTAGTTCCGTGCGCCGGCCGCTCCGCAGAGCGGCTACCGAGCCTTGAAAGGGCCCCGTGGAAATCCTTCGTATCATCCTGCTTGTCCTGCTCGGGATCACCAGCCTCCTGCTGACCCTGCTGATCCTGCTCCACAAGGGACGTGGCGGCGGTATGTCGGACATGTTCGGTGGCGGCATGACCTCGAGCATGGGATCCTCCGGCGTGGCCGAACGGAACCTGAACCGCTTCACCGTGACCCTCGGGCTCGCCTGGGGTGTCGTCATCGTAGCCCTGGGCCTCATCCAGCGCTTCGCCGGTGACTTATAGGGCGCACCCTTCCGATGCACGGAAAAGCCCCCGCTTCCGGATGGAAGCGGGGGCTTTTTTCGCGGTCCGGGTCAGCCGGTCTCCTCGTCGTCATGATCGATCAGACGGCCGGGCAGTTTCTGCGCGGCGTCCTGGTCGATCAGCCACAGGGTCTTCCGCACCCCACGGGCACCGGCGGCCGGGACCTGCACGTGACCCGCTCCGGCGAGGGCGAGCCCCACGGCGCCCGCCTTGTCACTGCCACTGACCGACAGCCAGACCTCCTGCGCGGTGTTGATGGCCTCGAGGGTCAGGGAGACGCGCTGCGGGGGAGGTTTCGGTGCGTCGGCGACCCCTACGGTCGTCTCGCCCTTCGTGCGGATTCCTGCCAGCTCCGGGAAGAGCGAGGCGATGTGCGCGTCCGGCCCGACGCCGAGCAGGAGGACGTCGAAGCGCGGCAGGCGCGGATCCAGCTGTCCCACACCGTCCGCATCGGCTTCGGCCCGTGCAGCGTCCGCCAGTTGCCGGGCGTAGTCCGCGGCGGCCGCATCCTCGTCGGGGAACTCGTCCTTCGAGCCGAACTCGTGGATCTTCACCGGGTCGACGGCGATGCGGTCGAGGAGCGCGGACCGCGCCTGGACGGCGTTGCGGTCCGGGTCCTCGGCACGCAGGAAGCGTTCGTCACCCCACCAGAAATGCACGTTCGCCCAGTCGACAGCCGTGTGCGCCGGTGATTCCACCACGGCCTGCAGGGCCGCCGTGCCGATCGAACCGCCCGTGAGGACGACGGTCGCCGTGCCACGGTCGCTCTGCACATCGACCAGGCGGGTGATCAATCGTGCCGCAACGGCCGCCGCGAGGGAGGTCGGGGAGGGATGGATGCTGACTTTCGGTTCAGCGCTCACTCGTTCGCACACTCCTCAGGTTGGTTCGGGCAAGCCCCTCGGTGATGACTTCTCCGAAGACCTCGTCCGGGTCCAGCCGCCTCAGCTCTTCCGCAAGGCAGTCCCGCAGGCTCCTGCGGGGGAGGGAGATGCGCTGGACCGGCTGGTGTGGTTGGTGGAGTTCCGCGACGTCGTGGCCCGGACGGTGCAGCTCCACATCGCCGCCGCTCCTGGCCAGGCGCACGCGCTTGAGGCCCGTACCGGCAGGTCCGGACACGATGGTGACGGGGGCATCCAGCGCCTTGGCCAGCCAGGCGGCGAGCAACACGGTGCTGGGGGAGTCGGAGGCACCCTCGACGGTGACCGCCGTGACGGGCTCGTCGCCCTCCAGCTGGTCCATCACGGCCGCGAGCTGGATGCGCCAGTTGGTCAGGCGCGTCCAGGCGAGGTCCGTGTCACCGGCGGCGTAGGTGGTGCTGATGTTGAACAGCGCGTCCGTCGGGTCCGCCTCGTTCGCTGAATCGGTGATCCGGCGGTGGGCGATGCTGCCGATCGACGTCCGGCATGCTGCCTCCGGCACCCCGTGCGGCCACCAGGCCACGATCGGCGCGTCCGGCAGCAGGAGCGCGGACACGAGGGACTCGTTCTCCTGGGCGAGCTCGCCGTACCCCCGGAGGACGACCACCTCCGATGCTCCGGCGTCGCCGCCGACACGGATCTGGCCGTCGAGCCGGGTGGGCTCGTCCGGCGATTCCTCGGCGAGGACGATGATGCGGCACGGGTGTTCGCGGCTCGCCTCGTTCGCCGCGTCGATCGCCTGCTCCTCGTAGCCGGACTTCGTGATGACCACGAGGGTCAGCACGCGGCCGAGCGCGACGACGCCGCCGCGTTCGCGCATCGCCATCAGTTCCTTCGACACCTTCGAGGTGGTGGTGTCGGGCAGGTCTACGATCATGGCCTTCTCCAGGTACGTCCGTCGGCTGCCAGCAGCTCGTCGGCGGACGCCGGACCCCAGCTGCCGGGTACATAGGGCTCGGGCTGGCCGTCGAGGGACGCCCAGTACTGCTCGAACGGGTCGAGGATCTTCCAGGACAGCTCCACTTCCTCCTGGCGGGGGAAGAGCGGGGGTTCGCCGAGCAGGACGTCGAGGATGAGGCGCTCGTAGGCTTCGGGACTGGACTCCGTGAAGGAATGGCCGTAGCCGAAGTCCATGGTCACGTCGCGAACCTCGGTCTGCGTTCCGGGTACCTTCGAGCCGAACCGGATCGTCACGCCCTCGTCGGGCTGTACCCGGATGACGACGGCGTTCTGTCCGAAGTCCTCCTCGTTGTGGTCGCGGAACAGGAGGTTGGGAGCCCGCTTGAAAACGACGGCGATCTCCGTGACCCTGCGCCCGAGGCGCTTGCCCGCGCGCAGGTAGAACGGCACCCCGGCCCAGCGGCGCGTGTTGATGTCGAGCCGCAGCGCGGCGAAGCTCTCCGTCGTGGAGTGTGCGGGGATGCCCTCCTCCTCGAGGAAGCCGTTCACGCGTTCCCCGCCCTGCCACCCGGCCTCGTACTGGCCGCGCGCGGACCGTCCGGACAGGTCCTTCGGCAGTGCGACGGCCGCGAGGACCTTCTCCTTCTCCGCGCGGAGGTGATCCGCGTCGAACGAGATCGGTTCCTCCATCGCCGTCAGGGCGAGCAGCTGGAGCAGGTGGTTCTGGATGACGTCGCGGGCCGCACCCACGCCGTCGTAATAGCCTGCCCTGCTGCCGATCCCGATGTCCTCGGCCATGGTGATCTGCACGTGGTCGACGTAGTTCGCGTTCCAGAGCGGCTCGAAGAGCTGGTTCGCGAAACGCAGCGCGAGGATGTTCTGGACGGTCTCCTTACCCAGGTAGTGGTCGATGCGGAACACCGCATCCGGAGGGAAGACCTCCTCGACGATGCTGTTCAGTTCGCGGGCGGACTCGAGGTCGTGCCCGAAGGGCTTCTCGATGACCACGCGGCGCCACTGGCCCTCGTCCGGGCGTGCAAGACCATGCTCGGAGAGCTTCTGGCACACCGCTTCGAACGCGTTCGGCGGGATCGAGAGGTAGAACGCGTGGTTGCCCCGGGTTCCCCTGCTCTGGTCCAGCTCGTCGATGCACTCCTTGAGGTTCTTGAACGCCTCGTCGTCGTCGAACTCGCCCCGGACGAAGCGAATGCCCGCGGAGAGCTGCTCCCACACCGTCTCCTTGAAGGGCGTCCGCGCGTACTGGGTCACGGACTCCTTGACCTTCTCCACGAACTCCTCGTTGCTCCAGTCACGGCGGCCGAAGCCGACGAGGCCGAAGCTCGGGGGCAGGAGCCCCCGGTTCGCGAGATCGTAGATGGCCGGCATGAGCTTCTTCCGGGCGAGGTCGCCCGTCACGCCAAACAGGACGAGCGAGGAGGGCCCGGCGATCCGGCTCAGCCGCCTGTCGCGCGAATCCCGCAGGGGATTGGCGGCTTTCGCCGCCGTGCTGAAAGGCATGCTCACCCGTTCCCGTGGGGTCCCCGGCCGGACACGGCAAGGGAGGAGATGACGTTGCGCAGCTGCTCGACACCCGCTGCGCGGTCCGTGAGGTGCAGGCGGAGGACAGGGCGTCCATGGTCGGCCAGGACCTGGGCGTCCCCTGCAGCCTGCGCGGAGATGAGCTCCCCGAAGGTGAAGGGCCGGTCCGGGATGGCCAGGTCGGCGCTGGTCGCCCCGGTCAGCTGCAGGTACGAGCCTATGGGCGAGCCGCCCTTGTGGTACTGGCCGGTGGAGTGGAGGAAGCGCGGACCCCAGCCGAACGTGACCGGACGGCCCGTCGCAGCGGCCAGCGGCGAACGGATCTCCTCAAGGGCCGCCTGACGGTGGCGGTCGAGGTAGGCCTGCACAGAGAGGTAGCCGTTCGCGGGCAGGGTGGCGAGGAGGGCTTCGAGGGCCTCGGCAACCGTGCTCGAGGAACCGAGGAGCTGCGCGTCTCCGCGCACCTCCACGGCACCGTCGACGAAGGCGGCGGGAACCGGCTCCGGCTGCGCGTCCAGCAGGCCGCGGGCCGCCTTCTTGGCGGCCTCGACGTCGGGCTGGTCGAACGGGTTGATGCCGAGCAGGCGTCCCGCGACGGCGACCGCGTATTCCCAGACGAACAGCTGGCTGCCCAGGCTTCCGCTGACCGTCACGCGCGTGCCCTCGGTCAGCTCGTCGCTCGGCGCCTCGTCGAACGGGGCGAGGAGCACGGGCAGGACGTCGTCGGCCACGTCGGCGAGCTCGGGAGCGCCCGTCGAGGCGACGACCGGCAGCAGGCCGGTACCGAGCTTGCCCGTGGACTCCGCGATGAGCTGTTCCGCCCAGTCGGCGAAGCCGGGGAGGCCGGAACCGGCGTCGGCGAAGACGATCTTGTCGCGGAGCGGGGTGGTCCCGCCGAGGACGGCGCCGAGCTGGAGGCCGACGTTGCCGGAGTCGTCGTCGCCGAGGAATTCGGCGCTGTCCTCGGCATCATCGAGGAGCGTCCCGATGTCCGCACCGGCGAGGCCCGATGGGACGAGCCCGAACGCCGTCAGCGCCGAGTACCGGCCACCGACCTCGGGGTTGGCGTTGAAGACCTTGCGGTACCCGGCCTTCCTCGATGCCTCGTCAAGCGGGGAGCCCGGATCGGTCACGATGATGATGCGCGAAGCGGCATCGATGCCGGCGTCCGTGAACGCCTGCTCGAACAGGCGGCGCTGCGAGTCCGTCTCCACGGTGGAGCCGGACTTCGACGACACGACGATGGCCGTGCGCTGCAGGTCCTCCTCGAGGGCCGCGCGCACCTGGTCGGGATCGGTGGCATCCAGGACGACGAGCGGCACGCCCGCTTCCTTCGTGATCACTTCCGGCGCGAGCGACGAACCGCCCATGCCGCAGAGCACGATCCGGTCGACGCCTTCCGCGTGGAGGTCCGCCCGGAGCCCGGCGATCTCCGGCAGGAGGGCGCGCGAGCCTTCGAACAGGTCGATCCAGCCGAGGCGGATCGAGGCCTCCGCCTCGGCGTCGGCGCCCCACAGCGTGGCGTCCTTCGCCAGCAGGCGGGAGGCGAAGCGGTCCTTCACGAGTGCGGGAACCGCCGACTCGACGGCGGCAAGGGCCGCGCCGGATGCGGTGAGAGCGAATGCGCCCATGGGTGTCAGCCCTTCGCTGCGTCGAGTGCGGTCTGGACGGTCTCGAGCAGTTCGGACCAGCTGGTGACGAACTTGTCGAGGCCCTCGGTCTCGAGCTTCTCGACGACCTCGTCGTAGGAGACGCCGATCGCGTCGAGCCTGTTGAGGATCTCGTTGGACTCGTCGTAGGTGCCCGTCACGGTGTCACCCTCGATGACGCCGTGGTCGGCCGTGGCCTCGAGGGTCTTCTCGGGCATGGTGTTCACGACGTTCGGCGCGACGAGGCCGGTGACGTACAGGGTGTCGGGCAGGTTCGGGTCCTTGACACCGGTCGACGCCCACAGGGGGCGCTGCTTGTTCGCGCCCGCGGCCTCGAGGACCTGCCAGCGCTCCGTGGAGAACTGCTCCTCGAAGATCTGGTAGGCGAGCCGGGCGTTGGCCAGGCCGGCCTTGCCCTTGAGCGCCGTGGCCTCGTCCGTTCCGATGGTGTCCAGTCGTGCGTCGATCTCGGCGTCGACGCGGGAGACGAAGAACGAGGCGACCGAGGTGATCTTGGACAGGTCGTGGCCCTTCTCCCTGGCCTGCTCGAGGCCCGTGAGGTAGGCATTAATGACGGCACGGTAGCGCTCGAGCGAGAAGATCAGCGTGACGTTGACGCTGATGCCCTCGGCCAGTGTCGAGGAGATGGCCTCCAGGCCTTCGACGGTCGCCGGGATCTTGATCAGGACGTTGGTGCGCTGGACCTTCGCGTGCAGGCGCTTGGCCTCGGCGACCGTGCCCTGCGTGTCGCGGGACAGGCGCGGGTCGACCTCGATGGAGACGCGGCCGTCGGCACCGTTGGTGCGCTTGGCCTCCTCGGCGAAGATGTCGCAGGCCTGCGCGACGTCGTGGGTGGTGATGTCGAAGACGGCCTGGTCGACGTCGGCGCCGGCTTCTGCCAGTGCGCCGACCTGCGAGGCGTAGGACTCGCCCTTCTTCAGCGCCGCGGCGAAGATGCTGGGGTTGGTCGTGACGCCCACGACGTTGAGGTCCTCGATGAGGTGCTTGAAGGCACCGGAGTTGATGCGCTCCCTCGAGAGGTCGTCGAGCCAGATCGATACGCCGGCGGCCGAGAGGTCAGCTGTGGGTGTTGACATGATGTACTCCTTGTCCGCTTCCGCGGAATGTGTGCTGGATTCTGACGGAGGGTACGGAACTACTGGTGGTCGCCGGTCTCGGTGGCGCGGTGACCGGAGGGCATCGCCGCTGTGCCGTTGGACGCCAGGGGATCGGACGCGACGGCCTGGAGGGAGTCCTTCGCAGCGGCGACTACGGCATCGGTCGTGATGCCGAATTCGCGGTAGAGGGTCTTGTAGTCGGCGGACGCACCGAAGTGCTCCAGGGACACGCTGCGGCCGGCGTCGCCGACGATCCCGTGCCAGCTCTGCGATACGCCTGCCTCGACCGACACGCGGGCGCGGACGGTGCGCGGCAGGACGCTGTCGCGGTAGGACGCGTCCTGGGCGTTGAACCACTCCAGGCACGGCATCGACACGACGCGCGCCGCGATGCCCTCGGCCTCGAGGGCCTCGCGGGCTTCCACCGCGAGCTGGACCTCGGACCCGGTGCCGATCAGGATGACGTCGGGCGTGCCGTTCTTCGCCTCGGCGAGGACGTAGCCGCCCTTCGCGACGCCCTCGACCGAACCGAAGGTGTCGCCCTCGGCCGCACCCTCGCCCCGCTCGTACGTCGGGATGTTCTGGCGCGTCAGCACGATGCCGGCGGGGTTCTCGGTGTTCTCGAGGATCGTGCGCCAGGCGACGGCGACCTCGTTCGCGTCGCCCGGGCGGACGACGTCGAGTCCGGGGATGGCCCGCAGCGAGGAGAGCTGCTCGACCGGCTGGTGCGTGGGACCGTCCTCGCCGAGGCCGATCGAGTCGTGCGTCCAGACGTAGATCGCGGGAACGCCCATGAGGGCGCCGAGGCGCACGGCCGGGCGCTGGTAGTCGCTGAAGATCAGGAACGTGCCCGAGAACGCGCGGGTGCTGCTGTGCATCACGATGCCGTTGACGATGGCCGCGGCAGCGTGCTCGCGGATACCGAAGTGCAGGACGCGCCCGTACTCGTTGCCCGACCACGCCTTGGTCTGGCGGCTCGGCGGGATGAACGACGGCGATCCCTCGATGGTCGTGTTGTTCGACTCCGCGAGGTCGGCGCTGCCGCCCCACAGTTCGGGGAGCACGGGGCCGATGGCCGTGAGGACCTTGCCGGACGCGGCGCGTGTGGACATGTCCTTGCCCGCCTCGAACACCGGCAGGGCCGATTCCCAGCCCTCGGGCAGCGTGCGCGCCTGGATGCGCTCCAGCAGGGCGGCCTCCTCGGCGTGTCCGGCCTTCCAGGCGTCGAAGCCCTCCTGCCAGGTGCTGTGGGCTTCTGCGCCGCGCTGCACGATGCCGCGTGCGTGCTCCAGGACCTCCGGGTCGACCTCGAAGTGCTTCTCCGGGTCGAAGCCCAGGGCTTCCTTCAGGCCGGCGACCTCGTCCTTGCCCAGGGCCGAGCCGTGGATCTTGCCGGTGTTCTGCTTGTTCGGCGCCGGGTAGCCGATGATCGTGCGCAGCGAGACGATCGAGGGCTTCGAGGTCTCGTTCTTCGCGGCGACGAGGGCCGAGTAGAGCTCCTCGACGTCCTCGACGTACTCGCCGGTCTTGGTCCAGTCCACGCGCTGGGTGTGCCAGCCGTAGGCCTCGTAGCGCTTGAGGACGTCCTCCGTGAAGGAGATGTCCGTGTCGTCCTCGATGGAGATGTGGTTCTCGTCGTAGATCACCACGAGGTTGCCGAGCTCCTGGTGTCCGGCCAGGGACGAGGCCTCGGCCGTCACGCCTTCCTGGAGGTCACCGTCGGAGGCGATGACCCAGATGGTGTGGTCGAAGGGGCTGGTCCCGGCGGGAGCGTCGGCGTCGAACATGCCGCGCTGGCGGCGCTGGCCGTACGCGAAGCCGACCGACGACGCCAGGCCCTGGCCCAGCGGGCCCGTGGTGATCTCGACGCCCTTGGTGTGCCGGTACTCGGGGTGGCCCGGGGTGAGCGAACCCCAGGTGCGCAGCGCCTGCAGGTCATCGAGCTCCAGGCCATAGCCGGCCAGGTAGAGCTGGATGTAGAGGGTGAGCGAGGTGTGCCCGGGGGAGAGGACGAAACGGTCCCGGCCCGTCCACTCCGGATCCGACGGATCGTGCCGCATCAGCTTCTGGAACAGCAGGTACGCCGCCGGCGCCAGACTCATCGCCGTTCCAGGGTGGCCGTTGCCCACCTTCTCCACCGCGTCCGCGGCCAGGATGCGGACCGTGTCGACCGCCTTCTGGTCGAGTTCGGTCCAGGTCAATTCCTGCTGTTGCGTCTGTGGCACGTTTCCGGGCCCCTCTCTGTGCGGAACGGCGGCTGACGGGTGCGTGCGTCGAGGCATGCGGTCAGGCCGGCCGTTCACCATTGAATCCTGCAAAGTTCGGCGCCGAGCGAGACAGCAATCAGCCCGGACACTTCGTTCCGGGCATGCTTCCGCAGCGGGCTTTCAAAGCCACACTATCCCTTCCGGCTTCTGTTCGGCCGTGGGAGTCGAAGAATGTCGTAACTCACATTTCCGTGTTGCGCGCGGCCGATCAGGACCGGCCCGTGGCGTACGCCGACGGGCCCCCGGCCCCGGCGGCTCCGCCGGGCGCCGCCGTCGTGCCGGGGAGGAACGGCGGAGCGGGGATCCTGCAGCAGATTCCTCTCCGATTTCTACACGGTGTAAAAGGGTATGATGGGCATTGTCTTTTCCTCCGGAAGAATCGAAAGTGTTGCCTTGTGAAGACCCAGCAGGTTCCTGCTCCGGCACGTTCCCCGCAGGCCCGTCAGGGCGTCGGCCGCAAAGCGAAGGCCTACCTCGCTCTGACGAAGCCTCGCGTGATCGAACTTCTCCTGGTGACCACCCTTCCCACGATGATCTTCGCGCAGGGCGGGTTCCCGCCCCTCGGGCTGATCCTGGCGACCATGGTCGGGGGAGCACTGGCCGCCGGTAGCGCGGGTGCCTTCAACTGCTACATAGACCGCGACATCGACAAGCTGATGCACCGGACGGAGAACCGTCCACTCGTCACGGGTGAGGTGACTCCGCGGGAGGCCCTCGTCTTCTCCTGGATCCTCGGCATCGTCGCCATCGCCGTCCTGTGGTTCGGGGCGAATCCGTTGACGGGGATGCTCGGCGTCGCGGCGATCTTCCTCTACGTCGTGGTCTACACCCTCGTGCTGAAGCGCCGTACGTCGCAGAACATCGTGTGGGGAGGCGCCGCGGGCTGCATGCCCGTCCTCATCGCCTGGGCCGCTGTCACGAACTCGGTCGAGTGGCCCGCCGTCGTCCTGTTCCTGATCATCTTCCTGTGGACGCCCCCGCACTACTGGCCGCTGTCCATGAAGTACAGCGACGACTACAACGCCGCCAGCGTTCCCATGCTCGGCGCGATCGCCGGCGCCCGCGTGGTGTCCATCCAGGTCGTCCTCTACGCCTGGGCGATGGTGGCCTGCTCCCTCCTGCTGGTCCCGGCCGGTGCGGGTTGGGTGTACACGGTGGCAGCGCTCCTCGGCGGCGCCTGGTTCCTCCGCGAGTCGCATCGGCTGTACTCGCTGGCCCAGCAGGGCGAGCTGAACAACAGGGCCGCGATGAAGGTCTTCCACGGCTCCATCAGCTACCTGACCGTGCTCTTCCTCGCCCTCGCGATCGATCCTTTCGTGGGATCGGCCATCCTGCCCTGATCGCGTTCTGACCGCACCCTGGTCCTCGGCCACGGGTCGCGTCCGGGAACGCCTAGGCTGGCTGTCATGGATTTCACCGGTCTCATCGCCTATCCCGTCACACCGTTCGACGCCGAGGGCAGGGTCAGCCACGAGGACCTGCGGGGATTCGTCGCCACTCTTGCGTCCTCGGGCGTGGATGCGATCACCGTGCTGGGCTCATCGGGCAGCTTCGCGTACCTCGACCGGGCGGAGCGCTCCAGCGTCGCGCGGACCGCCATCGAGGCGGTGGACGGGCGGCTCCCGGTCGCCGTGGGCATCAGCTCGGTGGGTACGCGCGAAGTGCTCGACGCCGCGGTGGACGCACAGGCGGCCGGCGCGGCCGGGCTCGTCCTCTCTCCGGTGTCCTACGTTCCCCTTACCGATGACGAGGTCCTGGCCCAGGTCCGGGCGGTGTGCGCGGCCACGGATCTCCCCGTCTGCCTCTACAACAACCCGGGCACCACGCAGTTCGACTACTCGCTGCGGGTCGTCGCCGAACTGTCCGCGCTGCCGGAGGTGGTGGCGTTCAAGGACACGGCCCCCGATGCCGCCACCTTCAATGCGCGCCATGCCGAACTGGCGGCCCTCGTTGCGGGGAGTGCCTTCAGCCACGGGGTGAGCGGGGACGTCCTGATGATGTCGGGGGAGATCGCGGCGGATGCGTGGCACAGCGGCCCCGCGGCACTGCTGCCAGCCTATTACGGCCGGCTGAGGGCCGCCGTGGTGGCCGGCGACCGGGCCGAGATCGACCGCGTCCGGCACGTCCTCGCCCCCCTCGTGGATCACGTCGCAGGGCTCCGGAAGATCAGCGGGCTGCATCTGCTGGCCCGCGCCTGCGGCATCGCGGCCGGGGATCCGCGCCCGCCGCTGTTGCCGAGTCCCGGGTCCGAACTGCGCGAACTGGGACGGCTGCTCGACGTCCTCGAGGCGGAGTTCGGCGACCGCTGACGGTCCGCCGGGCCGGCCCTGGCCGGGCTCGGGCGGACAGGTCCGGGAGCGCTACGGGACGAGCGTGACGTCCTCACCGAGGAGCGTGGCACGGAACCCGTCGCTCTGGACGGTGACGTCCTGGAGCACGAGCCCCTCGGGCAGGCCCTCGACGTCGTGCGCGATGGTCACGACCCTGTGCACGGCCGCAGCGGCGGCATCCGAGAGGAAGTCCGGTCCGCCGACATCGATCGACCGGGGCTCGACCACGATCCTGCCGGCCCGGACCTCGACCGTGCCGGTGGCGACCACGCGCAGTTCGCGACCCAGGGCCTCCACGGTGCGGACCACCGTGGCCTGGCCATTGTCGGCGGCACGGACCACGGTACCCTCACCGAGATCGTCGGCAACGACCGCGAACGGCACGGTCGCGTCCACAGCCAGCCGTGCAGCAACCAGTCCGTCAGGCCCAGTGACCACGTCCTGCCCGACGGCCCGGACGTCCCGGAGCGTCGAGTCTCCGGTGACCACCGTCCCGGCATCCAGTGCAAGGTCGGTGAGCCACACCTCGTCCTCGCGCAGGTCGGTGGGAGGTCCGCTGCCCGGCGGGGGGTCCGTCGTCGGCGACGCCTCGGGCGCTGCCTGGCCTTCGCCGACGGGGTCGCTCGCCTCCCACCAGAGGATTCCGAGCGCGGTCACCAGGACGAGGACCATCCCGAGAGCACCTATCAGCCAGTCCTTCGCGCGCGTCCACTCCATGAGGACAGTCTGACGGCTCGCCGCTCATGACGCGGAACGCGAGCCCGTCACGCTCGACGGACCGGTACCGCTCGAGCCTCTGGCCTCCGACAGACCTGGTACGCCACCCGGCGTCACCGCCACGCCGGTTGCGCCGGCGCGGGCGCCGTCGGATCCGTCGTGTCGCCACCGCTGCTCGGGTCGAAGTAATTCCAGTACCGGCTGGTGGCGTTCACATCGGCGAGCATCAGCAGACCACTTCCGGCAGTGCCCTGCGCCGCGCTGTTGAGGTTCTGCTTCGTCGACGTGACGTTGTGGACGTACTGGTCGGCGTCGATGATGCGAGGCACTCTCGTGGCGGTGCTGAAATCGATATCGTCCAGCGGTGTGGATTTCTCGTAGATCGCACCCCCCGTGGTGGAGCAGACGCCGGCGTTCGCCGTGCCGCTGGGCTTCGGGTAGGTCGCGAAGGTCCGCAGCATCTGGGTGCTCTCGTCGATCATGACGACCATCCGGTTCGGGCACTCCGCCACGGTCGCGATCGTGTGCGCGGACCAGGTGGTACCGTTCAGTGCCAGCAGCTGGATCTGCGGCTGGGACCCGGACGTGTACGACGTCTTGATGGCGGCGAAGACCCTGCCGCCCGAGGAGCCCAGCCGCTTCAGGTTGATGTGGTCATCACCGCTGTTCTGCCCCAGCACCGCCGCCACGGGATCGGTCCAGTCGGTGTCCGGCGCACCATCGACGTGGTAGCTCCAGTACCTGCCGTCGGTGGCATCGCCGACCTGCCGGCTCCACATCACACCCATCTTGTCCCCGTCGAAGGCGATCACGGCCGACGTGTCGTCCACGGACACCTTGCTCAAGGACGCGGGGAGCGCGAACGGCGTCCCCCAATACCTGCCATCCGTGCCGGTGACGTTCAGGTAGATCCGGCTGCCCTGCTGCCACGTGGCCCACACCCGACCGGTGGAGTCCTTGTCGATGGTCAGCGCCTCGACGCGCTCGTTGTTGATCCGGGTGGAACTGAGCAGCGTGTACGTCTTCGTGCTCCAGTTGTAGCTGTAGCGGCGCATCGTCGTCGGGAAGCCCGGTTCGGCTGGCAGGCCGTCGTTGACGAACCGGTAGCTGGCCACGTTCAGCGTGGTCCCGTCCCACAGGACGTCATGGTGTGTGCTGGCCCGCGGGTCAGTCGCCACACCGGTATCGACCCATGAGCTCGTCGCGGTGTCGAACCGGAAGATATGAAAATCGGAATTGGCGGTGTCCCACAGGTTCCCCCACCAGGACCCGTCGTTGAACCACAACGCACTCGTGGCCCGTTTTGTACCGATCGGTGACGGCGTCCCGGCATGCGACGCGCTCTCGACTCCGGCATCGCCCGGCTCCGGCGCGCTCGTCGCCCGTGGCGAGGCCGAGCCGGCCGATGGAGTCGAGGGTCGGGTGCTGATGTCGGTGATGCCGTCGGTGTGATCCGGGTGTCGAAGCCGGTGCTGGCGTTGTCCAGGGTCGAACAACCCGTGAGGAGCAAGACAGCGACCGCCACAGACACCAGGCGTCTGCGGCGGTCGCTGAATGAGCTGATCATGAGGTCTTCTCGTGGTCCGATCAGTATGTGCTGTCAGGTTCTCCCAGAACGAGGCCGCTCCGAGAGCGAGGATGCCGGTGGTGGAGCGGTGTCATCGGGTGCCATCATCGGTTCTGCTCCTGGCCTGAGCGAACGAATCATCGTCGATCCCCTTCCCGGCCAGACACTACGGGCCAACCGACACCACCAGCATGAGTGACACCTACCCGACTTCACTGTGATGCTACGCGGTCCACTACCTAGTCCGCCTGGTTGAACACTTACTGGTGGTATCCGCGCTGGAAGGGGAAGCGACGTCCTGACACCGGTATCCGGTACCTGCGACAACCACCCGTTCGTTCCTCCTCTGCTACTCGAACCGCCCAGAATCGCTCCCATGGTGTTGCCGCATCCTGGTCAGCGACCCTACGGTTGAGGATCATCGCAGCGGATGCACGGAGCACCGGGGGACCTGCTTCACCGATCCTTCGGCCGTGGCCCATCAGCGCAACCGCCGCTGAGCCGGTTCCGCACCACCAGAGGTCACCGCCCCTTCACAGCGAGAGGTGACCCTGTCTCCAGGGGGTATGGATGCAGCCAGCACGTCCTCGTCCCGGATCCTTCCGGACAGCGGCCGCAACCGTCGCGGCGCTCCTGGCGATCTCCGTCAGCGGTTGCGTCCTCCCTCCGGGCGATGTTCGGATTGCTGCTGTCGGTGACATGAATGGCGCCAGGACCGATGATCCTGACAGCCCGTCGGGCCGCAACGGTGCGGCGATCACCCGGCTCGTGGAGAACGACGAGATCGACGCATTCCTGGGGCTCGGGGACTTCCAGTACGACACGGCGTACTGCGCCGACTACGTGGACTACTGGAAGCGGCTGTGGGGCGGCACGATGCCCAAGTTGTACTGGGTGTCCGCCCCCAACCACGACTGGCAGCCCGGCCGCAACGAGGACCTCGACAACTTCATGAACGGCCAATGCCCGGGGTCCACGGCGAAGGCCGCCATCAACGAGCAGCGTGGGTTCATCGGCAACGGGAAACCGTACTCGAAGGACTTCGGGAACTGGCACTTCGCGTTCCTGTCGTCCGCGCACTGGGAGTACGATCCTTCGAAAGCCCGGGAGTCGACCGAGTGGCTGGACAACGACCTCGCTGCTGCTCGGGCGGCGGGAAAGCACCTGGCAGTCGTCTACCACGAACCGTACTTCACCTCGAACACCGACCAGCACGAGCGGGCCGCTGACCACAAGCCGTGGATCGACGTGATGTGGAAGCACAGGGTCCGCCTGACCCTGTCAGGGTCGCAGCACAACTACGAACGCTCATGTCCGGTGGACAATGCCGACCGGTGCGTCAGTGACGGGATGACAGCCTTCCAGGTCTCCACGGGAGGTATCGGCCTCCGCTCCTTCACCAGCCGTCCGTCGTACATCGAGGAACGGTTCAGCGACACCCACGGGTACCTTCGACTGACGCTTCGGGGCGACGGGTCCTTCGACTGGGAGTTCGTCCCGACATCGGGGTCGAGCACGGACTCAGGGACGCGCTCGGCCCCGTGACGGAAGCCAGGACCGGCATTCCGGGGCAGGTGGCTGGTCAGGCCGCCGCCCGGCGGCTGTCGGAGGGCTCATGATCCGGCTGGTCCGGCTCGTATCCGATGAGCCAGTGCAGGCCGTGGCGATCGATCACCTGGCCATCGGATGCACCCCACGGCTTCGGGGCCAGAGGGTCGACCACGGTTCCCTGGGCGGCCAGCCTGTCGAACCACTGGTGCAGCACCGACGGTTCGGCAGTACCGAGCAGTGAGAGCATCAGTCCCTCACACCGGACCGTCTCCTCTCCCGGTGGTGCGTCTGCTCCGGCGAGGGCGACGGCGCCGTCGAGCACGCCATGGGCCACCGCCCCCGGGGGTCCGTCCGTCCTGGCGAAGTCCTGGTAGGTGAACAGGGACACCTCCCCGCCGAAGACTTCCGCGTAGAACTCCAGCGCTTCACGCGCTGTCCCTGGGAAGCTGATGTAGATCTGTGGTGACGCCATCCTGCACCGCTCCTCCTGCCACGTGGTGGCCTCGCCCCGACCCTGCGATCGCCTGCTGTGCCGCTCCTTGGTAGCGTGTGCCGCATGCCCATCACACTCGAGAATATAGGCATCGCCGTCCGCGACCTCGAAGCGGCGATCGCCTTCTTCACCGACCTCGGGCTCACCGTCCTCGGTCGCGACACCGTCAGCGGAGAATGGGCGGACACCGCCGTCGGCCTCGATGGCAACCATGCCCGCATAGCCCTGCTCCAGACACCGGACGGCAAGGGTCGACTCGAGCTCTTCGAGTACCTCCACCCCGCAGCGATCGAGACGGAACCCACCCGGCCCAACGAGATCGGCATGCACCGCGTCGCCTTCTCCGTCGATGATATCGACGAGGCCCTCGTGATCGCGGCGAGACACGGCTGTCACCCGCTGCGCGGCGTGGCGACCTACGGGGACGTCTACAAGCTCACCTATGTCCGCGGTCCGAGCGGCATCATCGTCATGCTCGCCGAGGAGCTGACCAGGACCTGACCGCACCGTGGACGGGCTCCCTGCCCCCGTATAATCCGAACATGCCGATCATGCTCCCTCACCGCGGTCCCCGTCCCCAGCAGTGCGCCCTCGGGCAGGGGTGCGGACTGTGAGCGGCGGTCTCGTCGCCCTGCTCGACGACGTCGCGGCCCTGGCCCGCATAGCGGCCGCCTCCATGGACGACGTCGCTGCCGGGGCCGCGAAAGCGGGGACCAAGGCCGCCGGCGTGGTGATCGACGACGCCGCTGTGACACCGCAGTACGTGTCCGGTGCGGACCCGTCCCGCGAACTGCCGATGATCAAGCGCATCTTCTGGGGATCGCTCCGGAACAAGCTGATCTTCATCCTGCCGGCGCTGCTGCTCATCAGCGCTTTCATCCCGGGGGTCATCCCGTTCATCCTCATGCTGGGCGGGACGTACCTCTGCTACGAGGGGGCGGAGAAGGTCTGGCACAAGCTCCGCGGTCACTCGGAGGCCGAGAAGGCGCCGGCAGTCGAGCGGGGCCCGGAGGCGGAGGCCAAGGTCACCAAGGGCGCCATCACCACCGACTTCATCCTGTCCTGCGAGATCATGGTCATCTCGATGACCGAGGTTGCCGACGAGTCCCTGTGGGCCCGAGCGCTCATCCTGATCGTCGTGGCGTTCGCGATCACGGTGATCGTCTACGGCGCCGTGGCACTCATCGTCAAGATGGACGACATCGGCCTGCACCTGACCACCAAGGACTCCGCGGGCTCCAAGCGACTCGGCGGGCTGCTCGTGAAGGGGATGCCCGCCGTGCTGACGGTGATCACTCTCGTCGGGACCGTCGCCATGCTGTGGGTCGGTGGTCACATCATGCTGCAGGGGGCCTACGACCTGGGGTGGCACGCGCCCTATGACCTGGTCCATGTCCTGGAGCACCCCTTCGCGGGAATCCCCGTGGCGGGTGGCTTCCTGGCCTGGCTCGTCAACACCCTGTGCTCGGCCGTCCTCGGACTCGCCTGGGGCCTTCTCGTCCTGGCCGTCGTGCACCCGCTGATGACAGCGCTGCCGTTCGGGAAGAAGGGCGGGCATGAGGAGGGCGACCTCCGTGCCGCAGCTGCCGGTCACCATGCATCGGGACGCGAGGACGGCCCCGCCGCCTGACCGGCCCGCCCGCCGGCGGTTACGCAGCGCCGGATCCTAGGAGACGGCCTGCGGCACCCTAGATCCCGTCGTCGTGCCCGGCAGCGGCTTCCGCGTGGTCCCGGTGTAGAGGGCGTGGATCGCGGCAGCCATCAGCAGGGACGCCCCGAGCATGTGCAGCGCCACGAGGGCGACGGGCAGGTGCAGGAAGTGCTGCGTGTACCCGATGGCGCCCTGCGCCAGAACGACGGCGGCGAGGATGACGAGCGCCCGGCGCAGCTTCTCGTGGACCTGCGAACGGTACGCGAGGAGGACGGCGAGAGCCACCGTGGCGACGAGCAGGTACACCGGCAGGGCGTGCAGGCGCGTCACGATGTAGGAATCGAGCCCGTTCCGGGCAGCCCCGTGATCGCCGGCGTGGGGACCGGAACCGGTGACGACGACGCCCAGCACGACGGCGATCGAGGTCAGCACCGTCGCCGTGACGAGCAGCTGGCGCAGGAGGGGCGGTGCTGCCGGATCCCTCCGGCCGCGGTACTGGTCCAAGGTGAGGCGCGCGCGATTGACCAGCACGCTCGCCAGGGCGACGAGGACCATGGACACGAGGAAGTGGAGGCCGACGACCCACGGGTTCAGGCCGGTCCAGACGGTGATGCCGCCGATGACGGCCTGCGCCGGGATGCCGAGGAAGAGCCCGATGGAGAGCCGGAACAGGTCCCTGCGCTCCCGCCGCATCCCGAGCACGGAGACGATCATGGCGACGGCGATGAGAACCAGCACGAAGGTCAGGAGTCTGTTCCCGAACTCGATCACGCCGTGGAGACCCATTTCCGGCGTGGTGACGATCGAGTCCGGCGTGCAGCGCGGCCACTCCGGGCAGCCGAGGCCCGACGCGGTGAGGCGGACCGCGCCTCCGGTCACGACGATGGCGATCTGCGAGACGAGCGAGGCGATCGCCAGGCGCCGTACGAGGGGCGTCGTGGTCCGCGGAAGGGCGTCCGTGAGGCGGGAGATCGAGGGGAGGGTCATGGCGTCAGCTCCATTTGAACCAGCGGATGGCCGCCAGGCTAGCGAGCGCGGCCCAGGCGAGGAGGACGAGGCACGCGACGGGGTCGAGGGTGCCGTCCACCAGGGCGCTGCGCAGTCCGTCGCCGAGGGCGGCGGACGGCAGCACGGAGACGAACGGCTCGGCGGCAACGGGCAGGCTCGTTGCCGGGATGATCACGCCGCCGGCAGCGGCCAGCAGGATCCACACAAGGTTGGTGACGGCCAGGGTGGCTTCCGGACGGAGCGTGCCCGCCACGAGGAGCCCCAGGGCCGTGAAGGCAGCCGAGCCGACCAGCAGGAGGACGGCGGCGGGAAGGATGCCCTCGGCCCTCGGGGACCAGCCCAGGAGCGCGGCGGCACCGCCGATCACGACGAGCTGGACAGCGAGCACGACGGCGACCGCGACCGCCTTGCCGAGGATCAGCCCGGAACGGCCGAGCGGCGTGGTCGAGAGGAAGCGGAGCACCCCGTACCGGCGGTCGAAGCCGGTGGCGATGCCCTGTCCCGTGAAGGCGGTGGACATGGTGCAGAGGGCGAGGACCCCCGGCGCGGCGATGTCGATGCGGCTGGAACCGTAGGCATCGAGCAGCGGAGTGATCACGAGGGCCGTGAGTGCCAGCAGGGGCAGGACGATCGCCAGGACGAGCTGCTCTCCGTTGCGGAGCATCGCCAGGGCCTCGTACCCGCCATGGCGCAGGACGCGGGCCGGCAGGGAGGCGGCTGTGCCCCGGGCCGAGGCGGTGCCCGGCAGGCCCTGCGGCGGAGTTGCTGTGCCCGGTGTCATCGGATGCTCCGTCCGGAGATGTCGAGGAAGACGTCCTCCAGCGAGCGGGGGGCCATCGTGATCGCGGTGGGCATCACGCCGGAGGCGTGCCACCACTCGGCCAGGCGCGCGACGTCGCCCGCCGTCAGCGGCCCGCGGAGGACATAGTGCCCCGGGTCGGGCTCGCGCTGGTGCAGGTGGGGGAGGAGGTCGGACGGAAGCGTCAGGCCCGGAACGGTCTCGAAGTGCAGCTCGCGCATCCCTTCGGCGTCCTTGTCGGCCGTGAGGTCCGCGACGGTGCCTTCGGCGACGGTGCTGCCGCCCTCGATGATGTACACGTAGTCGGCGAGCTTCTGCGCGTCGTCGAGCAGGTGGGTGGTGAGGATGACCGCGAGGCCGTCCGCGCGGAGTTCCCGGATGAGGTCGAACACGATCGAGCGGGATTGCGGGTCCAGGCCCGCGCTCGGCTCGTCGAGGAAGACGACCTCGGGCCGTCCGACCAGCGCGCAGGCCAGCGCCAGGCGCTGCTTCTGGCCTCCCGACAGCCGGCGGATGGAGACGGCACCGAACTCGTCGAGGCCGAGGCGCTCGGCCAGCGCGTCCACGGGCAGGGGAGCACTGTACATGGAGGCGACATGGCGCAGCAGCGCCAGCGGCCGGACCGACGGCGGGAGCCCGCCGTCCTGCAGCATCACGCCGACCCGGGCACGCAGCTGAGGTGTGGCCCGGTAGGGGTCCTGGCCGAGGAGGCGGACCACACCGCCATTGGCGCGCTGCAGCCCCTGGGCGCACTCGAGCGTCGTCGTCTTGCCTGCTCCATTGGCGCCGAGCAGCACGGTCACCGCGCCGTGGGCTGCACTCAGGCTGACGCCGTCGAGCACGCGCACCATCCGGCCGTCGAGGGAGCCGACAGGACCGAAATCCTTGATCAGGCCCTCGATCTCGAGGGCGGGGGAAGTTGTCGGCACCCCAATATTCTACGTCAGGTAGTAGGAGGCCGGAGGGCCGCAGGTGGGTAGCCTCGCCTAAGTGGTGGTGCGGAATACATTAGGTCATGCTTGTGTTGTGTATTTTGTCGCCGACGGGAGGAATGGACTGTGACCGCATCGCCCCGCGCCGCCGTTCCGGCGGACGACAGCCTCGCCCCCGATGTCCCTGCCGGCCGTGCCGACCGGATGGCCCAGATCGTCTCCCCGGACTCTGATGAGCGCACCCGCGACCGGGTGCTGTCGGCCGTGCTCGAGCGCGGACCGGTGAGCGCCGCGGAACTCGGGAACAGTCTCGGCTTCACGCCTGCCGCCATGCGCCGGCATCTCGACGCCCTCTCCTCCGACGGCCTCATCGAGGTCAAGCGCGTCCGCAGTTCCGCCACGGGTGCCGGCCGCCCCGCCCGCCGCTACGTCCTGAGCCGGCGCGGCCAGAGCAAGATGGGCAACGATTACCTCGACATTGCCACCGCCGCACTGACGCAGCTCGGTGAGGCCGCGGGTCCCCAGGCCATCGAGGACTTCGCACGCACCCGCTTCTCCGGCATGGAAGAGCGCTACCGCCCCATCGTCGAGGCCGCCGGCCCCGACCTCGAGGCGCGTGCCCAGGCCCTGGCGGGTGCCCTGACGGCTGACGGATTCGTCGGATCGACCAAGACCGTCGGGATGCCGCAGGCACGCGGCGTCCGTACCTCCTCGACCCCGTCGAACCGCCCGGCGATGCTCAGCGTCCAGCTCTGCCAGGGGCACTGCCCCATCCAGGGCCTGGCCTCGGCCTTCCCGGCGTTCTGCGACCAGGAGACCGGCGTCTTCGCCCGCCTGCTCGGCGTCGACGTGCGCCGGCTCTCGACACTGGCCGGCGGCGGCCACGTCTGCACCACCCACATACCCCTGGGAAGGGCGACGGCGGCTCCGGCAGCGTCCGGAGCCACCGCCGTCCCCGCGGCCGCGGAATCCGCGTCCCCCAGCAATCCAGCAACGTTATCCATCCATCAGCAAGGAAGGCCATGATGACGGATCAAGTAGACCGCAAGCCAGCTGCGTCGGCAGTCCCGGAGTCGGTGATCAGCGACATCCTGGAGAAGAACCCGGAACTCGAGGGCATCGGCACCTACCAGTACGGCTGGGCCGACAAGAACGAGGCGAGCGACAACGCGCGCCGCGGCCTGAGCGAGGAAGTCGTCCGCGACATCTCCGCGAAGAAGAACGAGCCCGAGTGGATGCTCGATCTCCGCCTGAAGGGCCTCAAGTACTTCGACCGCAAGCCTATGCCCGCCTGGGGTGCAGACCTCTCCGGCATCGACTTCGACAACATCAAGTACTTCGTGCGCTCCACGGAGAAGCAGGCGAACACGTGGGAGGACCTCCCCGAGGACATCCGCAACACGTACGAGAAGCTCGGCATCCCGGAGGCGGAGCGTGCGCGCCTCGTGTCCGGCGTCGCCGCCCAGTACGAGTCCGAGGTGGTCTACCACCAGCTCCGCGAGGACCTCGAGCGCCAGGGCGTCATCTTCCTCGACACGGACACCGCCCTGCGTGAGCACCCGGAGATCTTCAAGGAGTACTTCGGCACGATCATCCCCGTCGGCGACAACAAGTTCGCGTCGCTCAACACGGCCGTCTGGTCGGGCGGATCGTTCGTCTACGTGCCCAAGGGCGTCCACGTCGAGATCCCCCTGCAGGCCTACTTCCGCATCAACACGGAGAACATGGGCCAGTTCGAGCGCACGCTGATCATCGCGGACGAGGACTCCTACGTGCACTACATCGAGGGCTGCACCGCCCCGATCTACACGTCGGACTCCCTGCACTCCGCCGTCGTCGAGATCGTGGTGAAGAAGGGCGCGCGCGTCCGCTACACCACCATCCAGAACTGGTCGAACAACGTGTACAACCTCGTCACCAAGCGCGCCATCGCGCATGAGGGCGCCACCATGGAGTGGATCGACGGCAACATCGGCTCCAAGGTCACCATGAAGTACCCGGCCGTCTACCTGGTCGGCGAACACGCCAAGGGCGAGACGCTCTCCATCGCCTTCGCGGGCGAGGGCCAGCACCAGGACACCGGCTCGAAGATGGTGCACATCGCGCCGAACACGAAGTCCTCGATCATCTCCAAGTCCGTGGCGCGCGGCGGCGGGCGTGCGGCCTACCGCGGGCTCGTCCAGGTCCGTGAGGGGGCGAAGCACTCGGCGAACACCGTGCGCTGCGACGCGCTGCTGGTCGACACCATCTCGCGCTCGGACACGTATCCGTACGTCGACATCCGCGAGGACGACGTCACCATGGGCCACGAGGCCACCGTGTCGCGCGTCAGCGAGGAGCAGCTCTTCTACCTGATGTCCCGCGGGCTCCCCGAGGACGAGGCCATGGCCATGATCGTGCGCGGCTTCATCGAGCCGATCGCCCGTGAGCTGCCCATGGAGTACGCGCTCGAGCTGAACCGGCTGATCGAACTGCAGATGGAAGGGGCCGTAGGCTAGCAATGGCTGAGACCACCCACACGGAAATTTCGCCCAACACCGCGCCCGAGGGAGAGGTCACCGACCTCGGCGACCTCGACGAGAAGGCCCGCCTGGGCGCCCCCTCGGGCGCCTCGGCCGCCATCGACGGTTTCACGGAGGAGGGCGAGCGGCTTTCGGCGCGCAACGCGGGCACCGAGCAGCTCGGGCTCAAGAAGCACAGCCACGGCAACGCCCCCGTCGTCCCCGAGGCGTCCCGCGGGGAGCGCCGGAGGTCCTTCGACGTCGCCGACTTCCCGGCCCTGACGGGCCTCGAGGAGGACTGGCGCTTCACGCCGCTCAAGCGCCTGCGCGGACTGCACACCGACGCACCGACGGGCGCGGCTCCGGCCGTCGAGGTGACCGGTGCCGGCAACGTCACCGTCGAGACGGTCGGGCGCGGCGACGCGCGCCTGGGCACCGCGGCGACGCCGGAGGACCGTGTGTCCGCGGCAGCCTGGAACGCCTTCACCGAAGCGACCGTCATCACCATCCCGAAGGAGACGGTGGCCGACGGCGAG
The DNA here is from genome assembly GCF_054510855.1 of Arthrobacter rhamnosi. Taxonomy (NCBI): domain Bacteria; kingdom Bacillati; phylum Actinomycetota; class Actinomycetes; order Micrococcales; family Micrococcaceae; genus Arthrobacter; species Arthrobacter rhamnosi. Next base: position 145,352 of record NZ_JBTNDT010000003.1, on the reverse strand, counting down.
GTCATGGTCAGCGTCACCGGCTCGGCGTCCGCGGCAGCCGCTCAGCACCTCCTGATCCGCGCGGAGGCCTTCTCGAAGGCCGTCGTCGTGCTGGACCACTCCGGCTCCGTCACGCTCGCCCAGAACGTCGAGATCGTCGTCGGTGACGGCGCGGAACTCACGGTCGTCAGCGTCCAGGAATGGGACGACGACGCCGTGCACGTCTCCTCGCAGCAGGCGAAGGTGGGACGCGACGCGCGCTACAAGCACGTCGTCGTCAGCCTCGGCGGCGACCTCGTGCGCCTCACGCCGTCCTCGATCTTCACCGCCCCCGGCGCAGAGGTCGAGATGTACGGCCTGTACTTCGCCGACGCCGGCCAGCACCTCGAGCAGCGACTGCTGGTCGACCACGCCGTGCCCAACTGCAAGTCCCGCGTCACCTACAAGGGTGCCCTGCAGGGCAAGGACGCGCACACCGTGTGGGTCGGTGACGTGCTGATCCGCAAGGCGGCCGAGGGGACGGACACCTACGAGACCAACCGCAACCTCATCCTCACGGACGGCGCGCGGTCCGACTCGGTCCCCAACCTCGAGATTGAGACGGGCCTCATCGAGGGCGCGGGCCACGCCAGCGCCACCGGCCGGTTCGACGACGAGCACCTCTTCTACCTGATGGCCCGCGGGATCCCCGAGAAGGATGCGCGCCGCCTCGTGGTCCGCGGCTTCCTCACCGAGGTCATCCAGCAGATCAAGGTACCCGCGCTCGAGGAGCGGCTCTCCGAGTCGGTCGAGCGTGAACTCGCGGCAGGCAACCTCTGATGGCCGATGGCCCCAGCGGCGAGCTGATCTGCAGCGTCGACGACATCCAGGTGAAGCAGGCGCTGCGCGTGCTCATCGATGACTATCCCGTCGTCATCGTCCGTGACTCGGACGGTGAGATCCACGCCCTCGGCGACACCTGCTCCCACGCGGACGTCTCTCTGTCCGAGGGCGATGTCGAGGGCTGCACCATCGAGTGCTGGGGCCACGGCTCCCAGTTCGACCTGCGCAGCGGTGCCCCGCTGCAGCTCCCCGCCTACGAACCGGTCCCGGTGTTCGCACTCGAGATCCACGACGGCGACGTCTATGTCGATATCACGACGGTCACCAACGGAGCCCCCGCCCCGCAGTTCGGCTAGCGCGGCCGTCCACGCACACACTTCCTGCACAGCAGGCGAAGGAGAAAGAACACGATGTCCACACTTGAAATCAAGGACCTGCACGTCAGCATCGACACCGAGCAGGGCAACATCCCCATCCTCAAGGGCGTCACGCTGACGATCAACACCGGCGAGACCCACGCGATCATGGGCCCCAACGGTTCCGGCAAGTCGACCCTGGCGTCGACGATCGCCGGGCACCCCCGCTACAGGGTCGACAGCGGCTCCATCACGCTCGACGGCGAGGACGTCCTGTCCATGAGCGTCGACGAGCGTGCCCGCGCCGGCCTCTTCCTGGCCATGCAGTACCCCGTCGAGGTACCCGGCGTCACGATGACCAACTTCCTGCGCACGGCCAAGACCGCCCTCGACGGCGAAGCCCCGAGCCTGCGGCACTGGACCAAGGACGTCAAGGCTGCCATGTCGCAGCTGCGCATCGACGCGGACTTCGCCCAGCGCAACGTCAACGAGGGCTTCTCCGGCGGCGAGAAGAAGCGCGTCGAGATCCTCCAGCTCGAGCTCTTCCGCCCGAAGTTCGCGATCCTCGACGAGACCGACTCCGGACTCGACGTCGACGCCCTGAAGGTCGTCTCCGAGGGAGTCAACCGCGAGCACTCGAAGGGCGAGATGGGCACGCTGCTCATCACCCACTACACGCGGATCCTGCGCTACATCAAGCCGGACTTCGTGCACGTGTTCGTGGCCGGCCGCATCGCCGAAGAGGGCGGTCCGGAACTCGCCGACCGCCTCGAGGAAGAGGGCTACGATCGATTCACGGCCCAGTCCGCGGTCGAGGCCTAGGACCACCAGGATCCCCGGCACGTCCGCGTGCCGGACCACCTGACTACTGTTCGGAAGGAAGAGTGCGATGAGTGATGTGCAGCAGGCGCAGACCGCGCTGGATGACATCGAGGAAGCGCTGCGGGACGTCATCGACCCGGAGCTCGGCGTGAACGTCGTCGACCTCGGGCTCCTCTACGGCCTGAAGTACGCCGAGGACGGCGCCCTCCTGATCGACATGACGCTCACCACGGCCGCGTGCCCGCTGACCGATGTGCTCGAGGAGCAGGTCGGCCAGGCGCTGGACGGCGTCGTCGATGAGTGGCGGTTGAACTGGGTGTGGATGCCGCCGTGGGGTCCCGAGAAGATCACCGAGGACGGCCGCGACCAGATGCGGGCTCTCGGCTTCAACATCTGAGTTTCCCCGGCGATCAGCCGGAGGGCGGCACCAGCATGCGCTGGGGCCGCCCTCTTCGTCGTTCCGGGGGAACTCAGCCGTCCGTCGGGTTCCGACGACGGCCGGCTGCCCCGGGGTCTCCGTCCTCGTCGTCCCCGTCCTCGTGGTCGCCGAGGCCCCTCGCTGCAAGCGCCTCGCCCGTCCGGTGGGCATACGCCACCGCGCCGACGACCAGCGGCGTCACGGCGACGCGCGGGCTCCGGTCCAGTCCCCGCGCACGGGCTGCCTCGCGGACGTCGACGAACAGGCCCGCGAGGTATGGGATGCTCCGCAGCATGATCGAGAGGGCGAGGGCGAAGCGTTCCGGATCGGCGCCGAGCCGGCGGAAGGGCCGCACCAGCCGCACCACCCCGTCGAGGAGCTCCTGCGTCGGCGTCGTGAGGGTCACCGCCCGCGCCGCCTGCAGGCAGGCCACGATGCCGCCCACGACCACGAACGCGCGCAGCCACCCCTGGGCCACGCCCTGGTAGAGCGCGAGGATTCCGAGGACGGGCGCCGCCGGCAGGAGCATGCGCAGCACGCGCGCGGGGGAGAGTCGTGCTCCGGCCAGGAGCGCACCGGCCGTCACGGCCAGTGCTGCGGCCGTGGTCACCGGCGATCGCCATGCCACGACGGCGACGGCGCATACGAGGGAGGCCGCCGCCTTGAGCGGGAGCGGCAGCCGGTACAGGAAGCCCCGGCCGTGCTCGTACAGGCCGAGGGTACTGCCGAAGCCCCTCACGGCCGGCCGTCCGGCACCGCTGCCGCCAGCCCGCGGTAGAGCGCCACGGCGTCCGCAGGCGCACCGTCGAAGACGACCCTGCCGTCGTCGACCACGAGTGTCCGGTCGCTCTCGAGGGCGAAGTCGAGGTTGTGGGTGGTGAAGACGACCTGCTGGTCGAGGCCCGCGATGAGCGCGCGGACCCGGGCGTCGTTGCGGAGGTCGAGCAGCGTGGTCGGCTCGTCCGCCACGAGGATTCGAGGCTCCACCGCGAGGACGACGGCGAGGGCGAGGATCTGGCGCTCACCGCCGGACAGGTCGTAGATGCTGCGGTCCGCGAGGTGCGCCACGCCGAACCGCCGCAGGACGTCCTCACCCCGCCGGCGGCGCTCTGCGGCAGGAAGCTTCTGGGCCCGGAGAGACAGCTCGACGTCCTCGCGCCCCGTCGGCATGACGAGCTGCGACAGGGGATCGGTGAAGACGAACCCGACGGCGCGGCGCACGGCCCGCCCCGCGGTCCGGGTGTCCTGTCCGAAGACCGCCACCGATCCCTCGGACGGGGCCAGCAGGCCGTTGATCAGGCGCAGCAGGGTCGACTTCCCGGAGCCGTTGGCCCCGATCACCGACACCCGCCGTTCCGCCAGGGTGAGCGTGAGGGGGTGGATGAGCGTTCGGGCCTCGCCGTCGTCCGTCCGGACGGCGGCGCCCCTGAACTCAATCACGGGGTGCGCGCCTCCGGGTGGAGAGCAGTCGGGGGAAGGCGCGGTGGACCGACACGGCGATGAGGGCGGCCAGGACGTTCTTGACCACGTCGCCGGGGAGGTACGCGGCGTCGATGAGGACCGCCTCGCGCAGGGGGAGGCCGGCGTTCACCATGAGTCCCGCCACGCCCAGCGGGTGGATGGTCAGGAGACTGGCCGCCAGGCAGGCGAGGAAGAGGAGGCCCGCGCGGAACCGGCGCGCCCTGCGCAGCACGACGACGGCCAGCAGGCCCGCGACGAGTGCTGCGAGGGGGAACGCGAGGAGGTATCCGGCCGACGGTCCGCCGAGGACGCCGAAGCCGCCGTTGAAGCCGCTGAAGACCGGCAGGCCGATCAGCCCGGCGACCAGGTAGAGCAGGACGGCGGCCGCTCCGCGTCCCGGTCCGAGCACGATGCCGGCGAGCATGACACCGAGGGTCTGCAGCGTGATGGGCACGCCGAGCGGGCCGACCGGTATACCGGGTAAGATTGCAAGGGCGGCGATGAGGGCGGCAAAGACCGCAACCAGCGAGAGATCGGTGGTATCCCACCGCTTCCGGGACGACCGCCGGCTCCCGCCGGCCGGTCCGGTGACGGTTTGCTCCGCTGGCTGCATGGCGCACGCTCCTTCAGCAGGCCGGAGTCGCACCGGCTCTTCCGGTGATTTGTCGAATTCCTCCAGCCGTAACTGCTTCTGTACCGAGACTAGCGCCGGTCATTCGGGGATCCCTTGTGGGATTCCTACAAGAAAACGCCGTCTCCGGCACCATCGAAAGGCCTCACCGTGATCAACGTATCGAACTTGGAGCTCCGGGCTGGTGCCCGCCTGCTCATGGACGAGGTGTCCTTCCGTGTGGACAAGGGCGACAAGATCGGGCTCGTCGGGCGCAACGGCGCCGGCAAGACCACCCTCACCAAGGTGCTCGCCGGGGAATCCCTCCCCGCAGGTGGCACGGTGACCCGTTCCGGTGAGATCGGCTACCTGCCGCAGGACCCCCGCACGCCGAACATGGAGCAGCTGGCCCGTGACCGGATCCTCTCGGCGCGCAACCTCGATGCCGTCGTCGGCGAACTCCGCCAGGCCCATGAGGACATGGCCAGCGAGAAGACGTCGGTGCGCAACAAGGCGATGGCCCGCTACGACCGCATCGAAGCCGCATTCCTCGCCGGTGGCGGGTACGCCGCTGAGGCCGAAGCGGCGTCCATCTCCTCGAACCTCGCCCTGCCCGAGCGCATCCTCAACCAGCCGCTGAAGACCCTGTCCGGCGGCCAGCGCCGGCGCGTCGAGCTCGCCCGCATCCTGTTCTCGAGTGCGGAGACGATGCTCCTCGACGAGCCCACGAACCACCTCGACGCCGACTCCATCGCCTGGCTGCGTGACTTCCTGAAGAACCACCAGGGCGGGCTCATCGTGATCAGCCACGACGTCGAGCTCCTCGAGGCGACCGTCAACAAGGTGTTCCAGCTGGACGCCAACCGCGCGACCATCGACGTCTACAACATGGGCTGGAAGCGTTACCAGCTCCAGCGCGAGACGGACGAGCGGGCCCGGAAGCGCGAGCGCGCCAACGCCGAGAAGAAGGCCCAGGTCCTCATGGACCAGGCGAACAAGATGCGGGCGAAGGCCTCGAAGGCCGTGGCCGCGCAGAACATGGCCAAGCGCGCCGAACGCCTCCTCGGTGGCCTCGACGCGGTGCGGGCCTCGGACCGCGTCGCGGCCCTCCGCTTCCCCGAGCCGTCCCCCTGTGGCAAGACGCCCATGACGGCCGAGGGGCTCAGCAAGTCCTACGGTTCGCTCGAGATCTTCACCGACGTGGACCTCGCGATCGACCGCGGGTCGAAGGTGGTCATCCTCGGACTCAACGGTGCCGGGAAGACCACCCTGCTGCGCATGCTCGCGGGTGTGGACAAGCCCGATACGGGGCAGGTCATCGCGGGCCACGGGCTCAAGGTCGGGTACTACGCCCAGGAGCACGAGACGCTGGACACCCAGCGGACGGTCCTCGAGAACATGAAGTCCTCGGCCCCGGACATGCAGGACGCGGAAGTGCGCGGCATCCTCGGTTCGTTCCTCTTCTCGGGCGACGACGTCGACAAGCCCGCCGGGGTGCTCTCCGGCGGCGAGAAGACACGCCTCGCTCTGGCGACCATCGTCGCGTCCTCGGCGAACGTGCTGCTCCTCGACGAGCCGACGAACAACCTGGACCCGGCGAGCCGCGCAGAGATCCTGGGGGCCCTCAAGAACTACAGCGGGGCCGTGGTCATGGTCAGCCACGACGAGGGTGCAGTCGATGCACTCGATCCCGAGCGGGTCGTCCTGCTGCCGGACGGCGTCGAGGACCTGTGGAACTCCGACTACCTGGAGCTCGTCACCCTCGCCTAGGTCCGCCTCACGGACACAATAGGGAAAGCCCCTCGCGAGGGGCTTTCGGGGGATTGGACAGTCGATGATCGGTAGTGGTCAGCGGTGACGTGCTCCTCCTCCCAGCGCCGGTGGCGCTCCTCGACGGCTTGATGGCAACGAGGCTAGTTGCTGCCCGGAGGACGATGCAACACTAATAAGTGGTTGCATTCCGGCCTGGAATCGTCTTGAATACCCCCTCCCGCGGCCCGCCCTCGGCCCAGGGGAGTAGCAGAAGGTCCTGGTGAGGCGGCTACTGGCAGGCGACCGGCGCGGTCCCGGGCAGGGGATCTCGATCACCAAAGCTTGATTCTTCAAGTGATCGTCCGTAGTCTTTAGTTGAAGCTACAACTAATTCGTGCGGCGCCCTCCTCGCGCCCTCGCCCACTCCGTTGAGCGAAAGGCACGATCGAATGTCCTCCCAGACCTCCGACTCCACGAAGTCCACCCTTGCCCGCACGGTCCTGCGCGTCGCCCTGGGCGTCATCTTCCTTGCCCACGGCTGGCAGAAGATCTTCGACTACACCATCCCCGGTACACAGGCAGCCTTCGCCCAGATGGGGGTTCCGGCAGCCGAGTTGATCGGACCGGCCGTCGGCTTCCTCGAACTCGTCGGCGGGGCTGCCCTCATCCTCGGCGTACTGGTCCGACCAGTCGCCGCCCTCCTGGCCCTGGACATGCTCGGTGCCCTCTTCCTGGTCCACGCCCCCGCCGGCATCTTCGCCGACAAGGGCGGATACGAACTCGTGCTCGTCCTCGCGGCCGGTGCAGCCGCTCTCGCCCTGGTCGGCGCCGGTCGCTTCTCCGTCGACGCCCTGACCTTCGGGCGCAGCCAGAACCGCGCGATCGCAGCCCTGGCCTGAGGGCGTCTGTCCTGCTGGCCGTCCGCCAGGACGCTCAGCACGGGCGTGGCGGCAGGCGCCGCTTGGATCCTGCCGGCTTCCTCCGGCTACTCGGCGGCCCGCCGAGTGGCCCACGGGAGTAGCAGAGGGTCCTGGTGAGGCGACTACTGGTAGGTGACCAGCCAGGGCTTCGGATCGACGAGTGTGTAGGTCTGCTCCGGTGTCAGCATCGGCTGGTCCTCGTCGTAGAAGTTCTTCCAGGAGGGCCAGATCCCCTGGGGAGGGACGGACTGCAGAGCGAACCAGGTATCCAGTTTCTGGGCAGGAGTCCCATGACCGTCTGCGTGCAGGGTCACCGCCAGCTCCGTCCTCGACACGTCCAGGCCCTCGCGATCGGTGATCATGTCGATGCGGAACTGGTGGATCATCAGGAGTTTCTGCGGCAGGGCGCGGTCCCGGGTCAGATCGGCGAGCCAGGTGGTGGCCGCGTTGATTTCGGCGGTGTCCACGGTGCCGATCTGCTGAAGCGGCTGTTGGCCCGGGAGAAGCCTCCACTCCGGGTCCAGGGCGAGGCCGACGGACGGCCGGGCAAGAAGCTCTTCGTAGAGCTTGGCCTGGGACAGGAAGTCGGAGCGCCCCGACTGCAGGTCCAGCACCACGTACACACCCTGTTCCTCGGCGGCGTCGATCCAGGGTGTGAGCTCTTCGATCGAGGTTTCGCTGGAGTAATCGCCGTCGGTACCGGGGTCGGCGCTGGCGACGGTGGCGATCAGATCGAGAGCTGGGACGACGGGCTCGTCGCTGAACGGCTGGTACTGGGCGGCGAGATCCTTCACCCGAGCGAGTGTCGCCTCGATGCCCTGTTCGCCCAGCGCTCCCAGGAAGGGGCCGCTGGGGTGCCCGTAGAGGGCCACCATGCGGCGGCCGGGAAAGACGGTCTGGCCGCCGCCGGGCAGCTGTGCAGCCGTCGTCGCGACCTGGACCCGCTCGGCGAAGATCTCCTGGGATCCGAACGCGTCACCCACGGCGAGGATCGCCCGATCGGCGGAGGACCGTACGACATCCACCGTTCGACTGGTGGCTCGCGGGTCCGGCTCCGTCACCAGTTCGACCTCGGCTCCGGCGGCCCGTGCTGTCGCCAGAGGTGCCAGCGCGGAGGAGCGCGTGGCCAGCACCAGTGCCCGGATGGGCTGGGCCGCCGCCGTGAAGTCCGGTACCTTCCCTGCAGTAGCGAGGGCTGCGAGCCCCTCACCCGTGGAGTGGGCTCCGGTTGCCGAGGCACCAGGCGATGGCTCAGGTGCCGGCGGTGTCGCGGCCGGTACCAGCGTGAGCAGGCGGGGGTCGGGTCCGCCCAGTTCGCGGACCGAGGCGACGACGTCGTCCTCCACGGGGACGGGAGTAACAGCCAGCCCCAGAACGTTTTCGAACTCTGCCGCCGACGTAGGACCAGCCACGAGGGCGCGCTGCGCGGCGAGGGCTTCCCAGTCGGCCGCCGGGTCTCCGTACCCGATGACGGTCTCGACCTCCAGCCGTTCGAGCTCGGCCGTGACTTCCGCCGCAGCGGATCCACCCGGGCTCACCACCAGGAGGGGGACATGGAGGCCCGCCGCAGCACTCGATGCTGCGGTGAGATCGGCGTCGACGGGGGCCGATCCCCCCTCGATCCGGCGGGCGACGACCACCGCCGCCGGGCTGCGGTCGAACACCATGCTGCTCATGTGGATCGACGTCTGGGTATCGGTGCCTGCCACCACCTGGCGCTTCTCGGCACCGGGATGTGCGAGAACGACGGACGCCGCAGGCGCCGCAGACTCAGCGGCATCCGGCGGCTCGCTCGAGACGCAACCGGTCACCAGAAGTAGTGCGGTGAGGGTGAGAAGGGCGCGGGAACGGGGGGCACGACGGGAAGTGATAGGGGTCAACTTTCGGTGAAGGGGCTCTGACGACTCTATGCCCGGGACTGCTCCGGAGTCGACGGGCAGCCACATCGCGACCGGTCCATGCCACCCACCCGAGGCGGGCATCGGGCGCGGGGGCACCCGAATTCCGAGGGGCGGAGCCCGGGGATGTAAGGGCCGAGCGGAGTAGAATAGTACTCCCAGCATGAAACAGGTGTGTGATGAGAATTCACCGGAACCCGAAAAAGCAGCATCAGCACCTCTTCGATCGGCGCCTCTTCGGTCGTCCCACCTCCGAACCCGCAGGGGTCGGGGATACGCCGCACCCCGCCGAGCAGCCCACAGCACCACTGGTCGTGACGAAGAGGAAGACCCATCCGTCGTTCTTCCAAGGGCTCGATACGGCCGCCGCCGTGTTCCTCGGGCCGGCAGATCGCACCGATGGCGACACTCCCGTGGTCCACGCCCATGATGCGGCGGAGGACACCTCGGATGAGACACTCCGTTCCGTCGACATCTACACGGACTCATTCGGGCACCACTACGCGCAGCGCAAGCCGCGAGTGGAACGACGGGCCCCGTAAGGGCCACCGGGAGTACGCAGCTACGACCCCAGGTGAGGTCGCGAGCGCCCGGAGGTCAACGGGCGCCCCGTATCCGAGGTGATCAGCCTCGAACAAGGCAGGAATAAGGTATCCGACCCACAGGAGTAGTCATGAAACGCTTACTGAGTGGACTCGCTGTTGCGGGATTAGTGGGGCTAGGGGCTGCACCGGCGGGAGCCGCTCCCAGCATCTACCATACGATCCGGTCGACCCATGCCGACGCGGACGTGGTGACCACTGTCGGCTGCGAGCAGACTGAAATATTCGTCTCCTCGAGCGTCGCCATGTATGCGAATCAGCCCGGCCCCGTCAACAAGCAGGGCCTCACCGCCGTGTTCGTACGCGTCACCGACACCTGTGCCGCGGCGTCCGGCCCGGTCAGCGCTGCCGCGGGAGGGGGCGGGGGCGGGGGCGCAGTACTGTTCCAGGCGGAGGGCCGGAACATGGCGCCCCTGGTGGTTGATCCCCGGCTGACCACCGCCTCCATCGACACCCAGCTGGCGGGCTCCGACGGCAACGGAGACCCCATTACCATCGCACTCTCGGCGTCCTGGACGGCCACCGGCCCCCTTCAGCACGACACGGCCCATAACCACGAACACTTCCCCGGCGAGGGCAACGTGAACGCGACGGACAATAATCTGATGCGCGCAGCCACCGCGGAAGTGTCCGTGACGGTCGGAGACTTCACGGCTACGGGCGCGGACACCACTGCGGTCCTGGAACAGGCGAAGTCACGCTGCATCGAAATTGCCCGACCCGGTGTGGAGGAGTTCTACCCCTGCTTCGGATTCCCCGGGTGACAGGCCGACGGTAGCGCGACCCTTGCGGCCCGGCCCCTTCCGGGGACTGCGGCCAGCGGGTGGCCGGCTGACCTAGCGGATGCCCTGCGCGTCGAGGATGGCGTCCTCCTCCTCTTCGGAGGAAGGGCGACGCCGGCGTGCCGGGCTCTCGGGAGCCGTCCCGTCCTGCTCCTCGTCGCTGCGGCGCTGCTGGCGTGCGGCGTAGCCGAGGCCCACGAAGGCCAGGACTCCGAAGGCGAACCACTGCATCGAGTACGACAGGTGCGGGCCTTCGTCGATGGACGGCTTCGGTGCGGCAACCGGCGTCTGCGCCGCGGCCGGCCGTTCGACGGCCAGGAGGCCGTACGCCGCCTCCTGCAGCGGATAGTCGAGCCTGTCCGCGAGCGCGGAGAGGTCGATCGATGCGACCTGGCCTTCGGGGGCCCCACGGTTGACCGCCGGCTCTCCGGGCTTCGTCCTGGCCGTGACCTCGACCTCGCCGGCAGGGGGAGCGGGGATCTCGTCGGGACGCCCCGCCTCGACGTTGCCGATGGGCAGCCACCCGCGATCGATGATGACGGCCGTTCCGTCGTCGAGCTTCAGGGGCGTGAGCACCTCGTAGCCCGGTTGTCCGTTCAGCGGCCGGTTGCGGACGACGACCTGGTTCGCGACGTCGTAGATCCCGGTGAACGTGACGGGAGCCCACTCGCGGTCCGGGTCGTAGCTGTCGAAGCCGTTCTCGCCCGGCAGGTAGCGCTCAGGGGCGGCGTCGTAGTTCGCCTCGATGCGCTGGATGTTCTCCACGACCGCTTCACGACGGTCGAGTTGCCAGCGTCCGAGGCCCACGCATCCGGCGGCCAGCACCGTGACCATGGCGAGCCAGCCGAGCCAGCGGGCGGAGAAGAGGAAGCGGTACACCTAGCGGGTCTCCATCGGTTGATCGGCTGTCAGGGGGAGCGTCTCCTTCCAGAGTCCGCGATCCCGGAGGTATTCCTCGAACCACTCGACGTGGCCCGGGCAGGATGCCCACGCCTTGCGGCGATCGGGCGTATGGATGCGCGGGTTGTTCCAGAGCAGCTGCCACTCGGCGGCATTCCTGCAGCCCTTGCGCGAGCAGACGGGTCCGCCGCTGTCCGCGGCCCGCGGTGCCCCGAACAGGCCAAGGCCTGCGGTCGAGGCAACCGCGGGTCGGCCCGCAGGGATCTCAGGCATCTGCACCGGTGGTGCCGTTGCGCGCGGCAGAGGAGCCATGCGCGCGCTGGTGCGTGTCATCGATGATCTCGCCGCTGAGGACCTCGTCCTCGTCCGCCGGACCCGCGTCGACCACCCGAGCCTCGATCTCACGGACCGGGGCGCGATCGATCAGCGCATCGCTGTGCCGGATGTTGCTGGTATCGCTTCCGCCGTTCGCGATGATCACTGCGAAGTACGGCAGGAAGACGGCACCGGCGATCATCACCCACTGCAGCCACACATAGGGGACGACGAAGACCAGGACGAAGCAGATGAGGCGGAGCCCCATCGACACCGAGTACCTGATCATTCGTGACCGCATCTCGTCGCTGTGTGATTCACGGGCATCGGAGATGGTGTGGACGTCTGGGTTGTGCTTCGTTTGTTTACTCATCACACTCCAAGGAGAATCCCTCAATTATCTCACTCCGGGTCCCGTTCCCGAAGTCGAGGGATGCCCCGCTAGGATCGTCGGGATAGTTTGGCCGCACGGCAGGCCTGAAAGGGTCGGCACGCTGCGGCGGGTCCCTGACGGGACCGTCGGCAGCGAACAACACGGCGAACAACACAGCGAACAACGTGGACCCCTTCCGGCCCGCAGATAGAGGAGTTTCCCCTTGGCATCTGATGCAGACAGCAAGACGACGGCCTCCGGACGCAGCGTCCTCATCACCGGAGGAAACCGGGGGATCGGCCTTGCCATCGCCAAGGTATTCGTAGCCAACGGCGACAAGGTTGCCATCACCTACCGAAGTGGCGAGGTGCCCGAGGGTATGCTCGGCGTCAAGGCCGACGTCACGAGCGAGGAGCAGATCGATGCGGCCTTCACGCAGGTGGAGGCCGAGCACGGTCCGGTCGAGGTGCTCGTCGCCAATGCGGGCATCACCCGGGACACGCTGCTCCTGCGCATGACCGAGAGCGATTTCACCGACGTCATCGACACGAACCTCACGGGAGCGTTCCGGGTCGTCAAGCGCGCGTCGCGCGGCATGATCCGGCTGCGGCGCGGACGCGTCATCCTGATCTCCAGCGTCACAGGTCTCTACGGGGCGCCCGGCCAGATCAACTACTCGGCGTCGAAGGCAGGACTCATCGGCATCGCGCGCTCGCTGACGAGGGAGCTGGGGTCCCGCGGGATCACGGCGAACGTCGTCGCACCCGGGTTCATCGACACCGACATGACGGCGGAGCTCCCCGAGGACACCCGCAAGAGCTACCTGGCCACCATCCCGGCCGGGCGCTTCGCATCCCCCGACGAGGTGGCCGGCGTCGTGTCCTGGCTCGCCGGCGACGCGGCCGGTTACATCTCCGGCGCCGTCATCCCCGTCGACGGCGGCCTCGGCATGGGCCACTGACCCCCACTGATTCCCGCGGAGCCTCCGCTCCGTGCCCGCACCATCCCCGGATTCCAGCAGAAGGAGCACCATGGCCACCCTCGAGGGCACCACAGCAATCGTCACCGGATCGTCCCGCGGCATCGGAGCCGACGTCGCGCAGCAACTCGCCGCGCAGGGCGCGGCCGTCGTCGTCAACTACCGCCAGAAGGCGCCGCGCGCCAACAAGGTCGTCGCGGGGATCGAGGCGGCGGGCGGCAAGGCCGTCGCCGTCGGAGCGGACCTGACCACGCCGGAGGGACCGGCCGCGCTGGTCGATGCCGCAGTGTCGACCTTCGGCGGGCTCAACCTGCTCGTGCTCAACGCCTCCGGCGGCATGGAGACGGGCATGGGGGAGGACTACGCGCTCAAGCTCAACCGCGATGCGCAGGTCAACATGCTCACCGCGGCCGCCGAGGTGATGCCCGCGGGATCGCGCGTGGTCTTCATCACGAGCCACCAGGCGCACTTCATCGAGAAGGTGGAGACGATGGACGCCTACGAGCCCGTCGCCCGCAGCAAGCGGGCCGGCGAGGACGCACTGCGCGCACTCATCCCGCAGCTGGACGAGAAGGGCATCTCCCTCGTGGTCGTGTCCGGTGACATGATCGAGGGCACGGTCACTGCGACCCTCCTCGACCGGGCGACGCCGGGCGCCATCGAGGCACGGCGCCAGGAGGCAGGCCGCCTGTATTCGGTGTCGGAGTTCGCCACCGAGATCGTCCGGATGGTCACGGCCGACGTGCCCACCGGCCACACGGAATACGTGGGCGGCGCCGAGGACTTCCTCGCCAAGAGCTGACCCCGGCAGGTCGGCCGGGGCGCGCCGCGTTCCGGCCGCACAGCCGCCCCGCAGGGACGAGGCGCTGCCCGGGAGAACCTGAAGGGCTGGAGCCTAGAGGCCGGCCAGGTGGCGGACGACGTCGAGGTCGGGCAGGTCCAGGGCCGCGTCGGCTGCCGCGCGGACCGCGGGTTTGGCATTGAACGCGATGCCGAGGCCCGCAGCCGCCAGCATGTCGAGGTCGTTCGCACCGTCGCCCACGGCCACGGTCGCCGCCAGGGGGACTCCGGCACGGGCCGCCTCGGTGCGCAGCATGCGCGCCTTCTCCCGGCGGTCGACGACGGCGCCGCGAACGTGCCCTGTCAGCACACCGCCGGCGATGTCGAGGTCGTTCGCCTTGGCGAAGGAGAGGCCGAGGCGCTCGGCGAGGGGTGCCAGGACCTGCGAGAAGCCTCCCGAGACGACACCGACGCGGTGGCCGGCCCCGAGATACGCAGCCACGAGCTCCTCGGCGCCATCGCTCAGTTCGATCCTGCCGGCCACCTCGTCGATCACGGACGCGGGCAGGCCTTCCAGCGCGCGCACGCGGTGGTGGAGGGACTGTTCGAAGTCGAGCTCTCCGCGCATCGCCGCCTCGGTCACGGCGGCCACCTCCGCCTCACGTCCGGCGTGCGCGGCGAGCAGTTCGATGACCTCCTGCTTGATCAGCGTCGAGTCGACGTCCATGATCAGCAGCTTCGGGCCGGGTGCGTAGACCGGCGCCGGGACGAGGGCCGCTCCGATGCCGGTCCTGCCGGTCCACTCCGACAGTCCGGTGCGGAGTGCGCTGAGCCGCGCGGACCGGTCCGCAGGCAGGACGACGTCGACCGTCAGGACGGCGTACGTCGCGGCCCCGGCCACGGATACTTCCGTGACCCGGGCGCCGAGGTCACGCAGGACGGATACCAGGTCCTCGTGCTGCCTGTCCTCGAGCCGGCGTGCATAAGCGACGACCCTCGCGCTGTCCGCCATGCTCTCAGCCGTGCTGTCCGGGATACTGACCGGGATGTTCTCCGGCATGCTGTCCGCTCCTGTCCGTGCCGCTGGCGGCGTCGTCGTGTACGTCCCGTCCTGCCCGGGGACGCCGGGCAGGACGGGGTCCCTACCCGGCACCGCCGGGAGGACCCCGACGGCGTCTGCCGGAAGGTGCATGATCCTCGGGAGGCTCCCGGTTTCGCCACGGAGCCGCTCCTTAGCCTAGTGTCTAGGACCATGAGCGACGTTCTGGAACTGGCGGGAGTGAGCCTCGTCAGGGGCGGCAAGACCCTTCTCGATGACATCGACTGGCAGGTCAGCGAGGGTGAGCGCTGGGTGGTCATGGGCCCCAACGGAGCGGGCAAGACCACGCTGCTGCAGCTCGCGGGGGCACGCCTGCATCCGACGCGCGGCGTGGTGGGCATCCTCGACGAGGTGATGGGCGCGGTCGACGTGTTCGAGCTCCGACCGCGCATCGGACTGGCGTCCGCGGCCCTCGCCTCACAGGTCCCGGACGACGAGACGGTCCTGAACGTCGTCGTGACGGCCTCCTACGGTGTCACCGGCCGGTGGCGGGAGCAGTACGAGCGCCTCGACGAACGGCGCGCCTTCCGCCTCCTCGACACGTGGGGCATGTCCCGCTTCATGAACCGTCGCTTCGGCTCCCTCAGCGAGGGCGAGCGGAAGCGCGTGCAGATCGCCCGGGCCCTCATGGCCGATCCGGAGCTGCTCCTCCTCGACGAACCCGCTGCGGGTCTCGACCTCGCCGGCCGCGAGGACCTCGTGCAGCGCCTGACGGAGCTTGCGCGGGACGAGGAAGCGCCCGCCATGGTGCTGGTGACGCACCACCTCGAGGAAGTCCCGCCGGGCTTCACCCACGCGCTGCTGCTCCGCGACGGGAGGGTCGTCGCCGCCGGCCCGCTCTCCGGCGTCCTGACCGAGGAGAACCTGAGCGAAGCGTTCGACGTCGCCCTCAAGGTCACCGAGGAGAACGGCCGCTACAGTGCGGTCGCCCGGGCGTGACGGCGCCGGCCGCTCCGGTGACGGGTACGGGAACCTGATGGCGCTCGTCGAGCTCCACGACGTCGACGATCCGCGCCTCTCGGACTACCGGAACCTCACCGACGTCCAGCTCCGCCTCGCGAAGGAACCGGCAGAGGGTCTCTACATCGCGGAGAGCTCCAAGGTGCTGCGGCGAGCGATCGACGCGGGCCATGTGCCCCGATCCTTCCTGTTGGCCTCCAAGTGGCTGCCCGACCTGGCGGACGTGCTCTCGCGGTTCCCGTCCGTCCCCGCCTTCGTGGCACCGGAAGCCACGCTGGAGGCGATCACGGGCTTCCATCTCCACCGCGGCGCCCTGGCCGCCATGCACCGTCCCGAGCCACTCCCGCTCGCGGATGTCCTCGCGTCCGCGCACCGCGTCGCCATCATCGAGGACATGGTGGACCACACGAACCTCGGCGCCGTGTTCCGCTCCGCGGCGGCCCTCGGCATCGATGCCGTCCTGGTGAGCCCCCGCAGCGCCGATCCGCTCTACCGGCGGGCGGTACGCGTGAGCATGGGCAGCGTCTTCCAGGTGCCCTGGGTCCGGCTCGAGGTGTGGCCGGATGCCCTGGCCGCCGTCCGGCGTGCAGGCTTCACGGTCGCAGCCCTCGCCCTGGTGCCCGGGGCCGTGCCGCTCGGGGAGTTCGCCGCCGGGACGCACGAGCGCCTCGCACTCCTGCTGGGTACCGAGGGCGACGGACTGAGCGACGGTGCACTCGCCGAGGCCGACGTCGCCCTGACCATCCCGATGCACGGGGGAGTGGATTCGCTCAACGTGGCCGCGGCGGCCGCCGTCGCCTTCTGGGAATGCCGGTACGACGCCCTCGGTGCGCACGCGCTTTAGCGTCGGGGCGACTCCTGCGCTAGTATGAGTAGCTGGCCCTGTTGCCAACCTTTCATTTTCCCGTGCCTGGCAAAATCCAGGCAACCAGAGAAGGTAGTCCCGTGAAGTCTGAAATCCACCCCCAGTACCAGTCGGTCGTCTTCCGCGACCTGGCCTCCGACAAGGCGTTCCTGACCAAGTCCACGGTCGGTTCGTCCAAGACCATCGAGTGGGAAGACGGCAACACCTACCCCCTCATCGAGGTCGAGATCTCCTCGGAGTCGCACCCGTTCTACACGGGCAAGCAGCGCATCATGGACTCCGCCGGTCGTGTCGAGCGCTTCAACGCCCGCTTCAAGGGCTTCGGCGGCAAGAAGTAGCCTTCCGCAGCACCCCGGACCGAGGCCACGCGCCTACGTCCACGAGGAAAAGCCATGCCGCTACGGCGTGGCTTTTCCCGCTTAACGCCGCGTTCACCGAGCACAGTCATCCATTCCGCAGCACCAGCACCGCGCCCGCAGCGGGCCGGCACCCAGGAGGTCCACCATGGCACCAGCATCGGACGACGACCGCCTGCACGGCGAGTACAAGACGCCGGGCGGCAAGCTCACCGCCGTGGACCTCTCAGTCCGGGACGGGCACCTCACCGGCGTCTCCGTCAACGGTGACTTCTTCCTCGAGCCGGACGAGGCCCTCCTCGACATCAACGCCGCGCTCGAGGGCCTCCCTGCGGACACGTCGCCCGGGGAACTCGCGAGCGCCGTCACGGCACGCCTCGATCCTTCCGCCGTCCTGTTCGGGTTCTCGCCCTCCGCCATCGCCACGGCCGTCCGGCGCGCCCTCGGCCGGGCCACCGGCTTCGCCGACCACCAGTGGGAGATCATCCCGCCCACCCCGCTGTCCACGGCGATGCACGTCGCCATGGACGAGGTCCTGACGCACGATGTCGGTTCCGGCGCCCGCAACCCGACCCTGCGCTTCTGGGAGTGGCAGTCGCCGTCCGTGGTGATCGGCAGTTTCCAGTCCATGCGCAACGAGGTGGACCCCGAGGGCGCCGCCCGGCACGGTGTGAGCGTCGTGCGCAGGATCAGCGGCGGCGGCGCCATGTTCATGGAGCACGGCAACGCGATCACGTACTCCCTCTACGTGCCGCAGTCGCTCGTGGACGGCCTGAGCTTCGCGGACTCGTACCCCTTCCTCGACGCGTGGGTCATGGAGGCCCTCGAGAAGCTCGGCATCCGGGCCTGGTACCAGCCCCTCAACGACATCGCCACGGAGATCGGCAAGATCGGCGGTGCGGCGCAGAAACGGCTCGCCAACGGCGGCATGCTGCACCACGTGACCATGAGCTACGACATCGACGCCGACAAGATGCTCGAGGTGCTCCGCATCGGCAAGGAGAAGATGTCCGACAAGGGCACGAAGAGCGCCAAGAAGCGGGTGGATCCGCTGCGCCGCCAGACGGGCGTGACCCGCGAGGAGATCATCGACGTGATGATCTCCACCTTCCGGCAGCGCTACGGCGCCGTGGACGCGACGCTGTCCGAGGACGAGCTGCAGCGCGCCGGAGAGCTCGTGGAGCGCAAGTTCGGCACCGAGGAGTGGCTCTACCGCGTGCCCTGAGCCTGCGCCCCGAGGGAGCGCAGCAGGTGGTCCCGCTCCTCGAGGACGATGCGGCGCAGTGCCGCCGGAGCGTCGGCATTGCCGTACAGCCAGGCATCCGTCCGGATGACCACGGGGTGCTCCTCCGGCGCCCCGTCGAGGTCCTGACGGCCCGGGTACAGGCCACGCACGATCCTGCTCGCCATCTCGATGCCACGCGAGGCCCAGACCTCGCGGAGCGCCCCGAAGTAGGGTTCCTCGTAGCGGCCGAGCAGTTCGCGCGGGCCCAGCACGAACCCCTCGATCGCCGCGCTGAGCAGCTCGTTGGACAAGCGGTCTCCGTGCACGGCCTCCTCCCACGTCGCCTTCTTGATCCCCGCGTCCGGGATCGCGGCGGAGGCCAGGGTGAACCCGACCCTTCCCGACGCTGTCTCATCCGAAGCCCGCTCGGCCTCCAGCTCGCCCGGGAGCACGCGCTGCTGTGCCGCCAGTCCCTGCAGGAAGAGCCAGCGCAGCTCGGGGTCGAGGGGCAGCCCTGCGATCCTCTCGTCGCCGTCGAGCACGGCGCGGACGACGTCGGCCGCCCGGGTAGTGGTCCTGGCGGCGGAGGCCAGTGCCCGCGCCCAGGCGAGCTGCAGGTCGGATCCCGGGGCGGCCGTCCGCAGCCCCTCCTCCAGGAAGCCGCTCACGCGGTCGCGGAGGCCGGCACGCCGGTCTGCCGGAGCAAAACGCTCGACCGCGGTTCCGGTATTGGCCAGCAGGACCTGCAGCACGCCCACGCCGGTCTCGGCCGGCGCGGCGAGCAGAACGGCGTCGAGGTAGGAGTCCACCGGCAGGCGGGCGTCCCTCGTGCTGGACCAGAGGGCCGTCAGGCACGTGGCCCGGGCCAGTGGGTCGCGCAGGCGGTGGATCGAGGACAGCAGGGTCGAGAGCGAATGCCCGTCGAAGGAGAGCTTGGCGTAGGTCAGGTCGTCGTCATTGACCAGCAGGAGGTCGGGCTGCGCGGTCCCGGCGAGCGCAGGGACCGGCGTCCGGCCGCCCTCGACGGTCACCGCCTCGGCGCCCGTCCGCACGAGCCAGCCCTCGGCGTCGAAGGAGTACAGGCCCACCCGAATCCGGTGGGGACGGGGCTCCTCCACGCCCGTGACCGGGTCCACCGCGTCCTGCACGATCGTGACCTGTCGGAGCACGCCGCCGTCGGCGGCGACCTCCGCTCCGAGGGACGGCACGCCGGACGTCTGCAGCCAGGACCGCGACCAGGCGCCGAGGTCCCGTCCCGTGGCGGTGGCGAGCACGTCGAGGAGATCGGCGAGCGTCGTGTTCCCGTACTCGTGTTTCCGGAAGTACCGGCGCGCAGCATCGGTGAAGGCCTCCCGCCCGACGAAGGCCACGAGCTGCTTCAGCACCGAGGCGCCCTTGGCGTAGGTGATGCCGTCGAAGTTCTGCTTCGCGGCCTCGAGGTCGGGGATGTCGGCGACGATCGGGTGCGTCGTCGGGAGCTGGTCCTGCACGTAGGCCCACGACTTGCGGCGGTTCGCGAAACTCACCCAGGACGTGGTCCACCGCGTGGCCTCCGCCACCGCCAGCGCTCCCATGTAGTCGGCGAAGGACTCCTTGAGCCACAGGTCGTCCCACCAGGACATGGTCACGAGATCCCCGAACCACATGTGCGCCATCTCGTGCAGGATCGTGTTGGCCCGCGCCTCGCGCTGCGCCTCGGTGGCCGCCGACCGGA
This sequence comes from Arthrobacter rhamnosi, assembly GCF_054510855.1. Classification (NCBI taxonomy): domain Bacteria; kingdom Bacillati; phylum Actinomycetota; class Actinomycetes; order Micrococcales; family Micrococcaceae; genus Arthrobacter; species Arthrobacter rhamnosi. The sequence continues at coordinate 125,364 of NZ_JBTNDT010000003.1, read as the reverse complement.
ACACGTAGTTCTCCGTGAAGGTCACCAGCCCGGGATTCTCCATGGCACCGAGGTTGTACTCGGGCACGAACGCCTGGTCGTACTTGCCGAAGGGGTACGGGTAGTCGAACAGGTCGTGGAAGAAGTCGAGACCGCGCCGGGTGGTATCGAAGATCTCCGGTGCGTCGAAGGACGGCGCGAGGGAGCGGCGGCAGAACAGTGCAAGCGGCACCTCGAGGCCTTCCCCGGCCGTCCCGGGGGCACCGGTCCACGAGTCGGTCTCGCAGTGGTACGGGCCGGCAAGGATGGTGGTGATGTAGGTCGAGATCCGCCGGGTCGGCTCGAAGGTCCACCGCACGGCCGAGCCGGCTACGTCGTCGAGCGGTTCGACCGCCGCCTCCGCACCGTTCGAGGCCACGGTCCAGCCGGCGGGTGCGATCACGCGGAAGGAGAAGGAGGCCTTGAGGTCCGGCTGCTCGAAGTTCGCGAAGACGCGGCGCGCGTCGGCCGGCTCGTACTGGGTGTAGAGGTAGGTCTCCCCGTCGGCGGGATCCACGAACCGGTGGAGTCCCTCGCCGCTCGCGCTGTAGGCCGCGCGTCCTTCCACCGTCACCGTGTTCGAGGCCGCGAGGTCGTCGAGGAGGACCCTGGCGCCATCGCTCACGGCCGTCGGGTCCAGCACCCGTCCGTTCAGTTCCACGGCGGTGACCTCGCCGATGAAGTCGATGAACGTCGAGCTGCCGGGCTCGCGGCACGAGAACACCGCGGTGGTGGTGCTCCGGTACGTCCCCTCCCCGGTATTCCGGGCGTCCGAGAGATCGAGCTCGACGGCGTAGCTCCCGGTCTCCAGCAGGGCCGACCGCGCGGCCGCCTCGTCGCGGCGCAGGTTCTCGTTCTCCATCCGGCCATTCAATCACGCAGCCTCTCCGCTTCGTTTCGGGCATGTTAACGGCGCGTGTGGCGGTGCGTATCGGCGCTTCATCCATGGCACTGTTGGGTTATGTCCGAGCTCTTTGCTGACTATCCAGCCGCCGCCCGCAAGACGACCGCCTTCGATGAGATGTTCGATGCCGGGTACCGTCCGCGCACCGAATACGGCCAGGTCGCGGCCGCCCTGGACGCTCTCAACCTCGCCGATGTCACAGCCCGCGCCGACTCGATGGCGCGCACCTTCCTCGACCGCGGCGTCACCTTCGACTTCGCGGGTGAGGAGCGTCCCTTCCCGCTCGATATCGTGCCGCGCGTGATCGCGGGCAGCGACTGGGAGGTCCTCGAACGCGGCGTCGCGCAGCGCGTGAAGGCGCTCGAGGCGTTCCTCAGCGACGTCTACGACAAGATGACGGTGGTATCCGACGGGGTGATACCGCGGCGGCTGATCACCTCCAGCGCCCATTTCCACCGGGAGGTCGCCGGGTTCGCTCCGGCGGGCGGCGTGCGCGTCCACATCTCGGGGATCGACGTCGTGCGGGACCAGCAGGGCACCTTCCGTGTCCTCGAGGACAACGTCCGCGTGCCCAGCGGTGTCAGCTACGTGCTGGAGAACCGGCGGGCCATGGCCAAAGGGCTCCCGGAGGCCTTCGGGCAGCAGCACATCCGGCCGGTCGAGGAATACCCGCGCCGCCTCCTCGCCGCCCTGCGCAAGACGGCGCCTCCCGGCGTCGAGGAACCGACCGTCGTGGTGCTGACGCCCGGCGTCTTCAACTCCGCTTATTTCGAGCACACCCTGCTCGCCGGGCTCATGGGCGTCGAGCTCGTGGAGGGACGCGACCTGATCTGTCGTGGCAACCGCGTGTACATGCGGACGACGGCGGGGGAGCAGCGCGTGGATGTCATCTACAAGCGCATCGACGACGAGTTCCTCGACCCCCTGCAGTTCCGCGCGGACTCGGTGCTCGGGTGTCCCGGCATCGTCAATGCTGCCCGCGCCGGCATGGTGACCATCGCGAACGCCGTCGGCAACGGCGTGGCCGACGACAAGCTCGTGTACACCTATGTCCCCGACCTCATCCGGTACTACCTGGGCGAGGAGCCCATCATCGCCAACGTGGACACGTACCGGCTCGAGGATGCCCCGGCACGTGAGGAAGTGCTCGACCGGCTCGATGAACTCGTCGTGAAGCCCGTGGACGGCTCCGGCGGCAAGGGACTCGTCATCGGCCCGGACGCCACGAAGGCCGAACTCGACACCCTCCGCGCCAAGGTCCTCGAGGACCCGCGCGGCTGGATCGCCCAGCCGGTCCTCCAGCTCTCCACCGTGCCGACCATGTCAGGGGGCCAGTTCAGCCCCCGCCACGTGGACCTGCGGCCCTTCGCCGTCAACGACGGCGAGGAGGTCTGGGTGCTTCCCGGCGGACTGACGCGTGTGGCCATGAAGGAGGGTTCCCTGATCGTGAACTCGAGCCAGGGCGGAGGCTCCAAGGACACCTGGGTGGTGGACGGCGGGGTGCGCAGTCCGGCGGACGTGCCGCAGGAACGCCCGGCGGTGACCGTCCGCGAACGCACCAGCGTCTGGCCGATTGAAACCAACTGGCAGGACAAGCAATCGGAGCAGCAGCAGCAATGATCGTCGCGACTTCCCCGACTTCCCCGACTTCCATGGAAGGCAGGCCCCATGCTCAGCCGCATCGCTGAATCCCTCTTCTGGATCGGCCGCTACGTCGAACGCGCCGACGGGACGGCGCGCATCCTCGACGTCCACCTCGAACGGCTCAACCAGATGCCGCTCGCCCAGCAGCGGGAGACCTCCCGGCACCTGCTCGGCGTCATGGGCAGCCGCCCCGAGAAGGACGACATCGACCTCTCGGACCTGCTCCAGGCCCTCGCCTACAACCGGACGAGCGCGACCTCCATCGCCGGCGCCCTGGGAGCCGCACGTGAGAATGCGCGGCGGGCCCGCGAGACCGTCTCGAGCAGCGTCTGGGAGAGCCTGAACACCACCTGGTACGGCCTGACCCAGCACCGCAAGGACGTCGTCGGGACCTACCGCTTCTGCCACTGGGTGGTGGAGCGGACGGCGATGATACGGGGACTGTCGGACACCACCATGAGCCACGACGAGTCCTGGCAGTTCCTGGTCCTCGGGCGCAGCCTCGAACGCGCCGACATGACGGCCCGGATGCTCTCCACGCACGACGTCCACGCTGCGGGTCTGTCCTGGGTCAACATGCTGCGGTGCGCAGGCGCGTACGAATCCTTCCTCCGGACCCGGCGGGCCTCCTTCGGCGACCAGCAGGCCGCCGAGTTCCTGCTCCTGGACCGCCTGTTCCCGCGGTCCATCGTGTACGCGCTGAGCGACGCCGAGAAGTGCCTCACCCAGCTGAATCCCGCGTACCAGCGCGTCGGATTCATCAACGACGCCACCCGGATCGTCGGGCAGGCCAGGACCTTCCTCGAGTTCCACCAGACACGGGACCTCATGTCCGAACTGCCCGAGCACATGGACCGTATCCAGAAGGCCTGCGCGCGGGCCTCCGACGCCGTGTCCCGCACGTACTTTTCCCAGGCGGACGAGCTGTCCTGGGTTGGAGAGGTCTCATGACACGCCTGCTGATCGAGCACCGCACCGGCTACGACTACCGCGGCCGGGTCTCGCTGTCCTACAACGAGGCCCGCATGACCCCCCTCACCGACCCGCAGCAGGTGGTCCTCGAATCCACCCTGAAGGTCAGTCCGTCGAGCGCCGCCGTGTCCACCTACCGGGACTACTGGGGCACCCGCGTGACGTCGTTCGACGTCCATGTGCCGCACGAGCACCTCGAGGTCACAGCCCTCTCCACCGTCGAGGTCAGCCGCGTCGAGCGGGTGCCCGGCGAGGCGGAGATCCTGTCCTGGGAGGACCTCGCCGCCCCGTTCCTCACCGACGAGTTCGCCGACTGGCTGGCCCAGACGAATCTCAGCGAGCCGGGTGAGGAGGTGCGCGCGCTGGTCGCCCCCCTCGCACACGACCGCAACCCCCATGAGACGGCCCGGGCCGTCTTCGACTGGCTGCGGCAGCAGATGGACTACGTCCAGGGCGCCACCGGCGTGCAGACCAGCGCCCGCGATGCCTGGGCGGAACGCGCGGGCGTCTGCCAGGACCTCGCGCACGTCGCGATCGGAGCCCTGCGCGGCCTCGGCATCCCCGCGCGGTACATCTCCGGCTACCTGCACCCCCGCCGCAGCGCGGGTATCGGCGAGACGGTCGCCGGACAGTCGCACGCCTGGGTGGAGTGGTACGACGGCGAGTGGCGCGGCTGGGATCCGACCAACAGCGGCCCGGTGAGCGACTTCCACGTCTCCGTGGCCCGCGGCCGCGACTACCGGGACGTCTCCCCGCTCAAGGGGATCCTGTCCGGCGGTGGGGGATCGACGCTCAACGTGACGGTCGCCATCACCAGGGTCGCCTGACCCCGCCCGGACCCGAACGCACAGAGGCCCCCGGCGCGTGCCGGGGGCCTCTGTGCGTTCGGCTCAGACCACCGGGTAGGCCGGCTCGACGACCTGGTTCTTGCTGACGATCGTCAGTCCCGAGTCCGTGACGGCGAAGCCGCGGCTTCGGTCCAGTTCGAAGTCGACGCCGATCTGTGCACCAGGGGGGATGCGGACGTTCTTGTCGATGATGGCCCGCCGGACCACCGCACCCGCACCGACGGTGACCTTGTCCAGGAGGACGCAGCCCGTCACTTCGGCGGCCTCGTCGATGAACACGTCGGTCGCCAGGATGGAGGTGTTCACGGCACCACCGGAGACGACGACGCCGGCCGAGACGATCGAGTCGTGCGCCTCGCCGGACCGGCCCGATGCGCTCCGGACGAACTTCGCCGGTGGCGAGACGCTCTGCCGCGTGTAGATCGGCCACTGCAGGTTGTAGAGGTTGAAGAGCGGCAGGGGCGAGATGAGGTCCATATTGGCCTCGTAGTACGAGTCCATGGTGCCGACATCGCGCCAGTACTGGCGGTCCCGGTCGGTGGCGCCCGGGATGTCGTTGGTGGTGAAGTCGTACACCGCGGCGTCGTTGCGCTCCACGAAGTAGGGGATGATGTCCCCGCCCATGTCGTGCTTGGTGTCGAGCCGTGCGGCGTCGTCCTCGAGGGCCTTGACGAGCGCATCGGTGGTGAAGACGTAGTTGCCCATGGAGGCGAGGAAGCTGTTGGGGTCGTCCGGCAGGCCCGGCGTCGTCTTCGGCTTCTCGACGAACGCCGCGATGCGCCCGGGGTCGTTCTGGTCGACCTCGATGACGCCGAACTGGTCGACGAGGTTCATCGGCTGCCGGACGGCCGCGACGCTCACGGAGGCACCGCTCTTGACATGGGCGTCGACCATCTGCTGGAAGTCCATGCGGTACACATGGTCTGCGCCGATGACGACGACGATGTCGGGCTGAGCGTCGTGGATGAGGTTCAGGGACTGGTAGATGGCATTCGCGCTGCCGAGGAACCAGCTCTTGCCGCGGCGCTGCTGCGCCGGGACGGATGCGATGTAGTTCTGCAGCTGCGTGGACATCCGCCAGGTCTCGGAGATGTGCCGGTCCAGGCTGTGGGACTTGTACTGCGTGAGCACCACGATCTGGAGGTATCCCGAATTGACGAGGTTCGACAGGGCGAAGTCGATGAGCCGGTAACTGCCCGCGAACGGCACGGCCGGCTTGGCCCTGTCCGCGGTCAGCGGCATCAGCCGCTTGCCTTCTCCGCCTGCCAACACCACGGCAAGTACTTTCTTCGGTGCCACTATCGACCCCCCGCTCTTCCTTGAGTGTTCTGCGTTCTCGACCGGTGGCCGATGAGGCGTAGGTCACACACCCGGAACCCTTCCGGTCACTTCACACTAGAGGACTCCGGCGCACTGCACTACGTTGGGGGAGTGCGAGTAGACATTGTGACCAAGGAATTCCCCCCCGAGATCTATGGTGGCGCGGGGGTGCACGTCGCCGAACTGAGCAGGGTCCTTGCGCCACAGGTCGACCTCCGGGTCCACGCGTTCGGTGCAGCCCGGCCGGAGGACTACCACGGCGCCTCGGTGCGTTCGTACGGCGTCCCGGAGGGGCTCGCCGGAGCGAACGCCGCCGTGCAGACCCTCGGTACCGACCTCCAGATGCTGGACGCCATCAAAGGCGCCGACCTCGTGCACTCGCACACCTGGTATGCCAATATGGCCGGCCACCTCGCGTCCCTGCTGCATGGCATCCCGCACGTCCTGAGCGCGCACAGCCTCGAGCCTCTGCGCCCCTGGAAGGCCGAGCAGCTCGGTGGCGGCTACGCCCTCTCGTCCTGGGTGGAGAAGACCTCCTACGAGGCGGCCGCGGCCGTCATCGCCGTCTCCGCCGGCATGCGGGCCGACATCCTCCGCAGCTACCCCGACGTCGACCCCGGCAAGGTGCACGTGGTCCACAACGGCATCGACGTGGCGCAGTGGTCGCGCGACGAGGACGACGACGCCCTCCGCGCCCACGGCATCGACCCGGACCGCCCGAGCGTGGTCTTCGTGGGCCGCAACACGCGGCAGAAGGGCGTGCCGTACCTCCTCCGAGCCGCCGCCCACCTGCCCGCCGACGTGCAGCTCGTCCTCTGCCTCGGCGCCGCCGACACACCGGAGCTGGCGGCCGAGACCGAGGTGCTCATCTCGGACCTGCGCGAGCGGCGCGGCTCCGTGGTGCTGATCGAGAAGATGCTGCCGCGGCGCGAGGTCATCCAGATCCTCAGCCACGCCACCGTGTTCGCCTGCCCGTCCATCTACGAACCCCTCGGCATCGTCAACCTCGAAGCGATGGCCTGCGGCGCCGCCGTGGTCGCCTCGGCCACGGGAGGCATCCCGGAGGTGATCGACGACGGCGTGACCGGCACCCTGGTGCCCCTCGAACAGGTCCAGGACGGCACGGGGACGCCCCTGGACCCGGAGAAGTTCGTGGCAGACTTCGCCGCGGCGCTCAACGCTCTCGTCGAGGACCCCGCGAAAGCCACCGCCATGGGCGCGGCGGGGCGCGAGCGGGCGGAGCGGCACTTCGACTGGGGCTCGATCGCCGAGACGACGCTCGGGGTGTACCGCAGCGTCCTCTGACGCCGGAAGCTTCGACGACCGCTCCGGGCGCCCGTGTCCGGGCGGCACCGACGGCGCCCGCTCCCGACAGGAGCTCCGCACGGAGAAAGGCCCGGGAACGGATTCCCGGGCCTTTCGCGTGTGCTTCGTCCCGGCGTCAGCGCCTCGCGCGTGCCCGTCCGGCCTTGCGGACCTTCTTCTCCCTGGCTTCACGGGCCAGGAGTGTCTTCTCGTCGATCGGGGCGTCCCCGCTCGCGCGGCGGCGGCGAGCGTACTCGGCGGCTTCCTCCTGGCGCTGCTGCTCTGCGCCGCCGGCGATGGCGGAGCGCACGTGCTCCGGCCCGTATCCGAAGGCTTCGACGAGGTCGAGGGCATGCGGACGGATCTTCGCCAGCAGGCGGTTGATGTAGCCGTCGAGTGTCCGCGCGCGCTGGGAGGACAGCCGTCCGTTCATGAGGAACCAGGCCAGGTCCTTCTCGATCAGGCACAGGCCGAACAGGTCGCGCAGGCGCGTGAGGATCTCCCGCGTGCCCGGGTCCTTGATCTGCTGGAGGCCCCGCGTGAACGCCTCCCACTGCAGCAGCTCGGCGTGGGCGTGGGCCACCTCGATGAGCTCGTTCTGGTGCTCGTTGAACAGGGCCGCCGACTCCTCCTGCGATCTGCCCTTCGCGCCGCGCAGTTCGGCGGCGAGTTCCGCCACGCGGGACTGCACCCGGTCCGTCAGGAGTTCGTGCTGCGTGTCCTCGTCCCGCAGTGCGATGGCCGACTTCTTCCCGGACCCGGAATCCGCGACGGTCTGCGCGACGCGGCGGAGGCCCGAGCGGTGGAGGGTCCTGCCTGCTGCCTGGGACACCGCGTACCGGGCCAGGACGCCGAAGTCGACGCCCTTGAACTCCTTCGCGTAGTCGGTCAGCAGGCGCTTGGCCACGAGCTGCAGCAGGACGTTGTTGTCGCCCTCGAACGTGACGTAGACGTCCAGGTCCGCGCGCAGTGACGCGAACCGGTTCTCGATGAGGAAGCCCTGGCCGCCCGTCGCCTCGCGGCACTCCTGCAGCGTGTCGAGCGCCAGCCAGGTGCTGAGCGGCTTGAAGGCGGCGGCCAGCGTCTCGAGGTCCTGGCGGTCCTCGTCGGTGTCGTGGTCGCCGGAGAACACGTCGTCGAGCTTCTCGAGGAGTTCCTCGTGGGCGAAGGCCGCCGCGTAGGTCGCCGCGAGGCGCGGCAGGAGCCGGCGCTGGTGCCGCTGGTAGTCCATCAGCACCTCTTCCCTGAGGTCCGATGACGCGTTGAACTGGCGGCGCTGGGTGGAGTAGGTGATGGCCGCGGTCAGCGCGATCTTGCTCGCGGCGACGGCGGCGCCGTCGAGCGAGACGCGGCCCTGCACGAGGGTGCCGAGCATGGTGAAGAAGCGGCGGCCCGGGGACGCGATGGGCGAGGAGTAGGAGCCGTCCGCTGCGACGTCGCCGTAGCGGTTCAGCAGATTGGTGCGCGGCACCCGGACGTCCGTGAAGTGCAGCCGGCCGTTGTCGATGCCGTTAAGGCCGCCCTTGATCCCGTCGTCCTCGCCGCCCACTCCGGGCTTGAAGGTGCCGTCCTCGTTGCGCAGTTCCACGTAGAGGCCGTGCACGCCGTGGTTGACGCCGTTGGTGATGAGCTGTGCGAAGACGACGGCGGCGCGACCGTCGATGGCCCCGTTGCCGATGTAGTCCTTCCAGGCAGCCCGGAAGGGCGTGTCGATCACGAACTCGTCGGTCGCCGGGTCGAAGGTGGCCGTGGTCGCGATGCTCGCGACGTCGCTGCCATGGCCCGTCTCGGTCATCGCGAAGCAGCCCGGGATCTCCATGCTCATGATGCCGGGCAGCCAGGCCTCGTGGTGCTTCTCGGTGCCGAGGTGCATGACGGCCGAGCCGAAGAGCCCCCACTGCACGCCCGCCTTGATCTGGAGCGAGGGGTCGGCGACGACGAGTTCCTCGAACCCTGCGACGTTGCCGCCGTGGTCGCCGTCACCGCCGAAGGCTGCCGGGAACGCGCGGTGGACCGCCTTCTGCTCGACCAGGTAGTGGAGCTGGTCGAGGCACCGCCGCCGGTGGTCGTGATGGGTGAGGCCCTCGATCTTGTGCAGCTCGGGGCGGCCGGCGAGTTCCCGCGCAACCCGCCGCACGTGCGCCCACCTGCCGAGGAGCAGTTCGCCGAGCTCCGCCGTGTCCACGGTGGCCTGTTCGTCGTCCCTCATGTCGACCGTGGCGGGAATCTGCTGGGGGCCTGAGATGGTCTGGGTCATGGCGTGTCCTTCGCGGATCGGAGGGTTTCAGGGGACGACGGGGAACGTCGGGGAGCCGGGGGCACGAGGGCTTCGTACCGGCTGATGCCGTCGAAGAGCCAGCCGGTGATGTGGCGCGCCATCTGCTCCACGGTGGGCTTGTCCGGCCCGTCGGGCGAGCAGAGCCAGTGCTCGCCGGCCGCCCGGACCATCCCGATCGCCGCTGCCGGCCAGTACTGGGGGACGGCGTCATCGGGTCCAACGGACCGGTCGGGGCGCAGCACGGCGCGCATCGGCCGCGAGAGCATCTCGGTGACCGCCGCGAGGAAGTGGGCGAGGGTGTCCTGGGCGCCGTCGTCGGCAGCCGTGGACTCGGCGATCCCCACCCGGGTGACGAAGGCGTAGACGTTGGGGGAAGTCCGGGCCATCTGGAGGTACGCCAGCACCATCGAGTACAGGCCTTCCCGCGGCGTCGGCGCGGCCTTCGCGGCGTCGAGCACCTTCTGCTGCATCTGGGCGATGACCACCTCGGCCATCGCCCGCTGCAGTCCGGTCTTGTCACCGAAGTAGCGGTAGTAGACCGACTTGGACGTGTCGGCGGCGGCGGCGATGTCCTCCATGGACGCCCCGGGTCCGAGGGTGCTGATCGCCCGCCTCGCCGTCTTGATGAGCTGCCGCCGCCTCTCGGCGCGGTGCTCCTCCCAGCGGCTGGAGCGGCCGTCCGTCACCGTCCGCGTGCTGTTCGCCGTGTGATTGGTGAAGGCCTCGGGTGCCCCCTCCGGAACGGCGGAGGGACTCTCCTTGGAGGTGCCCAGCAGGGTCGGCGCAAACTTCATGATACCCAGCGTATCAGGTACGCTAGGTATCGGTAATCACCCTTCGTACCAGGAGCACTCCCATGGCAGATCAGGCCGGCGCGCAGAACACCGCCCCGTCACCCCGCACGGCAGTCGTCATCGGCGGCAACCGCATCCCGTTCGCCCGCTCCGGCGGCGCCTACGCCTACTCGTCCAACAAGGACATGCTCATCGCCGCGCTGGACGGCCTGGTGGCCCGCTTCGGCCTGCAGGGCGAGCGCATCGGCGAAGTGGCCGCCGGCGCGGTCCTCAAGCACTCCCGCGACTTCAACCTCACCCGCGAAGCGGTCCTCGGCTCCGCCCTCTCGCCCGAGACCCCCGCCTACGACCTCCAGCAGGCCTGCGCCACCGGCCTGGAGACCGTGGTGGGTCTGTCCAACAAGATCAAGCTCGGCCAGATCGAGTCCGGCATCGCCGGCGGGGTCGATTCCGCCTCGGATGCTCCGATCGTGGTGAGCGAAGGACTGCGACGGGTGCTGCTCGATCTCTCCCGCGCCCGGACGACGCAGCAGAAGCTCAAGGCGCTCAGTGCTCTCCGCCCGAAGGACCTCTCACCGAACGCGCCCACCACGAGCGAACCGCGCACCGGCCTGTCCATGGGTGAGCACCAGGCCCTCACCACGGCTGCCTGGGGCATCACACGGGAGGCTCAGGACGAGCTCGCCTACCGCAGCCATCAGAACCTCGCGGCGGCCTACGAGCGCGGCTTCTTCACCGACCTCATGACGCCCTACCGCGGCCTGACCCGGGATGCGAATCTCCGCGCCGACACCTCCCTGGAGAAGCTCGCCGGCCTCAAGCCCGTCTTCGGCAAGGGACTCGATACCCCGGCGACGATGACTGCCGGCAACTCGACGCCCCTGACCGACGGTGCGGCCCTCGTCCTGCTCGGCAGCGAGGACTACGCTCTGGCCAACAACCTGCCGATGCTCGCGAACATCGTCGACGCCGAAGCGGCGGCGGTCGACTTCGTCCACGGTGAGGAGGGACTGCTCATGGGAGGCGTCCACGCCGTGCCCCGCCTGCTGGAGCGCAACGGGCTCACCTTCGAGGACTTCGACTTCTTCGAGATCCACGAGGCCTTCGCGGCGACCGTGCTCAGTGCCCTGGCCGCCTGGGAGGACCCGGACTACTGCAAGCGCGTCCTCCGGCTCGACGGAGCGCTCGGCAGCATCGACCGCTCGAAGCTCAACGTCAACGGCTCCTCGCTCGCGGCCGGGCACCCCTTCGCCGCCACCGGCGGGAGGATCGTGGCGTCGCTCGCCAAGACGCTGTCCGAGAAGGGCGGACGAGGACTCATCTCCATCTGCGCCGCAGGCGGGCAGGGTGTCGTCGCGATCCTCGAGGCGAGGAACTGATGGCGGACACCTACCTGGACCTCGTCAACACGCCGCTGCCCGGCAGGATCGCCAAGGCCCTCGGGTTGCCGCGGCCCTCGGTCCTCAGGCGCTACACCCCGGGTGAGTCCCTGGCTCCGCTGCCGGTGCTCGTCACCGGGTCGGGCGCCGGCGCGGATGCGCTCGCCGGCCAGCTGCTCGGCTGGGACATCGAGGTGCGCCGCCACGTCCTGCCGGGCGAGAAGCTCAGTGCCGCCGTCGTGGTCCTCGATGAGGCCGCGTCACCGGAGGACCTCGCCGCCCCGATGCTCGAACTCGGGCAGGCGGTGAAGCTCCTGGTCCCCGGTGGGCGCGTGGTCGGCATCTTCCGGTCCCCGGCCGAGACGGCCGACCCCGCCGAGGCCGCGGCACGGCAGGGCGTCGACGGCGCCCTGCGATCCGTGGCCCACGAACTGCGCGGCGGAGCCACCGCCAACGGCATCATCCTGCGCGGCGCCGCAACGACCACGGACCCGACCACCCTCGGGGCACTCCGATTCTTCCTGTCCGGGAGGAGCGCCTACGTGGACGGGCAGTTCCTCGACGTGGCGACCGCCCCGGCGGAGAGTGCTCACGAGCTCGCTGCAGCCACCACGGCGGAGGGCGAAGGTGTCCCCGACCGGCCGCTGGCAGGCAGGACGGCCGTGGTCACCGGTGCGGCGCGCGGTATCGGCGCGAAGATCGCCGAGGTCCTCGCCCGCGACGGCGCCCGCGTGGTCGCCGTCGACGTACCGGCTGCAGGGGAGCAGCTCGCCCAGGTCGCCAACCGGGTCGGCGGCACCGCCCTGCAGGTCGACATCACCGACCCCGGGGCCGCGGCCCGCATCCTGGAGCATGTGGGGCAGCGCTACGGGGACCTGGACATCGTCGTGCACAACGCCGGCATCACCCGGGACAAGCTGCTGGCCAACATGGACGCGGCACGGTGGGATTCCGTGATCGCGGTGAACATCGCTTCCCAGTTGCGGATGAACGAGCAGATCCTCGCCTCACCCGTCTTCTCCGCGACCGGGCGCATCATCAGCCTCGCCTCGACGAGTGGCATCGCCGGCAACCGCGGGCAGAGCAACTACGCGGCGTCGAAGGCCGGAGTGATCGGCATGGTCCGTGCACAGGGTGCCGCCGTCGACGGAAGTGGCCGCACCATCAATGCGGTGGCGCCGGGATTCATCGAGACGGACATGACCGCGAAGATCCCGCCGCTCCGGCGGCAGGTCGCCCGCCGGCTGAGCAGCCTGCAGCAGGGCGGCCTTCCCGTGGACGTCGCCGAGACCATCGCCTTCCTGGCCTCCGACGCGGCAGCCGGCATCAACGGGCAGGTGGTCCGCGTCTGCGGGCAGAACCTGGTAGGCGCGTGAGCGGGATGCCGGGTGACACGGTCCTGCCCGCGCTGCCGGGGCTTCCCGCCCTCTACCGGCGTGCCGTCACGCTGGCCGCGCAGCGCTCGCTGGGGCGCGCCGCCGCGCCGCCCGTGCTCCCTGCCGTCCGGCACCGCGTCGACGGTGTCCGGACCGATCTCGCGGCGCTCACCCGGTTCCAGCGGCTGATCGGGTCGGCGGGCCGGGACCAGCTTCCGTCGGCCTACCTCCACACCCTCGCCTTCCCGGTGGCCATGAGCGTCCTCGCACGCTCCGACTTCCCCCTGCCCCTGCTGGGCATGGTGCACCTCAGCAACGAAGTGCACCAGGACCGGCAGGTCAGCGCTTTCGAGCCGCTCGGCGTCGTGGCCTACGCCGAGAACCTGCGCCCCCATGCCGCCGGCACCCAGCTGGACGTCGTCACGGAGGTCGCAGCAGGGGACGAATGCGTCTGGACGGGCCGCTCCGTCTACCTTGCCCGCGGAGTCCGACTGGCTGACGCGGCTCCGGAGCAGCGGCGCGAGGACCGCCCGCCCTTCGCAGCGCCTGCCCCCACCGGCGTGTGGGCCCTCGATCGGGGTATCGGCCGCCGCTACGCCGCCGTGTCGGGGGACTGGAACCCGATCCACCTCAGCGGGCCGACGGCGAAGGCGTTCGGCAGGACGACGGCGATCGCCCACGGCATGTACCTGGCCGCGCGAATGGTGGACCAGGCCGTGGCCGCTCCCTCGGGTGGCCTGAAGTGGCGCATCGACTTCGCCGCGCCCGTGCCGCTGCCCGGAGTCGTCACGACGTCGTTCTCGCGGACGCCCGGCGACGCGGGAGGGCGGATCGACGCGATCGGTTGGTCGGCGAAGCGTCGGCGGCCGCACTTCACGGGATGGGTGCGCACGGACTAGCGCGACGCGACTCCACAGTGCCTGACGGACCGCGCCGTACCCGGGATTCCGGCTCCACCGGCCGCCCTAGACTTGGGCCATGACCGGCTCCTTCCTGACGGACCGCGCGGCTGAGCTCGACGCCGCCGATCCGCTCGCACACCACCGAACCCTCTTCCTCGGCACCGACGGCGACGCCGTGCGCTCCTACCTCGACGGCAACTCGCTCGGGCGCCCGCTGGCGACGACCGCGGACATCCTCGCCTCGTTCGTCACGGACCAGTGGGGCGGCCGCCTCATCAGGGGCTGGGACGAGGGGTGGCTGGTCCTGCCGGAGCAGATCGGCGACCAGCTGGGCCGGGTGGCGCTGGGTGCTGCCGCCGGACAGTGCATCGTGGCGGACTCGACGAGTGTCCTGCTGTACAAGCTCGCCCGGGCCGCGGTGGCGGAGCGCCCGGAGCGGACGGAGATCGTCGTCGACCGTGACAACTTCCCCACGGACCGCTTCCTCGTCCAGGGCATCGCACGCGAGCGCGGGCTCACGCTCCGCTGGATCGAGGTCGCGTCCGACGGCGGCGCGACACCCGCCGACGTCGCCGCCGCCGTCGGCCCCCGGACGGCCCTCGTCCTGCTCAGCCACGTCGCCTACCGCTCCGGCTTCATCGCCGACGTCCCGGCCATCACCCGGATCGCCCACGACGCCGGCGCCCTCGTGCTCTGGGACCTGAGCCACTCCGTCGGATCCGTCCCGGCCGAACTGGACGCGTGGGACGTCGACTACGCGGCGGGCTGCAGCTACAAGTACCTGAACGGCGGGCCGGGCGCCCCCGCCTGGGCCTACGTGGCGAAGCGGCACCTGGCCACGCTCGACCAGCCGATCCTCGGCTGGCTCGGCAGCGCCGACCCCTTCGCGATGGGGTCGGCATACCGTCCGGCGGACGGGATCCGCCGCCTGGTCTCGGGTACGCCGCCCATCGTCGGCATGCTGGCGATGCGCGACATGATCACCTTGATCGACGAGGTCGGCATGGCGGCGGTGCGCAGGAAGTCCGAGCTCCTGACAGCCTTCGCCGTCGAAGCGGTCGACGAGCTCCTGGCGCCCCACGGGGTGATCATCGCCTCGCCGCGTGCCGCCTCGGAGCGAGGAAGCCACATCACCATCGATCACCCGGCCTTTGCCGGGATGGTGCCGGAGCTGTGGCAGGAAGGGATCGTCCCCGACTACCGGAACCCGAACGGGATCCGGCTGGGACTCTCGCCCCTGTCCACGTCGTACGGTGAAGTGCTGGTTGCCATCGGCGCCATCGCCGATCGTCTCGCCCCGCCCCGGGAACGGGCAGCGGGGGAGTAGTGGGAGTTCTCGACGCCCTCCTTCGGATGGAGGAGCGCATCGTCGACGGCCTGGCCAGGGCTGCACCGCCCGACGTCGGCACTACCGGACTGATCGCCATCGTGCTGGTTGCGATCGCGCTGTCGGTGCCACACCGCACCTGGCGGTACTTCGGCCTGTTCGTCACGGTCGTCCATGAACTCGGCCACGCGGCCGCAGCTCTCCTGACGCTGCAGCGAGTCGCCGGGGTCACCCTCCGCCTCGACCATTCGGGCACAACCACCAGCATCGGGCCGCGCGGCTGGCGCACCGCCTTCACGACGTTCTGGGGGTACCCGGTGCCCGCCGTCGCCGGCGCTGTCCTCGTCTCCTGTGCTGCCTACGGATGGGCGTCGGCAGCGCTGTCCGTGGGAGCGCTGATCCTGGTGGCCGCTCTCGTCCTCATCCGGAACCTGCAGGGCGTCCTCATCCTGGGCGGCTGCGCGGGAGCCGCCCTGGCGGTCGTCTGGTTCGGTGGAGGGGCGCGGGCCGGCTACGCCTGCCTCGCCCTTGGTCTCGCCCTGCTCGTGGGCTCGTGCCGCGACTGGGCGAAGGTCGTGAGGGTGCACGCCCGACGGCGGGACCTCCGGTCATCGGACGCCTACCTGCTCCAGCGCGCCACTCGCGTCCCGTCTCCGCTCTGGCTCGGGATGTTCGCGCTCGTCATCGGGATGGCCCTGCTGTCGGCGCTGCAACCGCTCGCGCGGATCGCGGACCTCGCAGCCCTGGGGTGAGGAGCTCCAGCCCTTCAGCTCCTCGTGTGGCGGTTGCGGCCCGAACTGTAGGGAGCGCCCTCCTGCCGGCACAGGTCGTCGAACAATTCGTTGACGGCCTGGGAGACGCAGTCGCGTTCGTGCTCGGGCAGGTCGATCAGGCCGTGGAGATAGGCGTTGACCTCGTACTCGTCCACTCCGCCGCCCATGCTGAAGTAGTGGAGCCAGAGCTCGCCCGGCGATATGTTCGCTCGCTGCATCGCGTTGTACGTCAGGGCGTACTGCTCCCGGTCGGGATCCGTCTCGTCCACGTCATCCACTCCATGCGCTGGTCCATCGGCCGTTGTACGGCCGGTGGGACCAGCATAAGCACGCGGATGCCGCCCGGAGGGAAGCAGGAGTGATTGCAGGCGGCGCCCACCAGGTGTAGGACGCCGTGCGCTTGAAGAACGACGGGCGTCTTCCCGGCCGCGGGCGTCGGCCGATTCAACGTCTCGGCCAAACCCGTGGTAGTGTTTCTCTCGTTGCTTTCGACGGTTTGAACCGGAGAAAACCACCCGCGCGGGTGGCGGAATGGCAGACGCGCTAGCTTGAGGTGCTAGTCCTCTTATTGAGGGTGGGGGTTCAAGTCCCCCTCCGCGCACAAAGAAAACCCCGGTTCGCCGGGGTTTTTTTGTGCCCTCGACCAGGCGGAGCGCTTCTCGACCACGAGGGCCGCGCGATCTGCCAGTTTGCCCGAGTGCCACGGCGGCGGCGAGTGCCATGGAGAGACGATGCGCCGGCTCCTTCCCTCCCACCGAAACGCGGACGCCACTGTTCGCGTCTGCCGTGCCCTCCCGCCGCACCTACGGAACCGCTCTAGGCAGCCTCCGCTTCGAGGACCGGCCTGAGGACGGACAGCTGAATGACGTGAACAGTCCGTCTCGCGCGAAGTTCGATCTGGATCGGCAGAGGTGGCATCAGCCGGCCCTGCTCGATGAGCTCGATGGTCTGCCGCGATTGCGGGATAGGGATGTCGGAGGTGGCGTCGTGGTATTCGCCGGGGTAGGTGATCATGGCTCGGTCTTCTTGCTGGTGATGAATCCGTCCACAGGATATTCGTCGCCGGTGACAGTCGGGCGGGGTGCCATCGCAGTGAGCATCACCACGGCGGCGATCACCGGCCTCCGGTGGCCGGAATCGGGGTCTTCGAGGAGTTCCCAGAACTCACGTCGCGAGGCGGTTGGTCAGGGATGAAGGATGATCCGGCCGGGAGGATGTGCTCCCGCGATTGCTCGATGAGCTGCGGCGGCATCTTCGAGGGCGAACTGTTCTCCGACGACCGGCCGGATCACTCCGTGCCGAAGAAACGCGTCGATGGCGGTGTACGCGCCGTGGAGGTCTGCCGGCGTCATGTTCCACAGTGCTGTCCCGCGTACGTCCGCCTCGTTGACCATCAGTGCCCGAGGGCTCACCTCCACGGGCCCGCGGCTTCCGACAATCACGATCCTGCCGTTCCGGGCGAGAACCGCGGTGTCGTGTGACAGGTTCCTGTCTGCCGCCATCTCGATGATCAGATCGACCCCGCGTCCGCCGGTCAGGGCGCGTGCTTCCGTGAGATAGTCCCGTGCGGAGTGATCCAGCGCGTGCTCGGCACCCAGCTGCAGTGCCAGCTCCCGGCCCCCTGGTGTACTCGCCGTGCCGATGACGGTCAGTCCCAGGGCGTGTGCGAGTTGCACTGTGGCGGTGCCGACCCCACCGCTGGCGCCGTGAACGAGGACCGTTTCGCCGGCCTCGGCCCGCCCCCGCTGGACGAGCGCCCGGTACGCGGTCGTGTAGGAGACCCCCACCGCCGCTCCCTCGTCGAACGACAGGTGGTCCGGCAGGGCATGAACGATGCTCGGGGTGCACCGTATCTGCCGAGCGTACGTGCCGGCCGCTCGTGCGGGGATCGTGGAGACCCACACCCGGCCACCGCCGACGAAGCCCGAGACCGAATCCCCGGTCGCACTGATGATTCCTGCCGCGTCGTAGCCCGGGGTGAAGGGTAGCGGGGGTGTCAGGAACTCGTAGTTCCCGGCCCGAAGGTACGTATCGACAGGATTGACGCCGATCGCGCGTATATCGATGGTCACCGAATCGTCGGCATCGAGCGTACTGCCCGGGTGAGCAGGGACCTCCACCGGCGCGTCCCCCCTGACATATGCAAGCACTTCTTCGGGCCCGTGCTGCGAGATTTCTATCCGCGTCAAGGGCGGCTACCTTCGATAGCGCCGCACGCGGAGCCGATTCGCTGCGCGAGGCGATCGGGAGGGCATCCGAGAACGAATGAGGCCTGATTGCAGTTGCGCTACGCGATCCGGATCTGGGTTCCTCCGGCTCAGATCCATATCTGGACCTGCACCTGGGCGGCGAGGCGCCGGAGGACCTGTACATCCTCCTGGGTGAAGGTTCGCGGCCGGTCGTCCATCAAGCAGAGGGTGCCGATACGCCAACCGGCGGCTGTGCAGATGGGGTGCCCGGCGTAGAAGCGGACCTCGGGCCCACCGGCAACGAGGGGGTGATCACGCCATTCGGGGTCGGCGGTGGCGTCAGGGATGACGAGGGTGCGATCGTGTTTGATCGTCGTCGCGCACAGGGACAGGTGGCGCGGGAGGTCCTGACCCAGGGGCCCGATGACGGATTTGATGACCTGTGCGTCCTGAGTGATCAGAGCGATGGAGGCTGAGCTGACACCGAAGTGGTCCCGGGCCTGCCGGGTGATCCGATCGAAGCGTTCCTCCGACCCGGTCTCGAGCAACCCCGACTCGTGCAGAGCGTGAAGGCGCCGGAACTCGGTCTCATCCAGACCGGCATTGTCCACCTCTTCGCCTCCGGCACCTGTGGCAGTAGCGGCCTCCAGCGGAGTTTCGGCGCCGGTCATGCTGTGATCCCCGACAGGCGGGGCGGCAAAGTCGTAGCCGTCAGGGGAGAGGGACAGCTGACGGAGGTAATCGCTGTAGCCGGAGGACGACGCCGTGTCCTGATCGCTGTAGTGCGCACCATCAACCATGGAACCAGTGCTGTCCAGCAGTTCATTGATGACCTGGGCGAGCAGGTCCCGCTGCGGCGCCGGGAGCATCACCAAACCGGTCAGATACCCCTGGACCTCGAGTGCGTCCCCTTCGCAGGTGAGCTCGAAGTACGCCGTGAGGATCTCGTCGAGGCGTAGGCCTGCTGCTCGCACCGTCTGAATCGCGCTCCACTGCTGCACATACTCATTCAGCACGCTGATCCCTCCACCAACTCTTCCGTGTAGCACTAATCGGCAATCCGACAGGATTGCTGCCAACCAACTTTAGGCTTTCGCTCGCTCCACGTCGCCCACTGCCCGTGCGGTTGTGCGGTCGCGATCAGGGGACCGGCGGGTCCTCACAGCGGAACGTGTCCATGCTGGCGATGATGCCGGCAGCAATCGCCCCGATCGGACGTCGTCGTCGATCAGCGGCGCTCTTCAGTAGCGCGCGTGCCTGGTGTTGGGAACAGTCCTGGGTTCCCATGATGATCCCGGTGGCCACGTTCATGGGGCTGGTGACTTCCAGGAAGGCCCGCAGATAGGACGGCACACCCATCAGGTCCTGGTCTGGTTCACCGGCGACCTCAGCATCGGCCCGACCGGCATTCCTGTCGGGTGGGGCGGGGTGGATCGAGGAATTGTCTGGCATGTCAGGGTCGGTCATGCGGCACTGCCCCTCACCGGGGATTGTGCTCCGCCGAACGATGCAAGCGCTACCGGACACCATCAAGAAGAATCATTTGGTCAGCAGCCTTACTTTCAACTGCTGATCCTCACACTACGCGCACGGCGCCTCCGGTGCTCTTCGCACGGCCGGCAATGCGCTTCGTCGGGTCGAAGTCGCCGTCCCGCCACACGCGCGGACTGTCCTTCCTCACGAACTCAGGGGTAACTAGAACCTCTAGCTTTACAGTGGGTGAGCTTTGCTCTATGGTCTGTGAGGCGGTCCAGTAGCGGGCCTGCAGGACTCTTTTCGTGAAGGGCACATCCGCCATGTCAGGTACCCCGCTCTTTCCCGCGACGGTTCCCACAGCCGACCCCACTGCCGGCCCCGCCGCAGCCGCCGATTTCGATCTGCTGACCGGCTGGGCGGCCTCCGACCCGCTGGTTCCCGGGGACCTGTCCGTGGTGTCGACGCGCAAGCTCAGAGTGTTGTGCAACCAGCTCTACAGCGCCCTGGAGGGGGACTTCCCGCCCTATGGTGCCCCGGGCGCATATGCCGCTTTGGCGAAGGAACTCGAGCGGCGAGCAACACGCCCCCGGCAGTAGTCTCGCCGGTCCTCTCCGCAGTGGAAACACCACCGTCCGCATGCCGAGCGGATGCATGAGACCTGGTCGCGGGCCGCGGTAGCGAGGGGCCGACCTGCGCCTGGAGCTGCTTGACCTCGTGTACCCGCTGGGGGTCGGCTGTATGTCTCGCGATCCTCGCGGGCCCTTCTAGGGTGCCGGGAAGAGGTCGAGCAGGGCTCGAGCACGGGATTGCGGCTGGTCCTGCTGATTGAGCTGGTGGATGCGATCGATGATGTCCTGGGAGATGGCGATCACCTTCCGGTTCGTCAGCTGGCTACGCTGTCTGGGACAGGTACGCGGAACGCGGACCACCCTTGCTCAGCAGGTTCTCCCACAGGGACCGGGCCGCGTTCCGATCAGCTGGTTCGAAGTGGGAGATACCGAGGTCGAGGGTGGGCACGATCTCGCCGCGCTCGTACCCGTGGATTCGATACAGCTCATCGGACCAATGCAGGGCCGGTGATTCGAAGTAGTGTTCCACGATGCCGGTCGGACAGTTGACGAAGTACTCGACGGTCTCTGCAGGATGGGCTTCGACACCAGAGGTGTGAGCTGAGGATGCCGGGGTTTCCGGGGACGAGGAAGCAGTGGTGGTCACTGGTGGAGGATCCTTCGACGCGACAAAAGAACCGGCCAGCTTCTTGACCGGTTTGATGAGGATGGTGGACCGACGTCATCCCTGCTCGTCCATGTTCAGTTCCCCTCCACAGCCCGGCTGCTTGACCTATGAAGGAGATCCCACGTTCGTGCACGAGGCTCGTCGGTGTGGCCGGCTGAGCCCCGCGAGCGGACCGCGGAACATCTTTCAGGCGTATACCCAGTATGCGCAGCCCAGTTTCAACATCACCCGTGCCCAGTCTCAAGCTTCACCCTGCAAAGCACCCTTGTCGTCGTGGATCGGGTACCAGGGAGAATCCCGGAGGACGGTCGAGTGACGAGGGGCTTCCGTCAGATGGGGCTCGGCGCTGCTGCCTCGTGCCGTCCTCTAAGATATCGCCGTGGGCCAGGCATTCGACGAGGGGCCGTTCTATCACGGCACGAAAGCCGATCTCCGGATCGGTGATTCCCTCCGCGCGGGCTTCCGGTCGAACTATCGTCCCGACGTCGTGATGAATCACGTCTACTTCACGGCGCTTCCCGACGGTGCCGGCCTCGCTGCTGAGCTTGCGGCCGGTGACAGGGTACCGCGCGTCTACGTCGTCGAACCGACCGGGGAGTTCGAGGACGACCCGAACGTGACCGATAAGAAATTTCCAGGGAATCCGACCCGGTCGTATCGCAGCCGTGCCCCGCTCCGGATTGTCGGGGAAGTCACCGACTGGACGCGGCAGACGCCCGAGGCACTACAGAGCTGGAAGGACCGCCTGGCCGCGCTGGCTTCGGACGAGCGGGGCGAAATCATCAATTAGGGCGTACGACGAGGGATCCGGACCACGTCACCGGCGCAGGATGGGCGTAGCGACTTGACGCGACAGCTGGTACGACGCCGAGCAGCCGTGATCGCCGGGTCACGCGCGGCGTTAGAGGCTGGTGGTGGCCATGGGGAGGGCGATCGCTTTCTGGAGACCGTCGAATCGCATCTGCCGGTCCTGTCGAACCCGCTGTAGCGTGGCCGATATGTCGACCGCGCATCGTCCGCCCACTCGAATGGCGATCATCAGACCCGAGCGGCCTGGAGACGCCGAAGCTATCCACGCACTGACGCAGGAAGCGTTCAAGGGGAAGCCGTTCAGTTCCGGGACGGAGGCGACCATTGTCCGTTCGCTCCGCGCTTCCGGCAATCTGGCGCTGTCCCTGGTCGCGGACTCCTCCGGCACCATCATCGGTCATGTTGCTTTCTCTCCCGTGGGCGTTACTGGGTCCTCCGGGGAATGGTTCGGCCTGGGGCCGATCTCGGTCAGTCCGGAGCACCAGCGCAGTGGGATCGGGCGCAGACTCGTGCGCCGAGGGCTCGAGCTCCTGCAGCAGCAGGGCGCTGAAGGCTGTGCGCTCGTCGGGGACCCTGAGATCTACGGCAGATTCGGGTTCAGGTCCGGTGGCCTCCTGTATCAAGGAATCGATGAGGCCCTGGTCCAGTACGTCGTACTCAACGGCGCGCCTTCCCCTGCAGGGACGCTTACCTTCCTGCCAGTCTTCGATGACGAGTAGGGAGCGGCGGGCTTCCGTCAGTGGATAGGCATCACGCCTTCACCTGGACCGCGCTGGCCCACGATTCATCAGCCGCACGATATGCGCCGTCCTCCGACCACGTCAGCCCGACGAGCCATCAGACGGGTGATTCGGAGCCGGAGCCGCGTGCCGGTGCGACGACGGCGCCCGCGACAGGCGTGAACGCCCGTCCGCCGATCGTCTCCGGAACCAGGCGCATGAACCGGTCCTTCCGGCCCATCTCCCACGGGTGCAAGGGCAACTGCACCGTGGCCAGCAACTCCGGTGTCTGGCTGATCGTCGCCGCGTGCCCCTTGACGACGACACTCCACATGAGGGTGTCATCGAGGAGGCCGTCGGCCTCGAAGGCGACGGCAGCCCTCTCGGAGAAACGGGACTTCGTCCCCTCGGAGGTTCGAAAGACGATCGAACCGTGATCGACGACGAAGTTGATGGGAAAGATCTCCGGATTCCCCTGCACGCACAGGACCAGGCGCCCGAACGGAGCGTCCCGGAGTAATCTCCAGCATTCGTGGGCTGCAAGGATTTTCGTAGGTGTAGTCTCGGCTTCCATAGGTCGACAGTACGAGGCGACCGGCGCGCCGACTAGGGCCCTCTGACCCTGTCTCCGTCAACGACGAGGACTCGTCATGACCGACGAAGCGTGACTCCCGTGGGGGCGGGCAAGCGCGGTGACAGTACGGGGGGCGCGATGACCACATATTCAGGGGAATCACCGACGGGGGCGACTGCGCAGCCGGTGGCGCTGGCGGGGGTGGAGAACCTTCTGGCCGCCTTCGCTGCCATCGCGGACAACCTGGGGCTCGACACCGTCCTGGAACGGGTCATCGCCGCGGCGTGCCAGCTCGTCGATGCCCGTTTCGGCGCCCTGGGGGTCGTCGGCCCGGATCATTGGCTCAGCCACTTCATCACCGTCGGCCTCAAGGATGATGAGATCCGGCGTATCGGCCCGTTACCGACAGGGCACGGGGTGCTGGGACTGCTGATCACCGAGCCGACGCCCCTGCGGCTCTCCGACCTGCGTGAGCATCCCCTCGCCTACGGTTTCCCGGCCAATCATCCTCAGATGACGTCGTTCCTGGGCGTTCCGATCCGCATCCACGAACGCATCTTCGGGAACCTCTACCTGACGGAGAAGAACGGGGGAGTGGACTTCTCGGATGCCGACGAGCAGCTCGTTGTCTCGCTGGCCTCCGCGGCGGGCGTCGCGATCGAGAACTCGCGGCTCTTCGACGAATCGAACCGGCGGACTCGGTGGCTGGAGGGCGGTCTGAACGCGGTGAAGGAACTGCTCGGCGAGCATGACGGGATACGCAACGACCTGGAGATCCTCGCTACTCATGCCCTCGACGCCTCGCACAGTATTCTCGCCGCCGTCCTGCGGGATTTCGGCAACCAGCGTGAACTGATCTGTGAAGCGGCGGACGGCGTCGAAGTCGAGGCCCTCCTGGGACGACAGACGCGCGACACCAGGTCGGTGGACAGGCTGCCGGGCACCCTGTCGCCGGTTCTGCTGAACGCCGATGAGGTCGCGGAGGTGCTTCCCGGAGCCCCGGCAGGCACGATCGGGACGGCGTTGTGCTGCAGGCTGCCCGACGAGGGCGACAGGCGTTTCCTCGTCATCGGCCGCGCACCCGGCGCATCCCCTTTCACGGAGGGCGATCACGAGATGATGCGCGCCTTCGCCTCCTACGTGTCCCTGGCCCTTGAACTGCTGCGGGTGCATCGTCAGCGGGAACAGGAAGCCGTCTTCGGCGACCGCGACCGAATCGCACGGGATCTGCATGACGTGGTCATCCAGCGGCTCTTCGCCGCCGGGCTCAGCATCCAGAGCCTGCGCAAGTACACCGCGGATGCGGAGGCCCTGAATCGTATCTCTGCCGTGACGACGGAACTGGACTCGACCATCCGGGAACTGCGCGACACCATCTACTCGCTGCGCTCGGTCCCTCAGGTCACCCTGACCTTCACCTCCACCGTCTTCTCCCTCGTCGCCGAGGCCTTCGACGGCCACGACCTCGACCCCGTCCTCCAACTCTCCGGCCCGCTGGATGCGGCCGTGGATGACGAGCGGGCCGATCATGTGCGGGCCGTGCTGCTCGAAGGGCTGTCCAATGCGCTGCGTCACGCCGATGCGCATGCCATCACCGTGATGCTGCGTGCGAGGGACGAGCACCTGGAACTGAGGATCACCGACGACGGCCGCGGATTCGAAACTCCCAGCCGCAGCAGCGGACTGGCCAATATGAAGCGCCGCGCCGAGTTGTGCGACGGTACGCTGTCCATCACCAGCACGCCCGGCGGCGGCACCGACGTCCGACTCGAGATCCCCCTGGCTGCTAACGAGAAGACCCCGCCGGCCTCGAGATGAAGACCGCCGCCTGGGTGCGGCGCTGGAAGCCCAGCTTCGACAGCAGCGACGACACATAGTTCTTCACCGTCTTCTCGGCCAGGAACAGTTCGGTGGCGATCTCCCTGTTGGTCAGCCCGGCACCGATGAGTGCCAGGACCTTCTTCTCCTGGCTTGTCAGCCCCGCCAGTCGTGGATCCTCGGCCGGGGCATCACGAAGTCCGGCGACGATTCGTTCCTTCATGCCGGCCTCGAAGAGGGATTCGCCCGACGCCGCGCGGCGGATCTTGTCGACCAGGTCAGAGCCCAGGATCTCCTTCAGGATGTAACCGGACGCGCCCGCCAGGACGGCACCTCGCAACGCCTGGTCGTCGTCGTAGCTGGTCAGGATCACGCACGACTGGAAGGGGTCGATGTAGCGCACATCGCGGCACACCTCGATCCCTGTGCCGTCAGGCAGTCTCGCGTCCAGGATGGCCACGTCCGGGGACAGGGCGGGGATCCTCCGGGTAGCCTCTTCGGCGGAACCCGATTCCCCAACGACGGCGAAGCCCTCTCCCTCGAGCAGCTCCCGCAGTCCGCGCCGGACGAGTTCGTGATCGTCGAGGAGGAACACCGTGATCTCCTCGGGCTGCGTGCCGCCTTCGGCGTGGTCCATGTCCTGCCTCCGGCTTCGTCGACGGAGGGGCTGCTGCACCCCTGCGAGCGCATCATGCGCCAACATCATCATCACCTGCCGGTGCGCCGCTCCGTCAGGGTCGAAGGGCCCGGAAGTCCGGGTGGCCCGTCGGACCTGACCAGTCCTGCGACGTATCCCGCCCGGCGGAGGGACCTCCGCTCACAGTCCTGAGGAGACGCACCCACGATCGGTGCGGGGGACCTCGATAGCCCGGCGGGAAGGGGTGATGCTTTACTGCTCCCATGACGGATGACTCGGGTAAGGGCAGTGAGCCGCACAACGGTAGCGTTATGGCCCGGTCGAACTGGCTGCGTGCCGGCGTGCTGGGCGCGAACGATGGGATCGTCTCGACCGCCGCCACGGTGGTGGGTGTCGCCGGGGTGACGAACACCCTGTCGCCGATCCTGGTCGCGGGTACGGCGGCCGTCGTCGGTGGTTCCGTGTCCATGGCGCTCGGTGAGTACGTGTCGGTCAGCAGCCAGAAGGACAGCCAGGAGGCCCTGATCGAGAAGGAGCGCCAGGAGTTGCTCGATGACCCCGAGGGGGAACTGGTCGAGCTTGCCGGCCTGTACGAACAGAAGGGCCTGGCTCCCGCCACAGCCCGCCAGGTCGCGGTCGAACTGACAGGACACAATGCCCTTGCCGCTCACCTGTCGGCGGAGCTGAACATCGATGAACTCGAGGTGGTGAACCCGTGGCACGCGGCGTTCGCTTCGGCGGCGTCCTTCGCGGCCGGAGCGGTCCTGCCCTTGCTGGCGATTCTCCTGCTGCCGGCAAGCATACGTATTCCCCTCACCTTCGTGGCAGTCCTCGTCGCGTTGGCCATCACGGGAACCATCAGCGCCCACGTGGGTGGTAGTTCACGACGGCGAGCGACGGCCCGCCTCGTGCTGGGCGGAGCGCTGGCGATGGCCTTCACTCTCCTGGTGGGCACTCTCCTGGGAACCACCGGTATCGCCTGACCGCTGCACGATTCGGGTCCGGACTCTCAGGTGCGGACCTTCCGGCTGTCTGCCGCTGTCCGACTGTCCGGCACTGTGCTCGCCACCAGGGGCACGAGCACCGTGGGGTCGCGCCGGAACGGCACGTCGAGTACTGCCCGGAGAAGCCAGCGAACCTCCAGGAGGGGTGATTTCACGGTCGGGGCAGGAACAGCAGGCACGGCCAGGGTGAAGGGTATGGCTGAATCGCCGGATGCGGTCAGGGGTATGCGTATGCCACTCAGCACCGTTTCCTCAACGAGGACTTCTTCTGCGGAGCTGTGCGGCTGCGGGCGTTGCGCCGCCCAGGACATCACTTCTTCCTGCATGACGATGCTGAGGGTCAGGGCGCGTGCCTTGGCTCCGCTCACTTCTGCGACGCCGGAGATTTCCCCTCCCGGATACAGGGAGTGTGTCGAGAGCTGCGCCAACCGCAGGGACGGCTCGAAGTGCTCGACCCCGGGCTCGGCACCGCCGGCAGTACCACCGGAGTGAACGGTCAGTGGGTGGTGACGTACGAGATCCTCATTGCCCTCGCTGGACACCCTCACACGCACGGACCAGGTAGAGGTGATGAGTTTCCCGTGAAGTGTGGGTATCGCGTCGGCGGGCACGATCAGCTGACTCGCCTCGCAGCAGGATTCTCCTGCGCGCAAGGTGGTGTCGGTTTCGAGCTGGGTGCTTCCGATGTCACGGGAGGTACGCTCGGCGGCGCGGAAGGTGCCGCCGTACGGGTTCCCATGTGTCCGGGTGAGGCTCAACGAGTGCACGAGCGTGAACTGCACTGAAGTCATCCGCACCCGGTGACTCGCACGGATCTCGACGGTGACAGGGGTGCTGTGGCCCAGAGCCGCGGTGCCCTCGGTGCCACGCTGCAGGAGGGAAATATCCAGAGCCTGGGGCGAGCGGGTGAGTAACATCGGAGGCCTCCCTGCGTCGATGAGCATCCATCCTCTCAGTTGATCGGCTGGAGGACATGGGTCTAAAGTCACGAGTTCGCCGTGAAGCGGTACCAGGGACTCCTGGTCCTTGATGACCGACGGGCGGGCCAGGACCGGGCAGTCCTGAAGGTCAGGCGTCCTTCTGGTCGGCGGCCTCGCGGATGACGAGGACGGGGCAGTGTGCGTGGGATACGCAGGCGCTGCTGACGGAACCAAGGAGAAGTCCGCGGAAGGTGCCATGGCCCCGCCGGCCGACGATGAGCAAGACGGCATTCTCCGAGGCCTTGACGAGGGCTTTTGCCGGGTGGTTGAACACCACCGTGCTCTGGAGCCCAGCGGGTCGGTCCTCCCCGTAGGCGGCGGCGAGAGCCTTGTCCAGGTGTTCACGCGCGGCTTCCGAGAATTCGCTGCTGCCCAGGGGCATGAATCCCGGGTCGGCTGCGGGGTAGTCCCACGCTGCGACGGCGAAAATCGTCGCGTCGAAGGTAGGGGCGAGCTTCTGGGCGTACCGCAGTGCTTTGATCGATTGCTCGGATCCATCGACCCCGACAACGATCTGAGGAACGGCTGGTGTGCTCACGGCGCTTCTCCTTCTGAGATCTCACGAACAGCAACCTTGCTCCCTGAACAGTGCATCTCATCGGGGCTCCCCTCCTAGGGCCTTTCGTCCCGCTTTGAAGGGCTCATGCCAGACGCGACGGACGATGCGTCCCGCCTGGCGGCCGATGGGGAGAGGTCGGCCGGGCCGTCTGGTCCGGCCGGCGGCGCGTCAGGATGGCATCGGTGCCGATCAGGTGCGGTTCCTCGAGCCGTCAGACTGGGCCTCGGTCGCGTGGAGTTCGATCAGGATGGACTGCTCCGGGAACAGGACAGGTGCCTGGATGCCGACGTGGGCGAGGGTGGTTCCGGTCAGTACCAGGGGAGCGCCGGTGAGTGATGCTTCCGCCCAACCCAGGGGCGACTGACCGTTACCGGGGAGCGAGGTGTAGGGGCTGGAGAGTCGAACCGCGTAGGAGCGGTGCGGGTCGAGGCCCGGGAAGGTGAGTTTCCCCGGTGGGTAGGACGCGCTGGAGGCGGTGAGGGAGTAGGCGAAGAGGGCCGCGGACTTGTCCGATGCGACGGTTCCGCGCAGGTCCATCGCCGGGTCGGGCAGGTCCGCGTGGACGACGTGTCCGCTGTGGAGGGTGTCCCGCCACTGGAGGTGGAGGTTTATCCACTCCTTCAGGTGCTCGGTCTCGGTGGCGGTGAGCTTCGAGATGTCCCATTCGATGCCGTAATGGCCGAAGATCGCTGTCGCTGCCCGGAAGGGGAGGGCGTGGGTCCGACCGGTGGAGTGGGACGTCGGACCGCTGATGTGCATGCCCATGAGTTCGGGGGGCACGAGGAGACCGGTGTACTTCTGGATGGTCAACCGCTCGAGCGGATCGATGCAGTCACTGGTCCAGATGCGGTCCGTGTGGTCGAGCACACCGAGGTCCACCCGGGCTCCGCCTGAGGCGCAGCTTTCGATCTCCAGACCGGGATGGCGGTCCTTGAGTGTGCGCATCAACCGGTACACGGCTTCGACGTTCCTGTGGACGACGGCGCGGCCGGTAACGGCGTCGGCGGCGTCGAGCAGGTCCCGGTTGTGGTCCCACTTGATGTAGGCGATGTCGTGGGTGCTCAGAATGGTATCGATGCAGTCGAGGATGTAGTCGTACGCGTCCGGGTTGGCGAGATTCAGGACCTGCTGCTGCCTGCCGGATACGGGTAGCCTGCCTTCGGCCTGGATGATCCAGTCGGGGTGATCGGCTGCGAGTCCGGAGTCGAGGTTGACCATCTCGGGTTCGAACCAGAGCCCGAATTCCATGCCGAGGGCACGGACGTGATCGACGAGCGGTGTGAGGCCGTCGGGCCAGACCCCGGGGTCGACGAACCAGTCGCCCAGGCTGGAGGTGTCATCGCGACGGCCCTCGAACCAGCCGTCATCGAGGACGAACCTCTCCACGCCCAGGGCGGCGGCCGTGTCCGCGAGGCGGGTGAGACGGTCGAGGTCGTGGTCGAAGTACACGGCCTCCCAGGTGTTGAGCGTGACCGGCCGGGGAGATGAGGGGTGGACAGGACGGGACCGCACGTGGTCGTGGAAGCGGGCGGAGAGCTCATTGAGGCCGTGACCCCAGGACGCGAGCATCTCCGGGGCGGTGTAGGTCTCCCCCGGGGCGAGGACGATCTCTTCGGGCAGGAGCAGTTCCCCGGCGCTCAGAAACGCCTGACCGGCCGGGGTCTTCTCGGCGGTGAGTTGATGATTGCCGCTCCAGGCCAGGTGAATGGCATGCACCAGACCTGTCTCGAACCCGAAGGACCGGGTGCCGGCAGCCAGGACCACGGTGCCGTCGGCGCCGGGGCGGCCGCGTCGGCTCTCCCTCCGGTAGGTTCCCTGGGTGAGCAGGTGGCGCTGGGGGCTCCGTTCGCGCAGGTGCCGACCGGTGGTGTCCAGGACCTCGACAGCCGAATCCGGCAACGGCACGGCAGCCAGCAGCGAGCGCACTTCGTAGTCGGAATCACCAGTGTTCGTCACCGACAGCCGTTGGTGCAGAACTCCTGCGGCGCTGAGGCGGATCGACCCGGTAGCGCGAAGACGGGCGGCCTCGTCATCCGCCGTGAACGACACTTCCCGGCCGCCGTCGTCGACCTCTGCCTGCCCGATCGAGGTGAGCTGGAAGGCGGGAGAGATGTTCGTTCCCTGTCGGTGGCCTGTGAAGCCCGGGGTGCCCTGCCAGCCGAACGCTTCCTGCGGGATGACCGACAAACGAGCGGGGACATCGAGGCCGCCAGACACACGCTGGGGCACCAGCGATGCCACGAGTCCTGAGAGTTGCTCCGAGTTGAGAGGTCCCAGGGATGGCCCCCAGTGCACGATCGCCGGGACGCCGGGTCCGGAGGCGTCGACCACTACGCTCGTGTCGGCTACTGACAGGTGGATGGTCGTCGTCGAACCAGGGGTGGTGGAAAGCATGAACAATTTCTACAGCAAAACAGAGGCGGATCCCGACAGTGCGCAGAGCGCAGGCCGACTCCGCCTGAGCACGGCTAGGCCGATTCGCGCCAGACGACCGTGGTGTCCAGGACCTGGGCGAGGCTCGGCCGGCCCTCGATCTGGGCCAGGACGAGCTCGGCCGCGGTACTGCCCAGCAGGCCGGCCGGCTGCTTGACCGTCGAGAGCTGTGGTCGGGTTCTGAGCGCCCAACTGCTGTCGTCGAAGCCGACGATGCCGACGTCGTCCGGCACCTTCCTGCCCGATTCCTGGAGGGCCGTCATGGCACCCGCGGCGACTGCGTCGGACGCGGCGAAGACGCCGTCGATCTCCGGGCAACGGCGGAGCAGCTCCTGCATCCCTTCGAGCCCGGCGGCGTAGGTGTACAGCGGATATTCGACGACCAGCGAGGCATCGAAGCGCTCGCCGAGGGCGTCCCGGAAGCCCGTGAAGCGGTCGTTGCCGGAGTCGCGGTCCATGGCGCTGGCAATCATGCCGATGCGCCGGCGCCCGGTGCCGATGAGACGCTCCGTGATGGCACGGGCAGCCGCTGCGTTGTCGATGGCCACATACGGCAGATCCGGCGTTCCTGGCGGATGCCCCACGAACGCTGCCGGCACTCCGATGTCGCGGACGGCGGAGGCGATGGGATCCGAGGCCCGGGCGGAAATGATGACTGCACCGTCCACGAGTCCGCCCCGCAGGTAGTCCGCGACCCTGCGGCTGTCCCGGTCGGAATCGATGATGAGGGAGACCAACTGGTAGTCGGCTTTCGACAGCACGGCATTGGCGCCAAGGAGGATGGAGCCGATGTTCGGGTCCTCGAACAGGAGCGAGTGAGGTTCGTGGATGATCAGGGCGATGGCTCTGGATTCCTGGGTGACCAGGTTCCGAGCGGCTGAATTGCGCACGTACCCGACACGGGCGATCGCGTCCTCCACGGCGATCTTGGCTTCATCGGACACGTAGCGTTCGCCGTTGACGACGCGGGAGACGGTACCTCGGGAGAGCCCCGCCGCGGTGGCGACGTCATTGATGGTCGCACGGCGGTTGCGGATGCGGCTCGGGGACATATCTGTACTGTAGCGGAGCCTCCCCGTGCCATCCCGAAAGACGATGGACAGCCCGGAAGCGCCGGAAAGCCACTGCCGTGGCCCCTCTGCACGGCTGGCGCGCGTTGACATCCATTGTGACCGTGGTTACTCTGGGAACGTTCACAGACCCTCGACGAAGAGCGCACCGGCCACCATCTGGGAACGTTCACAGAACGTTGATGGTCCTCTTCCTTCGACTCCCACGGGGGATCGGCACGCATCATGAAGGAGCAGGCTTGGCACGCACAAGAACCGTCGCAGGACTGTCCGACGGACAGCTCGTGTACGGGTGTGACTACAACCCGGAGCAGTGGGATCCGTCCGTGTGGCACGAGGACGTCCGGCTGATGAGGGAGGCAGGCGTCAACCTCGTCGCCGTGAACATTTTCGGCTGGGCGGAACTGGAGCCTGAAGAGGGGACCTTCCGCTTCGAGGACCTCGACGCCGTGATGGACCTCCTCGCCGACAACGGCATCGGGGTCAACCTCGGCACCGGGACGTCGTCGGCTCCCGCCTGGCTGACCACGGCGCATCCGGAGGTCCTTCCCCGCGCCGCCGACGGCACCCTCCGCTGGCCCGGTGGCCGCCAGGCATTCTGCCCCAGTTCTCCCATTTACCGGCAACGGGCCCTTGCCCTCGTGGAGCAGGTCGCGGCGCGTTACGGCAACCACCCCGCCCTCCGCCTGTGGCACGTCTCGAACGAGCTCGGGTGCCACAACTCGCTCTGCTACTGCGATGTCTCCGCCGAGTCCTTCCGGGGCTGGCTCCGCACCCGCTACGAAACCCTGGATGCGCTCAACACGGCCTGGGGCACGGCCTTCTGGAGCCAGCGCTACTCCGCCTGGGAGCAGGTGCTGCCACCGAGGCTCACCCTCTCGGCCACGAATCCGACACAGACGCTCGACTTCAACCGCTTCAGCTCAGACGAACTGCTGGCGCACTACAAGGCCGAGGCAGCGGTCCTCCGGCGCACCAGCGACGCCCCGGTGACCACCAACTTCATGGTCGCCGCGCACATCCGCGACCAGGACTACTGGTCCTGGGCACCGGAGATGGATGTCATTGCCAACGACCATTACCTCGACCACCGGCTGGACGCACCCCTCGCCGAGCTCGCCTTCGCCGCGGACACCACCCGCGGACTCGCCCAGGGCCGGCCCTGGCTGCTCATGGAGCACTCCACCGGCGCTGTGAACTGGCAGCCACGCAACATCGCCAAGGGCCCGGGCGAGATGCTGCGCAATTCGCTGACCCACCTGGCGCGCGGTGCGGACGGCCTCTGCTTCTTCCAATGGCGCGCCTCGCTCCAGGGCAGCGAGAAGTTCCACTCGGCGATGGTGCCCCACGCGGGCACCGATTCTCAGATCTGGCGTGACGTGGTGGGACTCGGCTCCGCCCTCGGAAAGCTACGCGAACTCGCGGGCACCACGGTGCATGCCGACGTCGCACTCGTCTTCAGCTGGGAGGTCTGGTGGGCGCATGACCAGGAGTCGCACCCATCCGGCGACGTCCGCTACATCGAGCAGGTCCATGCCGCCTACAAGGCGCTGTGGGATGCCGGCGTCACGGTCGACGTCGTGCCGCCGGGCGCGGATCTCTCCGCCTACAAGCTCGTGGTGGTCCCGAACCTCTACCTCGTCCGTGACGAGGACGCCGCCGGAATCAGCACTTTCGTCGACAACGGCGGATCCGCGTTCGTGACCTTCTTCAGCGGGATCGTCGACGAGAACGAGAGGGTACGGCCCGGCGGATACCCCGGAGCCTTCCGCGACGTCCTCGGCATCCGCTCCGAGGAGTTCTTCCCCCTCGACCCGGCGCACCCCCTCGTCCTCGACAACGGCTCACCCGCCTCGCTCTGGTCCGAAGCGCTGCGCCTCACCACGGCCGACGCCGTCCTCAGCTATGCGACAGGCCACCACGCCGGCGGGCCCGCCGTCACGCGCAACCGCTTCGGCGCAGGCGAGGCATGGTACGCCGGTACGGTGCTCGACGGCAGCGTCCTCAAGGACCTGCTGCTGCGTGCGGCCGCCACCGCCGGAGTGCAGCTGCCCGACGTGCAGCCCGGCCTGGAGTCCGTCACGCGGCGCGGCAGCTGCCACGACTACGTCTTCCTCATCAACCACTCCACCGAGGACCGCAAGCACCGGGTCCGCGGTCTGGAACTGCTGACCGCGGAGGCCGTGGCCGACGTCGTCGTGGTTCCCGCCGGCGCAGTCCGCGTCGTCCGTACCACCCCAGCACATCCCGACACCGACGGCTCATCGCAGAGCCGAAAGGACGCAGGCAATGACAGTCATTAGCACTCCGGCGGAGGCGCCGAAGGTTCCTGCGGCCACGAGGAAGAACCGATCCTCGGGAGCGCAGCGCCGGGCCGTGGCCCTGTTCATCGCCCCGTTCGGGCTCCTCTTCCTGGCCTTCTACGCCGTCCCGATCATCTACGCCATCGTGCAGTCGCTGCTCACCGTCGAACGTGAGGGAACCTTCGGCAAGCCCCGCCAGGTCTTCGGCGGCCTCGTCCAGTACGAGCAGGTCTTCCAGAACACCGCATTCTGGGAATCCGTGGGACGCGT
Source organism: Arthrobacter rhamnosi (assembly GCF_054510855.1). Lineage (NCBI taxonomy): Bacteria > Bacillati > Actinomycetota > Actinomycetes > Micrococcales > Micrococcaceae > Arthrobacter > Arthrobacter rhamnosi. The sequence continues at coordinate 91,446 of NZ_JBTNDT010000003.1, read as the reverse complement.
CCTGCTGTTCGGCGTCGTGCAGGTGCCGATCATGCTCGGCCTCGCCCTGCTGTTCGCACTGCTCCTCGACTCCCCGCTGCTGAAGGGCAAGAAGTTCTTCCGGCTCGCCTTCTTCGCCCCCTACGCCGTTCCCGGCGTGATCGCCGCGATCATGTGGGGATTCCTGTACTCGCCGTCGCTGTCACCGTTCGGCGCGGTGACCTCGACCATCGACTTCCTGTCCGGCAACCTCGTGCTCTGGGCCATCGCGAACATCGTGACCTGGGTGTACGTCGGCTACAACATGCTGATCATCTACTCGTCCCTGCTCGCCATACCCACCGAGATCTACGAGGCGGCCCGGCTCGACGGCGCCAGCAACCTGCAGATCGCGTGGCGCATCAAGATTCCCCTGGTGATCCCCGCCATCATCCTCACCGCGGTCTTCTCGATCATCGGCACACTGCAGCTCCTGGCCGAGCCGCAGACGCTGAGGAGCTTCAGCTCGGCGATCAACAGCACGTTCACACCGAACCTCGCGGTCTACACCACCGCATCGGTCCCCAACTACAACCTCGCCGCGGCGTTCTCCGTGGTCCTCGCGCTCGCCACGTTCATCCTCTCCTTCATCTTCCTGAAGTCGACCCAGCGGAAGGTTTCCCAGTGACGGCAGCCCCAGCCACCGCCCCCAAGCGACAGCGCGGAGCGGGTTCGACGGCGAACAGCGCCGACGGCCGCGCCCGCGGACCCCGGCAGAGCATCATGTCCCGCAGCGCCGCGATGCTCATCATGGGCGTCTTCACCCTCTACTTCCTGACCCCCATCTGGTGGCTGCTCACCACGTCCACGAAGACGGGGGGCGAGATCACCTCGACGGCGCCCCTGTGGTTCACGGCGGACTCCCTCAGGACGTTCTTCGGCAACCTCGGGCGGCTCTTCACCTACGGTGACGGCCTCTTCGGCCGGTGGCTGCTGAACTCGGCCCTCTATGCCGGTGTGGGCGCCCTGATCGGCACGGTCATCGCCGCGATGTGCGGGTACGCGCTCGCCAAGTACGAGTTCCGGGGACGTGAGGCGATCTTCAACATCGTCCTCAGCGGCGTCCTCGTTCCCGCGACAGCCCTTGCCCTCCCGCTCTTCCTGATCTTCAGCCGGGTCGAGCTGACCAACACCATGTGGGCCGTGTTCCTGCCGAGCCTCGTGAGTCCCTTCGGCGTCTACCTGGCGCGCATCTACGCCGCGGCCAGCGTCCCCGGAGAGTTGCTGGAGGCAGCCCGCCTCGACGGGTCGGGCGAGATCCGGACCTTCTTCACCGTGTCCACGCGCCTCATGGCGCCGGCCCTCGTGACGATCTTCCTCTTCCAGTTCGTGGCGATCTGGAACAACTTCTTCCTGCCCCTGATCATGCTCCGCGACCAGGCACTCTTCCCCGTGACGCTGGGCCTCTACGCCTGGAACAGCCAGATCAGCCAGATCCCCGAACTGCGGTCCCTCGTGATCGTCGGAGCCCTCGTCTCGATCCTCCCGCTCATCATCGCCTTCCTCGCCCTCCAGCGCTTCTGGAGCAGCGGACTCGGCGCCGGCGGCGTCAAGTAGCAGCCCCGAACCTCCCGACCAGCACTCCAGGCGCAGGGGCGTCCGCCCCCGCACCGCACTACCACCGATAGGAAAGACAATGCGCGCGCATTACGGAAAAGTCACCGCGGCCTTTGCCATGATCTCTGCGCTGGCTCTCTCCGGCTGTTCAGCCGGCGGAGACAGCTCCGAAGCACAAGCAGGAGCCGAAGCAGCCCCCTGCGAAGCGTCCGACGGTCCCGTCGAGCTCAATTTCACGACGTGGGTCCCGGGGATGGACAAGGTCGTCGAGCTGTGGAACGCCGACAACCCGGATATCCAGGTGACGGTGCAGACCGGGCCGAACGGCAACTCCGGCACCTACCAGAACTTCTTCAACCAGATCCAGGCCGGCAATGCGCCTGACCTCGGCCAGATCGAGTACGACGCCCTGCCGAACTTCCGCGTCCAGGACGGCCTCGAGAACATCGCCGGCTGCGAAGGCGTCGCCGATGCGCAGGACCAGTTCGTCGACTGGACCTGGGGGCAGGTGACCTTCGGCGAGGAGGACTCCGTCTACGCCATTCCGCAGGACAGCGGGCCCATGGCGATGTACTACCGCGCCGACCTCTTCGAGCAGGCGGGAATCGAGGTGCCCACCACCTGGGAGGAATACGCCGCGGCCGCCGAGAAGATCAAGGCGCAGGGCTCGTACATCACCAACTTCCCCAAGTCGGACGTGAACTGGTTCGCCGGCATGGTCTGGCAGAACGGCGGCCAGTGGTTCGCCAACGACGGCGAGAGCTGGGACGTCGACCTCACGAGCCCCGAATCGGAGGAGGTCGCGGCCTACTGGCAGGACCTGCTGTCCAAGGACCTCGTCTCCACCCTGCCGTCCTTCTCGGACGAGTGGAACGCCTCCTTCAACGAGGGCCAGCAGTGGACCTGGGTCTCCGCGGTCTGGGGTGCCACGACGCTCTCGTCCGGCGCACCCGACACGGCGGGTAAGTGGGCTGTCGCCCCGATGCCGCAGTGGGAGGACGGCGAAGAGGCCGCAGGCAACTGGGGCGGTTCCTCCACCGCCGTGCTGAAGGGCTCCGAGCACCCGGCCGAGGCCGCGAAGTTCGCCCTGTGGCTCAACACCGACCCTGAAGCCCTCGCCCTGGCCAACGAACTCGGAGGCCTGTACCCGGCCGCGAAGTCCGCGACCGACCTGGAGGCCTTCGCGGGCGGCGTCGACTACTACGGCGGACAGAAGATCTATGACGTCTTCGCCGACGCTTCCGCAAACGTGAACCCCGACTTCACGTGGGGCCCCACGATGACGCAGACCTACACCGACGTCTCCGACGGATTCGGCGCAGCCATCGGCGGCAGCGGCACCCTGACGGACGCCCTCGAGAACGGCCAGCAGAAGACCATCGACTCGCTGAAGTCGCAGTCCATCCCCGTGTCCGAGTAACACCCCTCCTGCCCGGTCCGTCCGGGCGGCACACGACGGAGAGCCGCGCCCCTCGAGGGGCGCGGCTCTTCCCGTCCCTCGAGCCTGTCCCCGTTGGAACCGCGTCCTCGGTAGGCTGGATCCGCAACCGCTACCCAGGAGGACCATGTGGGCATTTCACCCGAAGATGAAGTCGTCAGGATCTGCCAGGACCTGATCCGCATCGATACCTCGAACTTCGGGGACAACGTGGGCCCGGGGGAGCGGAAGGCCGCCGAATACACTGCCGGACTGATCGAGGAGGTCGGACTGTCCACGCAGCTGTTCGAAGCCGCCCCCGGCCGCACCTCCGTCGTCGCCCGCATGGAGGGGTCGGATCCGTCCCTGCCCGCGCTCGTGGTCCACGGACACCTCGACGTCGTGCCCGCGCAGAAGGAGGACTGGACCGTCGATCCCTTCGGCGGTGAGGAGAAGGACGGCCTGATCTGGGGCCGCGGCGCCGTGGACATGAAGGACATGGACGCCATGATCCTGTCCGTCCTCCGCTCCCTGCAGCGCGACGGGGTCAAGCCCAAGCGGGACCTCATCTTCGGGTTCTTCGCGGACGAGGAAGCAGGAGGGGCCTACGGAGCCTCCTGGCTGGTCGACAACAAGCCGGAGATCTTCGAAGGTGCCACGGAGGCCATCTCCGAGGTGGGCGGCTTCTCCGCGACCATCGGGGGACAGCGCACCTACCTCCTGCAGACGGCAGAGAAGGGCATCTCCTGGCTGCGGCTCGTCGCGCACGGCCGCGCCGGCCACGGATCGCAGATCAATACCGACAACGCCGTGACAGCCCTGGCCCGTGCCGTCACACGCATCGGCGAGTACTCCTGGCCCATCGAGCTCACCCCGACCACGCGGCAGTTCCTCGACGGTGTCACCGAACTGACCGGCATCGAGTTCGACGCCGACAACCCCGACATCCTCCTGAAGGAACTCGGCACCGTGGCGCGCTTCGTCGGCGCGACACTGCAGAACACCGCCAATCCGACGGTCCTCAAGGGCGGCTACAAGCACAACGTCATCCCGGGCACCGCCGAGGCGCTGATCGATGTCCGGACACTGCCGGGCCAGCAGGACCAGGTCCTCGAGATCATCCGCGGGCTCGCCGGCGACGGCGTGGACGTGACCTACGAGCACAAGGACACCTCGCTCGAGGTGCCGTTCGCCGGGAACCTCGTCGACTCCATGATCGACGCCCTGCACTCCGAGGATCCGGGAGCCAGGGTCCTGCCGTACACGCTCTCGGGCGGCACCGACAACAAGTCGCTCAGCAGGCTCGGCATCACGGGCTACGGCTTCGCGCCCCTGCAGCTGCCCGACGAGCTCGACTTCACAGGCATGTTCCACGGCGTCGACGAGCGCGTCCCCACGGACTCGCTCCGCTTCGGCGCCCGGGTGCTCGCCCGCCTGCTCACCACCTACTGAGAAACCCCCTCCTGAGAATCCACCTCCTGCGCATCCACCTACCGAGCACCGAACGGGACGACACGTGGCGACGATGACGGAAAGTACTCCCGCGCAGCTCCTGCCCGCGGAGATGCTCGACCGCTTCCGGGAGAGGGCGGGACGCTACGACGCGGCCAATGCCTTCTTCACGGAGGATTTCGAGGAGCTCGCCGCGTCCGGCTATCTCCGGATCCTGGCGGAGGTACCCGCCGGCGACGGCGGGGGCATGGGCCGGGCCGCCGCTGCGCAGCGAGAACTCGCGGCCGCCGCACCCGCGACCGCCCTGGGCGTGAACATGCACCTGGTCTGGACAGCGGTGGCGGGCCTGCTGGCGGATCGCGGTGACGCGTCGCTGCAGTTCGTCCTCGATGAGGCCGCGCGGGGCGAGGTGTTCGCGTTCGGCGTCTCGGAACCGGGCAACGACGCCGTCCTGTTCGATTCGCTGACGCTTGTGGACCGTCTGCCGGACGGCGGCTTCAGCTACACCGGCACCAAGGTGTTCACGAGCCTGTCCCCGGTGTGGACCCGGCTCGGGATCTTCGGCAAGCTCGAGGGTCGGGACGGCGACGACGACGCCATCCTGCACGCGTTCGTCCCGCGTGGCACCCCTGGGGTGGAGACCGTGGAGGACTGGAACCCGCTGGGGATGCGCGCCACGCAGTCCAACACCACGCGCCTGTCCGACGTCCGTGTCCCGGCCGACGCGGTGTTCCGGCGTGTGCCGGTCGGACCGAATGCTGACCTCCTGGTCTTCGGGATCTTCGCGGCCTTCGAGACCCTCATCGCCTCGGTATACCTGGGTATCGCGGATCGGGCCCTCGACCTGGCCTCGCAGTCCCTGTCCCGGCGCCGCAGCCATGTCGCGGACCGCCCTCTGTCCGACGATCCCGTGCTCCGGAACCTCCTGGCCGGAGCTGCGATGCAGCGGACCGGAGCGGAAGCCGAACTGCGCAGTGTCACCCAGGACCTGGATGGGCAGGCAGAGGTCGGAGCCCTGTGGTTCGCACGCCTCGTGACGCTCAAGACCCATGCCGTCGAGGCGGCGGTTGCAGCGACCGCCACCGCGCTCCATGTCGGAGGGGGATCCGGATTCGCGGCGTCCTCGGAAGCGGTGCGGCTCCACCGCGACGCGCTGGCCGGACAGTTCCATCCGTCGACGGAGGAATCCGCGCGGGCGACGGTCGCAACGTCCCTGCTCGGCCCGCCGTCGGTCTAGCCTGTTCCTGGAGGACGAGGAACGGGCCGCCCTTGCAGGGCGGCCGCACCGGACCTGTACCCGCGGGAGCTTACGCCGTGCGCTCGACCCGCAGGACCTTCCGCCGCAACCAGTAGCGCCTGCTGCCCCCCAGATAGATGCAGCTGCGCTCGAGTTCCCACTTGCCGTACTCGGCGTGTTCCGTGAGGAGTTTTCGGGCCGCGGGCAAGGACTCGCCGGCATTCACGGTCAGGACCAGGTACTCGTACTGCCGCCCGTAGTCGCGCTTCCGGACGGCCGTTGCGTTCAGAAAATGTTCTCGCATATCCCTCCAATTTTGATCACTTTACCGATAACGTCTAGTGCATGAGCATAGATCCGCGTGTCGCGCTCCAGTCCCTCGTGACGGCCCTTGAAGAGCATCTTGCAGCCTCGGCGTCACGACGGCGGGAAGATGACCCGGCGGTGGAAGCGGCGTACCTCGGCATCGCCGATGCCTTCGAGGTCTACGAGGAAGCACTGTATGACGCCTTCGGTGAAGTGACCCCGCTCGAGATCTATGAGGAGCCGGACGACGACGACAGCGAGGACGAGGCCGACTACGCGCCGGACCTGATCGAGGCCGAGGCGGCACCCGACCGGAGCTGACGCAGGGCGCTGGGGAAGACCCGCAGGAGCCACTGCGCTGACACGACTGAAGCCTCGTCAGGTCGCGAGCGCGGAAACCTCGTCGAGGACCTCGGCGATGGGCGCTGCGACGGGCGCATCGCCGGTCTGGAGAATCTCCTTGAGCTGCTGGGCCGTCCGCGCACCCACGATCGCCGAGGCCACCCCGGGCCGGTGCAGGAGCCAGCGCAGCGCGAGTTCGTGGGGCTGGAGATCGAGCCCGCGTGAGGCCGTGCACAGTGCCTCGGTGATCCGCTGCGGCTTCCCCGAGAGGTAGGGCTCCACGTAAGGGGACCACAGGTCGGACGCCCCGCGTGATTCGGAGGGAATCCTGCCCCGGTACTTCCCGGTCAGTACGCCCCGGCCCAGCGAACCCCACGCGAGGATCGCCGCACCGAAGGCTTCGGCCGCTGGAAGGACCTCCCGCTCGGCGCCGCGGCTCACCAGCGAGTACTCGACGTCGTTGACGAGGAGCGGGAACGACGCCGTCGCCGCCGCGCGCGCGAATTCCCACCCCGAGTAGTTGGACACGCCGACGTAGCGCGCGCGTCCCGTCCCATACGCGACCTCGAGCGCGCTCAGGGTCTCCTGCAGGGGGACGGACGGATCGGGGGAGGGGGCGAGCCACACGTCCACGTGATCGGTCCCGAGCAGCGACAGCGAGGCATCGAGGGAATCGAGCAGGCCCCGGCGTGAGCCGTCCAGCCTCCTGCTCCCGGAGCGGGTCGTGCCGCCCTGCACCACCAGCACCAGCTCGGAGCGCGCCACGGTGTCACCCATGAAGCCGCCCAGCATCGCTTCCGCCTGGCCTTCCCCGTAGCGTGCCGCGGTCTCGACCAGCGTGCCGCCGGCCTCGGCGAAGATACGGAGCTGCTCGCGGGCGGCTTCCTCGTTGACCTCCCGGCCCCAGTTCATGGTGCCGAGTCCCAGCGCCGAGACGGCCAGGCCGCTCGCTCCCACGTTTCGCCGTTGCATGGAGCAAGCCTAAAGCCTGTCGCCGGCCGCATGGCTTAGGGTCGTAAGAGTGAATTGGATAGAAGCAGTCATCCTGGGGTTCGTCCAGGGCCTTACCGAGTTCCTACCCATTTCATCGAGCGCACACCTGCGCATCGTGGGAGAACTCCTGCCGAACGCGCAGGATCCGGGAGCGGCCTTCACCGCCATCACGCAGCTCGGCACGGAGACCGCCGTCGTCGTGTTCTTCTGGCGGGACATCGTGCGGATCGTCAGGGCCTGGTTCGGCGCCCTGCGCGGCACGGTGCCGCGGAACGACCCGGATGCCCGGATGGGCTGGCTGGTCATTCTCGGCAGCGTGCCGATCGTCCTGCTCGGGCTGCTGTTCCAGGACCAGATCGAGAGCACGTTCCGGAGTCTGTGGATCGTGGCCACCATGCTGATCGTCTTCGGCCTCGTCCTCGCCGTCGCCGATCACGTGGGCCGGCAGGAACGCGAGCTCTCGAGCCTGACCTACCCGCACGGCATCCTGTACGGACTCGCCCAGGCACTGGCACTGATCCCGGGCGTGTCGCGGTCCGGCGGCACCATCACCGCGGGCCTGCTCATGGGATACACCCGCGAGGCGGCGGCGCGCTATTCGTTCCTGCTCGCCATTCCCGCGGTCTTCGGCAGCGGCGTGTTCCAGCTCGCCAAGAGCTACGACGAGACCGGCCCCTACGCCCTGCCCGAGACGGCACTGGCCACGCTGGTCGCCTTCGTGGTCGGGTTCGCGATCATCGGGTGGTTCCTCAAGTACGTCACCACCCGCGGGTACGGCCTCTTCGTCTGGTACCGCATCCTGCTCGGTCTGGCCCTCTACCTCCTGCTCGGCTTCGGCGTCATCAGCGCCTGACGCCGGGCCGTAAGGTAGAACGTGTGATTGCGTGGAATTCGACTCCTGTCCCAGAACTCGACGGCACCCAGTCGGGTATCAGCCTGTTCGACACCGCCCTCCAGCAGCTGGCGCCACTCGGGCAGCACCCTGAGCACAGCCTCTATGTCTGCGGCATCACCCCCTACGACGCGACCCACCTTGGTCACGCGGCCACCTACGTCGCCTTCGACCTCCTCAACCGCACCTGGCGTGACGCCGGAGCAGTGGTGTCGTACGTCCAGAACGTGACGGACGTCGACGATCCCCTGCTCGAGCGCGCCACGGCCACCGGCGTCGACTGGCAGGATCTCGCCGCCGGCCAGATCGCCCTGTTCCGTGAGGACATGGAGGCGCTGAACGTCCTGCCCCCGGACCACTACGTCGGCGCCGTCGAGGCGATCGATTGGATCGTCCCGGCGGTCGAGGAGCTGGTGGGCCGCGGGCTCGCCTACGCCGTGCCGGGGGAGGACGGCGAGCCCGACGGCGACGTCTACTTCTCCCTCGATTCCGCAGCCTCGCTCGATGAGCACGACCCTGCCCGCTGGTTCCTCGGCCAGGTCTCGCACCTCGACGCCGGGACGATGCTCGAGCTGTCGGCGGAACGCGGCGGGGACCCGCAGCGCCCGCACAAGCGCAACGCGCTCGATCCGCTCCTCTGGCGCACGGCACGCGCGGGGGAGCCGAGCTGGCCCGGAGGCGCTTTGGGCGACGGACGACCCGGCTGGCACATCGAATGCGCGATCATCGCCCAGCGGTTCCTGCCGGCCCCCTTCACCGTGCAGGGCGGCGGCTCGGACCTCGTGTTCCCCCACCACGAGATGAGCGCGTCCCACGCCTGGGCGGCCAGCGGCACCCCGCTGGCCCGGCACTACGCGCACGCCGGGATGGTCGGGTACGACGGCGGGAAGATGAGCAAGTCCCGGGGAAACCTGGTCCTCGTGTCGAAGCTGCGCCAGGCCGGCGTGGATCCCGCAGCCATCCGCCTGGCCATCCTCGCGCACCACTATCGCTCGGACTGGTCCTGGACGGACTCCGTGCTGGACGAGGGCGTCGCCCGCCTCGCCGCCTGGCGTGCAGCCGCGGACGGCGCGGGGGAGGCCGACGTCGCCGCAGTACGCGAGGCCGTCCGCGGGCACCTGGCGAACGACCTCGACGCGCCGTCCGCCCTTGCCGCGGTGGACGCATGGGCAACGGGATCACCCGCACGAGCGGGGGACGGAACGCACCGGCAGGACCTTGCCGACGTCCTCGACGCCCTGCTCGGCGTCCGCCTCTAGCGACGGGGCGGCATAGCCCTCCGCCGCCGCCGGCCCCGTGGATGCACCCGTCACGGCCACGGCCGGCCCCGTGGATGCACCCGTCACGGCCACGGCCGGGTCAGACGTCCCGCACCCCGTCCGGCCTACTGTTCGCGGCGGCGCTTCTTCAGGTAGCGCTCGAACTCACGGGCGATCGATTCGCCGCTCGCCTCCGGGAGGTCCACGGTGTCCTTGGCCTCCTCGAGCTGGCGCACGTAGGCCGCGACCTCGGGGTCCTCGGTGGCGAGCTCGTCCACTCCCCGTTCCCAGGCCTCCGATTCCTCCGTCAGCACGTGGGTGTCCACCGTGATCTGCAGGATCTCCTCGAGCTTGTTCAGGAGGGCCAGCTGGGCCTTCGGCGACGGCGACTGGCCCACGTAGTGGGGGACGGCAGCCCAGAGGGACATGGTGGGGATATCGGCGAGCAGGCCCATCTCGGCCAGCACGCCGACGATGCCGATCGGGCCCTCGTACGTCGACGGCTCGACGTCCAGGCTCTCCCGGACGAGGTCGTCGTCGGAGGTGACCGTGACGGGGATGGGGCGCGAATGCGGGACGTCGGCCAGCAGTGCTCCGACCAGGACGATGCAGTCGACGCTGAGCTCCTTCGCCAGGGCGACGAGCTCGGCGGTGTAAGCGCGCCACTTGTAGGAGGGCTCCACCCCGTTGACGAGGATCAGGTCGACGTTGGACTTCGAGACGACCGCCTTGCTGATGCGCGTGTTGGGCCACTTGATGCGCCGCTGGCCCGAGGAGTTCCGCTTGATCATGGGGCGGGTGAACTGGAAGTCGTAGAACTCGTCGGCGTCGATTGTCGAGATGCGCTCACTGCCGAAGTACCGGCCCATGTACTTCAGGGCGTCGCTGGCCGCTTCCCCGGCGTCGTTCCAGCCCTCGAAGGCCGCGAGCATGACGGTGATCCGGCGCTCTGGCTCGCCGGCATCCTGGAAAAGGTCCTGTACGCCGGTCGGCTGGTTCTCTTCGAAGCTGTCCACCGTCTCACCCTAAACCCCTGCGCGCGGCCATGTCAGGCGGGGGTTCCGCGGCTACGCGGAGAGCTGACGCACGGGTCCGTCAAGGGGCCACCGTAGACTTGAAGGCATGGCCAACCACCTCACCGGCAGTGTCCGAACCCGTCCGACCGAGATCCACCGGACCGTCTCCGGACGGTCGGGAAACGATCGGGGACTGCAGGGCGTGCTGTGGGACATGGACGGGACGATCGTCGACACGGAGCCGTACTGGATCCGGGCGGAGAAGGAACTGGTCGAGTCCCACGGCGGAACCTGGACCACCGAGCAGGCGACCGCCCTCGTGGGCCAGGCCCTCGAGTACTCCGCCGGCGTGCTCCAGCAGGCCGGCGTCGCTCTGGACGTCCGCAGCATCATCGAGCATCTGACGGACCGCGTGGCCGCGGACGTGCGGGCCGCCGTGCCCTGGCGTCCCGGAGCGCGAGAGCTGCTCTCGGCCCTGCGTGCGGAAGGCGTCCCGTGCGCCATGGTCACGATGTCCGAGAGCCTCCTCGCCGGCGAGATCGCCGCGCAGCTGCCGGAAGGCACCTTCTCCCACCTCGTCACCGGTGACCGTGTGACCGCAGGAAAGCCGGATCCGGAGGCCTACCAGCTGGGCTTCGACCTGCTGGCAGCGGATCACCCGGGGCTCCGCAAGGACCGGGTCGTCGCGATCGAGGACTCCCTGCCGGGTGTCACCTCGGCGCTCGCCGCCGGACTCGTGACGCTCGCCGTTCCCCACTTCGTCCCCCTGCCGCCCGACGGGCGCCGCACCGACTGGGACACCCTGGCGGGCCGGACGCCCGCCGATCTCGCCGCGCTCCTGCCGGAGGAGACGGGCAAGGACCGGCATGAGTAGCGGGCGGCAACCGGTCCGGACGCAGGGGAGCCCCGGGCTGTCGCTCGGCCGCCTCGCCGGCATCCCCGTCGTCCTCGCCTGGTCATGGTTCGTCATCACGGCCTTCATCGTGCTCGTCTTCGGGCCGCGCGTCTCGGCGGCGTTCCCGGGCATCGGTGCCGGCGCCTACGCCGTCGCTCTCGGTTACGCCCTGCTCCTCGCCGCGTCCGTCCTCATCCATGAACTGGCCCATGCCCTCACCGCGCGTGCCTTCGGCTGGCCGACCACCCGAATCGTCCTGAACCTGTGGGGCGGCCACACGCAGTTCGCAAGCTTCAATGCCTCGCCGGGCAGATCACTCGCCGTCGCCCTCGCCGGGCCCGCGGCGAACTTCGTGCTCGCGGGCCTCGGGTGGGTGATCCTGCAGGTCCTCGTGCCCGGGTCGGTGTCCTATCTGCTCGCCACGATCCTGGTCTGGGCCAACCTCCTCGTCGCCCTGTTCAACGTGCTGCCGGGCCTGCCGCTGGACGGCGGGCGCCTCGTCGAGAGCGTGGTCTGGAAGGCGACCGGCAGCCAGGAGAAGGGCACGGTGGCGGCCGGCTGGGCCGGACGCATCATCGTCCTCCTCCTGTTCGCTTCGGTGGTGGGCGTCCAGCTGGTGCAGGGGCGCGGCCCTGACCTGCTGGTCATCGTTCTCACCGTCGTCATGGGCGCATCCCTGTGGATGGGCGCCACGGCCGCCATCGAGAACGCGCGCATGCGCCTGCGCCTTCCCGCCATCAGCGCCGGCCGGCTGCAGCAGCGCGCCGTCGGGGTCCCCGCGGGCACAACGGTCCTCGCTGCGCACCGGCTCCTGCGGGACAACCCCGGAGCGGCGGTCGTCCTGACCGGCCCCTCGGGCGAGCCCGAGGCCGTCGTCGACGAGGCCGCGCTCCTCGCCGTCCCCGACGACGTGGCCGCGACGACGGCCGTCAACGCCGCCGCACGCCGGCTGGCGGCCGGCGCGTACGTGCCGGAGTCGGCCGAGGGCCAGGAGCTCCTGCAGTTCCTCGCCCGGCTCGAGGGGAACGAGTACGCCGTCATCAACCGCCTCGGTGCCGTGACGGGCGTGCTGCACCAGCGGACGGTCGTCCAGGCCATCACCGGCAAGGCCACGCCCGGTCCCTAGTGCCCCCCCTGCCGGTGGTGTGACGTCCGCCTGCCCTCATGCCCCGTTCCCTGACAGTTCCCCCCGAAGATCCAACTTCCACCACGAGGCCGGTCCGCCGGCCGCCGAAGGACGAACCATGAGTACCACCCAGACCACCCCCGAAGCGCCCGCCGGCCCCCACGGCGCGGCTGCCCGCCGCGGACCGTTCCGCGCCGGCGAGCGCGTCCAGCTGACCGACGAGAAGGGGCGGATGAACACCATCACCCTCACGCCCGGCGGTGCCTTCCACACGCACAAGGGCTTCCTGCAGCACGACGCCCTCATCGGTGCCACCGAGGGGACCATCCTCGAGAACACCACCGGCCAGCTGTACCAGGCGCTGCGGCCGCTGCTGTCGGACTTCGTGCTCTCGATGCCCCGCGGCGCGGCCGTCGTGTACCCGAAGGACGCCGGCCAGATCGTGACGATGGCCGACATCTATCCGGGAGCGCGCGTCGTCGAGGCAGGCGTCGGTTCGGGGGCGCTCTCCATCTCGCTCCTGCGCGCGGTCGGTGATTCCGGCTACCTCCACTCGTTCGAGCGCCGCGAGGAATTCGCCGACATCGCCCGGGGGAACGTCGAGACGATCTTCGGCGGGCCCCACCCGGCCTGGCAGATCACGCTCGGCGACTTCCAGGAGCAGGTCGTGGAGCACGAGGAACCGGGCTCGGTGGACCGGGTCGTCCTCGACATGCTCGCACCCTGGGAGTGCCTCGACGCCGTCGCCACCGTGCTCGCCGCAGGCGGCGTCTGGATCAGCTACGTCGCCACGGTGACGCAGCTGTCGCGCACCGCCGAGGCGATCCGGGCCGACGGGCGTTTCACGGAACCCGAGGGCTGGGAGTCGATGGTGCGCGGCTGGCACCTCGAGGGACTCGCCGTCCGCCCCGACCATCGCATGGTCGCCCACACCGGCTTCCTCCTCACCACCCGCAGGCTGGCCGAGGGCGCCACGGGTTTCACCCCGAAGCGCAGGCCGTCGAAGACGGGGTTCAGCGAGGAGGACCTCAATGCCTGGACGCCGCAGGCCGTCGGTGAGCGCGACGTCTCCGACAAGCGGTTGCGCAGGGTGGCGCGGGACGCAGCGTCGACGATCCAGCGGGGATCCCTGCCACCGGAGGAAGCGCAGGCACGTCGCGACGCCATTGCCGACGGGGGAACGGTCGAGTAGACGGGGGCCCGGCAGGAGTGTGCGGATAGTTACCGTGCACTTGTTAACAGGACTCACCGGGGACCTGCGTCTGCGCTAAGGTCGAAAGACAGCTGAAGGTCGAACCGAAAGTGGCGAACCGATATGCCGAACTCCGAAGACAACGCTCCTGCCGCTGAGCCGCGGGGCGCAACCCCTCCCGTCGACACTTCGGTCACCCAGCGCCAACTCAATGTCCTCCGGGACAAGCTGCGTCATATCGACCGCCAGCTCGCTTCGGCGACGCAGAACAACGGGAAGCTCGTCGCCGCCCTGGAGGCGGCGCGGACGGAGATCGTCCGGCTGAAGGCCGCCCTCGAGAAGGAGGGCGCGGCGCCGTTCAGTTTCGCCACCGTGATGCAGGTGAACCCGAGGCGTCCTGCCGAGCCGGGAACCACCACCGAGGCGACCGTCCAGGACACGGCCGACATCCTGCAGTCGGGCAGGAAGCTCCGGGTGACGGTCAGCCCCCTCATCAGCGTGCGGCAGCTCACCCCCGGGCAGGAGGTCCTGCTGAACGAATCACTGACCATCGTGGCGGCGCTCGGCTTCGAGCGGGCCGGGGAGATCGTCACCGTCAAGGAACTGCTGGGCGCGGACCGTGCGCTCGTCGTCGGCCGGACGGACGACGAGCGCGTCATCCGGCTCAGCGGTCCGCTGCAGGCGGAGAAGATCCGCGTGGGCGACGCACTCGCCGTCGACACCAAGTCGGGGTACGGCCTCGAGAAGGTACCGCGGAGCGAGGTCGAGAACCTCGTGCTGGAGGAGGTCCCGGACATCGCCTACGGTGACATCGGCGGTCTCGGTCCGCAGATCGAGCAGATCCGCGATGCCGTCGAGCTGCCGTTCCTGCACCCGGACCTCTACCGGGAGCACGGCCTCAAGCCACCCAAGGGCATCCTCCTGTACGGTCCGCCCGGGTGCGGCAAGACCCTGATCGCGAAGGCCGTGGCCAACAGCCTCGCCGCCAGGGCTGCGGAAAGGGCCGGCCTCGAGCAGATCCGCAGCTACTTCCTGAACATCAAGGGCCCGGAGCTGCTGGACAAGTACGTGGGCGAGACGGAGCGCCACATCCGCCTCATCTTCGCCCGCGCCCGCGAGAAGGCCTCCGACGGCAGCCCCGTCGTCGTGTTCTTCGACGAGATGGATTCGCTGTTCCGCACCCGCGGTACCGGCGTCTCCTCCGACGTCGAGACCACCATCGTGCCCCAGCTGCTGAGCGAGATCGACGGCGTCGAGAAGCTCGAGAACGTGATCGTCATCGGTGCCTCGAACCGTGAGGACATGATCGACCCTGCCATCCTCCGACCCGGCCGGCTGGACGTGAAGATCAAGATCCAGAGGCCCGACGCCGAGGGCGCTGCCGAGATCTTCGCCAAGTACATCACCGCCGACCTGCCGCTGCACGCGGACGACCTCGCGGAGAACGGCAACGATCCGCAGACCACGATCTCGGAGATGATCCGCCGCACCGTCGAGCAGATGTACTCCACGGACAAGCGGAACGAGTACCTGGAGGTGACCTACGCCAACGGGGACACCGAGATGCTGTACTTCAAGGACTTCAACTCCGGCGCGGTGATCCAGAACGTCGTGGACCGCGCGAAGAAGTACGCCATCAAGGACCTCCTCCTCGACGGCAGCAAGGGCCTGCGCATCGAGCACCTGATGCGGGCCGTGGTGGACGAGTTCCGCGAGCACGAGGACATGCCGAACACCACCAACCCCGACGACTGGGCACGCATCTCCGGCAAGAAGGGCGAGCGCATCACGTACATCCGGACGATCGTCCAGGGCAAGGCGGGCCAGGAGCCGGGCAAGTCGATCGAGACGACGGCGAATACGGGCCAGTATCTGTGATTGAAACGGGGGGACGACGGGCCGGTCGGCGCGGTGCATCGCCGGCGGTGGGCGAGGGGATCTCGGTCCATCGGGTGATGGGGACGGAGACGGAGTACGGCATCATCGCGCCCGCCCTGCCGTCGGCCAATCCGACGCTGCTGTCCTCCCAGGTGGTCAACGCCTACGCGGCCACCCTGCGGGAAGGGCTCGGCAACCTCGCCGGAACCCGCTGGGACTATACGGACGAGACCCCGCTGACGGACGCCCGCGGGTTCCGGATGGACCGGGGCAGTGCGCATCCGAGCCAGCTGACCGACGAGCCGCCCGAACTCACCGCCGAACAGATCGCCCTCGAACGCGGCGAGGCCGCCGAGGCGGCCGTGCTGATGAACCTCGTCCTCAACAACGGGGCGCGGCTGTACGTCGACCACGCCCACCCCGAGTATTCATCGCCGGAGGTGACGAATCCGCTCGACGCCGTCCTCTGGGACCGGGCAGGGGACCACGTCGCCGTCGCTGCAATGGAGCGGATCGCAACCACGCCGGGCTTCTCGCCCGTGATCCTGTACAAGAACAACACGGACAACAAGAGCGTCTCCTACGGGTCGCACGAGAACTACCTCGTGCCCCGGAGCGTCCCGTTCTCGAAGCTCGCCGAGGCCCTGATTCCCTTCTTCGTCTCCCGCCAGGTGATCTGCGGCGCGGGACGCGTCGGCAAGGGCCCGCTCAACCAGGAGCCCGGCTTCCAGGTCAGCCAGCGGGCGGACTTCTTCGAGAACGAGATCGGCCTGGAGACGACGGTCCGCAGGCCCATCATCAACACGCGGGACGAGCCGCACGCGGTGGCGGAGAAATACCGGCGGCTGCACGTGATCATCGGAGACGCCAACCTGAACGAGGTGTCCAACTACCTGAAGCTGGGGACGACGTCCCTTGTCCTCGCGCTGGTCGAGCAGGGCCTCGCGCCGGCTCCCACGCTGGAGGACCCGGTCCAGGCGCTGCGGACGATCAGCCACGACCCGACGCTGAAGGCGGCCGTCCGGCTGGCGGACGGCCGCAGCATCACCGGGCTCGAGCTGCAGGAACTGTACTGCGAGGCGGTGATGGACGCCGTCCCTGCCGGCGCCGACGAGCAGACGCGGGACGTCGTCGACCGGTGGCGGGCGCTGCTGGAGACACTGCGGCGGGAGCCGATGGAGGCGGCCCGCCACGTGGACTGGATCGCCAAGCTGAAGGTGCTCGAAGCGTACCGGGCGCGGGACGGTCTCGCCTGGACGGACCCGCGGCTGGCCCTCGTGGACCTGCAGTACGCCGACCTCCGGCCCGAGAAGGGCATCTACCAGCGACTGGCCCGCCGCGGCGACGTCGAACTGCTCGTGCATCCCGAGGAGGTCGCCCGCGCCGCCGTCCAGCCGCCGCGCGACACCAGGGCGTACTTCCGCGGCCGCTGCATCTCCGAGTACCCGGCCGAGGTCGTCGGGGCGAGCTGGGACTCCCTGATCTTCGAGCTGGCGGGGGAACGGCGGCTGCAGCGCGTGCAGACGCGCGAGCCACTCAGGGGCACGGCGATGCTCACCGAGGAGTTGTTCGACGTGGCAGCCGATGCCGAGGATTTCCTCGCCCGATTGTTGAGCGACCCGGATCGGCGCGTGGCACCATAGGACCAGATCACTGAAGTGATCACGAACACGGAGAGGGTGGCCATCATGGCGACACAGGACCGCATCACAACCGGCGGATCGTCCACCGAGGCGGAGGAGGAGATCCCCGAGCCCGCCCCCGCTGCTCCCGCGGCGCAGGACTCCACCCAGACCCAGGGCGTCGACGATCTGCTCGACGAGATCGACGGCGTCCTCGAGTCCAACGCCGAGGAGTTCGTGCGCGGGTTCGTGCAGAAGGGCGGCCAGTAGCGGATGCTCCCGGATGATGCAGCAGCTGCGGTTCCCCGGGCCGCCTCGACATCCTTTGCCGACTTCCTGGGCACCCACCATCCCGGGCTGCTGCCGTCGAACCGGACGCTCGGTCCGGTGACCGCGTCCACCGATGCCTCGCACCTGGCGCCGCATGCCACGACGATCGTCTCGCTGACCTTCCCCGGGGGCGTTCTGATGGCGGGCGACCGCCGGGCGACGATGGGCAACGTGATCGCGAGCCGCCACATCGAGAAGGTGTTCCCTGCCGACCGGTACTCCGTGCTGGGGATCGCCGGCAGCGCCGGGATCGGCCTCGACCTGACGCGACTGTTCCAGGTGGAGCTCGAGCACTACGAGAAGATCGAAGCGACCATGATGAGCCTGGACGGCAAGGCCAACCGCCTCGCCGCCATGGTCCGGCAGAACCTCCCCATGGCGATGCAGGGACTCGCCGTGGTGCCGCTCTTCGCCGGCTTCGACACGGACCGCCACGTCGGGAGGCTGTTCTCGTTCGACGTCACCGGCGGACGCTACGAGGAGCACGAACACCACTCGGTCGGGTCCGGCTCGGTCTTCGCGCGGGGTGCGCTGAAGAAGCTGTGGAATCCGCGCCTGACGGAGGCGTCGGCGGTGCGAGTCGCCGTCGAGTCCCTCTACGACGCGGCCGACGACGACTCCGCGACCGGCGGTCCGGACACCGTCCGTGCCCTCTGGCCCGTCGTCTACGTCGTGGACGGAGCCGGAGCGCGGCGCATCCCGGAGCGCGACCTCGAGTCCGCGGCGCACACCATCATCGAAGCCCGCTCCGCGGCGGGCCGGGAGGCATAGGCCATGACACAGCAGTTCTACGTTTCCCCCGAGCAGCTCATGAAGGACCGCGCGGACTTCGCGCGTAAGGGGATCAGCCGTGGCAGGTCGGTGGTGGTGATGAGTTGCCGCGACGGCATCGCGCTGGTCGCCGAGAACGCCTCACCGTCGCTCCACAAGCTGGGGGAGATCTACGACCGTATCGCCTTCGCCGCGGTCGGGAAGTACAACGAGTTCGAGAGCCTGCGGCAGGCCGGCGTGCGCTACGCCGACGTCCGCGGCTACTCCTACGCGCGCGAGGACGTGACCGCCCGTGGGCTCGCCAGCGTGTACGCGCAGAGCCTGGGTGCCGTGTTCACCGCGGAGAGCAAGCCGTTCGAAGTCGAACTCGTCGTGGCCGAGGTGGGGCACGCGCAGGACAGCGACCACCTCTACCGGCTGACCTTCGACGGCTCCATCGCCGACGAGACCGGCTTCGTGGTCATGGGTGGTGCCGCCGACGCCGTCGTCGACTCCCTCAGCGGCAGCTGGTCCTCCGACCTCAGCCTTCCCGAGGCCGTCGGGGCCGCTGCCCGGGCGCTGCGGAACGCCTCACGCCCGCCGGCCGACGGCGCCCAGCCCGGGATTCTGCCGCTGGATCCCTCCGTCCTCGAGGTCGCGTTCCTGGAACGCGACCCCGACACGCTGCGCGGCAGCCGCCGCGCGTTCCGCAGGGTCGGCGGCCCCGAACTCGAGAACCTCCTCCAGCACGAACAGGACACCTGATGGACCGGCGCATCTTCGGAGTCGAGACCGAATTCGGGATCTCCTACTCAGGGCCCAATTCACGCCCGCTCTCACCCGAGGAAGTCGCACGGTACCTCTTCCGCAAGGTCGTCAGCTGGGGGCGGTCCTCCAACGTCTTCCTCACCAACGGATCGCGCCTGTACCTCGACGTCGGTTCCCACCCCGAGTACGCGACCGCGGAGTGCGACGACCTGGCGCAGCTCATCGCCCACGACCGGGCGGGCGAGCTCATCCTCGAGGACCTGGTCTCGGAGGCCCAGCGCAAGCTCGCGCAGGAGGGCTACGACGGCAAGATCTACCTCTTCAAGAACAACACCGACTCCGCGGGCAACTCCTACGGCAGCCATGAGAACTACCTGATCCCCCGCAAGCTCGAATTCTCGCGCCTCGCGGACATCCTCATCCCGTTCCTGGTGACGCGGCAGCTCCTCGTGGGCGCGGGAAAGGTCCTCAGGACGCAGACCGGTTCCCTCTATGCGTTCTCCCAGCGGGCCGACCACCTGTGGGAAGGCATTTCCTCGGCCACGACCCGCTCCCGCCCCATCATCAACACCCGGGACGAGCCGCACGCCGACGCGGAGCACTACCGCCGGCTGCACGTGATCGCCGGCGATTCCAACATGTCCGAGACCACCATGCTGCTCAAGGTCGGGTCCGTCGACCTGCTGCTGCGGATGGTGGAGGCGGGCGAGATGATGCGGGACTTCCGCCTCGAGAACCCCATCCGGAGCATCCGCGAGATCTCGCACGACCTCACCGGGCAGCAGCTGCTCAAGCTCGCGAACGGCCGGCACATGACCGCCCTCGAGATGCAGCGCGAGTACCTGGCGCGCGCGACGGCGTTCGTCGGCCAGCACGGAGCGCACAACGTCCACGTCCCGGCCGTCCTGGACCTGTGGGAGCGGGTGCTCGATGCCGTGGAGACCGGCAGTACCGCACGGATCGACACCGAGGTGGACTGGGCCATCAAGAAGAAGCTCATCGACCGGTACCTCGCCCGCTCGGGCGAGGACCTCGACTCGGCGAAGGCTGCGCAGCTCGACCTCACCTACCACGACATCTCCCGTTCCCGAGGCCTGTTCTTCCTGCTCCAGGCCCACGGCGAGGCCGCCCGGGTGGTGGACGACACGGCGGTCAAGGAGGCGGTGGACATCCCGCCGCAGACCACCCGTGCCAAGCTCCGCGGCGAATTCGTCCGACGAGCTAAGGAAGCGAACCGCGACTACACGGTGGACTGGGTGCACCTCAAGCTCAACGACCGCGCCCAGCAGACCATCCTCTGCAAGGATCCCTTCACCTCCGTGGACGAGCGCGTGGAGGCGCTGCTGCAGCAACTCTGACCGATTTAGGCCGCGCGTCGCGCTGTCGACCCCTGTTTGTCAGGGCGTTCCCAGGAGAAACCGCGTGCCCGCAGCCGTTAGGCTTGTCAGGGCCCTTTGTTCTGCGGGCAGCCTGAACTGGACACCAATCTGAAAGTAGTTCTGTGCGAAAGTTACTAGCAATCCTCCTTCCGCTGCTGCTGTTGCTCACGGCATGCGGCGGCACGACGACGGGGAAGTCGGCGGGTCCCGCCGAGGTCTTCGACACGGTGAAGGTGAGCGGGGGATCGGACGAGGAAGCACCCGACGTCGAATTCGAATCGCCCCTCGACGTCACCGGCGTCGCGGCCAAGACGGTTGCCGAGGGCGACGGCGACGAGGTGGAGGCCGGGCAGCAGGTCCACTACCAGCTCGTCGCGCTCAACGCCCAGGACGGCGAAGTCCTCGGCGATACCTACAGCCAGGGCGAGCCCCAGGTCCTGCCGGTCGACGACATGCTCAAGGAGCAGGACGGCGAACTCTACGAGGTCCTCGTGGGCACGAAGGTCGGCTCGCAGGTGGCCTACACCCGCCCCGCCCCGGAGCCCGCCGAGGGCGAGCCCGCGAGCCCGGAGCAGCTGATCGTACTGAAGGTCATCTCGGCCGAACAGCCCCCGCCGGAGCCGGAGGTCCTCTCGCCCGAGGATGTGAAGAAGCTCGACGACGAGGGCCAGCTGCCCACGTTCACCTTCGACGACAAGGGCGTGCCCGAGGTCTCCATCCCCGAGAACGAGCCCTCCGACGACCTCGTGGTCAAGGTGCTCGAAGAGGGCAAGGGCGACGTCGTCGCCGAGACCGACAGCATCACGGCCAAGTACAGCGGCTGGACCTACAGCGACGGCGAGAAGTTCGATTCGAGCTTCGACCGCGGCGAGCCCGCCACCTTCCCCCTGAACCAGGTCATCACGGGCTGGACGAAGGGCCTGGCCGGGCAGAAGGTCGGCTCCAAGGTACTGCTCGTGATCCCCGAGCCGTGGGCCTACCCCAACGCCTCCCAGGGCCAGCCCTCGGGAACGCTTGTGTTCTACGTCGAGATCGTCAGCAAGGAAGCGGCGAAGTAGTCCGCGTCACTGCACAGCCACCGAACCTCCTACGAAAGGAAACCATGTCCTTCGGACAGCGCAACTTCGACCGGCAGAAGCCGGAGATCGACTTCCCCGCACACGAGGTACCCACCGACCTCGTCATCGAGGACATCATCGAGGGCACCGGCGACGAGGCGAAGCCCGGCAACACCGTGTCCACCCACTACGTGGGCGTGGCCTTCTCCACGGGCGAGGAATTCGACGCCTCCTGGAACCGCGGTGCTCCGCTCGACTTCCGGGTCGGCGTCGGCCAGGTCATCCAGGGCTGGGACCAGGGCCTCCTGGGCATGAAGGTCGGCGGCCGCCGTCGCCTCGAGATCCCCTCCCACCTCGCCTACGGCCCCAGTGGCGCCGGCTCGGCGATCGGCCCCAACGAGGCGCTGATCTTCGTGGTGGACCTGCTCGCCGTTCGCTAGGCAGCCGTCCGGGGCATCCGCCCGGACTCTCCGCCGGGCCAGCCCGGCGCCGTCCAGAAGGGACGCACGTCAACCCCGGTTGGTGTGCGTCCCTTCTGCCGCTTCCGGAAAGGTAGGGTTTCACCCGTGTCTGCAAAACGAACCGAACGGCTCCTCACACTCGTGATCATGCTCCTGTCGAGCCGGCGCGGGTTCACGAAGGAGGAGCTGTTCGAGGAGATCGACCTGTACCGCGAGGCGACCTCGGTGGCGGCGCGGGAGAAGCTCTTCGACCGCGACAAGGCGGCCCTCCGCGAGCAGGGCATCCCCCTGGAGTCCTTCAGCGAGGACGCCCTGTTCGAGCACGACAACACCGTGCAGCGGTACCGGATCAACGCCGAGGACTACCGTCTCGGCGGCGTCACGTTCCAGCCCGAGGAGTACGCCGTCCTCAACCTGGCCGCAGGAGTGTGGGACCAGGGCTCCCTCGACTCCGCGGCGTCCCGTGCCCTCAGGAAGCTCAGTTCGCGGAGTGCGGACGGCATCGTCGAACTCAGCCCCCTCATCCAGCCCCGCATCACCACGGACGCGCCGTACTGGGACATCGTGTGGCAGGCCCTCACCTCGCGCACCCCCCTCCGGTTCCCGTACCGGGCGGCGAGCACCGGCCGCGAGGAGGTCCGCACCGTGCATCCGTGGGGGATGGGAGCCCGGTTCGGCCACTGGTACCTCGTCGGCTTCGACACCACACGCAAGGCCGAACGCTTCTTCCGCCTCTCCCGCATGACCGGGGAGCCCGTGCTGCTGAAGGGCACTGTCGACGTCCCGGCATCCTTCGACATGAACTCCACCCTCTCCTCCCTGTCCCGCAGTGAACCCGACCGCACCGCGGTCATCGCGGCGCGGCCGGGATCCTGCCAGGTGCTGCGCGTCCGCAAGGACACCGAGGTCCTCCAGACGGGAGAGGAGTGGGACATGCTGCGCGTGCCCTACGCCGCATCCAGCCCGATGGCGGCGACCATCGCGGGTCTCGGAACGAACGCGAGGGTCGAGGAGCCCCGGGAGCTCGCGGCTGAGGTCGCCCGGCTGCTGGAGGGAGCCTTCGACGCGGCCGTCGCGGCTCCTGACCGCGTGGAGATCACCGCGGGCGCACGTCCCGTTCCCCGCCGGAAGTCCTCCTCCCAGGACCACCTGCTGCGCCTGCTCGACCTCGTGCCGTACCTCCTGGCGCACCCGGGCGCGGAAGTGGGGGAGACGGCGCGCCGGTTCGACGTGAGCGAGACCCAGCTGACCAAGGACCTCGACCTGCTGTTCGTGAGCGGTCCCCGGCACTACCCGGACGGGCTCATGGACGTGAACATCGAGGACGGCAGGATCTACCTGACCAACGCGCGTGACCTCGCCGAACCCGTGAAACTGAGCATGGACGAGGCCTGCTCCCTCATCGTGGGGCTCCAGGCCCTGCGCGAGCTCCCCGGGATGAGGAACAACGAGGCGATCGTCAGTGCGCAGACCAAGCTGACGGCCGCCGCAGGCGACGCGGCGCGGATCGGCTCCGCCGTCGCCACAAAGCTCACCGAGGACGACATCGACCCGACCCTTGAGGTGCTGCAGGCCGCCCTGCACTCGGGGGTCCGGGTGGCGGTGGACTACTTCGTCCCGACACGCGACGAGATCACGCACCGGCTGCTCGAGCCGATCCGGATCTTCCTCCACCAGGACACGTGGTACCTCGAAGCGTGGTGCATGGACTCCGACGGACTGCGCAATTTCCGCCTGGACCGCATCCAGAGCGCCACGCTGACGGACGAGCCGGCCACGGCCACGGCGGGCGAAGCGTCCGCGGCGCGGGACCGGGAGTCGGCGCCCTACCGTTCCGGCGAGGCCGACCATGCCGTCACGCTCGTGCTGGAACCGCGGGCACGGTGGATCGCCGCCCAGTACAACGCCGATGCCGTGCAGGAGCTCGGGCAGGACCGGCTCGCCGCGCGCCTCAGGGTGGCCTCGACCTCCTGGATCCCCGGCCTGGTGGCGAGCCTGGGCGGATCCGCCGCCGTCGTCGCCCCCGAGCAGCTGCGCGAGGAGACGCTGCGCTGGCTGGAGGAAGCCCGGGCGCACCAGGCGCTGGCCTAGACTGGACGCATGCTCTGGTGGATGTGGATCGTGCTGTGGGTTGCGCTGGTGGCGGTCAGCGTGATCTTCCTCGTCGTCGTCGGCTTCCGCGTCTTCCGCCGGGGAGTGCGAACTCTCGGTGAATTCGGGGAAGCGATGGACCGCCTCGCCGTGAACACCCCTGTCGGCGACGTCGGCCCGGCACCCTCCGCCGGCGTCCCCGGAATCCCCATACCCGCGGTGTTCTCCGCGCCGGAGGACGTCCGTGCGGCGCGGGAGGCCGCCCGGACCCGACGCATCGACGACCGCCGCAGCAGGCGCGTCCGCAAGCGCGCCGGCCGCGGGCAGCCCCAACTCCTGCAGGACATGCCCCACCTGTGAACTAAACTGGGGCGGGATCAACGAGAGGAATTCGGCATGAGGCTCGAAGGCTGGCACATCGTCATCATCATCGTTCTTGCGATCGTCCTGTTCGGCGCGCCGAAGCTTCCCGGCCTCGCACGGAGCCTCGGGCAGTCGCTGCGGATCTTCAAGTCCGAGGTGAAGCAGATGAAGGACGAGAACAACACCCCCGACGCCGGGACGGATCCGGTGGAGGGCCGTGTGGTCGACACCGGCCGGCCGCAGAGCTACACGCCCACCTACGAGACACCCGTGCAGCACCCTGCGCCCGTCCAGCACCCGGGCCAGCAGGCGCCGCACTACCAGGACGGTGCCGCCGGCAGCGGCCCCGTGGGCGGCCCCGGTGGGACCCAGCAGGCGGGACCGCCGCAGCACGGCGGTACCTCGCACACTCCCTCCTAGGTCAGGTACCGGTGTCACCCGCGAAGGCCCGGAAGCGCGGCAGGAAAGCCAATCCGGAAGGGCGCATGGCCCTGAAGGAACACCTGCGCGAAGCACGCAACCGGCTGTTCAAATCCGCGGTGGCGGTCATCCTGGCGACCGTGGCCGGGTTCTTCGTCTACGACCCCGTGCTGCGCGCGCTGGCGGCTCCGATCATCGCGATCAACGCGCAGGAGGGCCGGACGGCGTCCCTGAACTTCGACAGTGCCGCGTCCCCGTTCGACCTGCTCATCCAGGTCTCGGTGTTCCTGGGCTTGGTGATCTCGAGTCCCGTGTGGCTGTACCAGCTGTGGGCGTTCATCACGCCCGGGCTCAAGACGAAGGAGCGGCGCATCGCGCTGGCGTTCATCGCCGTCGCGTTCCCCCTGTTCCTGGCCGGTATCGCCCTGGCCTGGTCCATCCTGCCCAACGCCGTGCGGGTCCTGACGGAGTTCACGCCTGAGGACTTCTCCAACTACATCAGCGTCTCCGTGTACTTCACCTTCGTGCTGCGGCTCATGCTGGCCTTCGGCATCGCGTTCCTGCTCCCGGTGGTCCTCGTGGGCCTGAACCTGGTGGGCCTGGTCTCGGGCCGGCAGATCCTCAGGGCATGGCGCATCACCGTGTTCCTCGTCTGCCTCTTCGCGGCGATGGCCGCCCCGGGCGGGGACGCGCTGAGCATGTTCTACCTCGCAGTGCCCCTGCTGCTGCTGTTCTTCGTGGCGATCGGGCTGTGCCTGCTCAACGACAAGCGCAGGGCCCGGCGTAACGCCGCCCGCGAAGCCGCCGTCGAAGCCACCGCCGACACCGCCTCGCCCCTGGACGCCCTCTAGGACGACGGGCGCACGACCGCAACCAGGACGACGGCGCAGCCGCGACCGGGACGACGGCGGCGCATGACGGCACGTCCCGGGCCTGTCCCGCAAGCACGACCAGGGCAGGACCACCGATCGGGTGCCCTGCGTGCCCGGCTCCTGCCGAGCGTCTAGGGTGGAAAGATGAGCACCCCCGCAGAGAGATATGCAGCTGCAAAGGCCCGCACTCAGCACTCCCGGACGCAGTTGTTCCATTTCGAGCAGACGCTGGATTTCGACCTCGATCCGTTCCAGCGGGAGGCGTGCACAGCCCTCGAGGCGGGCAGGGGAGTGCTGGTCGCGGCGCCCACCGGGGCAGGCAAGACGGTGGTCGGCGAGTTCGCCGTCTTCATGGCCCTGCAGCACGGTCTCAAGGCGTTCTACACCACGCCCATCAAGGCGCTCAGCAACCAGAAGTACTCGGAACTCGCCGCCGTGCACGGCAGCGACCGGGTGGGACTGCTGACCGGGGACACGAGCATCAACGCCGACGCCGACGTCATCGTGATGACCACCGAGGTGCTCCGCAACATGCTCTACGCCAACTCGGAGGCCCTCAACAACCTCGGTTACGTCGTGATGGACGAGGTGCACTACCTCGCGGACCGCTTCCGGGGGGCGGTCTGGGAGGAGGTCATCATCCACCTGCCCACCGAGGTCAAGGTGGTCTCCCTCAGTGCGACCGTGTCCAACGCGGAGGAGTTCGGTGCCTGGCTGGACACCGTCCGCGGCGACACGGACGTCGTCGTCTCCGAACACCGCCCTGTGCCGCTCTGGCAGCACGTCATGGTCGGGCAGAACCTCATCGACCTGTTCGCCGGGGACATCGCCTTCGACGAGGCAGCGCCGGCCGGCGCGGAAGCCGGAGCGCGGGACCAGTACGACGTCAACCCCGAGCTGCTCGAACTGGCCAGTAACGAGATCCGGCTGAACCAGCGGGCCAACTGGGGTGCCGGCGGCGGCCGCCGCGGCAGGGCGAGGAGCGGCCGCGGCGAACCCGCGCAGATGTCGGCGGTGCGTCGTGCGACGCGCCCGCAGGTCATCACCGCGCTGGACCGCGCCGATCTGCTCCCGGCCATCACCTTCATCTTCTCGAGGGCCGGCTGCGAGGCCGCCGTCACGCAATGCCTCCATGCCGGGCTGTGGCTGACTACCGAGGACGAACGCGACGAGATCAGCGAGACCATCGACGGCGCAACCATGGACATCCCGCGGGACGATCTCGAGATCCTCGGCTTCTGGACCTGGCGCGAAGGGCTGATCCGCGGCTTCACGGCGCACCATGCCGGCATGCTGCCCACGTTCAAGGAGATCGTCGAGCGGCTGTTCGCGGCAGGGCTCGTCAAGGCGGTCTTCGCGACCGAGACGCTCGCCCTGGGCGTCAACATGCCTGCGCGGACGGTCGTGCTGGAGAAGCTCGACAAGTTCAACGGCGAGGCGCACGTGAACGTGACGGCGGGGGAGTACACCCAGCTCACGGGCCGGGCGGGCCGGCGCGGGATCGACGTCGAGGGACACGCCGTCGTCCTCTGGCAGCCCGGGACCGACCCGGGAGCCGTCGCGGGGCTCGCGTCCCGCCGCACCTACCCGCTGAACTCGAGCTTCCGGCCGACCTACAACATGAGCATCAACCTCATGGCGCAGTTCGGGCAGGAGCGGTCCCGGGAGATCCTCGAGACGTCCTTCGCCCAGTTCCAGGCGGACCGCTCCGTGGTCGGCCTGGCGAAGCAGGTCCGCAGCCGCGAGGAGTCGCTCAAGGGCTACGAGAAGTCGATGACCTGCCACCTCGGCGACTTCCGCGAGTACGCGAACCTCCGGCGGGAGCTGTCCGACCTCGAGTCGAGGGCCACCCGGGACAAGTCGCGATCGCTGCGGTCGGCCGCGGAGTCCTCCCTGGAATCGCTGCGGCCGGGAGACGTGATCGACGTCCCCGGCGGTCGGAGCCAGGGGTACGCCGTCGTCCTGGACAGCGACACCTCGCGGGAACCGCGGCCCACCGTGCTCACGCTCGAGACGCAGATCCGCCGCGTGGGTGTGCAGGACCTCGACGGGCCCGTCGAGGTCCTCTCCCGCATCCGGATTCCCAAGCACTTCAGCGCACGCAGCCCGAAGGACCGCCGCGACCTGACGTCGTCGCTGCGCAACGCGCTGGAGCAGCAGCGGCCGCCGCGCAAGGGCGCCGACCGCGTCTCCGCCGGGTACTCGGCGTCGGCGGCAGCCGAGGAACGGGCCATCACCGAACTCCGTCGCCGGCTCCGGGCACACCCCTGCCACGGCTGCAGCGAGCGCGAGCAGCACGCGCGCTGGGCCGAGCGGTGGTGGAAGCTGCGCCGGGAGACCGACAAGCTCGCAGGCCAGATCCGCGGCCGCACCAACACGATCGCGAAGATCTTCGACCGCGTCTCCGAGGTCCTCGGGCACTACGGTTACCTGGAGTACACCGAGGACGGTGTGACCGTGAGCGCGTCCGGCCAGAAGCTACGCCGGATCTACGGGGAGAAGGACCTCCTGATCGCCCTCTGCATCGAGGAGGGCGCCTTCGACGACCTCGACGCCGCCGAACTCGCGGCCGTCACGACGGTGCTGGTGTACCAGGCCAAGCGCGAGGAACGCGGTGTGCGGCCGGTGATGCCGAGCGTATCGCTGGAGGGTTCCGTGGAGACGATCATCCGGCAGTGGTCGCAGCTGAACGACGTCGAGGAGCAGCACCGCCTGCCCGTGACCGGAGAACCGGAGCTCTCGCTCGTCTGGCCCATGTTCAAGTGGGCCCAGGGCAGGTCCCTGCAGGCCGCCCTGAGCGGGACCGAGCTTGCGGCCGGCGACTTCGTCCGCTGGTCGAAGCAGGTCATCGACCTGCTGGACCAGCTGGCCAAGGTGCCGGACCTCCCCTCCGGTCTGCAGCAGACGTGCGTGCGGGCGATCCGGCTGGTCCGCCGCGGCGTGGTGGCATACTCGAACATCAGTGAGTAGTCCCGCCGCGGGACCTGCCGACCACAGAAAGCCTCCCAGCACCCCCATGCCGAATTCGAAGCGCACCTCGACCGTCCTCTACCGCAACGGGTCCGTGTACAGTCCTGCCGACCCCTTCGCCACGGCGATGCTCGTGGACGGAGGGACGGTGGCCTGGGTGGGGTCCGAGCACGCCGCCGCGAACCTCACGGGACCGGACGTGCGCACCGTCGACCTCGACGGCGCCCTGATCACTCCCGGTTTCGTCGACGCCCACACCCATACGACGGAGACGGGCATCGCCCTCGGGTCGATCGATCTGACCTCCTGCCGCTCGCTCGCGGAACTCCTCGACTCGGTGTCGGCGGCGGCGTCGTCCGGATCCACCACGATCCTCGGCTTCGGCTGGGACGAGTCCCGGTGGCCGGAACGGCGCGTCCCGACGGCGGCGGAGCTGGACCGCGCAGGGGGCGGTGCCCTGGTCTACCTCGTGCGGGCCGACATCCACTCGGCCGTCGTATCGGGGGCCCTGGCGGACGCACTCGGCCTCGCCGGCCTGGACGGCTGGGACGACGGGTTCGTGGTGCGCGCCGCGCACGAGGCCGCACGGCAGGCCACCCGCAGGCTCACACCGGACCAGCGCTGCAGCTACCAGCAGGCAGCCCTCCTCCACGCCGCGGCCCGGGGGTACATCGCGGTCACCGAGATGGCTGCGCCGCACATCGCGCCCCGCGAGGACCTCGAGATGCTCCTCTCGATCGATGGGCCGGCGCACGAGGTGCCACTGCCCGAGGTCATCCCGTACTGGGCCCAGCTGACCTCGTCGAGGGACGAGGTGCGCGACCTGATGCAGGGCTTCGGGGGCCGGCTCGCCGGACTCGCGGGCGACCTCAACGTGGACGGTTCGATCGGTTCACGCACCGCCGCCCTCCGGGAGCCCTACAGCGATGATCCCGGGAACCGGGGCACGCTCTACCTGGGCGAGGACGAGGTCGCCGCCCACCTGCTCGCGACGACCGCCGAGACCGTCCAGACTGGTTTCCACGTCATCGGTGATGCCGGGCTCGACGTCGTCCTGCGCGGGCTCGAGGCAACGGCCCGCGAACTGGGCGTGGAGGAGGTGCGCCGATCACGCCACCGCCTCGAACACGTGGAGCTCGCCGACGACGACGCCATCGCGGCACTGGTGCACTACGGCGTCGCCGTCAGCGGCCAGCCCGTGTTCGACGCCCTCTGGGGCCGGGAGGGCGGCCTCTACGACCAGCGGCTGGGGCAGCGCCGTTCCGGGATGAACCGTTTCGCCTCGCTTCTGTCCGCGGGCGTCCTCGTGGCGCTCGGGTCGGACAGCCCGGTGACGCCGCTCGACCCGTGGGCATCCGTGCGCGCCTGTCTCCAGCACAGCAGCGCGGCGGAGAACATCTCGGCGCGCGCCGCCTTCATCGCCCACACACGGGCCGGCTGGCGGCTCTCCGGGCGCAGCCCGATGATGGGACAGCTGGCCCCGGGTACTCCCGCATCCTTCGCCGTCTGGAAGGTCGACGAGCTGATGGTGCAGACGCCGGACAACCGCGTCCAGTCCTGGAGCACCGACCCGCGCGCAGGGACGCCGCTGCTGCCGGCGCTCGATACCGAGAACGCCCCGCTCTGCCTCGAGACCGTGCATGACGGACGCCGTCTGTACGTCGCCGAGGGCTTCGCGGCGAGCTAGGCGGTAGCACCGCCGACGGAATTCCCGCAGTGCTGCAGGGAGTGTCGCGGGCAGCGTCCGGACAGTGTTCAGGCAGCATTGCAGCAGGAACTTCGGCACTATCCCCAGCAGGCCGAGGAGTGCCGCCTGACCTGCGCGGAAGTACGTCCGCGCAGGTCAGAAGGCTGTTGACACGCACTCCACAGCACGTAAGCTTTTGGCCTACGGGTAGAGGAACTCCTGCGGGAGGGAACCTGGCCGGCCCCCACGAGCGCAGCGCATCGGCCTGATCACTGGCGCGTGCTGCCCACCCGGATGGAGCCGGCACTCATAGCGGCAGGTCCACGCGTCCTTAGAGAACGGTGTCCGCCCGCGTGCGGCTACCGGTACGAAGCTGCGTGGACCTGCCCGAGTGCCGGCCCGATCCGGACGATCACCCCGGTGTTTCCGAGGGGCTCGGCGACCGTCGCCTATACTTGCAGATCGGCTCCCCGTCCGGGGCCGGTCCCTGCGCCCTGCGCACCCCCGATGGAAAGGCCCACCTGCGTGCGAGTCGTCACGATCATCCCCACCTACAACGAGATTGAGTCGCTTCCGCTGACCCTCGCCCGCCTGCGCGCGGCAGTGCCGGCCTCGGACGTCCTCGTCGTGGACGACAACAGCCCCGACGGCACCGGGGATCTCGCCGACCGGGCTGCTGCGGCTGACGACCAGGTGCACGTACTGCACCGGACCGGCAAGGAAGGCCTGGGGGCCGCCTACATCGCCGGCTTCCGCTGGGCGCTGGCGCGCGACTACGACGTGCTCGTGGAGATGGACGCCGACGGGTCGCACAAGCCCGAACAGCTGCAGGGCCTGCTCGACGCGGTGGACCGCGCGGACCTGGTGATCGGCAGCCGCTGGGTTCCCGGCGGCAGCGTGGTGAACTGGCCCGCCCACCGCAAGCTCCTCTCGCGCGGGGGCAGCACCTATTCGCGCCTTCTGCTCGGGCTGGGGGTCCGTGACATCACCGCCGGTTTCCGGGCGTTCCGCCGCTCCACCCTGGAAGCACTCGACCTCTCGGCCGTGGACTCCGTGGGCTACGGCTTCCAGGTGGACATGACGTTCCGGGTCGCCCGCCTCGGCCTCACCATCGTGGAGGTACCCATCACGTTCGTGGAGCGGGAACTCGGAGCGTCGAAGATGAGCGGGAACATCGTGTTCGAGGCGATCGCCAACGTCACGCGCTGGGGACTCAGCGCCCGGTGGAAGACCCTGACCGGTCGCCACTGATTCTCCCGCGGCAGCAAAAAGGCACCCGCCGCGGCGGGTGCCTTTTTCAGCTGCAGGGATTCGTCTGCAGGGACGAACTATGCGGAGCGGCGCTCGCCCCGGCGCTCGCGCAGGATCGTGAGGCGGTCCTGGAGGATCTGCTCGAGCTCCTCCACGGAGCGGCGCTCGAGGAGCATGTCCCAGTGGGTACGGACCGGCTTGTCGTTGGAGGTGTCGGGCTTCTCGCCGTCGACGAGGAGGGCTTCCTTGCCGGTCTTCGAGACCCATGTCGCCGGGATCTCCGCTTCGGACGAGAAGGTCACGAAGACCCGCTCGCCGTCCTCGCAGCGGTACTCGACCCGCTGGCGGGGAGCAGGTTCGACGCCGGATTCCGTTTCCATCGACTGCGCTCCGAGGCGCATGCCGCGCAGGCTGCGATCGCTCATGATTTTCTCCTAGTCACCGTGGCCCCCGTGTGCCGGAGAGCCGTTGCCGCTGTTCTTCACCGAAGTCGTCCACCGGACCTGCCGCTGACATGCCCGGCACCCGCTGTCGCCCGGAGGCGACAGGGAAGCTGTCTGTATAACACCCTCGGCCGCGCGAATGTTCCTGCGCGGACGGGTAAACACCTAAGTATACAGGCCGCCCGGCGTCCCCTCGGGAGTCTCCGGGGCGTTCTGCCGGAGCCTGTGCCGCGCACGCGCGGCGATGATGGCCGCCACCATGCATGGGCGACGGCCAGCAGGGCGACAGGGGCAGAGGTCCTCAGGGGCGCGGCATCAGTTCCGGGCCGTCCGACGGGGAGTCTGGTGTGGCGGTACCGAGGACGGTGCCGATGCCCTTCAGCGCCTCACCGACCTCGCTGGGGATGATCCAGAGCTTGTTCGCGGAGCCTTCGGCGAGCTTGGGAAGTGTCTGGAGGTACTGGTAGGCGAGCAGCTTCTGCGTCGGGTTGCCCTTGTGGATGGCGTCGAACACCTTGTGGATCGCCTGGGCCTCGCCGTCGGCCCGCAGGATCGCGGCCTTCGCGTCACCCTCGGCGGCGAGGATGGCGGCCTGGCGCTGGCCCTCCGCCGTGAGGATCTGGGACTGCTTGGTGCCCTCGGCGGTCAGGATCGCGGCGCGGCGGTCACGCTCGGCGCGCATCTGCTTCTCCATGGAGTCCTGGATGGAGTGGGGCGGATCGATCGCCTTGAGCTCCACGCGGCCGACGCGGATCCCCCATCGGCCCGTCGCCTCGTCGAGGACGCCGCGGAGCTGGCCGTTGATCTGGTCGCGGGAGGTCAGTGCCTCCTCGAGGTTGAGTCCGCCGACCACGTTCCTCAGAGTCGTCGTGGTGAGCTGTTCGACGGCCTGGATGTAGTTGGCGATCTCATACGTCGCCGCCCGGGGGTCGGTCACCTGGAAATAGACGACGGTGTCGATGGACACCACGAGGTTGTCCTCGGTGATGACGGGCTGCGGCGGGAAGGACACGACCTGCTCCCGCAGGTCGAGCAGCGGCAGCAGCCGGTCGACGAACGGAATGAGGATGGTCAGTCCCGGGTTCAGCGTCCGCTGGTACTTGCCGAGCCGCTCGACGACGCCTGCGCGAGCCTGCGGGATGATCCGGACCGACTTCACGAGTACGACCAGGACGAAAAGAATGAGGACGATCAGGACCAGAGTGAGCCCGATCGTCCCGGCGTTGCCGTTCATGGATCCCCTTTGTTGGAGTGGTGCGTCCCGAGGCCGGGAGACGGCCGGAGAGCGCAGGAAGCGGGTGGGCAGCTCTAGGCGTCGGGAACGGGAGGAGCGGGGCGGTCGACGGGTTCGACGACGGCGGTGGCGCCGTCGATCCTCGTCACGGACAGGCGCGTACCGGCGGGAAGCGGGGCTCCGTCGGCGGAGCGGGCCGTCCAGGTGTCACCGCCGATCTTCACCGTCCCGGAATGGGCCGTCACGGGCTCCAGGGCGAGGGCTGCAGAACCGACGAGGCGGTCGATGTTGTTCAGCTGGTCCGCCGGGCCCCTCTGGAGGTGCCGCACGGCCACCGGTCGGACGAGCAGGATCATGAGGAGGGACACGACGGCGAAGATCACGATCTGCAGGACCAGTCCTGCGCCCGCGAGGGTCGCGGCGAGGGCGGCCAGTGCGCCGACCGACAGCATGATGAAGAACAGGTCGAGCGTGAGGGTCTCCACGGCGGCGAGCCCCAGGAACAGGACGAGCCACAGGACCCACCCGTTGGCGAGCAACCAGTCCATCGGGTAACCCCCTCGTATCGACGCCGCGCAGAGCGGCCCTGGCCATCATCATGGCAAACGGGTGCTCCATAACCTAGGGCACACAGACCTGCATCCGCAGTTGTTACCCTTCCGTGCCGTTCGGGCGCTCCGCCGGCCCCGGTCGTGCAGTCCTGGCCAGCACCTGGACCGTGAAGCGGGCGGCGACCTCGAGGACCCCGGACGGCTCGTCCCGCACGCCGTCCGTCGTGCTGTCCCCGGTCGTGCTGCCCCTCCCGTGGTGCGCCGCCGGTCCCATCACCAGCGCGGACCGCGCGAGGTCCTGCGGCAGCTGCATCGCGTAGTCCAGGTCCTCGCGCGAGGTCTCGACCAGCGCGCCGTCGAAGGCCGCCCGGACGTCGTCGGCCTTCTGTGCGGGGACGGACAGCAGCGGTCCCACCGACTCGAGCCCCCCGAGGTGTCCCGGCCGGGGAGTCACGACGACCAGGCAGCCCCCCGGGGCGAGCACGCGCACGAACTCGTCGGGGTTCCTCGGCGCGAACACGTTCAGGAGGACGTCCACCGAGCCGTCCGCCAGGGGGAGCGGGCGCCAGACGTCCCAGACGACGCTCAGCCCGCCGGGGAGCCTGCGCGCCGCGCGCCGCAGGGCGACCTTCGAGATGTCGAGTGCTACGGGGAACAGGCCCGGCACCGCGTCGGCCAGTCCCTCGAGGTAGTAGCCGGTGCCCGCCCCGGCATCGAGCGCGACGGCAGGCGCCGGGAACTGCCGGAGGGCGGCAGCAACCACGGCGCGGCGAAGCGGCGCATAGTGACCGGACCCGAGGAACTGCTCCCGCGCATCGACCATCTCGGCAGTGTCGCCCTCGAACGGCGATCCCTTGCCCGTCAGCAGGTTGAAGTAGCCCTGCCGGGCGGCGTCGAACCGGTGCCCGCCCTCACAGGCCAGGGTCCGTGCGGCTCGGACCAGCGGTTCTCCGCAGACAGGGCAGAGCAGGAGGTGGCGAAGGTCGGGCATCGTCCCATCCTAGGGAAAAGGACCGCCTCACCGTTGACTCAGGCCACTATTTCGGGTTCAGTCGGGAGGGTGAAACCAGACCAGCTCGAACTCCTGACCACCACGGGCACCCCGGCCCTCCACCCGGACGGTTCCCGTCTGGTGGTCGCCGCGACCCGCCCGGACTTCCGCGCCGACGCCTACGTCGGCCAACTGTGGGAGCTGACGCTCTCGGGAGGGCGGCGTCGGCTGACGCGGGGCTTCCGCGACACCGCGCCGCGCTACTCTCCGGACGGGGAGGTGCTCGTGTTCCTCCGGGCGGCGCCGGGCGGCAAGCCCCAGCTGTTCGCCGTCCGTGCCTCCGGTGGGGAACCCGTCCAGGTGACGGACCAGCCGCTCGGCGTCACCGCCTTCGACATTTCACCGGACTCGCGGACCATCGTCTTCGCCGCACGGGTACCGGAGCAGGGACGCTACGGGACGCTCGACGGCGTGGGCCCAGGCCTCGAGGACGCGCGCCTCATCACCCGCTACCAGTACCGGATGAACGGGCTTGGCTACACGACGGACAAGCGCTCGCAGCTGTTCACCGTCACGCTGCCCGACCTCGACGCGGAGCCGTTCATCGCTGCCGTCGGGCGGCTCAAGCAGCAGACCGCCGACGGTCCGGGTGCCCTCGAGGAGCAGGGCGCCGTGCCTCCCGCCACCCAGGTGACCACTGCCGACGCGGATCACCTCGATCCTGCCGTCACGGCGGACGGCCGCCGCATCCTTTTCACGGCCGCGCTGGGACCGGACGCGGACTCGACCCTCGTCTCCGACATCCACTCGATCGCCCTCGACGGCAGCGACCGGCAGCAGCTGACGAACCAGGGCGGGGACACCCTGCTCGGCTGCAGCGCGCCCCGATCCAGCACCGACGGCGCGTGGGTGTTCTTCCTGGCGTCGGACCTGTCGCCCTCGGGCCTGGACTTCGTGGCGCGGAACACCGCCCTCTACGTGATGCCGGCAGACGACCCGCGGGACGTCCGGCGCCTCAGCGATCCGGAGACCGTGGACTTCGGCGACGTCCAGGAGATCGTGGCCGACGGCCCGCATTCCGTCCTGGTGTTCAACCGTTCCCGCGGGGCGGGTGAACTGCTGCGCGTCTCGGCGACGGGGGAGTCGGCCACCCTGGTCACCGGCCCCACCGTGGTCACCGGAGCCGCATCCACCGGAAGCACCGTCGTGGTGTCCTATACGGATCCGACGACGTCGGGCGAGGTCGCCGTCGTCGACGGGACCTCCCTGCGTCCGCTGTCCGACTTCTCCGCCGCACTGCGCACGGACACGCGCGTGGGAGACCTGCAGGAACGCACCTATGCGGCTCCCGATGGAACCCCGGTGCACGGGTGGGTCGTCCTGCCCGAGGGCGACGGACCGCACCCGGTGCTGCTCGTCATCCATGGCGGACCCTTCGCGCAGTACGGCTGGGGCTACTTCGACGAGGCCCAGGTGTACGCCGCGGCGGGATACGCGGTACTGCTGTGCAACCCGCGCGGTGCCGCCGGGTACGGACAGGCCCACGGGAGGGTGATCAAGGAGGCGATGGGCACCGTGGACCTCGACGACGTCCTCGCATACCTCGACGGCGCGCTCGCCGAGTACGATGCGCTCGACGGCGAGCGCCTCGGCGTCATGGGCGGGTCCTACGGCGGCTACCTGACCGCCTGGACCATCGCCCACGACCACCGCTTCCGGGCCGCGATCGTCGAACGCGGCTACCTCGATCCGCCGTCGTTCGTGGGGTCGTCCGACATCGGCTGGTTCTTCTCCGAGCAATACACCGGCACGGACCCGGCACAGGTCGAGGCGCAGAACCCGTTCGCCAAGATCGGCGACGTGAGGACTCCTGCCTTCGTGATCCACTCCGAGGAGGACCTGAGGTGCCCGATCGAGCAGGCGCAGCGGTACTACACGGCGCTGAAGAAGCAGGGCGTCGAGACCGAACTGCTCGTCTTCCCCGGCGAGACGCACGAGCTGTCGAGGTCGGGCTCGCCGTGGCACCGGAGGCAGCGCTTCGAGCACATCCTGCGGTGGTGGGCGAGGTACCTGCCCACCGGAGCGAACCTCTCCGACCCTGCGGGCGGGTGACGGGGGGCGGCGGGGGCTAGAAGCCGAGACCCCGCCGCGCGTCGTCGACCGTAGGTTGCGCCCACCGGGTGTGCTCTGTGTCGGCCGTGAGGGAGCGGAGGATCGCCCGGTCGAGGTACAGCTGCCCGTTGAGGTGGTCCGTCTCGTGCTGCACGATGCGGGCCGGCCAGCCCTCGAAGCCGGTCGTCACGCTTGTGCCGTCCTGCTGCGTGTAGGTGGCCGCGATGCGGTGCGGGCGCTCGACGACGGCCTGGTAGCCGGGTACGGAGAGGCAGCCCTCGTAAAACGCGGCCACGGCGTCGCCCGCCGCCTCGTAGCTCGGATTGATGAGGACGGTGAACGGCAGGGGAGTGCGGGACCGCGCCTCGGCGACCGCCGGGTCCCGGACTCCCTGGTCCTCGAGAACGGCGATCCGCAGGGGGATCCCGATCTGGGGTGCGGCGAGGCCCACTCCCGGTGCCTCGTGCATCACGCGCCGCATCGTCGCGATGAGCCGGCCCAGGGTGTCGTCGTCGAGCTGCCCGTCGAAGTCCTGGGCGGGCCGGCGCAGGACCGGATGGCCGGCCGCCACGATCTCCGGCAGGTCCGCCGCGAGGACGGCCTCGACGAGCTCGACGACCGCACCGGCCGGGAGCACGGGACGGACATGGTTGCTTGAAGCATCTGCACTCATGCCTACAGGAAAGCACATTTGCGGACAGGGACGGGTCGAGGCGCATTGCCGGTTCGAACGTGACGACGGACAATCAGACGTGCTGCCTTCGGCGGCGGCCCACCGCACGAGTACGGGGTCGGCCGCGCTCGCGGCCACCCGACGGATGGAGACACCATGAGCACAGCCACGACGGACCTCCAGCAGGGAGCGTCCCACCCGGCCGACAGCCACGACCTGATCCGGGTGCAGGGCGCCCGTGAGAACAACCTGAAGGACATCACGATCGAGATCCCGAAGCGTCGGCTGTCGGTGTTCACGGGAGTCTCGGGCTCGGGCAAGAGCTCGCTGGTCTTCGACACCATCGCCGCCGAGTCGCAGCGCATGATCAACGAGACGTACAGCGCATTCCTGCAGGGCTTCATGCCCACCCTCGCGCGGCCCGAGGTGGATGTCCTCGAGGGACTGACGACGGCGATCATCGTCGACCAGGAACGCATGGGCGCCAACCCGAGGTCCACGGTCGGCACCGCCACCGACGTCAATGCGATGCTGCGCATCGTCTTCTCGCGCCTCGGGCAGCCACAGATCGGCTCGCCGCAGGCCTATTCCTTCAACGTCGCGTCCATCAGCGGGGCGGGCGCCGTCACGATCGAGCGCGGCGGCACCACGGTCAAGGAACGCCGCAGCTTCACCGTCACCGGCGGCATGTGCCCGCGCTGCGAGGGCATGGGCTCCGTGACGGACATCGACCTCACGCAGCTGTACGACGAGACGCGGTCCCTCAACGGCGGAGCACTGACCATCCCCGGGTACAGCATGGACGGCTGGTACGGCCGGATCTTCACCGGGAGCGGATTCTTCGACCCGGACAAGCCCATCCGCGATTTCACGCAGCGTGAGCTCCACGACCTGCTGTACAAGGAGCCGACCAAGATCAAGGTCGACACCATCAACCTGACCTATGAGGGCCTGGTCCCGAAGATCCAGAAGTCGATGCTGTCGAAGGACCGTGAGGCGATGCAGCCGCACATCCGTGCCTTCGTCGACCGCGCCATCACGTTCACGACATGTCCCGAGTGCGGCGGGACCCGACTCAGCGACGCCGCACGGTCCTCGAAGATCCGGGGCATCAGTATCGCCGACGCATGTGCCCTGCAGATCAGCGACCTCGCCGCCTGGGTCCGGGAACTCGATGAGCCGTCGGTGGCGCCGTTGCTGGCGGCGCTGGGGGAGACCCTCGACTCGTTCGTGGAGATCGGGCTCGGCTACCTCAGCCTCGACCGGCCCTCCGGCACGCTGTCCGGCGGGGAATCGCAGCGGACGAAGATGATCCGCCATCTCGGGTCGTCGCTGACCGACGTGACCTACGTCTTCGACGAGCCGACGATCGGCCTGCACCCGCACGACATCCAGCGCATGAACGACCTGCTGCTGCGCCTGCGGGACAAGGGCAACACCGTCCTCGTCGTCGAGCACAAGCCCGAGATGATCGCCATCGCGGACCATGTCGTCGACCTCGGCCCGGGCGCCGGGACGGCGGGCGGTTCGGTCTGCTTCGAAGGCACCGTCGACGGCCTGCGCCGCAGCGGGACGCTCACCGGACGGCACCTCGACGACCGCGCGGCGCTCAAGGACACCGTGCGCCGGTCGCCGCGGGCGCTGGAGATCAGGGGAGCCTCCTCCCACAACGTGCAGAACGTCGACGTCGACATCCCACTCGGCGTGCTCTGTGTGATCACCGGCGTCGCGGGGTCCGGTAAGAGTTCGCTCATCCACAGCTCGGTGTCCGGCAGGGACGGCGTCGTCGCCGTCGACCAGACGGCGATCAAGGGCTCCCGCCGCAGCAACCCCGCGACGTACACGGGGATGCTCGAACCCATCCGCAAGGCCTTCGCCAAGGCCAACGGTGTCAAGCCGGCCCTCTTCAGCGCGAATTCCGAAGGTGCCTGCCCCACCTGCAACGGGGCCGGGGTCGTCTTCATGGATCTCGCGATGATGGCCGGTGTGGCGACCACCTGTGAGGTGTGCGGCGGCAAGCGGTTCCAGGCCGAAGTGCTCGAGTACAAGCTCGGGGGCAAAGATATCAGCGAGGTCCTGTCGCTGCCCGTCGCGGACGCGGCCGAATTCTTCCGCGCGGGCGACGCGAAGGTCCCCGCCGCGCACGCGATCCTGACCCGGCTCTCCGACGTCGGGCTCGGCTACCTCACCATCGGTCAGGCCCTGTCGACGTTGTCCGGCGGAGAGCGGCAGCGCCTGAAGCTCGCGACGCACATGGGTGAGAAGGGCGACATCTACGTCCTCGACGAGCCGACCGCCGGACTGCACCTCGCCGACGTCGAGAACCTGCTCGGCCTGCTGGACCGGCTGGTCGACGCGGGCAAGTCCGTTCTGGTCATCGAACACCACCAGGCGGTCATGGCGCACGCCGACTGGATCATCGACATCGGGCCGGGAGCCGGCCATGACGGCGGAACCATCGTCTTCGAGGGGACGCCTGCGGATCTGGTCGCGTCCCGGTCGACGCTGACCGGACGGCACCTCGCGGAGTACGTCGGGGCATCACCGGTCTGATCACCGGACCGGTTATTTCGCCGCTGTGCCGCGCTGCGCTTGAAATGCGCGGAGATAGCGTCGACTATTCGTAAGGCCGGTAGAGCACCGGCAGTGGAGGAGACATCATGACCACGTGGCTGATCACCGGCTGCTCGACGGGCCTGGGGCGCGCCCTGGCGGAAGCCGTCCTTTCGCGGGGAGACAGGGCCGTCGTCACGGCCCGCGACGCATCGACGGTCGAAGACCTCGCGTCCGACTACCCCGACACCGCACTTGCCCTCCCGCTCGACGTGACCGACGCCGGCCAGGTGCGGACGGCGATCGAGCGTGGGACCGCGGTGTTCGGCGGCATCGATGTGCTGGTCAACAATGCCGGCTACGGATACCGGGCCGCCGTGGAGGAAGGAGATGACGACGACGTCCGCACGCTCTTCGACACGCACTTCTTCGGATCGGTCGACATGATCAAGGCAGTCCTCCCTCAGATGCGGGCCCGCCGCTCCGGCACCATCGTGAACCTGTCGTCGATCGGCGCGAAGATCACCCCTGCCGGGTCCGGCTACTACGCGGCCGTCAAAGCCGCCATCGAAGGACTCACCGGATCCCTGCGCAAGGAAGTGGAGCCCCTGGGGATCACGGCGATGGTCGTCGAGCCCGGCGGATTCCGGACCGACTTCTCGGGCCGGTCGCTGCAGCAGTCCGTCGACGCCATCGACGACTACTCCGAGACCGCCGGGAAGCGGCGGAAGGAGAACGACGCCACCCACGGCACGCAGCCCGGCGACCCGGCCAAGGCCGCCGCCGCGATCATCACCGCGGTGGAATCCCCGAACACGCCCGAGGTGCTCGTCCTCGGGTCCGACGCGATCAGCGCCCATACCGGCGTTCTCCAGGCACAGCTGGACTCATTGGAGGCCTGGCGACCCCTCGGTGAGAGCACGGGCGTCGACGCGTAGACGCACTGCCCGCGGGCTCCCCTCCAGTTCCCGGCAATGCCCCCCCTGCCCTACCCGATCTGTTCGATCCCACGTTGCCCGGGAACCCGGCCGACGCTCATTCCTCGAAGGAGACACCATGAAGGTCCTGATCACCGGAGCCCACGGCAAGGTCGGCCGCGCAGCGACGCAGGCGATGAAGGAAGCCGGTCACGACGTGGTCACCACCGACCTCACCCGTCCCGGCTTTGAGCGCAAGCCCGAGGGCACACTCAAGTACACGATGGCCGACCTCACGGACGCCGGCCAGGCCTACGCCGTCGTGCGGGACGTGGACGCCGTCGTCCATGTCGCAGCCATCCCCGAGCCGACCGGCAACCCGCCCCACGTGGTGTTCCAGACCAACCTCATGGCCACGTTCAACGTCCTCGAGGCGGCCATCCGCTTCGGCGTGAAACGCTTCGTCAACATCTCCAGCGAGACCGTCCCCGGATTCTTCTTCCCCGAGCGGGACTTCCTCCCCGACTACGCACCCGTGGACGAGAACCACCCGATCCATCCGCAGGACCCGTATGCGCTCTCCAAGCACTTCGGCGAGCAGCTCATGGACGCCGCGATCGCCCGGTCCGACATCCGGTGCATCAGCATCCGCCCCAGCTGGGTCCAGTTCGAGGGGAACTATGAACAGAATCTCGGACCGCAGGTCCGTGACGCGTCGGTCCTGAGCCCAAACCTCTGGAGCTACATCGACGTCTACGACCTCGCCGATGCCATCGTGCTGGCCACGGAGTCGGAGCTGCCCGGGCATGAAGTCTTCTACATCGCGTCCCCCGACAACGTCGGTGGCCACGACTTCGCCGAGATCCTGACGAAGTACTACGGCGACACGATCGAACTGCGCGGCCTGGACCGCACCGATGCATCAGGCATCACCAGCGCGAAGGCCCAGAGAATGCTCGGCTGGACGCCGAAGCGTTCCTGGCGCGACTACCTCGACTCCGATGGGCACGCGCTGAGGAGATGATCCCGCCGGCACCGGATGCGGATTCCGGTCGATGAGGGGGCACCCATGGATGCTCGGACAGATACCGCTGGTGGCTCGGGCGCGAGGATCCGCTTCGGGATCGTCGGAAGCGGGTGGAGGAGCGAGTTCTTCCTCCGCGTCGCCCGGGAAATGCCCGACCGCTTCGAGGTCACGGGCCTCGTCACACGGAACGAGGCAACCGGACACCGCATCGAGAAGGCGTGGCGGGTGCGGCCCTTCGCGTCCATCGACGACCTTGTGGCGAGGACTTCCCCGTCGTTCGTGGTCGTCTGCGTTCCCCGGGAGGTGGCGCCCGCCGCGATCCGTCACCTCGCTGAGCTGAAGGTTCCGGTTCTCACCGAGACACCTCCCGCGCCTGACCCGGAGGCCTTGAGCAGCCTGTATCCCCTGGTCGAGCGGGGAGCCGTCATCCAGGTGGCGGAGCAGTACCATCTGTCCCCGCTCCTGCGGGCGCAGTTGCGCGTCGCTGCGTCCGGACGCCTGGGAAGGATCAGCCAGGTGCTGGTCGCCCAGTGCCATGACTACCACGGTGTGAGCATCCTGCGGCGGGCGCTTGGCGTCGGGTTCGAGGACGTCTCCATCACGGCGGCGATCTTCCGGTCGCCGCTCGTGAAGGGGCCCGATCGGGAAGGGGACCCGCGGGAGGAGGTGACGGTGACCGCGGACCAGCTGTCGGCCCGTTTCGATTTCGGCGACCGGCTGGGCGTCTACGACTTCGCCGAGCAACAGTACTTCTCGTGGATCCGGGCGAACCGCCTCCTGGTGAGGGGGAACCGTGGAGAGATCGACAACGCGGATCTGCGGTACCTCCGTGACGTCCGCACACCGGTTTCGACGACGTTCCGTCGTGTTGCTGCAGGGGAGGGCGGCAACCTCGAAGGTTTTTTCCTGCG
Source organism: Arthrobacter rhamnosi (assembly GCF_054510855.1). Classification (NCBI taxonomy): domain Bacteria; kingdom Bacillati; phylum Actinomycetota; class Actinomycetes; order Micrococcales; family Micrococcaceae; genus Arthrobacter; species Arthrobacter rhamnosi. Next base: position 48,432 of record NZ_JBTNDT010000003.1, on the reverse strand, counting down.
GGGCGTCATGGCCGGCGACGAATGGGTGTTCGAGAACCGGTTCGCGCCCGCCCGGCTCAGCGACGACGAGATCGCGATCGCGGAATGCCTCGTGCGGATGAGTGAGTGTGTCGGGGGCGGTCGGGACCTGTACAGCCTCGCCGAGGCGAGCCAGGACCAGTATCTGTCCCTGCTCATGAAGCAAGCGGCGCTCACGGGGGAAGCGGTCCGCTCCCGGCGGCAGGTCTGGTCCCGGTGAGACCGCATGCAACAACGGAATGCCGTTCTTCCTGTCCCACCGGAGCGTACTGGAGTTTCCGACGACTTCTCCCGGCCCGGCCTCGTGCACCATGAACGAGTGCCATCGTCGATGGCAGGGCCACCCACCAAGCCACCTGCCTGACAACTCACCCCGTCGCTCACCAACTCATCACTCCCGGGAAGAATCGCCATGAAAATACGTTACGGAATATCAGCTCTGCTGTTCGCCGCGGCCATTACGGGCACCACCGCCTGCGGCTCCGATACCGAGCCCAGCACGGCTGGGGCGACCAGTGCAGCTGCGGCACCTGCATCAGCGGCGGCCACCGCCGGCGCCGGGACGTCGACGGAAGCTGCGCCGGCGGAAGAAGCGACGATCACCATCGCGGACTTCGAATACGTGATGCCTGCGACCATCGCACCCGGCGCGACGGTGACGGTGATCAATGAGGACGACGCTCCGCATACGGTGACGGCCAAGGACGAGGGCGGGTTCGACGTCGACGTTTCCGGCGGTGAGACAGTGACGTTCACCGCACCGGATGAAGCAGGCGAGTACGCCGTCATCTGCACCTATCACCCCGCGATGTCCGGAACCCTGGTCGTCGGATGAGCACGTCCGGAGCCGCTGCCGGCAACAGGAAAGCTCAATCTCCACCGAGACAGGGTCCCGACGCCGGGGGAGAGGCGCGCAATCGACTGCTGATGATCGCCCTGCGGGTCCTGGTTGCGGTGGGTCTGATCGTCAGCGCGGTCATCCACTTCCAGCTAGCCCCAGGGTTCCAGCAGGCCGCACCGACCGGAATCGGCGGGGGAAACCTCTTCCGGATCCAGGCGGTCGTCGCGGTCCTCGCTGCGGCGTATGTCCTCATCAGGGGCAGTCGAGCCGCCTACGCGCTCGCCGCCGTCGTGGCGTTGTCTGCTCTGGCAGCGGTGGTTCTGTATCGATATGTGCAGGTGCCGGCAATCGGGCCCATCCCGTCCATGTATGAGCCGGTCTGGTACGCGAAGAAGACTCTGACGGCAGTGGCAGAAGCCGTAGCCGGGACCCTTGCAGTCGCCGGATATGTCCTCCTGCACCGGAGGACCCGGTGAGCAGCTGGATAGTGGCCAGGTTCTGCTCCTCGCCTGCACTTCCGTCGGCACCGGCGATGAAACGCCTGGGCAACTCGTCGGAGAGCGTCACGAGCGCCTGGCCGAGCTTTCGGAGGTCCCCGCCCTGCTGACCAGCGTGGGTGGCTGATGATTCCGGCTCACTCCCGGGCAGGTGGGCTTGCCGGACTCCGGGGGTCGCCGTCGTGTGCCCGGCCTGCGGCGGGAAGAGGTTGCGCTGGTGGCCGGGATGAGCCCCGAGTACTACAAACGGCTCGAGCGGGGTAACGCAGCGGGCGTCTTGGAAGCCGTCATCGACGGAGTCAGCCGCGCCTTACACCTCGATGACGTCGAGCACGCACACCTGCATGCCCTTGTCCGCGCGGCCACTGCAGGGGCCCACCCGCAGCAACGACCCCGCTCGACGAGAAAGTCACGGCTCCCACCGGGCCTGCAACAGACCATCGCTGAGAAGTCCACAATGCCCGTCTTCGTCCAGAACGCGCGGCTCGATGCCGTCGCGACCAACGCTCTGGGGCGCGCTGCTCTCCGACATGCTCGACGACGCCGAGCCTCCGGTGAACGCCGCCCGATTCATCCTCCTCGACCCCCGTGCGCAGACGTTTTACCGGAAGTGGGAAGCACAGACCCGTCAGATCGTCGCCGTGCTCCGGGCTGAAGCCGGCCGATCACCCTACGACCGACACCTGAGCGACCTGGTCGGCGAGCTGTCCACCCGTAGCGACCTGTTCCGGCGACTATGGGGTGCTCACGACGTCCGAGAACACCGGACCGGCACCAAAGCCGTCCACCACGCGCTCGTGGGAGACCTCGATCTCACATTTCAGGCCATGGACCTCGCATCCGACCGTGGCCTGCAGATGATCGTCTTCTCCGCCGAACCAGGATCCGCCACGCACGAGCGGATCCAGCTACTGGCCAACCTCACCGAGACCACCGTCCGGGAAGCAGCCCGTCGCTCATGAGCTGCTGCGAGTTCGGCGGCGAGTGTCGGCTCATCCCTAACGGCACCTGCTGCGGACACCATGCCGAGCCCCACGGCCGATCATTCTCTGAGCTGTGCACCTGGAATTGTTCGCCGGGACCGGTGCTCCGCCGCCCAGGAGGCGAGCAGTCGAAGCCGCTCCGCCGACGGCGACCCGGGCTCGGCGGTGTAAATCATAAACACCAGCCCGGGCTCGGCCATGGGCAGTAGCTCCTCGTAGGCCAGACTGAGAGGACGTAGGCGTTGATCACCCAGGGCAGGCTCGCGGAGGAGACCGCCAGCTCGTTCTGGATCGACGGCAGCGCGATGTTCGCGATCGAGTCATCCAGCACCAGCATCAGCTGCGCGCCGGCCACCACCAGCAACGCCAGAGCAAGGCTCCTGCTCTTCGCAGCGGCAGGTCTCCCGGAAAGTCGGGAACTGAGTGGCTTCACGGGCATTGGATCTCCTCCATGAATAGCTCGTCCATCTGGGTACCCCCTAGGGGTACTTCCGGATAGTTTTACCCCTAGGGGGTATCAGAGGCAAGTCGGAGAACCCGGCGTGTTGGATCATGATGGGGGAGTAGCGAGGAGTCCGCGCCCGATGGTGATGCCGCGGTTCGTGGCCCGTCCTGAAATGCTTTCAGCATCCCACTAGGGGCGGGGCTGATCGTCGCCCCGAGGTTCAGTCTTCCTGCTGCCGAAGGATGAAGCCGGACATTCCCGGGACGGTGAAGGCGACTTGTCCGTACTTGGGGGCGTAGATGATGCCTTTGTTGATCAGTTGCGCTCGAGCGGGGCCGAGAGCGGTTACTTTGACGCCGAGTCGTTCGGCAATCTGGCTAGTACTGGACCCGGCGTCACCATCATGAGCCATCGCTCGGAGATAGCCGCGTTCCTTGCGTGTTGCGCGTCCCCAGCGGGAGGAGAAGAAACCAGCGTCGAGTTGGCTCCGACCGATCGACACTGCTACTTCGGCGTCTTCCTCGGTGAACGGTGTGCTCGGAGCTGCGTCCCAGATCGCCTTGCCAAACTCCTGAATGAAGTAGGGGTATCGCCCGGAGGCGTCAAGCAGGACGTCGAGAGCATCCTGGGAATATTCCGCCCCCATCTCTTTGGCCGGCCGCGTCAGTGCATACTGCGCATCTGTGTCAGCGAGGGGGCCGATGGTGCGGTAGGTGAAGAGCCTTTCGGCGTAGGTCCGGGCTTCACTGAGGGTGGTAGGGAGATTGGGTAGGCCGGCGCCGACGATGTAGAACGGCCAGCCGCGTTGACCTGCTGCATGCTGGACGGTGATGAGGGCAGAGAGTAGTTCCTGGTCGAGGTCCTGCATCTCGTCGATGAAAATCGCGAAGGCACTGTTGTCTGTCTTGAGGGCGAGTGAAACGTCCTCGACGAGCTCCTCGAGGTCGATGTCGATGGTGCCGGAGTTGGCTCGGTTGGAGCTCACGCTGATATCGGCTTTGATCCCGGGCACACCCAGGGCGAGGTTGAAGGACTGAATCGTCCCGAAAGCCTCCCGCAATCGGTCCTTGCCGGATGGCCCGTTGTATCGGCGTGCTGCTGAGGTGAGTTCCCGTGCAAACTTCTCCCGAACCTCTGTGAAGCCTTGTGCTTCCGGCTTGCCCTCGAGCCAGATGGTGAACCAGCCGTGGTTGTCCGCGTGGGACCTCAGGTAGTTGAGGAGGACGGTCTTGCCGACACCCCGAAGCCCGGACAGCACCATTCCACGGTTCGGCAGGTCCCGTTTCGTTCGCGCGACGATGAGGTCGAACGCGTCCATTTCCTGCTGCCGGCCTCCCATGACACGGGGCGGTAGTCCGGATCCGGGGTTATAGGGGTTCAGCTCCAAATGCATATAAGGAAATCTAGCCGCTTGTAAGGAAACTTGTATAACTTGCTAGAACTTTGTAGTTCCGCGTGAGCGGTTGAGGGACGGTGAGCTGTCCGCGACGAACAGCACGTGTCCGATGCCGAGAACAGTCCTGTGCCCGCAGCCCTCGTGGCGAAGCCGACATGGTGTCGTGGTCATCGCATCCAGGCCCACGCGGATGCTTCAGTGCCTGAAGGCCAGGACGTTCGGTGAGCGACAGTTACCAGGAGGAAGAGTCCATCAGCCGTCGGTGATCCCATGTCTGACGATGGCTCCGACTCCACTTCCTAGAATGCCGATAATCTACATTATGTCAGGTAGTGGTTCGGGAAAGGGCTGAATCCACTCCTATTCGGCGCTCTCTGATGCAATCTCGTCGAAGGCTGCAGCAAGTTCATCGGCGGCCAGCAGGGCTCGTCGTTCCGCGGCCGGCAGGGTTTCGTACGTGTACAATCCTGGGAAGCACTACAGGCGACATGCCCGCGGCCGACGGCCACGAGCTCCACCCCAGACGGCTCGTGACCATCAACTGAACTTCATGCCGTTGACCGCAACGCTGCTTCACGTCACCACTGATATTTGCGAATTCAGCGCCAAGAACTAGTACCGGCTGAAGGTTTGATGCCACTGCAGAGATAACCGGGGTGACTACTCACAGAGGGTAACGAACTTGTCGTGATCCGTTGACATGGGCGAACAGTGGATTGATCCGATTGGGACGGTGGCAATTCCCGTCGTGTGAGCAACAACCGCACACTAGTCATCCCTGTGCTTCACCTCGGGTCATGCCGTCATTCATAACGGATTCAACGGTGAATCGAGGATCATGATGAACAAATGGCGACTCGCCTCAGCCCTTGCCATGACCGGTGCTATCACCTTCACCGGTGCGGTTCCAGCATCAGCATCAGCATCGACCGGCGCCTCTGTGTACAAACAGCTTGGATGCGTGGACTACGGCCATGTCGAGGTGTGTGGGACGATCCACTCCTCCATCACGGTCGTCAACACTCCATCCGGTCACGTAGTCATGCGCGGCAGCACCCGATACGACACGACGACGACCTTCGATGAGGGCTATTCCTACTCCACAACTGGCTCCATGCGGTCCCACCTGCTGCGGAAGGACGATCAGAACGCGGTTTACCACGATCAGTTGACCGAGACGCTCGTCGACCCGAACCTGGGTACCTGCACTGCAGTCATCGACGTGCACTACGCAGGCGGCGAGTTCCAATTCCAGCAACGCAGCTTCGAGTGCGTCTAAAGGACGGCCCGAGGGTCCGTCCAATGATCCGGTTCGTGCGTAATGCCCCGGCACCCCTGCATGGCCAGGGCATTCGCGTCGTTCTTTCTAGTGATCCTTTCTAGGGAAGGGTGCAGCTCACGGAGCCGTGGTCGAACTTGGATTCGTCACGGATTGCGATGAAGTCCGTTTCGAAATTGCATTCCATGCCGTCCGGGAAGACCATTGTGCTCGCGCCCTTGAGCTTGATGACCTTTGCCTGGAAGTTGAGTCCATCTATGTACCATTCGAAGACGCTGACGGATGTATACGCGCTCTCCTCCGTGGTCGTCTGCCCCTGGTGAGTGGTCGTTGATGAGGACTGGATCCGGCCCTGCACGATGACCCTGCCCGAGGGTGTGTACACCTCAATGCTGCTTTGCGTCCCGGTCGTACAGGACACCAATCCGACTTCTTCGTCGATGATGCACCGATCGAAGGTGATGGCTTGCCTTCCCTGCGTGCTGGCGGCGTTTGCCGGGACTGCAGCCGAAACCAGAAGTACAGCCGTGGCGCCCGCGCCGACAGCTACCTGACCCCAAAATGGTCGATACATTATTCCTCCCCGATTTTGTTGAAGACGGTCCAGACCGGACCGTTGGCGGAACAGTACGAGCCACGTGAAGTAGGCGTCAAGAACCATAAAGGACGGATCCTACGAATGGTGCGTACGTTCTTAGGGGCGGGAACGAGGGAAGCATTTGGGCTGTCACACGCTGGCATCTGAATGGTGCCCATGGCTCGCAGCAGTGGCTGCAAGGATGCTCGCCGTAGGGTGAGCTGCATGCGTGACATCGCCAATCTCCTCATGAAGCTCGCCCTCACCGTCGGCGTGCTGGTGGTGGCCAGGCTGGTCTTTGATCTGAGCACAGCCGGCGTGCTGGGTGGTGGCGCTGCGGGGCTGGTCTTAGCCACCGCACATCACGTCAGGGTGCGGAGGGAGAAGCGGGCATCCCTTCACGGTGCCGACGACCGACCGGAGGGTCAAAAGCTGGAAGCGGCAGCTGCACCACCAGCTCCCGCTTCCGTACTGCTTTTCTTGCGTTTCCCCGCAACGAGGAAATCTATGGGGCCCGGTTCTTCTCTTCCTCGAGAGTCCGTCGGCCTGGCCGGAGGGCTCCCGGTGCTACCGGTTCCCACTTCCTGCCGTTGTTGTGCTTGCGCTGCAGGCGCTTCACCTCGCGCATCACAGCTGCTTCGATCAAGTCTGTCACGGACCGGTACCCCTCGGCCCGTCCCGCGGCGAGGAACGCGGCCCGCACCTGGTCGGCGTCGGTCTGCGTGAAGTACGGCGTGAATGACGCCGGTTTGCGCTTGCTCACCTGCTACTCCTCGTCGTCGAAAGCTCCTGCTGGCGGCGGCGGTCTGAGGCCACCGCTGAGTTCGTCTAACTCGCTCGTCTTGTAGATCCTGATGATGTTCTGCCAGCCCTCGGCATCCGCGGCCGGTGCAGCGGACAGCGGGTGCTCCCTGCGTCCGCAAGGAACGCCCACCCCTGCGGATGAGCGTCCCCGTACAACGTCAACGGAGACGCTCATCCGCACCCGACGCACTCGGTCGCCTGACCACCTGGCCACGTGCTGGTCGATTCGCGCCCATCCGCCCAGTCTCTCAGTCCCCTGCGTCAGTCACGGTGTCAGAGCCGTGTTCTACGCTTTGTAGTGGAGTCCTGTCCGGGGTGTCCGTCGTACTCGACCTACCGTGCACCCTGGTCAGGACTTCCTGCTGTTCTCGAGTGCTGTCCGCCGGTGTGCCGCGCAGCGGCTTTAGATGATGTTGCCGTCGGGCCAGTCGTAGAGTCGGGCGAGGCGGACGATGGAGGTCGGTGTGCCGTCCTCGGTGAACTCGAACCCTGAGTGTTCGTGGCTTCCGCCGGCATGAGCGATCGCTGCGAGGACGAGGGCCAGCACGTCCCGGTCCAGACCGGGGATGATGTCCCCGAGGTCGACCAGTGCTCCCCCATCACCGAGGGAAGCGACCAGCAGCATGAACCGGCGCTCCCCTCCGGAGAGGCCTCCGAGGTTCTCCTCGATCGCTTCGAAATCGACGTAGGGCCAGCGGCTGCCCATCCCGATCCACGGCTCCCCCGACCTGGCGAAACGACCGTCGAAGGCCCGGATCAGCAACTCGGTTGCCGCTTCGATCGTGTAGGTTCCTTTCGCCCAGGACCGCAGGCCGCAGTGATGCTCGTTCGTGAGCGCTTGCGCCTCGGGGCTGCTGGTCATGAGTTTTCTCTCTCCTACTGGGCGGTTTACGGGGCCGCTTACTGTGACTAATTGGTGTGACTGGTGGTGTGATGCGTCGGTAGCCAGCGTAGAGCCGGCCACCGACGCTTGTCCGCCATGCTGTGCAAAGCCTGCGGCTAGAACGGAGGTTCACTCTCGGGGCCGTTGCCCCACCCACCAGCACTACCAGCACCGCCAACACTTGCTGCTGCAGGGGCTCCCCATGGATCATCCGCGGGCTGCTGCTGCCACGCGGTGTTGTTCTGGTTGCCCTGATTGCTCTGTCCGCCTTGCTGCGCTCCCCCACCGTTGCCTCCCGTGCCGCCGTTGCTGGTGTTGCTGCGCTGGGTGCGGGTGACTTTCGCGGAGGCATAGCGCAGGCTCGGTCCGACCTCGTCGACCTCGAGTTCCATGACGGTGCGCTTCTCGCCTTCCTTGGTGTCGTAGCTGCGGGACTTCAACCGGCCCTGGGCGGTGACGCGGTTCCCCTTGGTCAGGGTCTCGGCGACGTTCTCGGCCGACTCGCGCCACACGTTGCAGCGCAGGAACAGGGTTTCCCCGTCCTTCCAGTCGTTGCTCTGCCGGTCGAAGGTGCGCGGGGTGCTCGCGATGGTGAAGTTCGCGACCGCTGACCCGCTGGGGGTAAAGCGGAGTTCGGGATCCGCGGTGAGGTTCCCGATGACGGTGGTGACGGTTTCTCCGGCCATGATGCTCAACTGCCTTATCTATGGGTTCTGGTGTTGTCGTTGATTTCAGTACTTCTGTGTTTCAGTACTTCTGTACCTCGGCGTACCGTACTCACGTACTGACAGAGTCCGGTACTTCTGTGCATGTACTGGGATTATTGCCGCGTGGTGTCGAGTTTGATGACCTGGGCAATTTTGGGTGGATTCAGGCCGGACCAGTGGTCCTCATTACCGTCCTTCTCGTACACGACGACCGGCGCCTGGCTGTAGCCGAGCTCGTCGGTGATGTAGGCCAGGGCCTGGTCATTGGCGGTGATATCCACGGTGGTGAACCGGACGCCGGCGGCATCGAACAGTTCCTTCGTCTTCTTGCACCCGAAACAGCCCGACGGCTTTTCGTAGACGGTGATGGTCATGGCGCTCAGTCCTTGGTTACGTATCAGTTTTAGTGAGAGTCGACTGCTGTACTGCTGGTACTAATTCAATTGTTTATTCATCTGAATAAACAATGCTTTTCCCCTTAGATTTAGGATCTTTGAAGCTTCTGTATGGGACGTCAGAATCCGTAGTTTCGGTCCTCCGGCGAGGGGCCGCACCCCGCCCGCTGGGGCGGGGTGCGGCCTCTGTCAGCGGGTCCTAGCAGCGGTGGATGTATCCGTAGGGCTTGGTGAACTCGTCCTCCAGCTCCCCAGCCGTCTCCGGGAGGTTGCTTGGTCCGTCGGCTTGCCCGTGCTTCCAGTACCAAAAGACCTCGGCGGTGATCGCCGTGCGGCAGGCGTCCTCGGTCCGGTACCAGTGCGTGAAGGTGTCGCCCTCGACGTAGGTCCCGTACCCGTACAGGGTGCCCGTCTCGTCATGGTGGGTGGCGGCAGCGAAGAAGACGTAGGGCCAGGACCCGGCGTCCCATCCATCAATCCCCCACGCGCCCATGACCTGCCACGGGCCGCCGGTGAGAGTGTCGAGCCAGTCGTACCCGTCGCCTGCCCGGTCATCCACGGGCAGAACCGGGGCGCTGACGGTTTCCCCGGTGTCCTTCATGGTGGTGCCGACCAGAACTACGGTGTCAGTATTCAGAAAGTTGATGGTGGTGCTCCTTATCGATGCAGGTAGTGAGGTCAAGAGGCCTTGGTGACCAGCAGTGGCCCATCTCCCCCGACGCTTCTATGTCTGTCAAGCGGCTGGAATGGGGCGCTGGCGTGGACCAGTGGAGAGGCGGCTTTGGTGACCGACCAGCTTCCCCTCCCCCATTGTTTTGGCTGCTGGCGGAGCTCGCTCGCTCGTCCCCGACGGAGCAGTGCTCAACGCCGCAGGTGCGAGGGTGCACCCAATCTTGGGAGGAAATAAGCGACGTAAGGAGCGCCGGACAGGATGGATGTGCCCGATGCCGGCGGAGCCGGTTGACGCTGTGGAGCGGGGGCGCACAATCCGCAGGACAGCAGACAAAAACCGTCGTAGACACAACAGGGTCGGGTGCGACGAAGGAGCGCCCGACCCTATCAGGCCAGGAGCGAAGCGAGAGGACCATGGTCCTGGTTAGAGCGCCAGCGAAAACCCTGGGAAGCCTGCACACCAGAGGGACCAGCAACCACCAGTTGGCCACTGAGGGCGCGGGCGAAGAGGGCCCTCCTGGGTGGTTCTACTGTGCTTTGACGATGGGCAGGTCGGCCCACTTGGTGGTGTAGTGGGGTGAGAGCATGTCGCGTTTCATGGTCCAGTCCGACCCTGCTTTCAGGCCGGCGTGGCCGAGGCCGATCGCTGAGCGCCCGAATTTCTGGCCGATCTCGTGCAGGAGTGGGCCCGTGTCCTTGCCCGGGCCCCGCCCGGTGTTCGCCCCGGGATCCAGGTCGAGGGTCAGGAGGGTGTCCTGTGTGCCGACGGGTTGGAGGTCGGTGACGATGACCCCGGCCCGGATGTAGGACACGCCCTCTTCGATGAGCGGCAGGAGCCTGTGTGCGGCACGGGTGAGTTCCAGTGGATTCGCGGTGTGGGCCGGGAGCGGGATGCAGATACTCGGTGCGCTTCTGGTACCGGTACTGAAGGGTGAGGTGCCGGCGAACGCGGTGAGCACCCTGCCCTGGAGGTTCTTGCGGGCCAGGCGGGAGGCAGCGCCCTGGGCGTAGACGCCCAACGCCTGGCCCATCGCGTCCAGGGTAGTGACGGGGGTTGCGAAGGAGCGGGAGAAGAGGACTTGCTCGTTGCCGGTGGACTCGCTGGAGGTGATGCAGGGTGTGCCCTGCAGTTCCAGGACGGTGCGCATGAGGACCACGGAGAAGCGTTTCCGGATCAGTACCGGGTCCGCGGCGGCAAGGTCCCAGGCCGTGTCGATGCCGATGGCGTTCAGGCGCGCGGTGTTCCTAGTGCCGACGCCCCAGACGTCGGTGACCTTCAACCTCCGCAGCAGGGCGTGCCGCTGGTCCGGCGGGACGAGGTCCCAGTGGCAGACCCCGTCGAAGTGGGGATTGCCCTTCGCCCACCGGTTGGCGAGTTTCGCCAGGGTCTTCGTCGGGGCGATGCCCACGCACACGGGGAGCCCGGTGTTGCGCCGGACGGTGGCCTTAATGGTCCTGCCGGTGGCGTGCTGTTGCCTGTGGGTGCCATGGAGAGTGAGGAACGCTTCGTCGATGCTGTAGATCTCGAGGTTGGTGGTGTGCCTGCCAAGGACTTCCATGACGCGGGCACTCATATCCCCGTACAGCTCGTAGTTGCTCGAGCGGACTTGCAACCCCCACGCCTTGGCCTGTTCCGCGATCTGGAACCACGGGGCACCCATGCGGATCCCGAGGACCTTCGCTTCGGCACTGCGGGTGATCACGCACCCGTCGTTGTTCGACAAGACCACCAGGGGGCGCCCTTCCAACGACGGGTCGAAAGCCCGCTCGGAGGAAACATAGAAGTTGTTGACGTCGACCAGCGCAACACCGGAGCCAGCTCGACCGGTTACAGGACCCCGGCCCAGCGGGGAAGGTTCAGGGTCAGACATGATGGAGGCACCGAGTGGCCACGCCCCAGATGACCAGGTCATCGGGGTCGGGGACGGGGATGGGCGGGTAGGCGGGGCTCGCTGCAACCAGCGCGACACTGGCAGCCGCACCGTCACCACCATTCGTGCCGTTGGACCTAGTGTTGGGACTGGTCTCGGGGTCGGTAATGCGGAGTCGTCGGATGATGAGTTCACCGTCGAGGACGGCGATGACCACGGACCCGTCTCTGGGTTGCAGGGCCCGGTCGACGATCAGTTCATCACCGTCGGAGATTCCTGCGCCGTCCATGGCATGGCCGGACACGCGCACAATGTAGGTGCTGGTGATGTCCGTGATGAGGTGCCGGTTCAGGTCGATCCGGTCCTCGAACCAGTCCTGGGCCGGGGACGCAAAACCCGATGGCATCAGCTCCGTCCGGGCAGCAGCTGGAGCCGGCCGGCCAAGTGCCGCACCGGGTGCGCCGAACTCGTCCATGACCCTATGTGCCCTTCCATCCCGATGGCCACAACAGCCCAAGTCATCGATCGTAGACTGCGCCACCGACACGGACATGAAGGAGCCGGCCAGTCACCTCCGGTTGTCAGGAGAAGACAAAATCGATCAGTGCGAAAGGTCAGAAGAGGGTGGGCCGTCGGGGTCGATGCCAGTAGCGCTTATGCCTCCCCTCAACCGGTCAACGCCCTCGCCGCTACAGAGCGGAAAAGCAAGGACTGTACGCATTGGAAAGCGGTGGTCTTAGAGACAACCACGACGAACACTGAGCCAGAACCGACGTTTCGCTTGTGGTACCTGCGCGCCCGTTTCGATCGTCCCGGATAAATGTCCCTCCCGTGATCTGACGCGGTCGGTAGATCTATCGGTTCTCACGGTCGTCTGCACAAATACTCAAGGTCGTTGGCACGGGCGTAGGGCGACCGGCTTACGGGCGCCCCACAAATCCATTTCAGACGCTGACATTGTTCGGCAATTCAGCCGAGGGGGCGAACCAACTCTTCCGACCCCCTCGGTGAGGCGCCGAAGCTGCACGTCCCTCGGATCACGGCCCCGCGTACAAGCTGCACCGTTTGGCGCGGCACCTGCGCTGAGCTCGGCATCCTAGGCCAACAGAACCCGCCTCCAACCGCCTACGGGCCAATGGAGAAATCGAGCGCTCCCACCGCACCCTCGCCCACGGCTGGGCATTTTTCGCCGCTACAACTCGGAAACAGTCGTCCAGAGGTCTGCACAGTGCGGGCAGCCACGCCACGTCGCGGTCAGCTGGATTGGCCGAGGCTGACGACGAGGTTGATCACCACTGCGACCACGAAGGTGCCGAAAAAGTATGAGAGCAAAGCGTGCCCCAGACCAATCCTGCGCGAAGGTGTGGATGACTCGTTCACATTGCTCGCGCTGTATGCCATGCCGATCGAGAACGCCGCGAAGGCGAAGTCGCTGTACGACGGGTCCTCGTTCTGATTGAAACTGAAGTGATGGCGGTCATCGTGGTAGTACATGCGGGCGTACTTGAACGCGTAGACAGTGTTGATCAGAGCCCAGGCGATCACCACACCGAGAGCGGCCAGGATCGCCGCGACCACGCCGATGGGGTCCTTCTGCTGGCTGCGGAGCAGTGCAAAGACGACTGCGACGAGACTGACGAATGTCGCACTGATAATGAGAGAGTCCAGAAGCCGGCGAGACCGATCTTCCTGAAGGGCGAGTTTACCCGTGGCTTCCGGACCTGCGGGCCACGCCTTGGCCCAGGCCCAGCCCAGGAAGACACCGCCGGCGACAGCCCAACCGATCAGGGGCGCGAGTTCGGGAGCACCGAGCAACACCGTAATGAGTGCGACAAGGAGGCCAATGACGGCCGAGATCAGAGCCTTGCGATTCATGTGCTCCATCTATAGGGGTGCCCTCCAGCCTCGATTGTCCGCGAAGGGGTGTAATCGCCCGCGGCTTGGGTTAGAGCTAATCTCAATCGCTCAGCATGTGCCATTGGCCACCTGGTCTGCCCCGAGGGAACAGGTGTCAGGCTACTTTGTGCTTTCGCAGGGCCCTCAGCGCGACGGCCGCGAGTCCGCAGGCGGCAAGTGCCCACGGGGCGCCGACGATCACGGGGTCCATCCACTGATGGCTCAGGTCGGTCCGCTTCTTCCCGAAGCGGGAGCCGATCCCATGGCGGGAGAACTCGCCGAGGACCCCGGTTTCTGTCACCGGGTTGTCCGGGCGCAGGGTTGCGAACGAGCGCAGGTGATTCTCCCATGCATCCACCCTGTCGCCCGCGATAAGCAGCAGCCAGTGTGCGGCCCGGCCCTCACTATATTTGTAGGCGTACTTCCGGATCGCTCCCGACGCGCCCCTGGGAGGGGTGGACGTCCCGAAGACGGGTGTCAGGAAAGCGTGCTCGACGGACCGCTCCCGGGGCCGCTTCTCCGGTTGGCGCTCGGGGAAATCCCAGCGCGCACCGGTATCGATGCCGGGCTGCTCGCGGGGGTAGGAAGGCCTGTCCGCCGGGTCGGCATCCACCCCCCACCCCGGGATTCGCACCCTCAGGTCCTCCACTGACTCTGTGAGCGCGGGCTTGTCGGCGGTGTAAGGCGTCGGTATCGCAGCCATGATGCTCTTCCTTTCAGTCCGCGCTGGAAACGATAAGGGGCTTGATGCAGTCATCGAGCTTCGCGGAGAACATGTGGTACCCCTCCGCGATATGTTCCAGCGGGATGCGGTGCGTCACAATATCGCTGGGCTTTAGGTACCCGTTCCGGATGTGTTCGAACAATCGCGGCCACTGCCGCTTGACCGGGCACTGGTTCATGCGCAGCGTCAGCCCCTTGTTCATGGCATCGCCGAATTTCACGGCGCTGAACAGGGGCCCGTACGCGCCCACCACGGACACCGTGCCACCTTTGCGGACGGAGTCGATAGCCCAGTTCAGGGCCACAGGCGAGCCGCCTTGCAGCTTCAGTTTCGCGGCGGTCACGTGCTGAATGAAGTTGCCGTCGGCCTCGGCGCCGACGGCGTCAATGACGACGTCGGCCCCCAGGTAGTCCGTTGCTTTCTTCATCTCCACCACGATGTCGTCGTACTCGGCGAAGTTGTACGTTTCCGCGTGGGCGAAGCTGCGGGCCTTCTCAAGGCGGTACTCCAGGTGGTCGATGACGATCACCCGTCCGGCCCCCATCAGCCAGGCGGACTTGGCGGCGAACAGGCCGACCGGCCCGGCGCCGAACACCACCACGGTGTCGCCTTCCACAATGTCGCCCAGTTGGGCGCCAAAGTAGCCTGTCGGCAGCGCATCGGTGAGAAGGACTGCGTCCTCTTCGTCCATCCAGTCGGGAATCTTGGAAGGACCGACGTCGGCGAACGGGACGCGCACGAACTCAGCTTGGCCCCCGTCGTACCCGCCCGTGGTATGGGAATAACCGTAGATGCCGCCCACCGCCGTCGCGTTCGGATTCACATTGTGGCAGTTCGAATACAGACCGCGGGAGCAGAAGTAGCAGGAGCCGCAGTAGACGTTGAACGGAACCATCACACGGTCACCCGGGGCGAGGTTCTGCACGGACGGGCCCACCTCGTGGACCACCCCCACGAACTCGTGCCCGAACGTCATCCCCACCCGCGTGTCCGGCATCATGCCGTGGTAGAGGTGCAGGTCGGATCCGCAGATCGCCGCCTTCGTCACGCGCACAATCGCATCGTTAGGATGTTCGATCGCTGGTATGTCCTTCTCTTCCACGCGAACCTTGTAAGGTCCGCGATACACCATGGACCGCATCAGTACCACCTCCGGAAAATTGCTGGTTCCTGCACTGGAAGGTTTTGTCCGGGCTAGTTCAGGCGCTGGCGGGGTGAAGGACGATCTTGGTCCAGCCGTCTTCGCGGTTGTCGAAGTTTCGGTAGCCCTCGACGGCCTGATCTAGGGTTAGTTCGTGGCTGACGAGGAAGGAAGGCTTGGCCTTTTCCCCGGCGATGAGATCGCGCAGGGCACGGTTGTATTTCTTCACAGGGCACTGACCCGAGCCCATGGTTTGTCCCTTGAACCAGTAGTTTCCGTAGTCGAAAGCTACCTGGCCCTGCTGGGCGAGGTCGTCGGGACCGCCGGGGTCCTGGGGGAGGAAAACCCCGACGACGCCGATGCCGCCGACGAACCGGACGGAGTCCACGAGCCGGTTCAGTGTCATGTTGGGGTGCTCGGTGCCTGAGGGATCGTGGGCCTGGTAACCGACGCATTCACACCCGCGGTCGGCGCCGAATCCCATGGTCTGGTCCTTGACGAATTCGACGGGGTCAACCACGGAGTCATCGACCGGGATGGCGCCGATCTGTTCCGCCAGCTTCAGGCGGTCCTTTTGGCGGTCCACGACCATGACCTTGCCAGCGCCCTTGATGATGGCCGAGTAGGCGGCCATGAGCCCGACGGGGCCCGCACCGTAGATGACGACGGAGTCGCCCGGGTATACCCCGGCCATCTCGGTGGCATGCCAGCCGGTGGGGAAGATGTCGGCGACCATGACGTAGTCGAGTTCCTTCTCCACGGCGTCCTCGCCCAGGCGCAGGCAGTTGAAATCTCCGTACGGCACACGCAGGTACTCGGCCTGGCCGCCCTGGTACGGGCCCATGTCCGCGAAGCCATACGCGGCACCGGCGAGCTTGGGCTCGGGCTGCATGGTCAGGCAGTAGTTAGTGAAGCCGCGTTCGCAGTTCTTGCAGAACCCGCAGGCGATGTTGAACGGCAGTACGACCCGTTCGCCTACCTTCACCTTGCTCACGGCCGGACCAACCTCGATCACTTCGCCGAGGTTCTCGTGCCCGAGAGTACGTCCGGGTTCGAAACTGGTGCGGCCCTCATACATGTGCAGGTCCGAGCCGCAAATGTTCGCCGACGTGATGCGGACCAGCACATCGGCGGGATGTTCGATCCTGGCGTCCGGTACGTCCTCGACACTGACGTCGTTCGGTCCTTTGTAAACCACTGCCTTCACGGTGAGCCTCCTTGTATTAATGCGGCAACGAAGATGACGCCGATCCAGCGGCCTCCTCGCCTTCGGCGACCCATCGAGGCAACCCGTCAACGCACAACACGATTGTTCGCTTCACCGCAGATGACCACCACGACATAATTCCTCCGGCACGTGAGCCAGGGGCTAACGTTGATTATGGAGTTGCGACACCTGCGGTACTTCGTGGCGGTGGCCGAGGAACGGCACTTCGGGCGCGCCGCCCGCCGGCTACGCATCGCCGCCCCGTCGCTGTCCCAACAGATCAAGGTCCTGGAACGGGACCTGCACGTCACCCTGCTCGAGCGCAGCCCCCGCCACGTGGTCCTCACCCCCGCCGGGGAGGTGCTGCTCGAACACGCCCACGTCCTGCTGGCCCGCGCCGACCGCGCCCGCTCCGAGGTCAGCTGCGCCAATGGCCGTCACCGGCATCTCAGCCTGCGCGTCGCTCCGGGCGTGGAGCACATCCTGAATGATCCCCTGGGCCGCCTGTCCGGGCTGGCCTCCGAGCTGGAGGTCACCGCTATGACCGCCACCGACAGCGACGCGATCCGCGCGGTCCGGGACGAGCACATCGACGCCGCCATCGTGTGGGTGCGCAGCGCTGAGGACCAGGACCTTCCGGGGCGGCTCCTGGCTCGCGTGCCGGTACACCTGGCCCTGCCGGTCGGGCACCGTCTCGCCGCCGCGGAAGCCGTCCCAGTCACCGACCTCGCCGACGAGACGGTCGTGATGATCCCGCGCGACCAGTTCCCCGGCATCTGCGACTACCTCCTCGCCCACCTGCTCCCCGCGGGCCCGTCCCGTCCCAACCAGGTACTCACCCCGCCGAATCTCATCAACGCACCCGAAGCCCTGCTTCGCGCCGTCGCCGCAGGCCATGGGGTAGCACCGGTCGCACCGGCGGTGGCCGAGCACTTAGCGGTACCCGGGATCATCGTCCGCCCCCTGGCGCCCTCCTTGCTGGCCCCCCTCGACCTGATCTGGCACGACCCCGCCCACCCCGCCCTCCCCGACGTCATCGCCCTGCTTACCAATGTCAAAGGACAGGCACCCGCTAGTGACCAGGGCGGCGGACGGAACCGAACGCTTTGTCCCTAGCAATCCCTCCAGAACCGCCTCACCGACCAAGGCCATCTCTCCTGACAGGGCTCCAAGCCAGCTGGTGATGACCCGCAGCATGACCCCGCCTGGTCAGCGCGAATTTGTCCTCGCTGGTGACCAGCCAGCACCACTGCACTTTGCAGTGCAGTAGGCGATCCCATTGCGGGGCACTGCTTCTTTATTTTGCTGCTCAGAGTGGCCGGCCGTAGGGATAGTCCACCCACAGGCCGGCGCCTTCTTCTGGGCATGCCAGGTCGGCGCCCTTCCGCGTGGACCAGTAGTCTGCGGGGAAATGGGCTCCCTGAAGAACGGCGTTCAAAGCGACGCCGTGCCCCTCGAATCCGTCGGCGAACCGCACGTCATACCGAATGCTGCGGTAACGACTCTTCAACCAGCGACGCCTCTCCCATGAGGCGAAGGCTCGGATGGCCACCGGCAACTGTGAACTCATTCCTACATCCTCCCGCGCCGCTCGCCCTCGTGCTGTGACCGACACATGAAGGCGCAATCGATATGTGCCCGTAAGCCGATTGCTAACATCACCGGCCTCGCCGCCGCTGAGGACGCTGTGCAAAAAGCCCTGCCGAACGCCGACGCGGCCGAGGCTCAGTCGAGCCAGTCCGGGGGGCCGGCGAGGCCGATCCGGTAGCGTGCGGCGTCCTCGGAGGGGCTGTGCGGCCCGAGGGCCAGCTGGAAGGTCCGCAACTGCCAGCGGGTGCGCTGCAAGCGGAGGCGGGCTACGGGCGAGCGGTCACCGCGACCGGGCACCCCGGCGAAGGGAGCCACGGACGGGGAGACCACCAGCGCCCCGGCGCTGGCGAGGCCCTTGTAGAAGATCCGCTCGGCACGGTTCAGCCCGCCAGGGGCGGACAGGAAGGCGAGGAGCTCGGCGGGGACGGCTTCGAGGTCGGGCTCCACCGCGCGCAGTGCCTCGGCGAGTTCCCGGCGGCTGGCCGGGAGGTCCTCGGCCCCGAGGGCCCGGGCGCTGCGGGACCAGTCGGGGACGTAGGTGTCGGCCCAGGTGCGGCCGAACCGCGGGGCCAGGTCATGCCCGACCGCCTCATGGGCCCCGAGGAAGGCGTCGGTGAAGGCCAGGTGCACCCAGCGCAGCAGGGCGGGATCGGACGCGGAGTAGGCGCGGCCGTCGTCGGTGGTGCCGCGGACCCGCCCATGCATACCGCGGACCCGCGCCGATTCCCGCTCGGCGAGCTCCGCGGAGCCGAAGGTACTCACGGTGAGCCAGCGCGCGGTCCCGGCGAGGCGGGCCCACGGGTCGCTGCGGTAGGAGGAGTGCCGTGCCACCCCGGCCATCGCCAGCGGGTGCGCGCCCTGCCCGAGGAGGGCCGCGACCCCGCCGACCAAGGTGGAGAGATTGCCGTGAACCCGCCAGACGACGCCGTCGGGCTCGAACCAGCCCGGCCCCTCCCCCACCAGGGCGATCTCGCGCACCCAGTCCGGCGCCCCGGTCGGATCGCCGGAGACCCGGGCACGAAAGGCACGCCGGACGCGGTGGGCCAGCTCGGGGGTGTGCAGTATCGAGCTAGCAGGCATGATGCTCCAACGACGGTAGGTCGGGTACGACGGACACCCCGGACAGGACTCCACTACGAAGCGTAGAACACAGCCCTGACACGGTGAGGGCCGCATGGGCCCTTCCATGGTCAGAAAAGTGTTGGTGCTTCGGGGTCGATGCCGGTGAGCAGGGGGCGGATGATCGGCTCGTTCCATCCGTGCTCGAGGAGGGCTGTGCGCAGCTCCACGGAGTGGGCGCGGAGCTGGGCGCGGCCGACTCTGCGCCACCGGAAGGTCGAGGCGTTGGCGTGCCGGCCCTTCTGGGACCGGTCGAGCATGTTCAGCGCCTGGGTGCCGGGCAGCAGGTGCGTGTCCGTCCCGGTACTGGCGTGAACGCACAATGGCACGTCGCAGACGTGCATGAGAGCGATGCCGGGGTGCAGGGTCTCGCCGGTGAGGTTTTCGTAGGCGTAGCGTTGCGGCCGCAGGGCGCGTTGCTCGCCGTCCCTGGTGACCCAGAACCGCCCGTACCCGTCGTCGGCGACGGCGCCGGTCCAGATCCAGCAGTCATGCGGTCGCGGGCCCTTGACGACTTTCTCCCAAAACCGGTCGGCCTCTCCCCTGCGCTGCCTCATCACCAGCTAACCCCGCTAAGACGTCATAGGACCCGGACGGGCCGGCGGACGATCGGCCGGCGGCCCTCCATCCGCACCACGCCTGCGATAACCAGTGCAGCTGCGACACGACCATCAGCTGACCCCACCACGGCGCGGCAGCCGCGGCGACGAGGACATACAGGCCGGCGAACCAGAGGGCGATCGCCAGGGCGCCGGCGACATGGTTGCGAACCCGCGGCGGAATCGGTAGCAGGAGCAGCGGCAGCCGGAGGATGGCGCGGAAGAACCGGTAGCTGTAGCGGATGCTCGCGGTCAGCCACCAGCGGATGAGTCTAATCATCGGAGTCTCCTGATCACCGGGGATCTTGTCGTGCGAGCTGTATTTCGGTCGCTTCGATGATGGTGGCCGATCCCACTGACGGTTTCACCTTCGGTTTTCGTCCCTTTGACGGAGTCACCTGATCCCGTTTGAGCGTCCGGTAGATGGTGGTCCTGCTGACGCCAAGGACCTGGCCAATCTGTTCGACGGTCATGTCCTGCTGCTCATACATTCGCCTCGCGGCCGTAGCCTGTTGAGGACTGAGTCGCGGTGGTCGGCCACCGGTGCGACCTCTAGATCGTGCCGCCGCGAGACCGGCGTTCGTACGCTCCCTGATGAGGTCCCGTTCGAACTCGGCGAGAGCAGCGAAAACGTGGAAGACCAGTCTGCCGCCGGGCGAAGTTGTGTCAATCGTTTCCTGGAGGGACTTGAATCCAATGCCCTTGTCCTGAAGTGCTGTGAGTTGGTCGATGAGGTGCCGGATGGAACGACCAAGTCGGTCGAGCCGCCAGACCACGAGCGTGTCCCCGGGGCGCAACTGATCCAAAAGCTTGATTAGCTCAGGTCGCTGATCGAGGGACCCTGAGATGGTGTCCACAAGCACCCGGTAACACCCGGCGGCATTCAGTGCGTCGACCTGCAGCGAAGCGTCCTGATCGGTCGTCGACACCCGCGCGTACCCGAGAAGGTGTCCCATGCCCTCCAATGTAGCGGAACTCATCACCGGGAAGTAGAAGTGGCACATAGATTGTGGCACTGAGTATTGCTACAGAAACAGAGCCCCTTAAAATCAGCATCGAGAGGTGCCAGCACGTGTAGCGAAAACGTTCGATTATGGGACGCCGTTCGGTCAGGGTTTGGCAGTAGGTATCACCCGAGCTGTTGAATTGCTGAAGTGCTCAACAGCAAGCATTACGAGGCGCCAAGGTGCCTTGAGCCTTTGTCGCTTTCCGAGCGTGGCGGCAAAACCGCCGGCATACTGAGATAGTTCTTGATCCAGCTCCGCTGCAGTTGTGCGCCCCAGTATTCGCCGTGCCCAAATATTTCTTGTCCGCCTGCTGGAGGATCCTCGATCCTGGTATTACGTTCATTGACAGTTTTCTCGTCGTCGTTCGGTCCAATCAGGGGGGTCGCTATCGGGTCGGTCACCCGCCAGAAGTTGGCCCAGCCGTCGCTCATGGCCACAATACGATGGAATAGGTTGTCGTCGAATGTCTGCGGGAAAAATCGGAAGTAGAGCGAGCCTAGAGGTGTTCCGCAAGTGACAAGTGCTGGGCGGGTCCCGTTGCCGGTGGTTGGCTGGTGAGCGACAGTCCATGCTGCTAGAACGGACCCCTGACTATGGCCAACTAACACTTTTCGTTGATCGGGGCCAAGGTGTAGCGCCTCCGTGATGCCTTGAACGGCGTCGCGGCGATACGTTCTTGCACCTAGCGGCTGAAGCGTGATGGGCCAGAAGCCTACGACGTCCGCGGTGTTGGTCAACACGGTCTTCAACGCCGGGAATCTGTTGGCGTTTCGAACGATGAAGAAGCCCACGACAGCACTAATACTTGCTAGCCAGCCGATTGCGGAGATGTACCAAGGGAGACACTCCTCACCCAGCAGCGGGCTACAGTAAAGTCCTGCGTCTTCGCGTTCTACAAATAAAGTGAGCAATGCAGAACCGAGCAATGATGCCAGCACGACGAACGTTGCAGATGTAAGAAAGAGAATTAGCGGAAGGTGTCCCACCATCTCATGAGCCCACCGTAAAAAATGTTCCCGGTGTCGCTTCGGGGGAAACCAGGACAGCATCCTGGGCCTGAATACCCAGCACAGCACCGCGAGCCCGAGAATCAGGAGCAGCGCAAGCCCCACTAAAGGAAGCAACGTCGTGGGATAGCTTCGCCCCAACCGAGACATCAAGATCCCTGCCGGCAGGATCTCGTCCCGAGATCCGAAGACGCGCGTTGATTCCCTCGATCGTAAGACGACCTGTGTCACCCCTGCATGAACGCTGCTGCTAATAAGGATCGTGAGCACACCTGATAGCAGGACCGCGAAAGAACCACCTGATGCAGGTCCCGGCTCTGACTGCACCCACGTAGCGAGAAGAACGATGGCCACTACGAGGCTCAGCGCCAAGACGCCGTACGAAACCAATCCGATCGGATCGAACCAAAGGGGGGTTTGATCCAACTGGTCGATGTCGAAACTTCTTGAGGCAATCTGTTCGTTCGTGGGCCCCTGCACGGCGAAAAAGCGCAGCCAGGAATATTCCTCCACCTGCCACTCTCCCGGCCGAAACCGCAGTGCCCCAAGCGCGATCACCAGCACAACCACGGCATGAGTGACACTCCACACCACGTGTGACACCGACTCCGCCTTCAACGCCCTTGCCAGCATCACAAGGATCACGATTCCGGCGCCAAGTACGACTGCCAACGTCAAGCGGTGGAGGTGCCACTCGTCCGGAAGATCCACGATCCGAAACAACGACTCGGACAGTGCGATCAACCAACAAGCGGTTACCGCGCTCAGTACCAGGCTCCATACTGCCAAGACTCCGGTATGCACGCTTCGTCGCCACCCATGAACAGGCCTCATCTCGTACGCCACATTGACCAGGGTGAATGGAAACGCCAGGTACCAAAAGAACGGGCCTAAAGCGCGACGCGACATACGCGACCAGTTAGCCAGAATGAGATCGTGGCCGACTCCCTTAGGCGGACGTACAACGGCCACGCCGCGCTTCTTCCCAGGAATCAGTTCAAATGGCCTACCTAGACCGGATAGGACATGGTGATCTCCTACACCATGAACACGGATTTCCCGCCCGCCAGACGGCATCGCCTCCACCGTCGCCGGTCTTGCCTGAGCGTCCACGTTGACCCTCTCGTGTGCACTGCCATTGTGCCCTGACAGGCAGACTACTCCCAGGAACTCGCGGGCGTTAGAGCCCTGCGATACAACTCAAGGAACAAGCTCTCAAGCTCGAATTACACCCCGGTGCCCACCCGCAAGCAGCGCAAACTCCTCGAATCAGTTGTCTCGTAACCTCAAGCTTCGAGGGACACTTCTCCAAGCTCACGCCGAGCTTCGTGGCACCGGGAACTACAGGCTTGGCTATGTCGATCTAAGCGGGACCCATCCGGGCGGTCTAAGCGGCCCCACCTGGGACCGGCCGGCCCTCACTGTGTTGCGCGGATGGCGTCGTCCACTGCAGTGACGACGGCGACCGGGTCTTCGGACGGGATCTGGTGGCCGACTTCCGGCACTACGACTAGTGTCGAGCGGCTCGAGAGCGCGGCCAAGCGCTGCTGACCTTCGGTCCAGGCATCGGTGGCCCCCTCTCCCCGGGACACCACGATCACCACCGGGTCCTCGGCGAGGTGGGCCACCGACTGCACGGCGCCCTCCAGCTCCTTCAAGTCCAACTGCTCGTCAGCCATCTCGACATCGGCCGTGGTGCTCGCTCCGGTTCCGGCGAGCACGCCTACAGACGGGTCCAGGGCGTCGACGAACACCAGGGCACGGACCCGGTCGGGGTGACGGTCCGCATAGACGCGCGAGAGATATCCCCCGAAGGAGTGCGCGACCACGATCACGGGAGCATCCTTCGCCGCAAGGTCGACCACAGCGTCCAACTCCTCGTCGAGCTGGTCCGCGGCTCGCCCTGCAGTGTTCGGAGCATCGCTCCGGCCGGTGCCGAGTCGGTCGTAACGGCACACCCGCGCATGGTCAGCTAATGCGCTCTGCACCTCGACCCACTGCGCCGACGTCGCGTCATCCCCGATGCCATTGACCAGGACGACTCCGGGCCCTTGCCCCACGCACCACGCGGCCTGTGTGCCCTCCGGCGTGTCAACGTCGACGGCGACCTCCCCCGGGACGGCCAAGCTCGTGGAGTCGCAAGCAGCCAGGCTGGTGATACACAGCAGCGTCAACGGGATCATCGCCACACGAGCTCGCACGGTCCACTCCCCTACCCGGTCTGCTGAAACGAGCATCATCAGGTGGTGCTGCAACTCGTCGCACGCCAACCTGCGCCTGCTCCGGCAGGAACCCTCAGCTGAACACGATCTTCCGAGGGCTCCGGCAGTTGCGTCAACTAGAAGTGACCCCCGGCTGTTGCAAAGAGGCGCTCACAACGGGTCGCAGTGAGTCACAGACAAGCGACGCTGTGGCTGGTGCGTTACCCGGCTAGGAGATGCCTTCGTCGCTCTACACTTCATCAAAGATGTCAATCAGCAGTGCGGCGCCCGCCTCCCGCGGCGGCCAGGCGATTGTGTGCCACTCATGACGAAGCCCCTGCCTGAAAGTGTTATCGTCCACCTCGGTCGGCATGAGCACCAGACGCTGACTCCGGTGCGCTCGAAGCCCCGCGATGACCCAGTCGGCAACCGAGTTGATTCGCACATGCACCCCGATCTCACGGTCCGGTACAGCGCGCAGGTGATAAAGGCGATCGGGCTGCCACGGCGGGATTTCCTGAGCCAGACGGAATGCCTGGTGCCGATCGAACCACGATTGCTCAATGGCTCCATGAAGCAGTCGACGCAACCCTGGACCACCGCCCTGCCGGACCCGGTGGAACGCGGCATCCGTTGCCGCCCCGATCACGACATGATCGGGGTGGCCGGTGACGCCGTCGGGCCCGAAGGTCACCACGACGTCCGGGCGTTCCTCATCGAGGAACGCACTCACCTGGTCGACGAGCAGTTCGAATGGCACGTTCCGCAGACCACCGTCCGGATGGCCCAGCCAGTCATGCCGTTCCGGGCGGTGACCTACTGCATTCCAAGCGCGGTCGTCCTCCTCCCGCCTAACCGCACCGAGCCCCTCCGGGCCCACGATGACACCCGGGGCAACCTCCCCGGCCGCGCCGTCGGTCGCGTGCAGCACGACAACGCGCAGGCGCGGGTCGTCCCGGTGCAGCGCGACGGACCCGAAGACCGCGAAACACTCGTCATCAGGGTGAGCGAAGCACAGGCCGAGCGACGGCCCCGTCATGACTCCATCACCCGCCAATGGTACGACCACGCGGTCCTCTTCGGCGGTCTAGAGCATCGCGCTACTACCGCGACCTCCGATGAACCAACAGCCAACCGGCGCCGGAGCTAACACCCAACGCCGAGAGAAGGCATCCACTAATTGCCGCATTTCACCCGCTTCCCCCCGGACACGTGCGGGCGTAGTGCTGTTCTCGACGAGTTACTTAGGCAGTGGCTCTTCGGCACCACAAGCGACAGGCCAAACCACCAACGCGACGCTTGACCGCCGCGTGACGTCGCCCTTGAGGCCCAACAGACTCTTCCCGGCCGGGCCAGTTCCAGCCGGAACGCGACCAGGCTTGTCCCCACGAGGAATCCCAATATGGGCTACAGGGCTGGCCGTCACTGTGTGAGGTCCAGACCCTTACGGGCCCACGCTGCAAAAGCCGTGAAGGAACCCACACACCGTTTATCGGACAGTCCCTTTGCTGGGCCATGTATAGCCGGACGCTTAGGACCTCGTAGCCAGGTCGGCGAGGATGCGTCCTACGGCCGGCGTGAACTTGAAACCCTGACCCGAGAATCCTGCCCCTACGGTGACGGGCCCACGTCTTTTCAGCACGAAGTCGCTGTTTGGAGCTGTCGTGTAGGTGCAGCTGATTTCGGTTGAGGTGTCTGCGTCTGCTCCGGGCAACCATTCGCGCACGTAGCGCTGCAAGGATCTGTGAAGTGTTGGGTCCGCCTCGAAGGTACGAGCATCAGGATCCGTCACACTGCCCGCACTATCCCACCCGACCTTAATGCCCTCCCCTGGTGAATACATACCGTAAATCATTGAGGGCCAGTAGTCGTAAGCCGGGTCACTCGGTGTGGGGTTGTGGTTGAAGCCAGGCCAATCTGAACCAACGAGCGTTTCGCGGAAGTGAGCGGGCTGTACCTGTGTCACGACGAGCCGAGGCAGTGGCATCACGTTGTAGAGCAACTTGGTCACCCACGCACCCGCAGTTACGACAAGTCGGCGAGCCTCAAAAACACTGTTCTCGGTGGTGACCCTGACTTTGTCATTGCCCAGCACCTCGATGCCTGTTGCTTTGATGTTCTGGCGTATGTCGGCGCCGGAAGCTGTTGCAACGGTCTGCAGCGCCTGCAGTGCTGCGTCCGCCCTTATCCGCCCGGACTCCGGCGCGTACAGTACGGGGGTGTCGAAGCGGATACCGGGCCACCTTCTATGTGCCTCGTCCGGGGGCAACATCTCGGTCGGTATGCCGGCAGCAGCTAGTGCGGGACGCATTTCGTCGAACTCCGGGTTGAACCCGTGGTTGACGATGCCGACGATGTCGAGCAATGTCGACCCGGAAGCCTCCTCGAGTTCAGCCCATAACCGTCGGGCTTCTACCAGCATCGCCACGTACTTGGGGTCGTAGTATGCCTGGTTGAAATTTCGGGTCGTGCCGTGGGACGCACCCACAGTGCTACCGATAGAGAAGCGCTCTAGTAGCGTCACCTCGGTGCCGCGTTTCGCCAGGTGCCACGCTGTGGCCAGGCCCATCGCTCCGCCTCCAACGATCAGGGTGTCGACGTACTCCGTGGCTGTCGTTGATGGGGTCATCGATTACTCCGTTGCTGATTGATTCCACGACTGATGTAGCAATCGGTCTTTGGCTCTCTTTTGTGGGACTGCATGTGGTGGCTACTTGAAGCCGATGATCCATATGACGGCGGTGCGATAGCGCACGCAGTTGGGCACGTGGTGCGCAGATTGCCATGGCGTTCCGCCGAAGGTTCACAGCTGAAGGGACCCGATCATCGTCGAAGCCACCGGTCGAGCGTGTGAGGGAAACCGGGAATGTGTGGAAAAGTGCAGCGACACTGAAACCAACCACGTGCTCTCCTCTACAAAACTTTTGAAAGGAATGACTTCGTCCGGGGATGCTGCGGATTTCCCAGTACCTCGTGCGGGTCGCCTGATTCAACGACTGCTCCGTCGTCGATGAAGACCAGTGTGTCGGCCACTTCGCGGGCGAAGCCCATCTCGTGGGTCACCACGATCATGGTCATTCCCGATTCCGCCAGCGCTTTCATCACGTCAAGTACTTCGCCTACAAGCTCAGGGTCCAGCGCTGACGTTGGTTCGTCGAAGAGCATGAGCTTCGGGTCCATGGCGAGTGCGCGAGCGATTGCCACACGCTGCTGTTGTCCGCCGGAGAGATGCGCAGGGTACGCGTCCGCCTTATTACTCAGGCCTACTCGCGCCAACAGTTCCTTCGCGCGGGCCGCCGCGACGTCCTTCTTGATGCCCTTTACAGTCACGGGTGCTTCGACAATGTTCTCGAGGGCGGTCATGTGGGGAAACAGGTTGAACCGTTGAAAGACCATCCCGATGTCACGACGCTCACGGGCGGCTTCCCGGGGTTTGAGCTCCCACAGCTTGCCGCCGTGCTCCCGATAACCAACCAGGCTCCCGCCGACCGTCAGGCGCCCAGCATCGATCTTTTCGAGGTGGTTGATGCAACGGAGGAACGTGGACTTTCCAGAACCACTCGGTCCTACCAGGCACATCACCTCACCTTGTCGAACTGACAACGAGATGCCCTTAAGGACCTCGTTACTTCCGAAGCTTTTCGAGACGTTGTCCGCATGAACCATCGTGTCTGTGGCTGCGTGTGTCATGTGGTGTGGTCCGATCCATGCGTGCTGACAGTCGGCTGACGCGACGAGGATGAACCTGCACCTGCAGAACCCGCTACGGAATCGGTGTCGAGGCCGCCCTTCTTGTCGGGTCTGGCGTGTCCGACGCCGCGGGAGAATCGCTTTTCCAGGAAGTACTGGCCGATCATCAGGATCGAGGTGAAGAACAGATACCACGCAGATGCCACCAATAGCAGCGGGATCGGCTCGAAGGTGGTGACTGCGATGTCTTGGGACCGTCCGTAGAGGTCAAAGCTGTAGGGAACTGCCGTCACAAGGGAGGTGGTCTTGAGCATGGAAATCACTTCGTTGCCTGTGGGCGGGATGATGATGCGCATGGCCTGCGGGATCACGATGCGTCTCATCGTCTTCAGGCCGGACATTCCGAGCGCGACGGCGGCTTCCTTCTGGCCCGGGTCTACCGAGAGGATGCCCGCTCGTACGATCTCCGCCATGTAGGCGGCTTCGTTGAGCGCGAGTCCCACCAGTGCGAGCCAGAAGACGTCGGCTGCCTTTACCTCGAGCACTACCCAGGGCTCGGCGAACGGTAGCCCGACATTGATCGTGGCGTAGATCGTCGCGATCAGTCCCCAGAACACCAACTGTACGTAGACAGGTGTCCCACGGAAGATCCAAAGATAGAGCCACGCGACGCCCTTGACCACAGGGTTATCCGAGAGCCGCATCACGGCCAGCATGATTCCGAGGACGACTGCGAGGATCATCGAGAGCACGGTCAGCATCAGCGTATTCACCGCTGCCTCTGAGATGCGCTGATCGAAGATGTACTTCGCGAAGGCATCCCATCCATAGGCTGGTCTGTTTGCTGCGTCCAGTACGAAGAGCGCAAGCGCGCCGAGGAGGATGACTGCAAAGACAACGCGGCCCGGGTGTCTCAACGGGACGGCTTCTATCGCTTCCCCGCTCATGGGGACAGATGCCGCTGGCGACCTTTTCCGCAGGAGAGCCATGGTTAGCCGTTGCTCGCGGCGTTGATGGTGATCGTGCTGAGACCGCCGCTGGTGATGCCCCCCTGTTCCAGGATTTCGTCGTAGGTGCCATCGTCGACGAGGGACTGCAGCGCAGCCTGGACCGCTTCGGCGAGTTCCGATCCCTTCATGACCGGCATCCCGTAAGGTGCGACGTCGAAAGCATCACCGGCCGTTTCTACCTTGGTTTCCAGTTGTGACGCTGCGTATTGAACGATCGGCGCGTCGGCGCTCATCGCGTCGGCGCGTCCGCTTACGACCGCATCTGTGGCGCCGGCCTGGCTATCGAACTGCATGATGTTGATAGCTTCCTTACCAGCATCCGTGCAGGCCTTTGATTTGGCGGGCAGTTCGTCGGTCTGCTGTGTACTGGACGTCCAGACAGCCACCGTCTTTCCACAGGCGTTGGCTGGATCAATGTCCTTCCCCAGCGGCTGAAGCCACTGGTTGCCAGCATTGTAGTAATTCACGAAATCAACTGTCTTCTCCCGCTCGACCGTGTCCCCGAAGGAGGAGATACCGATGTCATAGGTGCCTCCGGTGATGCTCGGAAGGATCTTGTCGAAATTGGCGATCTGGAAATCGGCTTCCAGCCCCAGCTTCTGCGCTACGGCGGAGCCAAGCTCGATCCCCCAACCAATCGGCTTGCCGGCGTCATCCTTGTACTCGTTGGGGGCGTAGGTCGGGTCCGTACCGATGACCAGCTTCCCAGCCGACTTGACGTCGGCAGGAAGTAACGCGGCGGCCGCTTCGTCCACATCGATAGCTTCGGTCGAATCCGGTTCCGCCGGCTGCGCAGATTCAGCGCTGTTGTCTACGCATCCGCTCAGCGCAACCACAGCAGCTACGAGCAAGGGGGTGATGAGTTTCGCGCGCATAAAGATGTCCCTACGTTTCAAATCTGGTGGAGGTGAGAAGAGCCTTCTCTAGCACCTTCCTCACACTGCAACCATGAATTCGGGCACTTTTCGGAGCCTAGCTGGAGCTGAGCTGCCGGCGCCAAAGCCGCCTGTCCTCCGACGTAATACAAGCGGGCGCGCAGACGCCGCCCTCTACGCCCAACTCCGCCCATGACGGGCTGGCAGCTCGGGTGCTGGCCCAGATGATGCCTTCAATACCTGCACCACAAGCCGTGTACTCAGCGGAGGCGTTTTGGCCCTCGCCCCCACGGGGCTCGCTACCCTCTGGTCCTTGCTACCCGCTTTCACCGTGTGACGGTCTCCGCGATCGATTGGCTTTTGACCCCAGCCCGGTGGCAGCTTTGTACTTCGGCACCCCGTTCTTAGCACCTGCCACATCTACTTTTGCATCCGGCACGGCCGCAGTTTTGCGGCATCCTTGAAAGGAACTGCGGCTTTTCGATGACTGAAACTCCCTCCCCCCTCCTGTTTGCCCTCTACGAACAGGCCAGTGTCGGTTGCGGTGGGGCGCCGAGCCTTTGGACGCATCCCCTGGACGAACGCCTCCAGGTCAATTCCCTGGATCGGTGGAAGAACGTGGCCATCACTGCGGAACAGGCCAACCTTGACGCCTTGTTCTTCGCCGACGTGCTGGGCCTCTACGACGTCTACGGTGGGTCCGCGGACGCCGCACTGAGCTGGGCGGTGGAAGCCCCGGCAAATGACCCGTTCATGTACGTGCCAGCTTTGGCGGCCCTGACAGAGCGCCTGGCCTTCGTGATCACCGCGTCCACCACCTACGAGCACCCTTTCGCCCTCGCCCGACGGTTCGGCACCCTGGACCATCTCAGTGATGGTCGCATCGGCTGGAACATCGTCACCTCGTACCTCTCCAGCGCGGCACGGAATTTCGGCATGGACGAAATGCTCAAACACGCTGACAGGTACGCACGCGCCGATGAGTTCATGGATGTGTTCTACAAACTGCTCGAAGGCAGCTGGGCGGCTGACGCCGTCGTCGGAAGCAAGACCGATAACGTCTACGCCCGCCCCGGCTCGGTTCAGCCCATCAACCACGACGGGGAGCACTTCCGTGTCGACGGCCCAGCGCTGACGTCCCCGTCCTCACAGCGCACACCCACCCTGTTCCAAGCCGGCTGGTCCCCACGTGGACGCGAGTTCGCTGCCAAGCACGCCGAGGTGATCCTCCTGCCCAAGGAAGACCCCCAGGAGATCGCTACCGGTCTAGCGGACATCAACCAACGAGCCATCAACCAGGGACGCCCCGCCGGAGAAGTACGATCCATGGCCTTGGCCAGAATCATCACAGCTCCCACCGATCTCGAGGTACAAGCGAAGTACGACCAGCTGCAACGCAACTACCACCTCGAGGCACAACTGGTCAGCTACGCCGGAGACACTGGAATCGACTTGAGCCAATACGCCGACGATGAACCCCTGACGACCACGACCAACGGTTTGACCTCCTATGTCGTCAAAGGCGGCACGCAGGACAAGCCACTGACCGCAGGTGATGTTCGAAAGAAATTCGCTGAGGTAACCCGCGGCACAGACCTGCTCTTCATCGGAACTCCCACCAACGTCGCACAACAAATCCAAGAGCACGCAGCCACTTCAGGGCTCGACGGGTACATGATCAACCCACTCATCAGCCCCGGATCCCTGGATGACTTCGCCGAATTCGTGGTGCCAGAACTAGTGGAACGCGGCCTCTACGACCCCGCCCCGAAGTCCGGAACCCTGCGATCCCGGCTCCGTGAAGACAACTCGAACCTTCTACCGTCAACGTCCTACGGCGCATCGTTCCGGCAGCCCTAGCCCCCGGCCCGGGGGAAACACTCAGGCTGCCCGAGGCAAACACTTGAGCGGCGGAGAGGACAACAAGTGACGTCCTCTCCGCCCAACCAGCACCTCGATCAGGGCAACATTCTGGTGATTGCAGGCTGTAGAAAAGTGGTGGTTCGCTTTCACGATTAGAAGAGTGTGGGGTGGGTGGGATCAATGCCGTGAATGAGTTCCCGGATCACGGCCGGATCCCACCCTTTATGCT
This sequence comes from Arthrobacter rhamnosi, assembly GCF_054510855.1. NCBI lineage: Bacteria > Bacillati > Actinomycetota > Actinomycetes > Micrococcales > Micrococcaceae > Arthrobacter > Arthrobacter rhamnosi. The sequence goes on along the minus strand of NZ_JBTNDT010000003.1, from coordinate 16,906 downwards.
TGAGCTGATCCCGCAGCACCCTGGACCGGGCTGCTTTCTGAGCCCTGGTGAGCCATCGCCATCGCAGTGTGGTGATCGTCGGGTGGCGGCCCTTCATCGCCCGGTCGGCCATGTTGTCCGACCGGGTACCCAGGCTCAGGTGGGAGCCAGGACCCGGAAGGGCTTTCACGCACAAAGGCACGTCGCAGTGATGCAGGGCCGTCCTCCCCTCAATCGCGGACAAGCCGCCAAACACCAAGGACAAGGCGAACCGGTGCACACTCACCGTCCTATGCCCCTCGAACGTTCTGATCGAGAAACGCCCATACCCGTCGTCGCTGACAGCGCCCAACCAGATCCAGCACGAACCAAGATTCGGGCCCCTCAGAATGTAGGAGTCGAACCGTTCAGCGTCGGACAGATGCACGCCGGTCCCCTATCCGTAGGACTCCGCCTAACGAAAGCACCGCACCAAGTATCACTTTGAGGGAAGCTGGCTTCGTCCCAACGTTCAGAGGCACGCGGTGCCGGCAGTCACCAAGACCGCGACTCCTCCATACTTCAGACAATCGTCCGACGAGCCCCGCCGGAAACCAGTTCACAGCCGTTTCCCGACCATGCTCCCCACTTCAGGAATCGCCATGGTCCGACCCTACGACCTACTGCCGACGTTTCACCCGACGCCTAACCCGACCGAGGGGCTCCGAGCAGGGTGACAACTGCACGCGGTCTTTGGCTTGCAACCCTTGGGTTGCAAGACAATTGGCCGAGACACTGCTGCGTCCACGCCGTCACTCCTCCACGGATGTCTTGTAACCCAGTCCTGTAAGCACAAGTGCTGTTTCAGGCCTGCGATGCCGGTTGCAAAACAATTTCGGCTTCTCCGCTGTCGTGCTGCATCAGACTGCCATCGTGATGGGGAGTGACAGCTTTCAGTGGAATCAAGGCTCGGCACCCGCAGGTCAGCGAGTCCCTTAATGTCCCGGCATGAAGGCCCGCAGGAAGACGACGCTTTGCGTGATCCTGCCAGCATATGAGCCGGTGGACGTTTCGTTGCAGATTCAGGCTCACCTGTCGATCAGCCGTCTCTGGCGGGCCTAGCCGGAGGGGTGGATCCGGCATGGGCGAACTGGGTCCAGCACGTCGCGCTCCCCATCTATGCGTTCCTCGACTGGCTGTTGACCACCGACAGGCTTCGCCTGGCGTTCAGGACGATCGGCCTGATTCTGATTCACCCGCTGACCTGATGCGCGGTCGTACTCGTCCGTGAAGCCACCGGCGGATGGGTCCCATATCCATTTCCTGACCCAACGACAGGATGCGAATCGATAGTCGATCTACGGATCGCTCTTTACATCCGTGCTCGAGCCGGATTATGGTTGCCCCAGGTCTCAGCCTGGGGGGGTGTAGTGATGAAGATGCCAATGCATCGGTCTCTCGCCACTTCCGTGCGCCTTTCCTTCATCGCCGGTGCCGGCGCCCTCGGCTGGATGGCGCTGGGCGCGACAGGCGCCTCAGCGGCGGAAACGCCCCGTGAGGCCGGTCTTCTCGATTCGGCAGCGGGCATCGTCAGCTCAGTGAGCGCACCCACGGTGTCCGCGGTGGGGGCCGTCGCCGATCCGCTTCCGGCCGCGATCATCCCCGCCTCGTCGGCGTCCGTCGCGCCCCGGTCCCTCCAGCTCCCCGTCGTTCCCGACCTGGTGGCCCAAGTCCCCGAGCTCGTTGCCCAGCCGGCCGGGACGGTCCTCGTCCCGGTGACCTCCGCGGTCGACGGGCTGGTCGCGCAAGTGCCGATCGTCCGGTCCATCATGCCCGACGGGACCGTCACAGGAGTGACCGCGCCGGTCATCGGCGTCGTCGATGGAGCCGCAGGTGTCGTCACGGCGCCTGTCCTCGAGGTCGTAGCACCCGTGACGGACGTCGTCGATCCCGTGGTCGACGCCGTCCTCCCGCTTCCGGAACTCGTCGCTCCGGTGACGGACGTCGTCGGCCCCGTGACCAACCCGATGGTCGACGTCGCCCTCCCGCTTCCGGAGATCATCGCTCCGGAAATCGCAGCTCCCATGACTGTGCCGGTTCCGGCGCCCGTCGTCGACGGCGCTCCCGGCGTCACGGTGGCGCCTGCCGCTCCCATGGCCGGGGATGCCGTCGAGCCCGCAGTGCGGACCGGTGCCTCCGATTCCTCTGACTCCTCCGATGCCGCCCCCGGCGCCGTTCCCGCCCAAGAGGTCCCTCTGGCGCCCTCGCTCAGCGGCGCGTCCGGGGCCGGCCGTGGTCCTGGTGTCGTGACAGGCACGCTCCTGTCAGCGCCTGCTGACTCCTTCTTCGACGCCTTCACGCCGCCCGCTGCGGCACTCGCGCACCTCGCGCCCGAAGCGCCGGAACTCCCCGCTGCGCCCTTCGCGTCCTCGTCGTCGGCCCTCGCGTCCATGACCAGTGGCGGTGCCGCAGCGCCGCTCACCGCACTCGGCGGAGCGGCCCTCGTCCTCTTCGTCCCCCTCATGGACCAGGCCGCCCGCGCAGCGGCGGCAGGTCTTCCGGCAGCTCCCAGCTTCGACCCCGGCTCGTCTCCTGATTAGTGGTGGCCCCGCCGCGCGGCTGACGGCTTCCGGTGCCTCGGGCACCTCCACACCACTTTGATCCACAGGAGAACATCATGCGTACATGCATTCAGCGAGGGCTCTACGGGGTCCTTCTAGCCGGGGGCGTCGTGGCCCTCGGAGCAGGATCGGCATCAGCGGCAAGCCTGTCGGCGACGTCCGATCTCGAGCTCGATTCGAATCTCGGAACGATCATCACCACACCCCTGGAATCCGGTACCACGAGCAGCTCGATCATCCAGCAAACCATGGGCTCGCTCGACGGCGGGCTGCTCAACGGCGGTTTGGTCAACGAAAATGTGATCTCGCCCGAGGCCGTGGTGCCGGTGAATGTGTCCGGGAACTCGGTGTCAGTAATCGGGGACTCGTCCTCCACCAGCGGGTCCGGGGCGAACGGCTCGACCGGCTCGACCGGCGGGACGGCTCCCGCTCCGGCTCCCGCACCCGCACAGGGCGGACTCCTTGACGGCGGTTTGGTCAACGAAAATGTGATCTCACCCGAGGCCGTGGTGCCGGTCAATGTATCCGGGAACTCGGTGTCGGTAATCGGCGACTCGTCCTCGACCGGCGGGTCCGGGGCGACCGGCTCAACCGGCGGCACGACTAACGGCGCGGCTCCTACGCCGGCTCCCATGCCGGCTCCCGTACCCGCCCAGGGCGGACTCCTTGACGGCGGTTTGGTCAACGAAAATGTGATCTCGCCCGAGGCCGTGGTGCCGGTGAATGTGTCCGGGAACTCGGTGTCGGTAATCGGCGACTCGTCCTCGACCGGCGGGTCCGGGGCGACCGGCTCGACCGGCGGGACGGCTCCCGCTCCGGCTCCTGCATCTGCATCTGCATCTGCATCTGCATCTGCTCAGGACGGGCTGCTCAACGGCGGTCTGGTCAACGGAAATGTCGTCTCGCCCGAGATCGTCGTCCCGGTCAATGTCGGCTGCAACAGCGTCGCCCTCATCGGTGACAGTGCTTCGGATTGCACCACCGGTTCGACCGGCGGCACGACCGGTGGCAGCACCGGTGGCACGACCGACGGCGGCATCCTGGACAACAATGTCGTCTCGCCCGAGGCCGTGGTGCCGGTGAATATATCCGGGAACTCGGTGTCGGTGATCGGCGATTCGTCCTCCTCCGGCGGGTCCGGGGCGACCGGCAGCACGACCGGTGGCAGCACCGGTGGCACGACCGACAGCGGCATCCTGGACGGCGGACTGCTCGACGGCGGCATCCTCGACAACAACGTGATCGCGCCCGAGATCGTCGTCCCGGTCAATGTCGGCTGCAACGGCGTCGTCCTCATTGGTGACAACAGCACCGACTGCGGATCAGGCGCCGAGGCACCCACCAACCCCTCGACCCCGACCAACCCCACGACCCCGACCCCGACCCCGACCCCGACCCCGACCGATCCTGATGCTCCCACGACCGGAGACGACGGAGGCACCGACGGTCCTGCGGACGGAAACGACGGCGACGGTTCGGCCGACGGTGGCACCAACACCGGTGGCACCAACACCGGTGGCACCAACAACAGCACGAACGATGGCGGTTCGATCAGCACGCCGGATGTCACGGGCGCCGAGCTCGTCTCGGTCACCGGTCCCGCTACCGCACCGGGCACGCTCTCCGTGGCGAGCAGTGGCGTGAAGATCACCACAGCTGCCGATGCAGCAGCGACGACCGCGGCACCGAAGGCCCTGGCCTCCACGGGGTTCGCTGAGCAGCAGATCCTGCTCCTGGGCTCGCTCCTGCTCCTCGCCGGCGTGGGCGGCCTACTGGCCGCACGTCGTCAGGGAGCGCGTGCCTAGCACGGGCTGACCCGACACGAGAGAGGGCGGGCCCCCGCAGTACACACTGCGGAGGCCCGTCCTTCGGCGTGCCGCGAGGGGTCAGGCTGCGTCGTTCCTCAGTCCAGTATTCCTACGCTGGAAGGGCATGAGGGGAACAGGGTAGAGAGCAGGTTGATGCAGCAGGAGGACGAGATGAGCGACGCCGACTATGACAAGGACCAGTACGCCGCGACCCTGGATTCAATGCAGCGTGCGAACATCACCGCAGGCGAGTTGTGGCTGTATTACATCAGCATGGGCGGCAGCACGGACGAATTCGAAATCAACGCCTACCTGCACGGGATGATGCGCCTACCGGCCATCGACCGGGACATGCTCTCCCAATCCGTTAACGAGTTGTACGACGACATCTGCAGAAGCCCCCGGGCACCCTTCAGCACGGACCTCGAATCCCAAGAGCGCAACCGCTAACACGCCAGGTCACTTATCGCGCAGCAGGCCCGGCGGGGTCAAAAGTGTCTTGTCCTCTAGAACACCAGAACGGCAGGGCCGCCCGCCAGGACCTCTGATAGTCGCACGGTGGTATTCGTCCGCGTCAGCAGCGTCGCGTCGGGTAGTTCATCACCTACAGCGACGACACCGGTAGGGTGCCAGCGGACCGCAGGTCAGCCTGCTCACGCGCAAAGGTGTCAGCCAGCACCGGCCCGATCTGTGCCTCGGAGCCCGGGTTGAACTCCAAGATCTGCGACTTAATGCTGCTGCGAGGCATGATGATTTTTCCTATGAAGGACTAGCAGTCCAACTAGCCCGAATACAACCCTGCTCCCGAGACTAGAGGCACCCCGACCGAACGATCACCGATCGCGTCATACACAGAAACATCCGGAAACTTACCAACGGATTTCACCAGCCGCCCTGAATACACTCCTGGTAATGCGCTACCGGGAGAAGTGCTGGGCGAGGTGGCTCAACGCTGCGGTGGTGATGATGATGGACAGCGCGACCGCGGCCAGCATGACGTATAGGCCGCTGAGCATCATCATCGGTGATGACGCGTCGTGTAGGTAGCCGATCCCGCCGAGCAGACCGACGATCCAGAACATCCCTACCGCGAATAGGGCAGCCAGCGACGGGACCACGGCGCGGTGATCACTCAACCAGTGCGCGATCGTACCTAACCCGGTCATGCCGGGTCCTGCAGGCAGGAGCTGAGGCGTTTGATGCCGTCCCGGATACGGGTCTTCGCCGTCGGAACAGGAATGCCCAGATGCTCGGCGACCTGGGTGTACGTCATGCCGGCGTAGTACGCGAGCTGGATCGCTTCACGCTGCACGACGGTGAGGGTACTCAGGCACGCTGTGACAGCTTCGGTCTCGGACCGCTGCACGACGATGTCAGCTACCTCGTCGTAGTCCACGGTCTGGTTCTTGATGCCCCAGCGCAGATCCCTGACGCGGTGGGATTCTTCGGCGCGGACTTTATCCACTGCGCGGCGATGCGCGAGAGTCATGATCCACGACATGCCCGAGCCCCGGATGGGATCGAAACGGGCTGCATCGTCCGACCAGAGGGCCAGGAACACATCCTGCGTCGTTTCGGCGCTCATCTCCGCGTCCACCAGAACCTTGCGTACAAGCCCGTATACACGGCGCGAGGTGCGCTCGTACAGTTCATCGAACGCCTGCACGTCGCCGTCAGCTACACGAAGCAGCAAGGACCCCACTTCACACACCGGCCCGCCAGAGCCAGTGCCGGCAGGCGCCTTGAACGCAGATATGGAAGAAACGTGTGTGGAAGAGGTACGGGCAGGACGGGAAACGATGGGCAGTTGTGCAGTAAGCATAGGACTGAGACCTTCTAGGACCCCCGCGTAGAACCCGACAGCCACGATATGCCGCGACGCGCCCACCGGATTGCTAAATGATCTAAGCAAATCAAACCACACGCGTCTCAGCTGCAACAGGATGGTGATCGAACGTGGAGGGCTGTCCGATAGACGGTGCGCCAGGGTCTGGTGGCGTGCATTTGTGAAGGGTTCTCTCAAACGGTCCGCGGAAGTAATCACGAACCCTTGCAGGGCGGGCTTTCACGATTGCTGGATGCCGCTCACCCCACTCCGCGGCGAACGCCGTAACCGGGTTCTTTGCCGCCGCCTCACTCGGAGCCGTAGAAACACGCGAGTCCCCGATTACCGCCATCGCGGCCTACAGCGCACAGCACGAAGCCATCGACGCTGCCAAGCGTGCACTCGCCCGCCATACCACCCAAGTCCTGAACCCTCGCACAGGCATCCAAGCAAACCTGTACCGCACCTTCATTGTCTTGGGCGAAGCTTGTCACTCATGGAGCCCAGCAGGACTTGTGCGCCAACTCACAGCGATCCCGACACCCGCCAGCACCGAACCTTCCCCTGGACCAATATCGAGCGGATTCTGCCTGCCCAGGAAGAGCAGGTCAGCACGTACTAGTTGAGGGATGATCGAAAGAGTTTTGGGATGCCAGTTGAGGAGCATGTAGCTGACCGGGTGCCTAGCTGGGTGCCTGACTGGGGGTTCGACGTGAGACGAGAGACGGTTGCCGCCGCTGGCGGTAAGGCCAGAATCATCCGGATTGCTCCCCGTCTTCTGCAACTAACTTGGGACAAGGGAACGATTGTCGGGGCAACCGATGCTCAGGACGTCCTCAACCGCAGCGCCACACTCGTAGGGAACGTCCCTTATGCCGTCATGGTCAATTTGCATGACATCAGCGGCATCAGCGTCGCCGCTCGCGATGCTTTCAGGACTGATGAGCGGATCACGGCCTGCGCCATGATCGGATCCAGTCCAATGGATCAGGTGCTGGCTGCCTTCTCCTCCCGGGCAATTCATCCGACGCGGTTCCTGTCTTCGGAATTGAAAGCAGTGCACTGGCTTGCCTCCCACCTCAGTGCGCATCAAACCCGTATCACCTGCCCGTAAACCTGGTTCCCCCCGTCATGACAGGCACGAACAAGGCTTCATGACAGCGCGTCGACTTCAAGGAGACTGGTGAGAGAAGTCCGGCCGAACCCGCCCCAACGAGTGCCAAGGGTCTGCACGACAGGTCATCAGCCAGGGGCATGGTGCAGGGGTTACGGTGGGGCACGATCCGTCCCGCCGCAGGCGTTGAAAGCTGGCGGCGCAGATGGCGGTGCTGTGAGGTCCTGCACTTCACGCGACGCTCGTGGTAGATACCTAGGAGACATTCATCGTCGGAGGGTTCAGTATGCGCAGCCGATGCCGTCGACGCGACGAGCAGTTCAGCAGGGAGATCGCTCAGTGATAGTCCCAAGAACACACACCAACATATTCCAGGGGTCCACCATCGTGGCGGTCTTGCGTCCTCTCATCCGTCTGATTGCGGTCTTGGCCGTCGGGACCGCTGTTGTCGCAACGTTCCTTGATACTGCGTCGAGGACACCCATCAACCCGTTGAACTTTTTCGGGTTCTTCACCATGCAGAGCAACATCATGACCGCGGTCGTCCTCCTCCTCGCCGTGACCCTCGAACTGGGGAAGCGGTCGAATCCGGGGTGGTTGGTCCCGGTGCGGGCGGCGACGACGACGTACATGGTCGTCGTGGGCGTCGTCTATAACCTGCTGCTAGCAGGTCTGGCCGGCGGGGTCGACCTGGCCTGGGCGAACTGGGTCCTGCACGTCGCGTTCCCGGTGTACGCGTTCCTTGACTGGCTCCTGAATTCCGATCGCCACCGCCTGCCGTTCACGAGAATCGGCCTGATACTTGTTTACCCGCTCACCTGGTGCGCGGTCGTCCTCGTCCGTGGAGCCACCGACGGATGGGTCCCATACCCGTTCCTCGACCCGGCGACCGGGTACGGGTCGGTAGCTCTCTACGTCGTCCTCATCGCTGTTGCGTTCACTATTTTCGGGGCCCTGATCATTGCCATCAGCCGACTCCGCTTGCCATGGACGAACCGCACATCCCACACCAGTTAGCTGCACTGCCGGAGGTTGGTTGAGATGGGGCGCGTGGGAAGTTCACCGGCGGGAGCACGAAGACGGAGTGTGGAGCGTAACGGCACGGACTGCTCCTACGCTAGGCCCGCGATGCTTCCTGAGGTGGTGTCGCCATACTGCGCACATGGGTAAGGATCGGCCGTAACTCGCTCTGGCGCACCTCACGCAGCGAGGTGATGGAACGACCAACACACCATTCGATTACTGTCAGCCGCTCGTGCGGGGTGATGACGCGCGCGTTGTAAAGTGCCTGCTGCAGCATGAGGATCTGGCGCTCACGCAGCGGGCTATCAGCAGAAAGAACAGACAAAGAGTGCACGGGATGCAGTGCGGTAATCGCGTTCATGGTCCGAGCCTAGGCTCGGCACCACAACGGCCACGAGCAGACCGGCGTGCCCCACATGAAAGCTGCGTGAATACTGCTCCTAAGGACCCTGTTCCAGGCTCACCTTTAGGGTCATCCGGTTGTGCCGCACCGCCTGATTCCACTGAACAAGACGATCCCCAGGTAACTCTCATGAAGAGCACCGCCCTCAGCTACGCAGTAGATGCTACTCACAGTCAGCGCTCCGAACCTGACCGGACCCTCACCCTAGGGGGAAGCGCGTGTCGACGTAGCAGCTGTTCAGTTAATTGGTGTGAACTTGACCGATGACCCCGCCGACGACCAGACACAACATACCGGCACCAACGGCCGCCCACGCGGAAACGTTCACCATAGGGGTAGAAGACGGGATTATCCGGGTCTGGTGGACCGAGGGAGTAACTGTTGATGATGACACCGCCGCCCGTCTGGTCGACCATGTCAGCAGAATTCAACCCCAGCATTCACTACCGATGCTTGTGCGACTCAATGGAATGAAATCGTTGTCGCGGTGCGCGATGCAAACTTTCGCCCGTGACCTGGACGTGTCGGCCATGGCCCTCTTGGGCCCCTCGGCTGTCGACCACGCTATCGCCGAGTTCTTCATCCAGGTACACAGGCCCGACTACCTCGTACGACACTTCACCGACCCCCTTGCAGCTCGTCTTTGGCTCACGGACGCAACGTACACCAGCACGTAGCAGCACGTAGCAGCAGAACCGGGACCACACCCCTTAGTGCGCAGGAACAGCCATGACGGACCGGGCACCGTGATCGCCAGTGATCCAGGAACGGGCGTGGAGAAGTTCAACCATCCGTGATGAAACCAGTTCCGGCATGCAGCGCGGATTTCGCTGCAAGACGTCGCATCGTCCTAGCTGGATCCGTTCACACCCTCCTGGGCGGCTGTGACACCGAACCCCACGTCGACGCCAAGCCCTACGCCGTCATGAACTTCTTCAAGGTAGAACTTTGGCGCAGCAACAATCTTGCGAACGAGCCTCCTGGGATGCCGAATCATTTGTCACTTTTCTGTGCAGCACACCCTATTTTGGTATATCCGCGTCGATACTTTGGCCCGGGACGCGCAGTTGCAGCTCGACCGTATTGATCATCGCTGGCGTGCATACGTGACGTATTCGCTGATGTGACCTCTGGGAGTAGGGCCGCGGTTGCAGCAACCCTGATCGGTGCCGGGCCCCGTCCTACCTGGGCCCTTGGCGAAAGCAGTTATTCAGCCATTCCTGTGCATCATGGGCTGTCGCGAAGTGTTTGGTGGGGTAGGGCGGGTGGTGCTGCTGTTTGTAGTAGGCGGTGATGATCGGATCCCCAGGTTCGGCTCCGACTATGGCCAGGGCCGCGATGTCCAGCCTCGTCGCCAGGGAATGCAGTGCTTCCTCGGTGAGTGGGACCAGGTGGTTGAGGCGGATGAGCATCGGCGGGCAGACGGTCGGGCTGAGTTGATTGAGTCGGCCCTCTAACGCTGCCGCGACGGCATTGGTGACGTCGGTGCCGGTTTTGAACTCGATCCACAGCACTTCGCCCCGCATCTTGGCTGCGAAGGGGTCTGCTATGCCGGAGAGACTGTCCGGGTCCGCGCCGGGGTTTGTTTCCGCCAGCAGCCAGGCAATCGCGTCGGATTCCTTGGTGAAGTACCGGCTGGGTGTGGCGGACCTGTAATTGAACGCGGTGAGCACCCTGCTGACCTCATCGACACCGACGATGGCGGTTCGGGTGGAACACGTGTCTTCGATGAGCAGCTGCTTGGCTCCCGGGGTGATCCGCTCGACCAACCCGATATGCACGAGCAAGGGCCGCTTACCCCCGGGAGACGCAGCAGTGACAGCCGCAATCGTCGAGTGGATATCCTCGGCCTGCATCATCACCCCGGCCGCCCACCGCAATCGCAGGAAATCCCCGTCATCGCTCAGCGTGTAGCGAGGCAAAGACACGTCATCAGAATCCGTCATGGTACTCCCCCAGTCCACGCCGACGCTCGGCGTCATGCCGTTTGACGCATAATCGCGCATGATCACCGAATTCTGGGCGCCGCTCGTGATGGAGGACGTAACAGTGCAGCCAGGGGCGTCTTTATCGTTGCCCCTCTCGGGGCGGTCCACGCTCTGACAGTGGAATCCCATACCGCTATTCGAGGGTCGGTTTTTGTATCTCAAGTTCTAAAGACGTCTTCAACGGTCGCGCTAAAGGCCGAGGTGCAGCGATAGCAGCTGCGTGGAAGGATGGTCTAAGAAATCTTCGGGCTTGTCCAGTGTTTGGAGACCACCCGCACGGGAGCCCGCGCTACGGGCTGAGAAGAAGCTAAAGCGGCTTCGACCGTTGAACCTGCACCGGGTAATGCCGGCGAAGGAAGTGACATTGATGTTTAACAACAGTTCAGCAACTGCGCCCCGCTCAGCTATGCCGTTTGGTGCCCGGCGAGAGCTACTACGCCGCTGGCTGTCAGCGGGTGTGTGGTCGCGTTCCTCGGAGACGCCGCCTTCGGTGCGACATATTCGGTGCTTGAACCTTCCGCATCGGATGGATGCCGGGCCGTCGCCCGGGAGAGTTCATTTCTCATGTCAGGTGGAGGCCAGGTCTACTCGGTGCACCCAATGGGTGTGGGCTGGCGTTCAGGGTCGTGGACGGCCGACGACGGAATCCGCCCAATCGACAACGAACAGTACGAGTTGTCCTGGGGTCTGTGAGGTGGAGCACTACTGGTGCATGGAGACGGTCATAATCCTGTTTACCCGAGCTTGCACGAAGTCGCCTGTGACTAGACGCGGTACTGTGCCCGGATCCCCCATCGGCTCGACGGGAATCTTTCCGATCCGCGCCGCACCGACCCGTATTGCGACTCACATGCGCGGGCGATATCGAGGTTCGATGGGTTTGCTGTCGCAGGACCGTCTAAAAGGTAGTGGAGGGCCGTTCGGTCTGCTTCGCAGAATCAATGTCAGGAGTAATCATGGCTGCACCCCTCGTTTACGTCAGCTTTCCTGGAACCGCGAGGCAGGCACTCGGGTTCTATGCCGATGTTTTCGGAGGCGAGCTGTCCCTGGACTCCTACGAGGATCACGGCCGGACCGACGGCCCACCAGAGGCTGTCGCCCATGGGGTCCTCAGTGGTGTTGTCTCCCTCGCGGGTTCTGACACGCCGGAGGGAGAGCCCTCGGTGCGGTGCGAGGGCCTGTTGCTCTCCCTGCTGGGCACAGCTGAGCCGGCAGTGCTGCATGAGTGGTTCGACAAGCTCAGTGTCGGCGGAACGGCGATAGATCCCCTGATCCAACGACCGTGGGACGGCGCGGACGGTCAGGTCACCGATCGGCACGGGCTCCGGTGGCTGATCGGCTACGAGTCCAAGGCGTGAGCGACGCCCAGCTGCTCGCCCACCTGACGGCCGCACGAGAACATGTACTGGACGCCGTCGAAGGGCTCACAGAACAGCAGATGAGCGTACCGCTCGTTCCGTCGGGGTGGACCATGACGGGCTTGCTGAACCACCTCGCGTTCGACGACGAGATGTTCTGGATCTCAGCCGTCCTCGGCGCGAACCCTGCCGCCATTGAAGCCCTCCATGATGGGTGGCACTCCACATTCATGACCGGCGCGGACGCCGTCCGTATCTACCGGGAACAGATCACCAGTAGCGATGACGTTCTCGCCGGCCTGGACCTGGATGCACCTCCCCGCTGGTGGCCGGCCGCTGCCCAGTTCGGGCACCCGCCCATGGCAGACGGGCGCGAGGTCGTGTTTCGTGTCCTCGCGGAAACCTCCGTCCACGCCGGCCACCTCGACATCGTGCGTGAACTCATCGACGGACACCAGAACCTTGTCGTGAACTAGCCGACGCACACACCCACACTTGCAGTTGCAGTTGCAGTTGCAGTTGCTCAAGAACCCCACCGAAAGGCCACCCGATGCCGTCCTTCGCCGTCCTCATCTACGCCGATGAGTCCCTCCACGCTCTGGAAGCCGCTGACGCCGACCTCGAGGAGAACGACCAGCACGCACGCGACCTCCAAGACTCAGGCTCGATGTCCCTCGCCTACGCCCTCACACCCAGAGCCAGCGCCGTCTCCATCCGACGCGACAGCACAACTGCGGGACCGTTTAGTGAGGCGGATCAGTTCGTCGCGGGCTTCTACGTCATCGAAGCACCCGATCTCGACGCCGCGATCGCCATCGCCCGCCTGAACCCGGCCGTCCGCACCATCACCGGCGGCGTCGAAGTTCGCCCCGTCCACAGCGGAGGAATCACCACCAAGATCCCGTAGAGCGGCCCATAGGCAAAAGATCCCCCGAGTGGTTGGGAGTACAGGTGATACCCAAGCCCACGGGGTTGTGCGAAACCGGGTAACAGAACTCGTTCCATTCGCTCACCGCCGATGGGCGACGATCAACAAACCCGTCCTCTACCGGCTACCCGAAGAACGCCCCATCATCGGCTGACCATCCCGCTCTCGCCTGCGACCTCCCGAAAGTTTGCGCACCCGGAGGAACCCGACCAGAACGATAGTGAAGCGACGGCGATGTGATTTGGGGATACTTTGGGCAGTTCCCGGGCGTACCCCAAGTACGCCGCTAGACTCGCGGGCATGGATAAGGGTACAGATGAGCAGGCACATGCAAGGAGTGCTCCTCGCGTGAAGGTGCAGAACGGTGCGACATACACGGTGACCAAACGGTCACGCCCTGGTCGTGGCCAACGGCCCTATTTTTGGCTCGGTGATAACGGCCAAGAGGTCGACCTGACCGAGAAGGAAATTGCCGAGCTTCTCTGACACGTGAACTAGGCTCACCGCCCGCTGAAGGATCCTTACCGGCTCACCTTCGCCCAAACCCCGGCCTAACGACCGCAATCACTTCAGTGAGAGTAGAAGCTGTTCCGCAAGACCTGATTCCCGGTAGCCTTCTCTCATCCGGGAGCAGCGAAACTGACTGACCGTTCTTTCCCTCGTCTCGAAAGCCTGGAGCTTCTCCAGACACCCGCGCAGGTCGACTGCCGAGTGTTCGCCCCCGTCACCCCAAGCCTCAGCCTGTCTTACAAACTTGTCTCACCATGTTTCGTCTCAGAAGTACTCGCGTCGGGGGCGTTGCTGGCGCGATGACGGACGTAGCTCTTGTGCAGAGCTGGTTTGCAGTGCAAACTAGTTTGTACTACTAGTTGAGGAGCCTCGCATGGACACGACACCTGATCGCACGTCTCAACCCTTTGATCTGCAGTCCGCGCTGAATGTGGTGCGGGATGCTGAAGCCCAAGCACGTCGGCAACTTAGCCCGGATGAAGTCGTGCTGTATCTCGTGTGGGGACTCGCCTGGCTGCTGGGGTACGGGGCCTTGCACGGCTCCCGCTTCGGTTGGCTGCCCATCGACCGCGGGCCCGCCTTGCTCGTGTTGGGGCTGTGCATCCTCGCAGGGGCGCTCGTGACACTGATCATGGCGGCACGTCAGAGTCATGGCATCAGGGGGCACTCCTCCTTCATTGGCGCCATGTATGGCTCTGCCTGGGCGCTGGGCTTCCTGGTCCTGGGCATATTGTCCGGGCTAATTGCCGACGCCATCGGTGACTACTGGCTCGTGGGCCTGGTCATCAACTCGATCGCCGTGCTGATCGTCGGACTTCTCTACATCACCGGTGGTACGACCTTCAACGATCGGACCCAGGCCATCTTGGGCATCTGGTTCCTCGTGGTGGACGTCATCGCGATCATCAGCGGACCAGAGCACTTCGTCACCGTCTTCTTTGTCTTCGGTTCGGGTGGATTCCTTGTCGGCGCCGTCCTCGAGTACGTACGACGCCGCAGGCAGGTGCGCTGACATGGCGGAACTCGACCCCGTCATCCACGCGGAGTCCCGCCTGCGTGCAATTGCCACCCTCAACGAGGTGGGAGAACGCGACCGGATCGCATTCACGAAGCTGCAGAAGATTCTGGGCATGACCGCAGGGAATCTGTCCACGCACCTGCGCAAGCTGGAGGACGCGGGCTATGCCGAACTCACAAAGGTGATCGAGGGACGCTCCCCCGCTACCTATGTCTCCATCACCCCGGCGGGCCGGGCAGCCTACAACGCCTACCGCACGGCCCTTCGCCGCCTGCTCGACGGCGACGCCTAGAACACCTCGGGCGCGGACAGGGATCTCATGTGCGCCACCGGTCCCACTCAACACCACCGGTCATCTTGGCTACAGCATGCAACGTGACCAAGCCATCCGATAGGGTCAAGGCCCTCGACGGGGTTTCCCTCGACATCGTCGCTGGTGAAGCAGTCGGACTCGCCGGCCCGAAGGGTGCCGGCAAGTCCACGCTGATCAGCCTGCTCACCGCGTTGCGGCACCCCGATGCGGGACCCACACAGCTACTCGGGCGTAGCCCTCTCGGATCCCCTTCAAGTCTGCGGCTCGGGACCACGCTGCCGGCCACGTCCGACCATTTACGTTGCGGGTGCGCGAAGCAGTCGAGTTCGTGGCCGCTCGTTATCCCGACCCGTCGTGATGGCTTTCCTCCTCTCCATGGACTTCCACCGCTGGTGACACCGACCGGTGCAACAGGGCGGTGATTCACCTGAAGTACGGCAAGGCTGTCTCGTCCTTCCGGCGGATGCCGACCGTGCTGGGAGCTGGAACGATGGAACGGGCAGGACGTACGACGGTCGGGGGCGCGCGATGACGACAGGAAGATCAGCGAGAAAACACGGGTGGGGCACCATCGGGGCGATGGTGCTGCTGCTGCTTTTGTGTCTATCCGGCTGCGGGGATTCCTCGGGATCGACGGTTTCGCCTGCACCGCCGGCGGAAGGGAATGTGCTGGACGCCGCCGATGTGCTCGACAATCAGCAGGAACGGCAACTGAACGCGCTCATCGATGAGCGGAACGCCGGCACAAACACGGCCAGGATCGCCGTGTTGACAATCAAGAATGCCGACGGATCCCTCGAGGACTTCGCCCGAAACGTCGCAGGTGAATGGGGGGTCGGTGACAAGGGCGACGACAACGGCGTGCTCGTGGTCGCGGATACTGCCGAGCGGGAACTGCGCATTGAGACCGCCGACGGCGTGAGAGACGCGTTCTCCGATGATGAAGCGGAAGACGTGCTCGAGGACGTCCTTGAACCGGCGTTCGCCGAGGAACGCTACGCAGAAGGACTCCTGGAGGCGGTCGATCAGATCTACCTGTACGCCGACGGACAGGAGCCGTCCGAGGAAGCGTTCAACTGGCTGCTCCTTGCTGGTGTTCTCGCAACGTTGGCCGTGGCCGTCGGGTTGATCGTTGGGTCCCTCGCACGGGACAGGCGCCGGCGTGGGCGCATGGCCGACGAGGAAATTCGGGCGGCAGAGGAAAAGAACCCGGACCTCCGCCTCACGGAGGAGCAGCGCGAGGCCTACCGGAAGTACCGGTACCACCACCGCAAGGACGACGCCGTTACCAACCCGTCCCTCTGGCTACCCCTCTATATATCCAACCCGGCCCTCTACTCCGGCAGTAGCAGCGGGACAGCGTCCGGTTCTTCATTCAACGGAGGCGGGAGCTTCAGCGGCGGCGGGGCTTCAGGAAGCTACTAGCCCTGAAACGACTCTCGACCTGAATCCTCCGCGCCCGTCCGCGCACGTCAGGTCACCTCTCCAAGTCACCGCTGCGGTCCTTCCTCCCGGCCAGACAGTCCGAACCGGACGCGGAGAAAAAACTTTCGTGCTGACCGCGGAGCATCCATTCTCCAGGGCATCCAGGGGCCCAAAGGGAATCGCGCCGACACTCACACGATGTCACGGATCACTGCCAACCCGGGAACGGGGGCAATCCACACCATATGGACCCAGCCGCTACTGCGACCAAACCGGCACGTGTCGTCATCCTGACGGGTAACCGCCTTGACTGCACACCTAGGCGGGCACCTGGACGAGGGCACTCGCGAGGATCACGGCAGGACATCGGATGCAGTGGTTCATGGACCAGCGACGGTAGGTTGGGGTCGTGGTCTCAAACCTTGCGCGCCTGGTCATGGCGCTTGTTGTGCTGTCCCTCACCGCGTGCAATATCAATCCCAGGGCTGTTCCCTGTGATCCCATCGACGGCCGGAACCTCGCTCCGGAAGCTGGCACGCTGATGGGCGTGAACCTGGAGTGGGGCCGGGAGACCCTCGCCGAGTACTCTGACAAGCTCGGTCAACGCCCCGCTG